>CAIVVT010000062.1 GCA_903909435.1 uncultured Acidobacteriia bacterium | reverse complement strand
GGCAGAGCGCCTGGAGCAGCTCGGTGGAATCGCGTACCTGGGCAGCCGGGGAGTGGCACCACATTGCGTTCTCGTGGTCGCAATCCTCGAGCCGCATGAAATTCTACCTGGATGGAATTCTCGCCGCCGACACGAATGAAGGCCGCTATGTCGCGCCTTCCGCAGCCGGAGACCGTTTCGCAATCGGAGGCACGCTCAACGGGGTAGCGGCCGCCTATTTGGTGGACGAGGTGCGCGTTACTGGCCGCGCGCTAAATGCGGATGAAGTGAGATGGAGCGCTCAGCGCACGGCTCCCGCTCCCGCGCTTGAGTTGGCGCTGCCGCTGGCCGAGCGCGCGGCGGGCGATAAGATCCAACTCCAGTTCACACCTCAGGGTGGAACTGCCTGCCCCAGTGCGGTTTACGACTATCCCGGGATCCCGATTGTCAACGTCGACCCGCCGAGCACGCTGCTGAGTCCGGGCACAACGTCAGTCGCGTTGTCAGTGACCACGCGAACGGCCGACCAGTGCCGTTGGAGCCTAGAACGCGGCACCCCGTTCGACCAGATGCAACTGGCTACGGCAGGGGCATCTCCGACGATGCTGTCAGCAATAGTCAGCGGCCTCAGCCCTGATCCGGCGTTGGTGAACCAGGTCTACCTGCGTTGCACCTCGGCGCCCGACTATCTGCACACGCTGCTCTACCGCGCGTTGCCGCGCGGCGACGCGCCGTTCCCGCGAAAGGGGAACCTGTGGGGTTCCGCGATGCTGCGCCTGGGAGGAATGGAACACGCCGCTCGTGTCGACCTGCATCTCGGCGCCGATTACTCGGCCTCCGAGATTGCGCAAATCCGCAAGTACAACCCGAACGCACTGATACTCACCAGCATCAACACGGTGGAGAACTTCGGCTTGCCAGAGGACTACTATCTGCACGACATTCACGGCAAGCGCATCGAAGTATGGCCAGGGAGTTACCGGCTGAATCTCACTAAGACCTACGTTGCCGAGTACCAGGCGATGTACGCATACAGGATCATGTTGGACAGCGGGCTGATCTACGACGGCTGTTTCTTCGACAACTTCTTCCTCGACGAGTCGTGGCTGAAGAACGATATCTACGGCAACGCGGTGCAACTGGATGCCGACGAAGACGGCAAGCCCGACGATCCAGCCACGCTGGACGCTGCCTGGCGCGCGGGAGTGATCCACGAGATGGAGACGTGGAGGAGGATGATGCCCTACGCGCTCGCCTCAGGCCATCACTACCGCCCGCCAGATCCGGCGGTGCTGAAGCTGTTCAATGGCGATAGCTTCGGCTTCCTCTCGCCGGGTGTACTGGACGGCCGGAATTCATTCGACTTCCTGTGGAGCGCCTACGGCGAATGGTACAACCACGGGCGGTCGCCCACGGTGATGATGATCGAGTCTGCTCCAGCCTGGCAGATCGGTTATGGCTATGGGTATGACCCGTTGAAGAACATGCCGGCGTCAACAATTGAGTTCGCACGCACCTATTACCCCTACGCGCGCTTCGGATTGGCGATGACGCTGATGCAGGACGGCTTCTTCGCGCATGAGATCGGGGACACGTTCCACGGCAACGACTGGTGGTACGACGAGTTGGACTTCAATCTCGGCTACCCGCTAGGGGCGGCGCAGCGCATCGTCAACGGCACGGTGGATTCCGTGAATCTCGTTGCAAACGGCAGCTTCGAAGAGCCCTTTTCAAACACATGGGGCCTGTGGGTGGACACCAGCGCCGGATGCGCCGCGACGGCGACGCAGGACATGGGCGCCGCTACGTCGGGTTCGGCTTCGGCGCTCATCGCGATCACGGCGTTGGGCAATTGCTCGGACTGGCAAGTCGATCTGCACCAATACAACTTGCAGTTGACGCAAGGCCAGGACTACGAACTGAGCTTCTCCGCCAAGGCTGACGGCACGCGGAGCCTCACACTGAACGCTAGTAAGCAAAGTCCGGACTGGCGTAACTACGGCCTCAGCGCACAGGTCACAGTAGGCACGGAGTGGCAGCGGTTTGCCGTACCGTTCACCGCGCTCGAAACCGTGAACGATGCGCGTTTGCAATTCCTGGCAGGCACGCAGATAGGAAAGCTCTGGCTGGACGGGGTCGAACTCCGCAAGGCTGCGCCAACTTATATGCGCCGTGATTTCGATCATGGCTCCGTGCTGTTGAATACGTCCCGGCAGCGACAGCAGATCAGGATGGGCGCAGGCTATCGCCGCTTGACCGGCCCACAAGCTGCCCGCTTTGAGTTCATTTTGGACGACGCGGGGACGTCATTCCAAGCAGCTAACGACTGGCGCGCCGCGCAGTACGACAGCGGACTGTGGAAGGCGAGCGGACCTTACTACCACCAGTGGGGTGCGGGGTGCCACCAATGCGACGCAAGCTGCGGACTTGCCTCCTGGGACTTGGGCTTGCAGGCGGACGATGAGTATACGGTCGCAGCGTGGTGGGCGGCGGCTCCAGAAGCTTCAGCCTGGAGCAAGAGCGTGGTCTTCGAACTCGTCAACGGAGGGAAGGTAATCGCTGCTGCCACGGTCGATCAATCCACCGGAGGCGATGAGTGGCATACTCTGTTCACAGCACCGCTCAAAGCGGCGGATGGCGCCAGCGTCAGGATTCGCAACCAGGGCAGCGGACCCGCTATCGCCGACGCGCTCTGGGTGCGATCCGCGTCCCGCTACAACGACGGTGAGGCCGCGTCATGGGTCACTTTGGAACCACTGGACGGCATCGTTCTGCAGCGCGACGCCAAGCCTCCTAGAAAGAGAAGTAAGTAGACAGCTGTGCGCGCGCGGATTCGAACTCAGGACGGTGCCCGGTGCGTACCGTCGTGGATTGCCGTGCGACCCGCTGGCAGGCATCCATCCGGACGGAAGCAAGCGCATGATATCAATGGATAGATGCATCTGGCCTCATCGTCTTTGGCCGGGGAGTATCCTGTCCCTTCCGGTGGATTTCCCTGGGGCCGGGGCAGACTACGTTGAGAAACCGCATCCCGGATCCATCGGCCCCGGCAACCCGCCGGGCGCTCGAGATTACGGTGATCCCCGGGCCGGAGTGAATCCGCGACTTCAAGTGATGATGAGCAATGAACCCACGCCGCATGCGGAAGCGAATCGGCGATCAGAACGCGGACGCTGCGATGAAAGCGAGTGGACGTTAACATCGATGCTGTCCTTTTCAGCAACTCGGTCTCAGCTCAACAGGTTTAGCGCGTGATGATCCCGGCAGCACTAAAGTGCGATCGAACGAAGATCCACAGCCGCATCGCTCTTCCGCACGATGACAGTACCGGCAATCTTGAGGAAGCCGGTATCGCGACTCCGTCACGGGAGCAGCGATCAAAATTGAGTGCGCCAAGCCGGAGTCCGAGGTTGGCCGCGCGAGCAACCACTTATGCCCTTGCAGTGTTTGCGTGCCTGCTTGCTGCCACGGTGAACGCCATGGCGCAGAAGCAGAACGCCGCCTATCAGTTGCATATTCACCGGGCCTCGTCGCCCATCGTGATCGATGGCAGCGCGCATGAACCCGCCTGGCAATCGGCTGAGGTCGCGACTGATTTCTGGATGGTCCTGCCGATGGATACCGGCCGCGCCAAAGTGCGAACCGATGTGCGCATGGCCTACGACGATCACAACCTGTACCTCAGCGCTATCTGCTATTTCGGCGACATTCCGGGACCGTATATGGTGGAGTCGCTCCGACGGGACTGGGCCTTTGGCAACAACGACAACTTCATATTCTTCCTCGACACTTTCGATGACCAAACAAACGGCTTCACTTTCGGAGTGAATGCGGCTGGAGCACAATGGGACGGCCTGCTGTACGAAGGCGGCAAAGCGAACTTGAGTTGGGATAACAAATGGACCTCGGCCGTGAAGAGCTACGACGACCGCTATGAACTGGAAATTGCCATCCCCTTCAAGAGCATCCGCTATAAGAACGGCGTCACGCGGTGGGGCGTCAACTTCAGTCGTTTGGATTTAAAGACGACGGAGAAGTCCTCATGGACCCCGATAGGACGCCAGTTTCCGACGGCTTCACTCGCATTGACTGGTGATCTTCTGTGGGACGAGGCTCCACCTTCCGAGCGTTCCAACATCTCGTTGATCCCCTATGGGCTGGGCGGTATAAGCCACGATTACTTGACTAATGCGCCGTCGCGCGCCCGGCATGACGTCGGAATGGATGCGAAGGTTGCCCTCGGTTCGGCACTCAACCTGGACTTGACCGTGAACCCCGACTTCTCTCAGGTTGACGTCGACCAGCAAGTGACGAATCTCGACCGCTATGAGCTGTTCTTCCCCGAAAAGCGGCAGTTCTTTCTCGAAAACGGCGACCAGTTCGCCAACTTCGGCTATGCCACCATCCGCCCGTTTTTCAGCCGGCGAATCGGACTAGGAGGAGTGCCCATCCGATTCGGCGCCCGTCTCAGCGGGAAGTTGAACAATGACTGGCGGATCGGCGTGATGGACATGCAGACCGGGGAGGCCGAGGATCAAGGCCTCCCGCCGCAGAACTTCGCCACCATCGCCCTGCAGCGCCGCATCTTTTCCCGTTCAAACATCGGTGTGATCGTGATAGACAAAGAGTCCGCAAATTACCGGCCGACGGGAATAACGTTGTCGCCGTCGAGCTACAGCCGCAACCTAGGCGCCGAATACAACCTGGCGACGGCGGACAATTTGTGGACTGGCAAACTGCTTTATCTGAGGTCGTTCTCATCCGGCACTCAGGGCAACGGCGCGGTCTACGCGGGTAACTTGCAGTACAACAGCCGCCGCTGGCTGATCGGCGGCCAGGTGGAAAATGTTGACGAGAAGTACAGCGCCGAGGTGGGCTACGTGCCGCGAAACGGGTACCATCGCGGACTGGTCACGATCGGCTATACGTTTCTGCCGGCGGGCGGGCCCGTTTTGAGTCACGGCCCGACGCTCAACAGCAGCAACTTTTTCGATTGGTCGGGCAAGCTCAGCGATTATGAGACCACGCTGGGTTACACCGTGACACTGCGCAACCAGGACGTCTTCTCGGCGTCGGCCGGCTCCGACTACGTGCGATTGTTGCAGCCCTTTGACCCGACGAACTCAGGCCGGGAGAAATTGCAGGCAGGCAGCGAGCACCGCTGGGACTTCTGGACTACGAAGTTCGACTCCAAGCCGCAGAGCGTGTTCCGCTATGGCTTTTCGACACTCTATGGCGGCTATTACGCCGGCGGTACACGCCTCAACTGGACCGGCACGCTAGGGTATAGAATCCAACCCTATGTCAGCCTGGCCGGTGCCGTCAGCTACAACGATATTCGCCTGGATGAACCATGGGGACACACGAAATTCTGGTTGGTAGGTCCGCGATTCGATGTGACGCTCACGAAGACGCTCTATTTCACAACGTTCGTGCAATATAACGAGCAACAGCGGAACCTGAATGTCAACACGCGTCTCCAGTGGCGCTACAAACCCGCTTCCGACGTATTCCTGGTCTGGACTGACAACTACGTGCCCGAGTATCTGCAACCGGGACAAAACGTGCCCGGGTTGTTCTCGGTCCGCGATCGCGCCCTCGTGTTGAAGTGGACGTATTGGTGGAACCTGTAACACCCTTTCGTGGGATCGGAATACATGCCGGCGGGATCACGCAAACAGGTTGATTTCTCCGGCGATGATGGTTGTGCCAAGACAACCCCGGAGCCTCTCAATCGTGCAGCGGGAAGTCCCGTGAAGCTAGGAAACGAAACGTCCCGTGCCACCCAGCAAATCGTGCATCCCGAATGGAAAGCACTGCGGGAAGCCGCACACCACCGATGGAGTACTGGACATTCCGGCCCGTCTTTGCCCGTAGAAGCCATGTGCGTCCGTGGCCTATCATTTGCGAATGGTTGGCCGAGCAGCCGGTCAGTCGCCCTACCTCAGTCCGAAACAACGAGCGAAGTTGTCTTGCTGCGACAAGCGACTCCAGGCGAAAACACATCGACCCGTGTCAAATTGTTGCTGGTGAAAACGAGGCAGGAGCCTGCGGACCATTCCGGTTGAGTTTGGGCGGGCGCTGACGAGCATCAAGTGCTGTCTCTCCGGCGTTAAGGCAGGACCTTCAAGACTCCCATGAGCGGCAAGTCCTCAGAGGATCTTCCGACCATTACCTCGAAGTCGCCCGGAACCACACGCCACTGCATGTCGCGGTCGAGCAACTGCAGGTCTTCTGGCGTGAGTGTCAAGCTGACGCTCTTCATCTCACCTGGTTTGAGGTCCACGCGAGCGAACCCGCGTAGCTGCTTGACGGGCGTCGCAACCGGACCCGTCGCCTCGTGAATATACATCTGCACCGTTTCCGTTCCTGAGCGGTCACCGGCGTTCCTCACTTCCAAACTGACGCGCGCCATCCCCGCGGAGTGGACCTGCGGTGGGTCGATGCGAAGATTTGAGTATTCGAAACGGGTATAGCTCAAGCCATAGCCAAACGGGTACAGCGGCGTTGATGGCATGTCGACGTAACCGCGCTTGCCCTGCTCTGTGAAATAGGCTTTGCCTGGCTTGTAGTTGTAGTAGGCCGGCAGTTGGCCCACGTGGCGGGGAATCGTAATTGAGAGCCGCCCAGTAGGGTTGTAATCGCCAAACAGGACATCGGCAACGGCTTCCCCGCCTCTTTCGCCCGGCCGCCATGCCTCGACGACGGCAGGCAAGTGCTCGGCAATCCAGCGGATGGACAGGGGTCTACCGTTCACCAGCACGACGACGGTGGGCGTTCCCGTTGCGTAAACCGCCTTCACAAGATCCTCTTGTACGCCGGTGAGGTCGAGGCTCGCTACGTCGTGGCTCTCTCCGTCCGTCGGCGGGTCCCGCGCCTCGTCCGCATCGTTCTGGCCCTGGTTCTCGCCGACCACCACGATCGCCACGTCAGCGTTTCTCGCGGCACGCGTCGCCTCGTCGAACCCGCTTTTGTCAGCGCCCAATACCTGACAGCCCTTCACCGCGACGACCTTAGTATTTCGTCCGACTTTGCTCTTGATCCCTTCCAAAATGCTGGTAACGTGCTGCAAGACACTCTTCGGCGAATAGTCCCCGAGTTGGTTCATCAGGTTCTCCGCGTCGGGGCCAATGACGGCAATCGACTTCAGTTCCCGCTTGAGCGGCAGCACGTTCCGCTCGTTCCTGAGCAGCACAATCCCCTCGCGACCCGCACGCAGTGCGAGATCCTGATACGGCTGTGAGTGAACAACACGCACTGCGCGCTCCACGTCGACAAATCGGTTCTCGAAAAGACCGAGACGGAACTTCAGTTCCAGAACCCTTCGGACCGCGCGATCCACCAAAGCGATGTCGACTCGCCCCTCCTGCACGTTTTCAATCAGTGGGCCCATATAGGCAGGCTCATAGCTGATGTTCATGTCCACGCCCGCTTTCAAGGCCAGCGCGCCGGCTTCCTTCTGCGTTCGAACTAGATGCTCGGAGATCAGCGTTCCGAATCCACCACCTTCGCTCACCACGACTCCCCGGAATCCCAATTCCTTCCGCAGCACGTCGTTCATCCACTTCTCAGAAGCGTGCGCCGGTATATCCTCGATTTCCGGGTAGCCGGCCATCACGCCGAGAGCGCCGGCCTTGGTGATGGCGGCGGCCCAAGGAAGCAGGGAATTCTCGCGCAATGCGCGATCGGATAACTCGATGGCACCGCGCTCCAATCCGCTCGAAGGTTCACTTTGAGTCGGAAAATCCGTCAGCACCGCGACAACTTTGTCCGGTGCCGCGATGTTGGTACCCTGCGTGCTTTGCACAATACTTTCCGCGATGCGCGTATAGAGATAAGGGTCCTCCGTATACGCTTCTTCATTCCTGCCCATTCGAGGATCGCGATCCAACTCCAGCACCAGAGTGGAGAGCATGTGGATGCCGACGGCTCTCGCCTCCGCCGCCGCTGCCGCGTAGACGGATTTCACCAGATCCAGATCGAAAGAGCTACCGATCGCCAGACCCTCCGGGAAAATGGTTCCGCCCGGGAACATGGCGCCGTGCGTGCCTTCCTCGTCCTCGAGAAGCGGGATCTTCAGACGAGTCTCAGTGAGCGCGATCCTTTGCAGTTCGTTGAAATACTCCGCTTGCTGCCGCGCGCCTTTGCGCAAGATCTCATTCGCCAGCGTGAAAAAACCACAACCAGGACCAATCTCATGCGTGTAGGTTCCAGCGGCGAACTTCCGGCAGCCCAACAACTTCGATGGGATGTCCTTCCCCAGTTCATCCACGTAAACACACGGCAAGTTGAGTTGACCGACCTTTTCCTTCAGAGTCATACGGCTCATCAGGCCGTCAACTCTTTCCGCGATTGGTCGCTTCGCGTCGAGGTACGCCGGCGATTCTCCGCCAGCTTGTGCGGAAATCGCCGGTGCACAGGTGAGCGACATGCCGACTGCCGTGAGAATCAAGAAACATAAGTTGGTCTTTGTCATCGATTACCGCCCGCGTCCATGTAGATTTCAGAGTTACCAGGAGTCTGCAGCACCATGGCGGGCACGGCCCTTCGGTTCGCCACTGAATCTTAGAAGTATACCCGGCGGGCTTGGCCGGCGGCAGCGCATGATCCGCTTTGCGGAACACCGGAATCCGTGCGCGAGCTTTCGCCTTATGCCAGGCGCGAATGACTGGCCAAGATTCGCTCCCCTGGGCAGCCATGCGCATTCTTAGAAAGTGGCAGGACTGCCCACGCTGCTATTGTCGTTCTCGAAAATCTTGTCAACGACTCACTGGGCGGCGAAATACACCATGGCGAGGATGGGCGACTGCAATCGTCTGGTTAGCAGATCGTTGGCCGGGAGTGCGCGAAGCGGCACGGCATAGGCTAACCGAGTGGGTTCGGATGCCGAGCACACGGCCAACTTCAAGGATCAGCAAGCTGTGACAGTTGATTCGAACGAAGCCGGTTCAGGCGGCCCGCCGCTCATACCCGTGATGTAATCCGCCCACCTCCTGTCTTGCGAAGTTCCGCCCCAAGCCTGGAGGTTGAATCGATCGGGGCTCTGGACTATCCTTGGGCAACGCTAAATGTGTCTGGCTCCGACGGTAGTACGCAATGAAGCTCTGAAGTTGTCGATACAAGCAGCGCCCGTTGAATACGATCATGTGATCCAGGCACGCGCGGCGAATGGTGCCGATCGCGCTTTCAACATAGGCATTCTGCCATGGCGACCGCGGCGCCGAAAGCACTTGTTTGACCCCATTGCCTTCACTTGGTCGACGAAGTCATTGCCGAAGATCCGGTCCCGATCCCGGATCAGATCGCGCGGTGCAGTGTCCCATGGAAAGGCCTCGCGCATTTGTTGAGCAATCCAGTCCGCTGTTGGATGCGCCGTGACTGCGAGACGCAAGATCCGCCGGCGATCATGCGCCAGCACCAGTAATACATACAGGATCTGGAACCAGATCGCCGGCACGGCGAAAGAGTCGACCGACACCATACTCTTCAGGTGATTGTCGACGAAGGTCCTGCAGGTCCGGGATGGCGGTGTTCGCCGCCAAACCATGTACTTGGCCACGCTGGTTTCGCCGATCTCGATGCCGAGTCCAAGCAGTTTTCCGTAGATCCGTGGAGCACCCCAAATCGGGTTCTCGCGACTCAACGTCCGGATCAACTCGCGCACGTCCTTGGGAACCGCCGGTCGATCCGGCTTGCCGCGTCGAATCTTCCAGGCCCAGAACAAGCGAAAGCCTTGCGCTGCCAACCCATGACCGTACCGGGCTTCATGAGGACGGCAACGGATCACCAATCCCGCCAGACAGTACAGCGCCAAGCCCACAGGAATCGATCGGCGCGTCAGTTTTGGCCGCTTTACGGAGCGATGCAGGATGCCGATCTGATGGCGCAAGGCGAATCTCCAATTGAAGCGCGGCACGGCCTCGGAGCGTGGCGGAAAGGGAAGCGAACGGGGCCGTGAATAAAGGCCAGAATGGCAATCGGACGAGGAGAGACAACTCTCAGTTCATCAATCTGGTCGGAGTTTCCGAGAACAACAGTTTCGTAGACCGGCGACGTGCGCGGAATTCTGAGCATGGTCCGGTCGATCATCTCCGGGGATTGCGCCGGGTGACCCTACTCGTTCAGCCGGCGAACCTCCGGAACGCCTCGGAAGTTCCCGGATTGGCCCGGTCGTGCCTGGTGCCGCCCCAGATGGAATCCTCGTTGAGTTGAAAGTGCTCGCGCTTGGCGTCGCCGAGTACTATCGCAGCCAGGCGGACGTTGCCGACCGGCAGTGCCTGATCCCAGTTGTGCGCCGACTGCCTATACCAGAGATCGAGTGCGCTATCTGGCGTGGTGCAGTTCGCGAGGGCTCTGGCGAATAGGGCCAGAACAGAGATGTGCATGAGTGATCAATTCGGCGACGTGCTTTCCCAGTTTGACTTGAGTCGGTGTTGTACAGTCCGAGCCATCATACCGCTCGCATTGATCCGCACTGCGACGTCAGCGCCACCTCGTGGAGCGGGTGACGCAGCTTGATGGAATTCGGGCCGCGACGTTACGGGAGTGCCATGTGACTCGATCTCCTCGTGCCGCCCGCGACCCGCTTCATGATCACTGGAACAGACGCGGCACGAAGTCGTTCAGGCTTCGCCGCCAGGTGAGCCACTCGTGGGCCGTTCCCGGCGACTCGAAGTAGACGTTCTTGATGCCTGCTTTCTCGAGCGCCTCATGGAAGTTCTTCGCTCCCGGTCCTTCCATTGAGCCGATGCTGAGATAGAGCAGCTTCACCTTCTTATTGAAGGTCTCGGCGTCGGCGAAGACGCCATTCTGCATGGTTTTGACATCGACATTGCCGCGGCCGAATCCGCCGGTGCTGCCGCTGAAGCCGCCGATATAGGCGAACTTGTCGAGGTTGGCGGGTGCGATTGTGTAGGTCGTCAGGCCGCCCCACGAGAGACCCGCCATGGCGCGGTGCTCGCGGTCGCTCAGCGTGCGATAGGTGGAGTCGACCATCGGGATCAGTTCCTTCAGCAGCACCTCGCGGAACGTCTCCCCGATGTTGCCGCCGATGTTCGGCCGCCGGCCGTCCTGCCGCATCACCATCGGTTCTTCGCCGGGCTTGGCGGCGACGAACGTGTCGACGACGACCAGCATCGGCACGGCCTTCTTCTCTGCGATCAGATTGTCCATGATGTTGTCGAGTCGGCCCTGCGTGACCCAGCCGCGCTCATCTTCGCCGAAGCCGTGCAACAGGTAGAACACCGGATAGCGCGCCTTCTGGTTGGCATCGTAATCCGGCGGCGTGTAGATGAAGCACCTGCGCCACTGTTGAGTGGTGGCGGACCAGTAGCGGCGCTGGCGCACCTCCCCGTGCGGCACGCTTTTGGTCTCGTAGTAGTCGACATGGCCTGGCTCGGGGATCTCGATGCCGCTGAACTGCTGGCCGACGCCGAAGTAGGTCTCACTGCCGGGATCGTTGATGTTTACGCCATCGACCACCAGGCGGTAGTAGTGAAATCCGGCGACCTGCGGCGGAATCGTGGCGGTCCAGAAGCCGTCCTCGCCCTTCGCCATGTCGTACTTCTTGGCCATGATGTCAACCTGGACCTTTTGAGCCTCGGGCGCCTTCAGCCTGAATGCTGCGCGTCCGTCGGCGAAAACACGCGGGTACTCGGTGCCCATGACATTGGAACTCGCGGGCTTCGATTCATCCGAGCTTTGGCCCCAACACAGGCCGAGCGCCAGGATCAGTAGTATCGCGAAACTTCTCATCACTGCTCCTTCGGGCTCGTCAGAACGTCTCGATTTCTAACGCTGCGATCTTCACTTAGCGCCGAACGGCCGCGGTGCCTTCACTTGTGCTCCATCCGGGCTTCGGCGCCAAGCGAAGTACCCGTCCAGCACGCGCAGCGCCGATTCGCTGGGAACCGGTCCAGTGTGGGCGGTTCCCCCGAAGTACATTACGACCGGCTGCTTGTCGCTGAACGCCGGCCATTCCGGCACGCCCTTGCCGTTGGGATTGCCGTACTTGGCGAAGTTCGTCCAATAGGTCGCCATCGCATCGGAAATGCGACGGTCCGTTTCAGTCGGCGAGCGATGCAGGTCGTCGAGATGTTCGAAGACGTAGATGACTTCTGCGCCATGCGGCGAGCCGTGATCCGCCTCGGGCGAACTGGCTGGGTGCTCGGGATGTTGGTCGAAGTAGTAGTAATATGCCTTGACTTTGGCCTTGGCCGAGTGCAGGCGGGCCCAGGCCCAGGTCTGCCAGCCGAATGCCGAATCGCGCGAGAGGTCGCGCGCCGTCTTCGTAACGGTTTCACCGCTCGCCGGATAAGCAGCGATCAGCTGATCCGCCCACGGGCCGTAGCGAGCTTTGACTCCGTGGACGTAGGCCTCGGCCGTGCGGTCGTGGGAAAAACTCAAGCCTTCGTCCGAGTTGTAGCCGACCAGGATGGCGGTGTCATTGAAATGCCCAGCCTCGTAAAGCTTGTGTTGGTCGCCGGGGATGACCCAGCCATCAACAATCGGCCAGGCCATGCCGCGCTGCTTGCGCCCGGCTTCAAGGATCTGGTCGGCAGGCAGTGCGCGCAGTTCCTTCAGCGACGCGGCGCCCGCAGATTTGGCGAACTCCGCACCCGACGCCTCGGCATCGGCGAGCACGCGCATGTTCTCTCCCGGCGACGGGTTCTTACTCACCGGACCGAACGATCCGCCGCTCTCCGAGATAGCGCCGATGAAGAGCCCCTTGGCAAGCGGCGAGGCGCACAGCATGCTGACGGCAATGCCGCCCGCAGATTCACCGAAGATCGTGACGCGCTTGGGGTCGCCTCCGAACGCGGCGATGTTTTGCTGAATCCACCGGAGCCCGGCGATCATGTCGAGCAGACCGTAGTTGCCGGAGACGTGCTGAGCGGATTCGGCGCTGAGTTCCGGATGCGCGTAGAAGCCGAAGATCCCCACGCGGTAGGCGATGCTAACCAAGGTCACGCCGCGTTTGGCTAGCCGCTCCCCACTGTAGTCCGGGATTGAGGTCGCGCCTCCGTTGAAGCCGCCCCCATAGATCCACACGAGCACCGGAAGCCGGTCCTTCGCCGACTTCGCCGGCGTCCACACGTTCAGGTACAGGCAGTCTTCGCTCAGACCGCTGGGTGGCGGGCCGCCCATCGACTGCATGCAGCCCGGCGCGAACTTATCCGCCTTGCGCGCCCCTTGCCAGCTTGCGGCCGGCTCCGGAGGCTTCCACCGCAACCCTCCCAACGGTGGCGCCGCGAAGGGGATGCCTCTGTAGACCGTCAGACCATTTTCGGCCGTGCCTTCCACCAGCCCGCCCGCGACCTTCACCGAATGCGCGAGAGCCGTCGCGAGCGCGAGCGTCGCGACGGCCGCTATCCATATCGTTCTCATGATTGCCTCTCCTCGCGCGCTAGCGGAACAACAGAGGCGCAAACTCGTGTAGATCGCGCCGCCAAGTGAGCCACTCGTGGGCCGTTCCCGGCGACTCCCAATAAACGTGCTTTATGCCGACCTGCGTCAGCGCCTCATGGAACGCGTGCACGCCCTTGTACATCATCTCTGGCTCCTCGGTGCCAATGCCGATCCACACCAGCTTCACGTTCTTGTTGAACGCGGCCGAGTCCGCCAACACTCCGTTGTACGCCGTCTTGGCGTCGAAGGGTCCGCCGGGCCCGATACCGCCTGAGCCGCTGAACCCTCCGATCCAGGCGAACTTGTCGAGGTGTGCCATCGTGATCTGGAACGTCTGCATGCCGCCCATTGACAGGCCAGCCATGGCACGATGTTCGCGGTCGGTAAGCGTGCGGAACGTGCTGTCGATCGCCGGGATCAGATCGTTGGTCACGACCTCTTCGAACGTTGTGAAGACGAAGCGGAACGGCCGCCCCGGCCCCGGTGGCTGCGGCGGTTGCTCGCCCGGTTTCATCGCGTAACCCTTGTCCATGACAATGATCATCGGCACAGCCTGCTTCCCGGCTATCAGGTTGTCTAGGATCAGGTCCACGCGGCCCTGCTTCGGCCAGCCGGTCTCGTCCTCGCCGCTGCCGTGTTGCAGGTACAGCACCGGGTACCGCGCCTTCAAATTGTTGTCGTAGTCCGGCGGTGTGTAGACGAATGCCCGCCGCCATGCACTCACGGTCTTCGAGTAGTAGCGGAAGTTGCGCACCTGCCCGTGCGACACGTCCTTAACCACGTCGTAGTCCACTCCCGCCTCGGGGATCTCGATGCCGCTGAACTGCCGACCCACTCCGAAGAACGTATCGCTGCCCGGGTCCGGTACCGACACGACGTCCACCCAGAATTGGTAGTAGTGGAACCCCACCACCTGCGGCGGAATCTTCACCGTCCAGACCCCGTCGGCGCCCTTCGTCATGTCGTACTTCTTGGCCATGATGTCCACCTGGACCTTCTGCGCCTCCGGAGCCTTAAGACGGAACGCCACGCTCAGATCCGCGAACACCTTCGGGTACTCCGCGTTCATGATGTTTGAGCTGGCGGGCTTGCCTTCTTCCGCCGCCTGGCCAGCACAGAGGCTTGCGGCCAACAGGGCCAACACTGGCAATCGCATATCGTCTCCTTTTCTGATGCCTGCGGGGAAGCATATCCCGTTTGACGTCACCCGGCGCGCCGTCTTCCGCGGCACCGCGTCCCGGTTACTGCTCGATCGAGATCACCGTCACCGACTTCGGCTCAACGCTCACTGTGAGCTTCCCGTTCTGCGCCTTGGCCGAGATCGGCTTTGGCACCACTGTCTGCGGCGCTTCGAATGAGTTCACGCTGTCGACCTTCGGTGCCGTCAGCGTTTCCCCGCTGGCCTCCTTCGCTTTCACTCCGGCCACTTCGAACTCGATCTCCGCGCTCTGGTCAGGATCGACGTTGGTGATCTCGACCCACAGTTTGCCGGAGGCGTCCTTGGCGGCGATAGCGTCCACCCTAGGCAGGATGATCTCGCCCTGCTTGTAGGTGCCGGCGTCGAAAGTCACCCGCACGAATGTCGCGTTCTGGAACGGCACGTACATCCGGAACACGTGATAGGTCGGCGTGAGAATCATCTTCTCTTTGCTGGTGAGGATCATCGCCTGCAGCACGTTGATCATCTGCGCGATGTTGGCCATCCGCACACGGTCGGCGTGGCGCGCGAAAATGTTGAGGTTCAGCGCCGCCAGCACCGCGTCGCGCTGGCTGTTCTGCTGCACCAGAAAGCCCGGGTTGGAGCCCGGCATCGACGCCAGCCACGCCCCCCACTCGTCCACCACCAGCGCGACCTTCCTCTGCGGATCGTACTTATCCATCACGGCGGACTGTTTCGTGACCAGATCCTCCATCTCCAGCGTCGACTTCAGCATCTGGCTGTACTCCTTGACGCCGAAACCCACCGAGGCATAAGAGGGCGGCCACTTGACTACCGTGTAAGAGTGCACCGAGAGCCCGTTGATGTCCCAGCTCCAATGGCGGTTCTGGTAGGCCTTCATGATCGTCTCGGTCCACTCGGTGCTCGCATCGCCCGGTCCGACGGCGATCTTCAGCATCTGCTGATTGCCCACCTGTGCCGGGTTGAAATTGCGCACGAAACGACTGTAGATCTTGAGCTGGCTTAGGTAGTAGTCGGCGGTCATGTTGCCTCCGCAATCCCAGCTCTCGTTGCCGATGCCTAGGAAGGCAATCTTGTACGGGGCGGCGTGTCCGTTGGCCGCGCGCTCTTTAGCGAGGGTCGTCATCTGGCTCGCGGTCAAGTACTCCAGCCACTCGGCGGCCTCCTGCGGCGTGCCCGAGCCCACGTTCACCGAGAGGTACGCCTCGCTCCCGATTTGATCGAGAAAATCCATGAATTCGTTTGTGCCGAACGTGTTCGGCTCAATCACTCCGCCCCAGTTGGGATTGAGCGTCGAGGTGCGCTTCTCCGCCGGGCCGACGCCCTTGCGCCAGTGGTACTCGTCGGCAAAACACCCGCCCGGCCAGCGCACGTTCGGCACCTTCAGCGCGCGCAGCGCCGTCACCACGTCGTTGCGGATCCCGCGCGTGTTCGGAATCGGCGACTCCGGGCCGACCCAGATGCCCTCGTAGATGCCGCTGCCGAGGTGCTCGGCGAATTGGCCGAAAATGTTACGGTCGATCTTCGCTCCAGACTTGGACGGATCAACCGTCAGGTGGACCTTATCCGCAGCTGAGCCGGGTGCGGCCAAGGTGAGGACAACAAGCGCGATGGTGCTGGGCAGCGCACTAACCATAGATATTCTCCTTCAGACGACAAAACGGCGAACCAGGACAAGAAGCGAACCACCCACAGCATATCGCGCGCGGGCAACAATGGGCGCAATCAGTATCCATGCTAGGTTAAGGCAAAGAAGGTAATTCGATCTCCTATGCTCACCAGACGCAATCTGTGCTTCCTCTTGGCCATGACCTCCGGCCTAGGCCTGTTCGGCGCCGATTTCGCCATGACGGTGACCGGCAAGAACTACCTGGAAACGCAGGGTTTTAGCGTCTTTCTCTACGAGAGCAAATACCACCCCATTTTCGTTGACCAGAAGAACACGGCCATGGAGATGATTCTCCACGGCCAACGCATCGCGACGAACGGCGACGTGCGCCTGATGCCCACGCCCGAGCAGTGGGATCTGGTGGCAACGCTCAAAGGGCGCCAGTCCGATATAGCGAACAACCGGCTCACCGCCAATCTCGCTTTCCCGACCTTCGATCTCAGCTACACGCTGGAGGTCGCAGCGGAACCGGGCGGCGTGAAGGTCAGCATCAATCTCGACAAGCCGCTACCGGAGAAACTGACCGGGCGGGCGGGCTTCAACCTGGAGTTCCTGCCCTCGATCTACATGGGCAGGGCTTACCTGGTGGATGGAACCAAAGCCGGCATCTTCCCGCGAACTCCGAACGATCCGATGGTCAAGGTCTTGCCGCTTGTCGATGAACCGAAAAAGGCCTACTACCTGGAGGACTGGGACAAGGCCAAGGGATACACCCAGCCGCTGCCGTTCGCCGAGGGGAAGAGCATCACCTTGGGGATCGACGATCCGCTGGCCCGGGTCAACGTTAAGTCGGATACCGCCAACCTCATGCTGTTCGACGGACGCAGCCGCGCACAGAATGGCTGGTTCGTGCTGCGTTCGCTGATCCCTTCGGGCAAGACCACGGGCGCCATTGTGTGGCACATCAGGCCCGACGTGATCCCGAACTGGACGCGGCCGCCGATGATCGCGCACAGCCAGGTCGGTTATGCGCCGGGTTTCTCCAAAGTGGCGGTACTCGAACTCGACCCGAAGTACAACGGGCCGAAGGCAGCCAAAGTACTGCGCCTGATGGAAGACGGTTCTTACAAGTCGGCGTTCGAGGGCCCGATTACAGCTTCAAAGGCCTGGTTGCGCTACGTCTATTCGAAATTTGACTTCACCCCGTTGAACGACCCCGGCCTTTATGTAGTTGAGTACGCAGGCCAGCGGACGGCGCCCTTCCCCATTTCCAAGGACGCTTACGCCAACATTTGGCAGGACAGCCTCGACCATCACATCGCGGTGCAGATGGATCACGTTTCCGTTCGCGAAGGCTACCGCGTGTGGCACGGCGCTTCACATCTGGACGATGGCCGCCTGGCGCCGGTAGTAGGGGAGCAGTTCGACAACTGGAATCAGGCTACGGCAACGGACGGCAAGTACAAGGGCGGCGATCATATTCCTGGAATGAATGTGGGCGGCTGGTATGATGCCGGCGATTTCGACCTGGAGGAGCCTGCCCAGTTGGAGGTCATTCAGAGCCTGGCTTTGGCGTATCGCGAATTCAATCTAAAGTACGACCAGCTTACTGTGGATGAAGTCGCCCGTGAAGTTGAGATGCACCGTCCCGACGGCGTGCCGGATACGGTGCAGCAGGTCAAGCACGGCGCATTGCTGATTCTGGCGCAGTTTAAGAACATTGGCCACTCGATCCGCGGCACCCATGAACCTGATCTGCGCCAGTATACGCACTTGGGCGACGGCTCAACGAAGACCGACGGCCGGATCTATGACCCGAAGCTCAGTCCGAACGAGGTTAAGGGCGAGTACTCGGGCAAGCCGGACGACCGCTGGATCTTCTCCACTACCAACGGGTTCTTCCAGTGGGGGAGTATCGCCGCACTCGCGGCGGCAGCCGATGTCCTGAAAGGCTGGGATGACGCATTAGCCAAAGATTGTCTCGAAACCGCCATCAAAGCATGGAACGACGAGAAGGCTAACCCGACCCAGGCTCCGGGCCGCGGCGGGTTCGGCGGAGCGCCTCCGGCCGGTGCTCCCCCGCAGGGCGTGCTAGCCGCTTCTCAAGGCGTGGTGCCGGGCTCCCCTGCCGCTCCGGCAACCCCTCCGGTGCCCGCCGGCCGTGGCGGCTTCGGCGCCATGCTGGACTGGGCCGCGGCCCTCGAATTGACCATCGCGACGAATGGCGCCGAGCCCTACAAGTCGCGCCTGAAGGAGTTGCTCCCCCAGATGATCACCCCGCAGCAAATTGGCTTTCGTGGTTGGACCTCAGTCCGGGCCTTGCCTTACCTGGACGCGAACGCCAAAGACCAAATCCGGGAAGCGGTAAGGACATACATGGCGGGTCTCGACAAGCAGTTGGAAGCCACGCCGTTCGGCGTGCCCCCTAGCATGGGAACCTGGGGAGGATCGGGCAGCGTGGTTGACATGGCCACGCGGATGTACTTCCTGCACAGGGCGTTTCCGGATCTTGTGAGCCCGGAATACACGCTTAGGGCCGTCAATTACATCCTCGGGACGCATCCGGTATCCAGCACTTCGTATGTGGCTGGGGTCGGTACGGTCTCGAAGACGACGACATACAGCAACAACCGCGCCGACAATTCGTACATTCCGGGCGCCGTGATTCCGGGATACATCATCATCAAGCCGGACTTCCCGGAGTGCATCGACGACTTCGGATTCCTCTGGTTCGAGCACGAAGCCGTCGTGGCCGGGTCGGCAAGTTGGGTCGTGGCCGGAAACGCTGCGGAGGCGATCGTTAAAGAACGGAAATAAGGCTCGAACTAAGCGCGCTCCCTGGCCCCAACAGGAGTTACCGGGCGGCTTCTGTTTTGGGGACGCCGATTGTGGCGCGAGTGCCCGATGCTACCCCGGTACTTCGGCCAGGTAAGTCGACACTTGCACTGGGATCCGCCGGATCCAGGCAACGACACGAATTGCCGTGGGATCCGCTGGTTTCAGGCGCCGCCGACTTTGCATACGGTTTTTTTTGGACAATGAGCCGGCGATCGTCCTGCGCGGCGCGGCAAACTAGGAGCAGTTCAATTGTGTCTTAGGTGCCAAGCGAAGGCGTCTTTTCCAAGCTCCGCGTGGATTCGAAAAGAAGGGGACCCGTTCCGAACCTACTTTTCACGATTTGCAAAGGACTGCCGTGCGAAATCTCCGTCGGGCAGGTATTGCCGAAACGGTGATCATGAAGCTTGCCGATCACCAACCCGCAGCGTCTTCGAACGGTACAACATCACCGACCAGGGAGACACACAAAGGGCTCGGCTCCTAGCTGAAGAATTGCTGGAGAAGGAACACCAAAGAATGGCACAAACTCCGGTACACCAATCGGAGACGCCGAACTGATGAGGCCCAATAACTCTTTGGAATTCTTTGGTGCGGATGAGAGGACTTGAACCTCCACAGAGTTGCCCCTACTAGAACCTGAATCTAGCGCGTCTGCCAATTCCGCCACATCCGCACGACGTGGGGTGAACCTTTTCATTGTCGCCAGAGGCCGCAGCCGATGTCAAATCGATGAAGGCAGTTGCGGTGCCATTAGACTCCGCGTAGTTTGGGTTTCAACCTGATCCGTTCCGGCGGTTCGGCCTGCTTCCGCAGTTCCAGGACCAACCCCATCACCAGACTCTCGATTTCATCCCGTACCTCCCGCAGAATCGCGTCGGGCCGGCCCACCGGATCGGGCACAATCCAGTTGCGGGCGTTCACCGATGATAGGCTCGGAATCGGTAGGCCGGTCATGTTTACAATCAGATCGTAGCTCTTCAAATCCAGACTGCTCAGGGATTTAGGAAACTGGGCTGAGATGTCGATGCCCTTCTCCTGCATCACCCGCAGGGTACCCTCGGGTAACTCGAAAACAGGGCTCAACCCCGCGCTGGCAGGCGCCAGCAGATGGCGTCCCAAACTGCGGCCGAAGGCCTCCGCCATCTGGCTACGGAAGGCGTTGCCGATGCACACGAACAGGACTCGTTTAGGGCGCGGCACACTCATAACTCCATTGTCCCTTGTTGGCGATGACCCGACCCTGTCAGTTGACCTTGGACAGGAACAGTTTGTGAACGCGGGTATCGTCTGTCAGTTCCGGATGGAACGTCGCCGCCATGTGCCGGCCATAGTCCACCAGGATCGGGGAATCCAGGTAACTCGCGAGAACCTGTCCGCCCGTGCGGCGGACGATGGGGGCGCGAATCAGCACGACCTCCACCTCCGGATCGCCCCCTAAGCCGTACTGCGTCACGCTCACCACTCGACTGTCGAGTTGCCTCCCGTAGCCGTTGCGTTCGACGGTGAGATCGACGAGATTCAAGGATGCCTGAGATGGGTTCAGGACCTCGCTGGCGATCAGGATCGCTCCGGCGCATGTGCCGAAAACGGGGCGTTGCCCTCCGAATGCCCTCAGCGGTTCGAACAGTTCGTAATAACCCATCAGTTTGAGCATGGTGGTGCTTTCGCCGCCGGGGATGATCAGTCCCCGAACCGTGTCGAGTTCCGCCGCGGTCCGCACTTCCACCGGCTCCGCGCCGACCCGCTTCAGTGCTTTCATATGGGCCTCAAAATCGCCCTGCAGGGCGAGCACGCCGACTCTCATCGCGGCTCCATTTCATGCTTCGATTTGCTTCGGACGGCCCTTTGTGGCGCACTCTTCAGCGTGCAGCGTGGACACTCCTGTCCACGTCCGGTTGGTTCCGAATGCCGACAGGATTGTCGGCACGGCACGCTAAAGCGTGCGCCACAAGGCCAATCAATCCAAGACTTTACGATCGAACGCTAACTCCCTTGAGCTGCGAATGGGTACCGCAGCCGCCTCACCAGCCGCGCGTTTGGAGCAACTCACCCTCGGGGATCTTCGAGATCTCGAGGCCCGGCATGGCGTCGCCGAGCTCTTCGCTCGCTTCCAGCACTGCCTTCGCGTCGTTGTAGTTCGTGCAGGCCTTCACGATGGCTTTGGCGCGCTTTTCGGGGTCGGAGGACTTGTAGATGCCGCTACCAACGAACACGGCTTCCGCGCCCAGCAAACGGCAGAGAGCCGCGTCGGCGGGAGTCGCCACGCCGCCTGCGGAGAAGTTCGGCACCGGCAGTTTGCCGTGCTCGTGAACGTATTCCACGAGTTCGAGAGGCGCCTGCAGGTTCTTGGCGGCGGCGACCAATTCCTCGTGGCCCAAAACCGTAAGCTGCTTCATCTCCCGGACGACGGTGCGCATGTGCCGCACGGCCTCGACGATGTTGCCCGAGCCCGCTTCACCCTTGGTGCGGATCATCGCGGCGCCCTCGGCAATGCGGCGCAGAGCTTCACCCAGGTTGCGGCAACCGCAAACGAAGGGGACCTTGTAGCCGCGTTTGTCGATGTGAAACTCTTCGTCGGCCGGAGTCAGCACTTCGCTCTCGTCGATGTAGTCCACTTCGAGCGCTTCGAGCACATTCGCCTCGACGAAATGGCCGATGCGGCACTTGGCCATAACGGGGATAGAAACCGTGGCCATGATCTCGCGAATCTTGCTGATGGCCGACATGCGCGCCACTCCGCCGTCGCGGCGGATGTCGGAGGGAACGCGCTCCAGCGCCATCACTGCGCAGGCTCCCGCCTTCTCCGCAATCGCCGCCTGCTCGGCGTTGGTAACGTCCATGATGACGCCGCCCTTCAGCATTTCGGCGAGACCGATTTTCACTCGGAAATTGTTGTCCAGATAGCTCATGGCTGTATGCCCCTTTCGTTCAAACAGAACTCAGACGATGGCCGGAGCGGGATCTTCGCGGCGCGACGCCCGCGCCTGCTCCAGACCTGTATGAAAAACCTTACCGAGGAGCATGAGCCCGCGCTCTATGCGCTCCACGGCCAAACCTGCAAAACTCAGGCGGAAGCCGCCCGGCTGCCGCTGCGAAACCTCAAACAGCGGTGACGGCAAATAGGCCACCCCGGCCCGCTGCGCCGCGGGCAGAAGCGCCGCAGCATCCAGCGGTTCCGGCAACCGCACCCACAGATTCATGCCGCCCTCGGGTCGTGTGAACTTCGAACCAGCGGGAAGAGACTGGCTACACGCCGCCAGCACTGCGGCCAGCCGGCTGCGCCCGGCTTCGAGGATCTTGCCGCGATGCGCCTCTAACCGGCCCGACCGGTCGAAGTGCAGCAGGACAGCCTGCGACAGATGGTCGGTGTGCAGGTCGGTCACCTGTTTCAACTCAGCCAAACGCCGGATGACCGGGCGCGGTCCGGTCACCCAACCCACGCGCAAGCCTGGAAAGGCGAGCTTCGAGAAGCTCTTCACCTGGATCACCAGACCGTCTGTGTCGAGTGCTTTGAGTGTCGGCACAACCTCGCCGAGATAGCGCAGCTCACCGTAGATGTCGTTTTCAATAACGGGAAGTGCCGCGGTTCCTGCGATTCGCAGCAACTCGCGGCGTGCCGCCTCGGGCATCGTGACGCCAGTCGGATTCTGGAAGTTGGGCGTGACTACCAGCAAACGCGGCCGCTCAGCGCGGACCAGGCGGGCCAGGACGTCCAGGTCAACCCCCTGCGAGCCAACAGGTACGCCGAGCAGCCTGATGCCAGCCCGCGAGAAGACGCTGCGCAGTCCCGGATAGATCGGATCCTCCACCAGGACGGCTTCGCCCGGCCTCACCAACAGCCGCTGCAGCAGGTCGAGCGCCTGTTGGCAGCCGTTGGTGACGATCAGATCGTCGTCCTCGCCGAGCAGGCCGCGCGTGCGGCTACGATCCATCAGGTGGTGGCGCAACGGCGGATAGCCGTTAGGCGAACCGAGTTGCAAAATCGAAGACGCTTCCGCGCTGTCGAGAACCTCGCGGCAGGTCTGTCGAAACGCTTCCACCGGGAAGAGTTGTTCGGACGGACGGGCCGTGGCAAAGCTGATCGTGATTTCGCCGGCGGGGCCGGCAGACTGGTCGGACGGAGGCCAAGCGCTGAGGCGCTCCTCCCAATCCAGGCCCGCGCTGGCAGCCTCCGCACCGGCGTCTTCGAAGAGCTGTCCCGGCACGGCCACGAAGCTGCCTCGTCCGCCATGCGTGCGGATCAGGCCTTCGCTTTCGAGCAGTTCGTAAGCCGAGGAAATCGTGATGCGATTGAGGCCAATCTGGGCCGCCAGTTCGCGCGTGGGCGGCATGCGGCTGCCGGGCGGAAGTCGGTGCGAGAGGATCTCGTCCCGATAGAACTGGAACAGTTGCCGGTAGAGCGGCTCTTCGACGGTGGCATCGAGCTTGGGCAACCGGGCCATAGAACCACACCATACCACCTTGGCCTAGCTGGATCAATCCGCTCCGGAACGGCCCTCGTTTGGTAGGATGTTGAGGCACGTTATGAAACGGCGTACTGCGCTCTATATACCGGTGGTTTTCGCGTTCCTGGGCTGTGCCGCAGGGTGCACGGCGCTGCAGATCGGCGCAGGCGATAAACCGGTTGTGATCCGCCCGCCGAAGAAGGACAAGAAAGCCGAACTGCCGAACCAGGTACTAGAACAACTGCCGCAACTGCCGCTGGTTCTGCCGACGGACGGCATCCGGTTGAGTTTCCTGGCGGCTCCGTTAACGAACAACGGTTTACTCTCCCAGCAGACGCGCGACGCGCTGAAGTGGATGCTGGCGCAGTCGCGCGGCGCACAGTTCATTCGTATCCGAGCCTTCGTCGCGGGCAGCGGAGACCTGCGGCGCATTCCGCAACTCGTTACCGAGACATTTTCCGAGAAGCGTTTGTCGCTGCCGGTGGTGGTGACGCTACAGGTGGGAGCGCTGCCGCTCGAAGGCGCGCAAGTGCAACTGGAAGCCACTTTGCAGCAGTCCCGCCCCGTGAACCCGGGTGGCGTGGCATTCGCCGCCTTCGACGCCGAATCGAGCGAGGCCGCTCTATCGAAACTGAAACAGGCTGGCGAATTGCTGCACGCGACGTGCTACGTGCCTTCCGTCGAAGGCCACGCTCTGCTCGATGGAGTGGTCTGGATCCAGCCGCAGCGACTGCCCGCGCAATCCACCACCTGGTGTGAAGGGGCGGTACGGCTCAATGGGCCTGCGACGTCCGCACAGGCGCTTGTTTTCAGCGGCGCGCAAATGGCATTCTCGTACTCCGAGGACGACGCGCGCCTGGCGTACGAGCGGCTCGAACGGACCCTGAGAAGCGCCAATTCGACGCTCAAGAATGCCGTCTTTGTAACTTTTTATCCACTCAGTACCCAGCTCGCCGATCTGGCGCGGCGCACGGGCACGCCCTATCTCGATGCGGCGCACGAACCGGCGGGCATCCGCAAGACGGTTTTCGAGGGCCTGCCGGCGATGGACGGGGCGTTCGCCATCGAGGCCATCGCCACCGTCTCCAATTCTAATTAGAGGTATTCATCCTATGTCCCAGAAGACCGTGGTCACGTTCGGCGAAATCATGCTGCGTTTGGCCCCGCCCGGATTCGAGCGATTCCTCACCTCGCCGCTGATGCAGGCGACCTTCGGCGGAGGCGAGGCGAACGTCGCGGTATCGCTGGCGAATTATGGCCAGCCAGCGCGGTACATCACGGCGCTGCCGGCGAACAATCCGATTACCGACGCGTTCCTGTACCAGATGCGCGGCTTCGGCATCGACGTTTCGCACATCAAGCCGGGCGCGGGACGCTTCGGTATCTACTTTGTCGAGAGCGGCGCGAACCAGCGTCCCTCGAAAGTCACCTACGACCGCGCCAACTCGTCCATAGCCATGGCCAAGCCGGGCGATTTTGACTGGAAGGCTATCTTCAGCGATGCCGCGTGGTTCCACGTAACAGGCATCACACCGGCGCTGACCCAGAGCTGCGCCGACCTGACCATCGAAAGCGTGCAGGCCGCGCGCGCGGCGGGCGTCGCCGTTTCGGTGGACCTGAACTACCGTAAGAATCTGTGGAAATACGGTAAGAGTTCGAAGGAAGTGATGTCGGAGGTGACGAAGTACGTCGATTACGTTATCGCCAACGAAGAGGACGTGCAAAAAGCGCTCGGTATCGAGGCGGGCGTCAACGTCGAGTCGGGCAAGCTCGAATCGGATAAGTACCAGGCGCTGGCGGAGCGGGTACTGGCGACGTATCCGAACGTGAAAGCCATCGCCATCACACTGCGCGAGAGCTTCTCGGCTTCGCACAACGGCTGGTCGGCGTGCCTGCACAACGGACAGGAATTCATCCTCAGCTCGCGCTACGACATCACCCATATCGTGGATCGCGTGGGCGGCGGCGACGCGTTTGGAGGCGGGTTGATTTACGGCTTGCTGAACCTGGGAACGGCCCAGGCCGCTCTGGAGTTCGCAGTAGCCGCATCGTGCTTGAAGCACTCAATTCCGGGCGACTTCAACCGCTTCACAAAGGCCGAGGTCGAAGCGCTGATCAAGGGTGGCGGCAGCGGCAGGGTGCAGCGATAAGGACAGTTGCGTCAACCGGGCCGACGCGTTGCGCACCCTGCGCGGCGCATGCTCAAGGCGTGCGCTGGGGAGGCTTGCCGTTCCGCGGGGGTTCGACGGGGATCCGCGCTCTGACTTTGGCGGCTCCGGTCAGATGCAGCGTCTTGGGACCTCTCGATACGCAGGTGAGATCGTCGCCCAAGTGAACGGTCAACGCCTGTAGCGACTCGTCGTAGGCGGCTCCCAAGGTGTAGGCGGGCCCGGGTTGACCCTCGGGAAACTGCTGAGTCCATCGTTCACCGTCCCAGAGCCAGGTTTCCTTGCGGAAATCGTAGTTCCAGCCGGAGGCAGTAACCGACTTGCCTCCGGTGCCGCCGATCATCACTACCGCCCGCAGGGCCGGATGGTACGCCAACACCATATCTGTGCGGGCCGCCGGCGGTGTGGCGACCGATTTGGGTTGCCAGTTTTGTCCATCCCACACCCAGGTATCGGAAAACCAGGTGGGCACGCCCGAGCCCTTCATGCCGCCAAACAGCACCACTTGGCCCTGCCCGGCGTCGAAGGTCATCCCGTGTCCCGAACGCGGCAGCGGGCTTGTATGGCTGCTCGCCTGGGCCCAGTTGACTCCATCCCAGATCCATGTGTCGTCCAGCTCGCCTTGCATTCCGGATCCTCCGAACAGAACCACGTTTCCGTTCACGGCATCGTAGGCCATGGCGTGACCGATCCGTGCAGGCGGAATGGCAGCCGGGTGCAACTGTTCCCAGTTCGCGCCATCGAACACCCAGGTTCGATCGGCCATCTCATAACTCGTACCGCTTTGCCCGCCAAACAAAACGATCTGCCCGTGTTTGGCGTCGTACGCCATGGCGTGCCCGGCGAGAAGCCCGGGGTTGTCGACCGGTTGCAGAAGAGTCCACTCCGAGCCGCTCCAAAGCCAGGTCTCGGCCGAGAAGTCCAAGTCCCACTGTCCGCCGTACAGGATCGCCCGGCCCAGACTTGAGAACGGCGCAAACGCCTGGTTGAGGCGCGCTGACGGTGCGTCGCGCGGAGCGAGAAGGTTCCACGCCGGGGTCCGATCGGGTGCTCCCGCGTCCTGCGTTACTTTGAAAGCTAATCCGCCAATGCTGATCGAGGCGGATCGCGCAGCTCCAGCATTGGCGGCGACAATGTAGCGAATCGATGCGGGGCCAACCTCAAGCCCGCAGGAACATTCGATGTCGGTAATCCAGTCCGCATCGACGCCGGTTGTCCACGCAAGATCCGGCGCGCTGGTCGAAACTGCTATCCCCCCGTTGCCGCCGGCGGACGTGAAGGCAGCCGACAGGGGACTCAGCGTCATCCCGCTGGACGCGCCTGCCTGCGT
Organism: uncultured Acidobacteriia bacterium; assembly: GCA_903909435.1. Taxonomy (GTDB): domain Bacteria; phylum Acidobacteriota; class Terriglobia; order Bryobacterales; family Bryobacteraceae; genus CAIVVT01. Next base: position 106,254 of record CAIVVT010000062.1, on the reverse strand, counting down.
GATTACCGCGAATGCGCCGCCCACGCTGATCTTGCCCCACCGCGGCGAGACGGATGGATTGGCCGTAACCGTGAAACTCACAGCGCCGTTGCCCGATCCGGAAACTAGCGAACCCAATTGAATCCAGGCGACCGAAGCGTCTGCGGTCCACACGCACCCGTTGCTGGCCTGAACTGTAATCTGGCTGCCATCACTGCCGCTCGTGAGCGCAGGGACGGTTCCGAGAGATGCCGGACAGGCCGGAGCGGGCGCATAGGCAACTGTGACGTCGAGCCTCGCGGGGGTAGCCGCAGTCACGCTCAATCGCAAGCTGCCGTAAGGATCGGCCCAAGTCTCTCCAGACCGCAGTACCGGGCCGGCCGCGGAGCCGGGTTGCGGATGGAAGCTCACCAGATTGCTGTACGCGGCGGCATCCACATCCGCCACCGTGGGAGCCAGCGCAGGGTCTGCGTAGTGTGCGAGAGCACCGTCGAAAGCCGCCAACGGCAACGTGGCGTCAAATGCCCCCCGGTTCTGGCGGTACTCGAGCCACAGCCAATCCTCACCGGCAGGATCTCGCCGGATGCGCAGGGCCTGCACACCGCCTTGCAGCTCATATGGCGACACACGGAAGTCGCCCCCGGCAGTCACCGATTGGAATCCTGTTTCGATGCGGAGCCAGCCGATCTCCGCCTTCTGCGGCGCGGCCCATTGAGCCGAATTCCGACCCATGTTCGAATAACTGTCGCCGTATTCGTGAAGCGCATCCCAGGGCGCGGGCGCCTGCCCGGCCGGGCCGAGCGACTCGCTGCCATAGTCCGCGAAGCGCGCGTGTTCCAGGCCAAATCCGTGCCCCAGTTCATGTGCGGCGATCTCGACCACCTGGTTCTGCGAGACCAGGCTCTCTGCACCCAGCCAGATGGAGGACGCATAAAGTTCGCCCTGCGGTGACGGGATTGGTCCGCAACCAAGCAGCGCCATGCCCCCGGACTCCATGCCCGTCTCGCCCTGCGGGGCTACGACGACGATGCGGTTGTATCCAGCAAGAGTGGCGGACGGCGCTACAGCCCGCACCGCCGCGTCGCGCACGGCAAGCGGCTGATCGAAATAGTCACCGTCCAGAATGAAGGGGCCAAACACGTCGCCGCTCAACCAGCTTTGCCCGAAAGAGGATTCCCGCAAGAAGCCATCGAGTGTCCGCCCTTCGCCAAACAGGCTCGAACGCAGCAGCGCGGGAGTCACGGAGGACAGCAACGGCTTGCTGGGGAAGGAAGCCAGGATGACAGCCAACCGCTGCTCCCCCAACGCCGTGCATGATCCTGCATCGCTGGCGGCGGTCCTGCTGATCACCTGCTCCGTCGTGATACGTGCCCCCGCAACTCTTCCCGTGAGTTCCACAATCGAACCCGCGCGCAGTGCCCGCCGGCCAGAATCGAGCAGCTCGTAAGTCGCCTCGGAGGAGCGCAAGAACTGCCTCGTCCGGCTTGTCCCCATTTCTCTGTTGTCCACAACCAGGGACTCGATTCGGCCACGCCAGACGCCGGTCGTCTCTACCGCGGCCTCATGCGCAGCGTGAACGGCGCTGACCGGGGCCGATGGAATCAGCGACTGCGCATTGCCTGGACTGCCCAGGAAAGCGAGCAGACCGGCGAACCAGAGATGCGACGTGCGGGCGATCAACATGGCGCGACCCCTGCTGGACGAATCGAAGGAACCGGCCCGTGGGAACGAATCGGGAAACACGGCGGTAGCCGCAGCGGCGGCACATGCGGCCGGCTGGGGATAGGACGCGGGTTGGCACCCAGGGAGCACTCGGTCCGGACGGAGTTTCGTAGAGCGGTTCGAAACCAGATCACAGCCACCTTATCGGTAGCTTCCGCGCAATTCTTTAGAGTTGCCACGGAGTTTTACGAGATCCAACCGAGAACTCCGCCGCGATCGGAGCAGGCTTGCATCAAGCCTAAAGAAGTTGCTTCAGCGTCCGGCGAGTTGCTGGGCGGTTGGCAGCGACTTCGCATCCCAGCCTCCGCCCACGGTCTTGATGAGGAGCACGGACGCCTCCATCAGGCGGCGCGCGATGCCTTGCTGCACACGCTCGTTTTGCAGGGTGACGGTCTGTGCACTCGCCACCTCTAGGTAAGTAACGAGACCGCCTTTGTAGCGGTTAAGCGACAGCGTCTCGGAGCGGCGGGCTGCTTCGACAGCCAGTTTCTGGCGCTGCGATTCGGCTTCGAGCACGCGCAGACTCGCGATGTGGTCTTCCACCTGTTGAAACGCGGCGAGCACGCTCTGCCGGTAGTCGGCAACGCTGGCGTCGTAGTTGGCGACCGCGCCTTCGGTCGCGGCACGGCGGTGGCCCGCGTCGAACAGCGTCTGCGCGGCAGACGGTCCGAGCGCCCACAGCCGGCTGGGCCAGTTGAGCCAGTTAGCGATACTGCCACCCTCCAGGCCTGCGGTCAATCCGAGCATGATCGTGGGGAAGAACGCTGCTTTGGTCAAGCCTACCTTGCTGTTTGCCTCAGCCACGCGGCGCTCCGCCGCAGCGATGTCTGGCCGCCGTTCCAGCAGATCGGAAGGCACGCCAACCGGGATCACCGGCGGCGCAACGGGAGTGCCGGTCTCCGGTAGCGCGAAGGACTCGGCACTCTGACCTGTGAGCGCCGCCAGGGCGTGCTCGAATTGGGCGCGCCGCTCGGCGATATCGATGTGCTGCGCGCGCGCCGCTTCCAGTTGCGTCTCCGCTTCGGCGACCTCCACCTGATTGGCTACTCCGCCTTCAAAGCGCCGCCGCGTGAGCGCGAGTGCCTGGCTATAGGCCTCAACCGCGCGCTCGATGATACGCCGCTCCTCGTCCAGGCTGCGCAGGTCGAAGTAGTCGAGCGCCAATTCGGCGTGCAAGCTGAGCCGCACCGCTTCGAGGTCGGCAGCCGTGGCTTGCGACGAGGCCACTGAAGCGGCGACCTGGTTGCGTACGCGGCCCCACAGGTCCACTTCGTACGCGGCGTCGAAACCGAGACTGAAATCGCCGTAGGCTGCGTCGCCCGGCGGCGGCGGAACACCCCGGTTTTGGGAGAGGCGGTCGCGAGAAACAGACGCCCCGCCAGTGATGCGGGGCAGCCGCGCCGAACGGGTCTCGTGAATCAGCGCGCGCCTGACAGAAACGCGCCTCCGCGCTTTTCAGTGACTGGTTCGAGACATCCACGCCGTCTTCCAGCGCGTTCAAGGCCGGGTCGTGAAACACTTCCCACCACTTGCCTTTGGCGACGGAATCCGCGGGGGCGGAGGGCTTCCAGGCCTTGCCCGCCTGATCGCCGGGAGCTTCCTTGAAGGCGTCGGGCAGAGCTTCCTTGTACGCCTCCGGGCGAGGAGTCGAAGGAGTCTGGTAGGGCTCAGTCTTACGGCATCCGGCCAACAGTAGCACAGCGCCAGCGGAGAGAACCAGCATAGTGCGCGAGGTCATCGGCGCGCCTCCGCGCCGGTTTGCTTGGCTGGTACCGCTCCCTTACGGTCGCGGCTCTGTCCCGCAGCGTCGCCGCCCTGCTCGGGGGCTGGGGCCGTGCGCACCGCCTGGCCACTTACCAGCGAGTCCGGGGGATTGACGATCAGTTGTTCCTCAGGCGAAAGGCCGGATGTGATTTCGAGCTCGTTCCCGTAATCGCGTCCGACCGAGACCGGCAGCAGCACGACACGCCCATCCCGGACCGCGGCAACGCTCAAGCCCTCGGAGCGAAACAAGGTCGCACTCACGGGTACCGTGACCGCGTTCGAGCGGCCGGGCAGTTTCAGGTGCACCTGCACGTAGGAGCCGGGCAGCAGCGAACTGTCCGGATTATCCACGTCCACTTCGACGCGCAGGGTGCGCGAGGCGGGCTCGATCGAATTGGCGGTTCTCGCCAGGCGGCCATAGTAGATGCGTCCAGGCTGTTCGGCCAGCGTCACATCGGCGGACCCGCCCGCGCGAGCGGAGGCTGAACTCGACTGGGGCACCGCGACGTAGACGCGCAACTTAGCAATGGCGGCGACGTGGAACAGCTCCTTCCCCGCCCCACTCCCGCCGGCGTTGATCAGAGCCCCGGTATCGGTGTTGCGGGCCGTGATGACGCCCGCAAACGGCGCGAGGACCTTCTGGAACGACTTTGTCTCTTCCAATCGTTTCACGTTGGCGGCGGCCGCCTCCAATATGGCTTGCCTGGCGCGCAGATCGCCCAGCTTCTCGTCAGTTTCCTGGCGCGAGACCGAGTCCGTTTTGAGCAGGAATTGCCAGCGCTCGGCCGTGGAACGCGACAGGTCCAGGCTGGCCCGGGCCGTGTTCAGTTCGGCGCGCGCCTGGGCCAATTGCTGATCGACCTCCGGCGTTTCGATCTCGGCCAGCAACTGGCCCGGTGCGACGCGGGCGCCAATATCGAAATACCAGTGCGTGAGATAGCCGTTGGCGCGGGCATACACGGGAGTCTCGGTGAATGCCTCGGCGCTGCCCGGAAGAATCAGTTCGCTGGTGGGAGCGCCGCGCTTGGGGTGCAACACGCTGACGACGGGGCTGCTGTCGGCGCGAGCCTCGGTCTGCAGTAGCGCCTCCGCCCCCAGGCGCTGTTGGATGCCTCTGAAGATCAGGACGCCCAGCGCCGCCGCAGCAGCCAGGACGAGTATCAGGCCGAGGATTTTGAGCGTGCCGCTGACCGGCGGCGCGGAGGATGATTGAGATTCGGGATTCATAGGCTCTGCTTCCTCCGGATGATTGAACTTGCCGGCTGCGAGGGCCGTTCGATTTGTATCGGGAGTCTCACGCGGCCTCCCGCTTCCTGGTGTTGCGGTGCAGGACGCTGAAGACCCCGGGGACGAAGAGCAGGGTCGCCACGGTGGCAAGCATCAGGCCGCCGATGACGGCGCGCCCCAAGGGAGCGTTCTGTTCCCCGCCCTCGCCCAAGCCCATGGCCATCGGCGCCATGCCGATGATCATTGCCAGGGCGGTCATCAGGACCGGGCGGAAGCGCGTTACTCCGGCGGCGATGGCGGCCTCGCGGGCATTGCCGTGTTCGAGCAGATGATCCTTGGCGAACGAGACCACCAGGATGCTGTTGGCGGTCGCCACGCCCATGCACATGATGGCGCCCATCAAAGCCGGCACGCTGAGCGTCGTGTGGGTGAGGAACAGGAATACCACGATGCCGCTGAGCGCGGCGGGCAGCGCGGTGATGATGATGAACGGGTCGAGCCAGGACTGGAAGTTGACTACGATCAGCAGGTAGACCAGCACGATGGCAAACAGCAGCCCGCCGATCAGCCCAGTGTAAGAGGCCTGCATGGTCGACAGCTGGCCGCGCACGATGATCTGCGCACCGGGCGGCAACGACTTGCGGTTAGCCGCGACAATGCGGTTGATATCGCGGCCCACGGCCCCGAGATCGCGGTCCTGCGGTGTTCCGTAAATGTCGAGCGCGCGCTGGACGTTGTAGTGCGAGATGACGGCCAACTCTTCTGAGCGTTGAATGCGGGCGAGGTCGGCCAGAATTTCCGGACGGGTCGAATTTGCGCCGCTGATGGGAATGTTCTCCAGATCCTGGAGCGTTTGGATGCGATACTGCGGCGTCATGGCGACCAGGCCATAGCTGACGCCGTTCTTTGGGTTCAACCAGAAGTTGGGAGTGGTCTGCGAACTGCCGCTCAGCGAGATCAGCAGGCTGTTGGCGATTTCGCGCTGGGTGAATCCACTCTCGGTAGCCTTTGTACGATCGACATCGATGTGGAACTTGGGCTGATCGAAGGCCTGCTGCAGGCGCAGGTCGGCGAGCCCAGGAACGCGGCGCAGTAAAACGAGGAGCCGGTCGACAAACTCGCGGTTGGCTTCCAGCTTCGGTCCAACCACCTGGATATCGATTGGCGCGGGCATGCCGAAGTTGAGGATCTGGCTGACCATATCGGCTGGCAAGAATGCGAACACCGCACCCGGAAACTCCCGCGGCAATTCCCGCCGCAGGGTGCGCATGTAATCCGCCGTCGGGCGATGCGCCGCCTTCAGGCTGATCATGATGTCGGCATCCTCAGGTCCGATGGGGGCGGAGTTGCTGTAGTTCAGGTTGATCGGGCTATTGGGGATCCCGATATTGTCGATGATGCCCTCGACTTCGCGGGCCGGAATGTGGCGCCGGATGGAGGTTTCAATCAGGTCGCAGATGCGTGCGGTCTCTTCAATGCGGAAGCCGGTACGCAGCCGGACGTGCAGCTTCATCTGGCCGGTGTCCACGCTGGGGAAGAAGTCCTGGCCCAGCCAGGAGACCAGAAAGAAGGTGGACAGGCAGACGGTCAGGAACGCCGGCAGGAACAGCACCCTACGGCGCAGCGCGGCCGTGAGCAGTTCCGCATAGCCATTGCGAAACGACCAGAAGCCGCGCTCGAAAGCGTGCTGGAACGCCGCGAAGATATTCCACCTGGCCCGTTTGTGGCGGTCCGCGCCGTGGCGACCTACGGTGGTCAGCAGGTACTTGGCGAGCGTCGGCACCAGCGTTCGCGACAGGACATACGAGGCGAGCATGGCGAACACCACCGACTCGGCCAAGGGTGCAAAAAGATACTTTGGAACACCGCTCAGGAAGAACATCGGCAGAAACACGATGCAGATGCAGAGCGTGGAAACCAGCGCGGGGACGGAGATCTGTGCCGCGCCCTCGAAGATGGCATCTTCCAGCGGGACGCCGCGTTCGATGAAGCGTTCGATGTTCTCGATGGTCACCGTGGCGTCGTCCACCAGAATGCCAACCGCCAGCGCAAGCCCGCCCAGCGTCATGATGTTGATGGTCTCGTGCAGCATCCACAGGCCGAGGATGGAGGAGAGAATCGAGAGCGGAATAGAGATCGCGACGATCAACGTGCTGCGCCAGTCGCCTAGGAACAGCAGGATCATGACGCCGGTCAGGCAAGCCGCGATGATGGCCTCGCGCACCACCCCATCGATGGCCGCGCGCACGAAGATCGACTGATCAGCCAGCGGGTCGATTTTCAACGAGGCGGGCATGGAAGCGCGAATGCGCGGCAGGACATCCTTGACGCCTTGCACGATCTCCAGCGTGGAAGCGTTGCCGGTCTTATAGACCACCGACAAAGCGCCGCGCCGGCCGTCGCGCCGAACCACGTTGGACTGGGGCAGAAAGCCGTTGCGGACGCTTCCGATATCGCGGATGTACAGCGTCGTGCCGGCGACCGCCTTCAAGGGCAGGTCGTTCAGCTCCTCGACCGTCTTGGGACTGGCGTTTATGTCCACGTTGTATTCGAACGGCCCAATCTTCGACGTGCCGGCGGGCAGAATCGGGTTTTGCTGCGTGATGGCGGCAACTACGTCCTGCGGCGACAGGCCTTTGGACTGCAGCAGGGCCGGATTGAGGTCCACCATGATCTGGGGGATCTTGCCGCCGAAGGGCCAGGGCACGGCGGCCCCCTGAACCGTGGCGAGTTGGGTTCGGATAAAGTTCGTCCCCAGGTCGCCGACTTCTTGCTCAGAGAGGGTCGTGCTCGACAGGGAGAGCTGCAGGATGGGCACGGTGGAGGCGCTGTAGTTCATTACCAGCGGCGGCGTAATGCCGGGAGGCATCTGCCGCAACACGGTCTGCGAGATGGCCGTGACCTGCGCCAGCGCCGTGGTCACGTTCACGTTCGGCTGGAAGTAGATTTTGATCACCGAGATCCCATTGATCGTCTGGGACTCAATGTGCTCGATATCGCTGACCGTGGTGGTCAGGGAGCGCTCGTAGTTGGAAACGATGCGCCCCTCGAACTCCTCGGGACTCAGCCCGGTGTAGACCCAGTCGGCGGCGATGACGGGGATGTCGATCGACGGGAAGATGTCGGTAGGCATGCGCAGGATCGCCACCGGACTGAGGATCAGGATCAATAGCGCGAGGACGATGAAGGTGTAGGGCCTGGTAAGGGCGATGCGGACAATCCACATAGGATGTGACTCTTGCTCCCAGTCTCAGACGCCAGTTGTGTCAGTGATTTAGATACGAAACCGTCTCGTATCCATATTATACTCGGAAACGGGAACCATGGGGACCGGAATCATCTGCGGCGAACTCGCCCACAAAGCGGGGCGGCCGCGCAACGAAGGAGTCCGGACGCGGATCATCGCGGCGGCCCTGGCGATGCTCGAAGAGGGCGGCTACGCAAAGGTGACCTGCGACAGGATCGCGCAGCGGGCGGGCTGCGGCAAAGCGACCATCTACCGCTGGTGGCCGAACAAGGCGGCGGTGGTGATCAACGCATTCGTGGAGGTGGTCTCGCCGGAACTACCGAACGAAAAGCTGGATTGCCTGCGGGACTACGTGAGCGAACACATGCACCGCTTCACGAAGGTGCTGACGGGCCGCAACGGGCGGATTCTGGCCGCAGTCATCGCGGCAGCCCAGGACGATGAGGAGGTAGCGGAAGCGTTTCTGGAGCACTGGCTCAGACCGCGGCGGGCGGTGTCGCTTCGAATTCTGGGCGAGTACCAGGCAGAAGGGCAACTGCCGGCGGACTACGATCTCGAAACCGTGCTGGACGCGATGTACGGCCCGCTGCATTTCGTCCTGATGCTGCGCCACGAGAAACTGAGTCTCGCTTACGCCGAGGGCCTGTCCCGGGTGATCCTGGGGGGGCTGCTGCCGCGTTCTGCGGAGCCCGGGAAGAGTGTGGAGGACGGCGGCAATCAGAATCCGCTGCCCATGTAGTTGGCTCTCACTACCAGTGCAAACTCCGGAGGCAGCGGCCCTGAAGACACGCCGCGCGCAGATCGCCGGAACGCAGCGGCAGGCGCGCCCCGTCTATAATCGAAGGGCGAGTCCAAGTTCATGTTTTTTATAGCTTCAAGAATCCCGACCACAGTTCTGTTCGCACTGACTTGGATGGGCGTGGCGCCCGCACTGGCGCAGCAAAGCCAGCCCTTGGCTCAGGCTGCACCGGCAGTTGCCCCCGCGCAGGAACCGGCGGCTCCGCTGCATCCGGCAGTCGGATCGGCCGCGGCCGGCCCGGCGGCAAGCGCGGACAATAAGGCTGCGCCGCCTTTCAAGACGAGCATTTCCGAAGTGATCGTGCCGGTAACGGTCACCGACGACAAGGGCAAGTTCGTCACGAATCTCGACCAGCGGGACTTCCAGCTTTTCGACAACGGCAAGCAGCAGACGATTGCCTTTTTCAGCCGCGAGCGCAATCAACCGGTGGTGATCGGCTATCTGGTCGATCTGAGCAACACCAACCGGCTGCAATGGGACAAACTGCGCGAGGCGATTCAGGACTTGATCCTGGCGACGCTGTCGCCGGACGGCAAGATCGACCCGCGTTTCAGCGGCTATCTGATCGGCTACTCGACCGAGGCCGAACTGATGGTGAATACCACCACCGATCCCGAGAAACTGCTCGAGCGGGTGAGGAAGCTGAAGCCGGGCGGGGGTTCTGCGCTGTACGACGCCATTTACAACGCCTGTACCAGCAGGACGCTGGTGAAGGGCGAGCCGATTGAACCACGGCGCGTGATCGTCGTGGTGGGAGACGGCCACGACACCGCCAGCAAGAAGAGCCTTGAAGAGGTTCTGGAGATCGCGCAACGCAACCTGGTGACGATTTACGGGGTATCCACGACTTCGTTCGGCTTCTTCTCCGAAGGCGACGAGAGGTTGAGGCGGCTGGCTCACGCGACGGGGGGCCGCGTGGTGTACCCACTCGAAAACGTTTACAAGGACGTGGACGGTTATCTTTCCAAGCCGCAAGACGCGGGCAACTTCGCCTTGACGGTCGGTACCGGCGGCTATGCCTCTGCGATCATGAACGGGATTGTGGACGCGATCGGCGCCACGGCGGGCGAAATTCAACTGCAGTACATTCTGCGCTACGTGCCCCAGGAGACCGACGTCGCAAAGAAATTCCGCAAGATCGAAGTGCGGGTCAGCCTGCCGAATGTGACGGTGCGGGCGCGCGAGGGTTACTTCCCGCAGACCCCCTAGACACGGGTTCGGACCGCACCCAGCTTCAAACTATCTGCGCCAGCCTGAACATGCGCTAAAGCGGCGGCAGTCCCAGACGATAAGCTCGCTTGGATCTCAGGTTAGAAGGAATGTGGGCTTCTGTCCGCGAGACGGGAGCTTCCCATGACGGATGGAGCAGGCTGCCGAAACCGTGCGTTGGGCAATACTGTTAAGTAACGACCTCCATGTCCATACTCTCCATGCGGAACGTCGAATACAGGGTCTTTCAGGCCCTGGGAGAGAACTGCGGCGTGGTCGTCGCCGACCCCGAAGTCAACGAGATTGCCTTTCGCTTCCGCCGCGACTGGGCCAGCTTTGCAGGCGAGGAATCGGAGGTTCTCGAAGCCATCGCGGCGAACCTCCCTGACAAGTCGGCGGAGATGGGGGTGCGGGCGTTTCTCGCCTGGATCGATTCCGACCTCTCGAGCACGTTCCGCTGCGGGACGCCGCAGCGGGCCATGGCCATCTCCTTGGAACGTACTGCGCAAACACTGTACAGCCGGGAAGTTCGCGCCTCGGCCAAGCCCTACGAAACGCATCTCCCGGTGATGTGCTTCGCCGCCGCGGGACCGCTGCTCGACAACCCTGAAACCGGTCGCGAAGAGTGGGTGGACGTGGACGGCGCGCGGATGAGCAAGGACTATTTTCTGGTGCGCATCTGCGGACATTCCATGGAACCCGACATCCCGGATGGCTCGCTATGCCTGTTCCGCAAGTACTACGCGGGTAGCCGGACGGGCAAGGTCATGCTGGTACATGAGATCACGGACGAAGGCGGCATGGGGCGCTTCGCCATAAAGCGCTACGAGAGCCAGAAGCGGCAGACCCGCGAAGGCTGGGAGCACGAACGGCTGCGGATGCATTCCGACAACCCGGAGTTCCAGGAATACGAGTTGTCGGAAGAGCGGCGCTACGAGACTACGGGCGAGTTCGTGCGGGTCGTGGCGGATCCGGAACTGAATTATTCGTCAACCAGATGAGCTATTGAGTTTCGCAAACTACTTTAAGTCGCGGGGACAGCCATGTCGGCAAGTTTTCAACCTGCGGCGGGTTGGCCAACCCGCCCGACAAACAGCACTGACTGTCACTCTGTTAAGCAAGCCTCAATAGTCGCGGAGCCGGACTAACCGATCGGGGTTCGCGAGGAGCCGGATGGTATCCTGAATGTTCGTGTGTGGAATTGCAGGATATACCAAGCTTGAGCACCCCGTCGAACGGGGCCGCATCGTTCGGCTGATCGACTCCATACGCCATCGGGGACCGGACCAGCAGGGTACGCACGAGAGCGAGATGTGCGCCCTTGGCACCGCCCGGCTTGCCATTCTCGACGTCTCCCAGGGTAGCCAGCCGATGTTCGCCAAAGACGGCGACGTCGTGATCGCTTTCAACGGCGAGATTTACAACCACGCGCAAGTCCGAGGCGATCTGGAACAGCTCGGGCACCGCTTTGAAACGCACTGCGACACCGAGGTGGTGTTGCGCGGCTTCGTAGAGTGGGACAAGCGCGTGTTCGAACGGCTGCGCGGGATGTTCGCCGCCGCCTTGTGGTGCGAATCGGAAGGCCGCTTAGTGCTGGCACGGGACCGCCTGGGCATCAAACCCCTCTACATCTACCATCGCGGCCAGGACCTGTATTTCGGCAGCGAGTTGAAATGCATCCTGGGCCACCCGGAGGTACCCCGGCGGATCGATCTCAACGGGCTCAGCCACTACCTTTCGCTGAATTGGGTGCCCGCGCCGTTCACATTGATCGAAGGCCTGGAGAAGGTCCAGCCGGGCGAGCTGATCGAGTGGCGCAATGGTCGAATCGGCCGGGAGCGGTACTTCAACCTCCGCTACGAACTCAATCGTTCCTGGACGCTGGACAGCGCCAAACAAGAACTTGATTTCCTGCTGCACGACTCCGTCCGCGAGCACCTGATTTCGGACGTGCCGTTGGGCATCTGGTCGAGCGGGGGTCTGGATTCGTCCACTATTCTGCACTACGCGGCGCAGACGGTCCCTAAGCTCAACACCTTCTCAATTTCCTTCGCTGGCCACACGCACGACGAGAGCAGGTACTTCCGGGAAGTTGCCCAGGCCTACGGCACCTCGCACCACGAATTCGACCTGAGCCCCGACGAGGATCTCGAAAGCGCCATTCGCGAAATGGTCTACTACTCCGACGAGCCCAGCGCCGACGCAGGTGCGCTGCCCGTCTGGTTCCTTTCGAAACTGACCCGGCAGCACGTGACCGTCGCGCTCAGTGGCGACGGCGCCGACGAGTTGTTCGGCGGCTACCAGACCTACCTCGCCGACCGCTTGGCCAGACAGGCCCGGCGCTACCCTGCGTGGCTGCGCCAAGCCGGTCTCGGGCTGCTGAAGCTGTGGCCTGCGTCCGACGAGAAGATCGGCTTGGAGTACAAGGTCAAGCGCTTCCTGGAAGGCTCGCTGCTGAGGCCGGCCTATGCACACGTGTTCTGGAATGGCGCGCTGAACGACCGCGATAAACGCTCCCTGTATCCGGCCGCCAGCTACCCCAACCCAGGCGAACTGATGAACACTCTGGCCACCGAGGCGCACATGCAGGGCGAGCTGAACAAGTACATGTTCCTCGACCAGCGCTACTATCTGGCCGACGACATTCTGGTGAAGTGCGACCGCATGTCGATGGCGCACTCGCTGGAAGTGCGGCCACCGTTCCTGGACCACCGCATCGTGCAGTTCGCCGCTACGCTGCCCGAGGACTTCAAGATCCGTGGGGATTCGCTGAAGTTCATCCTGCGGGATCTGATGCGCGACAAACTGCCGCAGTCCGTGCTCACGCGCCCCAAGGAAGGCTTCGACATCCCGGCGCACCGCTGGTTCCGGGGTTCACTGCGCGGACTGATGGAAGAGGTCTTGTCGCAAGAAGCCGTGCGGGCGACGGGGCTGTTCAACGTAGAGGCGGTGGAGCGATTGAAGCGGGGTCACCTGCGGCGGCGTGCCAATTACGGCTATGCGTTGTGGGGCCTGGTGACGCTCTTTCTGTGGATTAAACGATGGAACGTGGAAACAGCCGTTACGGCCTAGCGACCGTCCTTCTTTTCGCCGCCGCCATCTACCTGGCGACGCTGGTCGCCCCCCCGCATTTGATGGACGACGTCGATGCCGTGCAGGCTCAGATCGGGCGCACCATGCTGGACTCGGGCGACTGGGTAACAGCTCGGCTGGACAACGTCGCCTACCTCGAAAAATCGCCGCTCAAGTATTGGATGCTCGCCTGCTCCTTCGCGGTCTTCGGTGTGTCGGATACGGCGGCGCGGCTGCCCGTGGTGCTGAGCATCCTAGGGATCGCCTGGTTGATCGGCGCCATGGGCCGTTGGGCCTTCGGCCAGCGCGCCGGATTCTATGCGGGCCTGGTGTTCGCCACTTCGCTGGGCGTGTTTCTGTTCACGCGCATTCTGATTCCCGACATCATACTGACCGGAGCCATCGCGCTAGCACTGTGGGGCATGTTGCGCGCGTTGGACGCTGACGAATCGAGGCCGCGAGCTTGGATTTACGCGGCCTGGGCGGCCATGGGCGTGGGGCTGCTGCTGAAGGGCCTGATCGCGGCGCTGTTCCCGGTAGGCGCGGCGAGCCTATATCTCCTGCTCTCGCGGCAGTTCTTCGACAGGCGGACCTGGCAGCGGCTGCGGATCTTCAGCGGCATCGGCCTGATGCTGCTGATCGCGGCTCCCTGGCACATCCTCGCGACCCTGAGAAACCCTCCCTATTTCGACTTTTCAATGACCGCCGGCCCGGGCCAATACCGGGGTTTTTTCTGGTTCTACTTCTTCAACGAACACATCCTGCGTTTCCTCGACCGGCGCTGGCCGCGCGACTACAACACGGTGCCGCGCACGCTCTTCTGGCTGCTGCACCTGCTCTGGTTCTTCCCCTGGAGCGCGTACTTCGTGCGCTGCTGCAAGCTCGGCTACCGGGGTGATGACCGGGCCGCGCGCATGCGACTGCTGTGCCTGTGCCTAGCTGGATTCGTGCTCGTGTTCTTCACTTTCTCGACGACGCAGGAGTACTACTCGATGCCGGCCTACCCGGCTATGGCGCTGCTGCTCGGCTGCGTGATGGCAGAGGAATCGACCTGGATCCGCTGGGGAAATCGTGTCGCGGGTGTGCTATGCGCGCTGGCTCTGCTGGCCATCGGAGTGATCCTCGCGCTGGTCTGGAACAGGCCCGCACCGGGCGACATCTCGCAGGCCCTGGCGCAACATCCGGAGATGTATACGCTCTCGATGGGGCACACCGGGGATCTGACGCTGGCCTCGTTCGCGTACTTGAAGTTGCCGCTAGCCCTGGCCGGTTTGGCGTTCGCCCTAGGCGTCTTCGCGGCCTTCCGCAAGCAGCTTCACATGAGCTACCTCGTGCTCGCCTTGATGATGGTGCTCTTCTTGAACGCGGCCCGCATCGCGATGATGGCGTTCGATCCGTACCTCAGTTCCGAGCCGCTGGCGCGCGCTTTGAACGCCGCGCCCAAAGGACGCGTGGTGCTGGACGATCAGTACTACACGTTTAGCTCCATCTTCTTCTACTCCAACCTGAAAAGTGCGCGGATCGTCAACGGGCGCGTAAACAATCTGGAGTACGGCAGCTACGCGCCGGGTGCGCCTGATGTGTGGCTGACCGACGCTCAGATGCCGGCGTATTGGAATTCGCCTGAACGGACATACCTGTTCGCTGAAAGACCCGCCGTCGACCGGTATGTGAGGCTGCTGGGCCGGGAGAGTCTACACGTGGTGAAAGAAAGTGGCGGCAAGTTTCTGTTTGTGAACCGGCCGTAACTACCACATACAGGCGGGGGCTGGAGACGCCTTACTTGGCCGCAGGCTTTTCCACCCGGAAGTCCCAGATCTGCGTGTTGCGCTCGCCCTCCGTGAACTGGATCACTGCGTACTCGCCTGGAGTTAACGGCGCTTGCGGCCATACTTTGTACAGTTCGTTGCTGACCTGCTGACGGAAGATCTCGATGTTTTCGCGCTCGGACGTCACCTCGTTGCTGACGGGCACGATACTCCACTTCTCGATGATGCGGGCGTCCTTCTTCGGCTCGCAGCGGGCGATGCCGAATCGCTCGTAAGCCGAGAGACGAAACCAGAATGTCGGCCGGTCTTCGCGCACCACGAACGCGGAGTGTTCGCCATCCAACTCGATGGTCGCCTTTCCGGTAATCAGTGGGATAGGCGACATGGCTTTCAGGATGGAGCGCTTCTTGCTGGTCACGATCTTGGACTCAGCCTGCTTCACGGTCAGCAGCTTTTCGCCATCCAGGTAATAAACCCCCGCTTCCATTGGGATCAGCGAAAGCAAACGGGCCTGTTCGCGCTCGAATTGCTCCTCGGCGTCGTCGGCCGCAGCCGACTTCTTCACGGTTTCGACAACCGCCCGGCGCTCCGCTTCTGTCTTCTTGAGGTCTACCAGACTCGACGGGATCTCCTCCCAGTCACTGCGTTCGACGGAGTAGTAGCGGACGCGATCCTGCTCCAATTTGTACTCGCTCACCTGATGCCATGTGCCGTCCGACAGGTAGAGCCGGAAGTTGTCACCCAGCAGCAGCACCGGAAGCAGCAGGGCCGCGAGCAGCAGGCGGAGCGGCACTGGAGCGTTGCTTGCGTTTCTCATCGCTTTGAAAATAGCTCAATTGGCGGACAGTTCGGGGACGTTCGAATCAGCGGCGGGGTTTCGTTGCCATCGCGAAACACGGGAGCGGGTGATGCACTGGAGCGGGAAGAGTCGGGTTCAAAGCGGCGCTGGACGGGGCTCAGACGATCCCCCCGGGTAGCCTTAAGCAGCAGCCGCGGCCGCCAGCGCAGGCTCGTCCTGGGCCTTCCACAGCCAGCGCATCTGAACGGTCTCAAACGGTGCGGCAATGTAGTCGGCCGCGCCCAGATCGAGCGCCTCCAGCCATTCGCCCGTGTCGGGCAGGCGACTGACCACCACTACGGGCAGGTCCGGGAAGGCGGCCTGCGCTTCAGCGAACGCAGTTCCGCGTGGGCAGAACACCAGGCCGCCGCCGCGTGCGACGGGTGATCCGGGACCATGCGAAACAGCGAACGACGCTTCACGCAGAGAGGCCGCCAGTTCGAGTTCGAGCACAGGATCCAAGCCGAGTAGTACGGCTCGTGGAGCCAGAGCGTTGCTTGAATTCAGCATCTGCATCCCCTTCAGAAAATGTCATGTGCGGGCCGGCGGTCGTGTGCGGCGGCTATGGATTCGACTCCCACGACAAGGATGAGAGCCTGGAAGGGACCGGGCGGTCCGCTACGGTTCACCCCGTTTGATCCAGTCGCTTGCAGCGAAGCGGTTGCGGAAAAACAGGCCCAAGCCCCGGGGGGCTGGTTCGAACTGTGACGGGGAACGCGCCTACTGGGCGCGAAAACAAGCGGGAGGAACACAGGTTGTCCTCCCGATTCGAGTATAGCCCGAATCGTATTTTTTAGTGCAATTGAAAATCCTGATAGATCTAATCACTTTACACGTGCGTCGAGGAGGCTCCGCGCCGCGCTTGCTAAACTGGACTCTTGTGGAGGTGAAATGGCTTTAATCGAACGTCGCCGGTCCGTCGTGGTCGATGTCGGCGGGGTCAAGGTGGGCGGGTCGAACCCGATTGCCGTTCAGTCGATGACCAACACCGACACTGCGGACGTCACCGCCACCGTGAACCAGACGCTGGCCCTGGCGCAAGCCGGTTCGGAGCGGGTGCGGGTCACGGTGCACACCGAGGCGGCGGCGCGCGCGCTGCCCAAGGTTGTGGACACACTGCGCATGTTCGGCTCGCGCGTGCCTATCATCGGCGACTTCCATTACAACGGCCATATCCTGCTCAAGAAGTACCCGGAGTGCGCCCGCGCCCTGGCCAAGTACCGCATCAACCCCGGCAACGTGAATATCGGCCGACATACGGATGACAATTTCCGGACCATGATCGAGGCGGCCATCGAGTACGGGAAGCCGGTCCGGATCGGAGTCAACTGGGGCTCGCTGGACGCGTCGCTGCTCACCCGCATGATGGACGAAAACGGCCGCATGGCGCACCCGCTGACGGCTGAAGATGTGATGAAGCGGGCAATCGTGGTGAGCGCCATCGAATCCGCTCGGCTGGCGGAGAGCTACGGTCTGCCCCACGATCGGATCATTTTGAGCGCCAAAGTCTCGAACGTCCAGGATCTGGTGGATGTCTACCGCATGATGGCCGGAGAATGCGATTTTCCCATGCACGTCGGCCTGACCGAGGCCGGCATGGGCGCAAAGGGCATCGTAGCCACGACGGCGGCGCTGTCGATTCTGCTCCAGGAAGGTATCGGCGACACGATTCGAGCCTCCCTGACCCCGGCTCCGAACGGGGACCGCACCGAAGAAGTCCTGGTGAGCCAGCAAATACTGCAGTCGCTGGGGATCCGCAGTTTCACGCCGCAGGTGACAGCGTGCCCGGGCTGCGGACGGACGACTTCCACGTTTTTCCAGGAACTGGCTGAGCAGATTCAGAGCTACCTCAAGCATCAGATGCCGATCTGGAAGGAAGGCTACCCCGGCGTCGAGGAGATGAAGGTCGCCGTGATGGGTTGCATCGTCAACGGCCCGGGCGAGTCGAAGCACGCCAACATCGGCATTTCCCTGCCAGGCACCGCAGAGGAACCAAAAGCACCGGTCTACGTGGACGGCCAACTCGTGAAGACCCTGCGCGGCGACACCATCGTGCAGGACTTCATCGGGATGCTAAACGCGTACGTCGAGCGGACGTATCCGAAGCAGGAGAGCGGCGTAGCCGTTTGAGCCCGGCTGAGTTCATGGCGGCACTGCGGCCGTCCGCTGGATGTGCCAGTCGACGGCATCTGATATTCTGCTAATCCTGCGGTGTTGTTTGACCCGCAAGCCCATGCCCAGGTATTTCTCTCACGAGCAAGCGACCCGGCTGCTGCCGGAAGTGGAGCGGCTGTTGCGGTTAGCCATCCACGCGCAACTCGTGTATAAAGAGGCCGACGAGGCTATCTCCGATCTGCAGCAGCGGGTGCAATCCATGGGTGGCATGGTGGTGGATGTTTCGAAAACCCGCCGTTTGCAGGACGCACGGCAAGAGGGTGCGAAGCACCTGCGGGAGGCAATCGAGTCGATCACGGAACTGGGCGTACAGGTGAAGGACCTGGATGTGGGATTGGTGGATTTCCCTACCACCTACCACGGCGAGGACGTTCTGCTGTGCTGGAGACTCGGCGAGAACGGGATCGGGCACTGGCATGGACTGTCCGAGGGCGTACGCGGCAGGAAGCCGATCGACCCCGAGTTTCTCCAGAATCACGGCGGCGGCGGCATCCATTAAGCCCGCCTGCCGCGTTGATTTTTTGACACTTGTTTCACCGCTTCCCTAGACTGGAAGCAGGGACTTCGTTTTAGCTCCCTCAAATCTTACAAATGCTTCTGGCCAAAGAGTTCGTTGCGTACCTCGGAAGGCAGATGGCCGCGAGGCTGCCCGCCAACATGATTGAAATTGCCGACCGTTCCGCCGTCGGCGAAGTTTTCGTCAGCGTCATCATGGACGAACTGATGCTCGAGGACAAGTTGAACGACGAGGTGCGAACGATCCTCGAAGAGTACAGCGTGTACATGGCGAACAACGCCATCAGCTACTCGGAGATGTTCCGGCGCATCAAGAACCAGCTAGTCCAGCAGAAGAAGATCGTCAAAGCATCGGGGCGCGACACCGGCGACGCGATGAAGCTCAGCCGCGACAAGGTCAACGAGATCTCGCACAAGCTGCTGCTAGCCCTGAAGAAGTCGCACGATTGCCGGATTCGCCGCAACGAAAACGATCTGCGGCTGGAGATCGTGCGCCTGATGTCAAGCCTGCTGCTGAACGAAGAGAAGGCCGAGAAAGCCGCACGCGACAAGATCCGGACTCTGAAACGCGAGGTGCTCGACGGCACCGAAGAGTGGGATTTGCTGCACAAGCGGTACTACGCCGAGGAGCTTAGGAACTTCGGCATCGACCTCGGCGGCGAATAAGTCTGACCGTGAGGGGATGCTGCGCCAGCGCCCCAGCCGCCAGTCTCACGTGGAGCGATTGCCCCGCGAACCCTCTGCTTCAGCTCAGAACTGCGAACGGCAGCGTGCCGTCAAGGCTGCTAGTGGGCATTCCGCCAACCCTACAACAACTCCGTTCACGGGCATCCTCCAGCCAATCGCGGCCGCGAAAGATCAGCGCCAATTCGCCGACTTGAGTGCTTTTTCGTTCGCGGCTCTGTGCTGATGATACTGTCCGGTTTCCAGATTCTCGCCGTGAACTGAGTACTCGTCGCCGGGACATCGTTTCATCAGGCGTCAGATTGGTTGATCTCGAAACCGCCCGCGGTCCGTGCCCATCCGCGTTTTCGCGCCGCGCTTGAGCATAGAATACTTGTCGTGGCTTCAGAACCTTCAAACCTCGCCGTCACCGGCAGCCTGAACATGGATTTCGTGGTCCAGGTGGAGCGGTTGCCTGCTCCGGGAGAGACCGCGCACGGTCATGATTTCCGGATGATTCCCGGTGGAAAAGGCGCAAATCAGGCATGTGCCGCCGGTAAACTCGCCCGCAACTCGCGGGTTCGCATGGTGGGGCGCGTCGGGTGCGATCCGTTTGCGGACAGCCTGAAAGCAAGCCTCGCAGCCGCCGGCGTGGACGTCTCCGCCGTGCATTCCACGCGGTCGCAACCCACCGGGATTGCCGAGATCTGGGTGGAACGCTCGGGCCAGAACTCGATCATCGTAGCGGGCGGGGCGAACGCGGAGTTATCAACCGTGGACATTGAATCGGTCCACGAAGTATACGAGACCGCCGCCGTCTCGCTGTTCCAATTGGAGACCCCGCTGGAGACGGTGGAAGCGGCACTGCGCGCCTCGCGGCAGGCGTGCGCTCTCACGATCCTCGACCCCGCGCCCGCGCGTCCCCTGCCCGCCTCACTGCTCGCGCTGGTGGACGTCTTGACCCCCAACGAAACCGAGGCCTGTATCCTGCTGGGCCGCCAGCCGGGCCGGGTGGGGCTGAGCGAAGCGCGGGAAATGTCGCAAGCCCTACGTGCGCTCGGACCCCGGACCGTCATTCTAAAGTTGGGCGATCAGGGCTGCGTATGTTCGGATGGCGTTACCGAGATCATTTCGCCGGGCTTTCCCGTCGATGCGGTAGACACGACCGCTGCCGGAGACACATTTAACGCCGCGCTGGGCGTGGCACTGTGCGAGCAGATGCCACTTGAACAGGCGCTGCGCTTCGCCAACGCGGCGGCGGCGATTTCGGTGACCCGCCTGGGTGCGCAATCGTCCGCGCCGTCGCGGGGCGAGGTCGAAGCGTTCCTCAGCGAGCGCCTGCCGGCTTGAGCTCGAACACCCGCCACTCTGCATTGGAATACACCGGCTTCAGGCCGGGCAGTCCGTTTTTCGCGCCGACCACGATGTAGTCGATGCCGGCCGCGGCATATTCTCCGGCGGGTAGCAGCGGCGCACGGGCTTCGCGCGTCCGGTTCCAGCGGTTCTGCCATTCGCGCGCAAACGTCCAATTCTGATTGACCTGCCCGCCACCCTTCCAGTCCACGTAGAGGGCGCGCACGGCCTCGGCCCGGAATATGCCCGGGGCGGTTGAGTGGCCTGCGTCGGCAAAGTGAAACAACGCGTCAGGGGGACTTTTAACGGTAGCCCAGGCGGTCAGCGCGGCCAGTTCCGGAGTGTGCAACTGCGGGTAGTTCCTGAGTTGGCCGAAGCCTGGAATCAGAAACGCGGCGGCAACGGGGACCAGCAGTGCGGCTGAGGCGGCATGCTGCCAGCGAGGAGGCAGCCAATGGGGCAGCGCGGCTGCGAGGGCCGCAGCACAGGCCAGCCCGACGGCGAGCGCGAGCCGCCGTTGCGTGACGGGATTAGCGACCGCCTGTGTGAACAAATCGAGGATCAGCCGGTTTGCCGGGAGCGCGAACACGGGCAGGAGCCAGGCCGTACTCTCCAGCCACCTGCCGCGCCGTGCCGCCGACCACGCCGCCGCGCCACCCAGCGTCACCGCGAATATGCAGATGAAGACGACCGCGCGGGCGGGCTGGAACTGCGGCATCATGCTCCAGTTCATTTGGTTCAGGAACAGCCAGGAAAGAGGGACCGACAGCGTCCCGTAAAGCACCAGCGTAGCGCTGAGAACCAAGAGCTCTTTGGTGATCTCGCGCCTGAGTCGGAGCCATGCGCCCGTCGCGAATCCACCGAGCAGGAGATACTGCCAGAGCCAGTCCGGCTTCCACAGATCCACCCAGTTGTAGCTGCCGCGAGCGCGCAGCAGTGGGATCAGATCGGGTGGGATCACGGAGAAGAGCGGTTGGGACTCGTGCTCCCCCGCCTGGAATGCGGCGAGCGCGATCAGCACGAAACTTGCGGATGAGAGGGCGGCCAGTGCCGTGCGGAGAGCCTTGGGGCGCTGCAGAACCAGCGCGTAAACCAGCACTGCCAGCCAATAGGGAGCACTGGTCGGCGGGTGATACAGCAGCGCCACGGCGGCAAACGCGGCGGATACCTTCCAACGACGGTATGCGCCATAGCCCAGCGCGGCCAGAAGCAACATCAGCGCGAACCCGCGCGGCACGGCCTCGTACTCGATGGTGAGAATCTCCGGACCGCCGACGGACATCCCCAGTCCGAACAGGCAGGAGACGAAGATTGCGCCAATCCGGTTCACTCCCGCGGACCCGGCCAGCAGGAAAATCCCCATCAGACCGAGCAAGCGAAATACCAGCAACTGGAGATCGAAGACCGCGTGGTAGCTCAATCCGGAGATGGCGTGCAGCGCGCGCGCGATTTCGTCGAACGCGGTCCACTTCACATGCGGGTGAACGCACATCAGGTCGCGCGATAACGTGGCGGGGTTATCGAGATGCTCCAGCATCGCGACGTAGATCTGGCTGTCCTGCTGCAGCCAGGTGTGACCGGGAAACTGAAAAAACGTCAGGAGCGTGAATGCGCCCAGAGCGGCAGCCGTGGCTAGGTGCGGGCGAGTCACTGCGGAGGGGTCTTGTCGAGTTGCTGCCTGGCCCAGACCCGTCCGGAGTCGAGCGCCAGCGACTTCTCGAATGCCTTTCTAGCCTCGTTGTTGCGGTTGAGTTTGCGCAGCACGATGCCCTGCCAGAGCCACGCGTCGGCATTGTTTGCATCCAATTGAAGGGCCTTTTCAAGGTCCTTCAGCGCCAGCTCGGGACCGCCTCCCAAACTGGAGGGCAGGTAGTAATTGCCCACGCCTTTGCTGACCCAGGCCATCGACGACTTGGGATTGATTTGGATGGCCTTGCTCACCTCGTCCATGGCGCAGTGGCCGTAGCGCAAGGCGAACATGATATTGGCGGGGATGGTCTGGCCGCACAGCGCACCCCAAAGCCGGTGGTATTCCGCGTTGTTGGGACTCAGCGACACGGCTTTCTCGGCAAAACGGATTCCGTTTTCCGCCGCCGAGCCTGAGGCTTTCTTATCCTTCTGCTCCGCCAGGACCTCCGCCCGCAGGCTCTCGGCCAATGCGGCGCGATATTGCACTTTGGCGTCGTTTTCATGCTGACTGGCGTCAGCTTGCGTGCCCCCGGCAATCCGTTCCAGCGCCGGACGGTCCTGCGCATTCCGAGCTTTACGCCAATCGGCCGGGACGACATCCTGGGCCAGGGCGAGGGCCGAAACGGCCACGGTCAGTATCGTAAGTGCGGACAGTCTTTTCATGCAGGTTGAATTCCTATTGTAAAGACGTTGGCGAGTCCCGCGCCGGTTGCTTATCTCATCGCGAAACGGCACCTAACGGCCGGAGGCAGAAACCGAAGTTGGCTGAGATTCAGACATTCGAGCCCTACTGAGACTGACACAGCAGCCGGTGGGCTCAAATGGAAGCGAGTTTGCGGTGCACCAGGAGCAGATACAGCGTCAGCACGCCGAGCACGACGCCGTGCGCACCGACAACGTTCGGGGCGCCGAACCGCGGGATCAATGCGCCCGCGACCAGGCTGCCGATCGGCATGCCTCCCCGGAAGGCGATGTTGTAGACGCTCATCACACGCCCGCGCATGTCGTCGGCGGCGATCAACTGCACCAGCGAACTGAGCATCGCGAAGCAAGTGATCAGCGCCATGCCTCCGAAGAACAGGAAGATGCAGCCGACCAGGATCGACTTGCTCCAGGCAAATCCGCTGAGGCAGAACGCGAGGGCCAGCAAGCCGAACAAAGCCGAACGTCCCAGTCCCGTCTTGCGGCCCCTAGCCGCCACGACGACCGCGCCAGCGATGGCGCCCACGGCCTGGACCGAGAGCAGTAGCGTGAACGTCTTGGCGTCGCCGTGGTAGATGTCGCGCGCGAACACCGGCAGGAACGTGAGGATCGGGATGCCCAGATAGGTACAGGCAAACGAGACACAGAACAGCAGCACCATGTTCTCGCGCGCCCGAATGAAGCGCACTCCCTGCTTCATGCTCTCGAGCACCGTGTCGCTGGTCTTGGGAAAGTCGTAGCGCACCGAAATCATCAGCAGCGTAACGATCACGGCAACGAAACTCACGCCGTTTAGCCCGAAGCACCAGGCCGCGCCGAGCGTGCTCAGCGCCGCGCCGCCCAGCACGGGCCCTATCAGGCGCGCCAGGTTGAACTGGATCGAATTCATGGCGATGGCCTGCGGCAGTTGTTCGCGTGGGACCAGGGCCGGAATCAGCGATTGATAGGCGGGCGAGCCGAACGCCTGCGCGGTGCCGGTGACGAACGAGAGCGCCAGAATCTGCCAGACATGCACGCTGTGGGTGGCGAAGAGGACGCACAGGATGAAGGCGCAGCTCATCTGCACGAATTGCGATCCGATCAGCAATCTGCGCCGGTCGAACCGGTCAGCCGCCACGCCGGCGAACAACGCGAGAGTGAAGATGGGCAGCTCGCCCAAAAACGAGTCGAGTCCCAGCCAGAAAGGCGAGCCGCCCAGCAGCAGCACCAGCCAACTCTGGGCGAGCTTCTGCATCCACGTCCCGATGCTGGAGGTGCAGGCACCCGACCACATCAGCCGGAAGTCGCGCGATTTGAATGGTTCGAAAACTCGTTGCAGCAATCGATTGATTCCGTCAGGGCAGCGGGCGTTCGCGCTCGATCAGGTGTAGCAGATTCCCATCCGCATCGGTGAAGAACACCAGCCGGTTGCCCTGGTTCGAGGCGGGCTCACTCGTAAAACGGACCCCTTTCGCTTTCAGGTCGGCGTGCGCAGCGTCGAAATCGGAAACCGCAACTGCCAGGTGGCGCAAGCCGGGGGTACGATTGTGCGTTTCCAGCGCCGGGCCCTCGGCGGGAACGATCTCCAGCATGGCGCCGTTGGGCGCCTTCACGAAGTAGTTCCCGTCATACACGAAGTTGATTACGAAGCTGAGGGTTTCGACGTACCAGTCGGCCAGACGTTTGGGATTGGGCGAGGCGATCGCTGTGTGCTCCAGACCTGTGAACAACATAAGTTCGAGGATAGCAGTCATGCAGCCGCCGGGACCTGCGCGTCGTCAATGACCGGTTCACCTGGCAGAGGCAACCGCATCCGCGAGTGCGGGGTAATCGGTGTAACCGGCCGCGTCGCCCCCGTAGAAAGTCGAGCGATCATAAGGATTCAGCGGCGCACCCACGGCGAACCGATGCGGTAGATCAGGGTTAGATATGAAGAGCCGCCCGAAGGCAATCATGTCGGCCCAGCCCTTCGCTATCGTCTCGTTGGCGTCCGCGAACTTGTAACCACCGGCTGCGATCAACTTCGTGTCGCCCGTAATCAGCGGGCGGAAGATCTCGGGACCGAGGTTGAAGCGCATCGCGACGTCCTCTCCGCGGACGACTCGCGGGACGACCAGGTGAATATAACCCAGCGAGAAACGGTTCAGTTGCTTGACGAGGTGCGAGAACAGCGCCAGTCGATTGGAGTCGTTGACGCCGCCAAACTCGCCACCCGGCGAGATGCGCACGCCGGTCCGGTCGCCGCCCCAGACGGACGTGACGGCCGCCGTGACTTCCAGGAAGAAGCGCGCGCGGTTCTCGATGGAGCCACCGTATTCGTCGGTACGCAGGTTCGAATTGTCGTGCAGAAACTGGTCCAGCAGGTAGCCGTTAGCGCCGTGGACTTCCACGCCGTCGAAGCCCGCAAGTTTAGCGTTAATGGCGCCCTGCCGGAACTGCTCGACGATGCCGGGAATTTCGCTCAATTCCAGCGCGCGAGGTACTGGCTGCGGCAGCAGTCCCTGGCGGGTTGGCGAGTCTTCGCCGGACATTACCGCGGATGGACCGACGGGCAGCACTCCGCCCGGCTGCAGCACCGGGTGGGACTGCCGGCCAACGTGCCACAACTGCAGGAAAATCCGGCCACCCGCCTCGTGAACGGCGCGTGTTACCAGCTTCCAGGCTTCCGTCTGCTCGGGCGTGTGGATACCCGGAGTATCGGCGTAGCCGTGCCCGTACGGCGAGACGGGGGTGGCCTCCGTAATAATCAGACCCGCGCCGGCGCGCTGACGGTAATACTCTGCGTTCAACGGCCTCGGCAAGTTGCCGTCGGCGGCGCGCATCCGCGTCAGCGGCGCCATAATCACGCGGTTTGGGAGGTCATAGGGTCCGACGCGGACCCCTCGCAGGAGGGGCGGGAGGTCTTCCGTGGTCAAAGAATTCATTCTGAGTCTCTTTCTGTTCTCTACCGGATTGGATTCCGCGGAACAGCGTTGGGACTCAAAGGGGCGCAGGCTACTTCGGCTTGCCCACCATCGGGACGAATGCCACCGGGTACTCGACGCGCCTCTGGATCTTGCCGAACGGGTCTTTGTCGACGACGATCAACTCCTGCCAGGAGTCTCCGATCGGCGCGACCAGCCGACCGCCGGGCCGCAATTGCTCGATCAGCGCCGGAGGCAATTCGGTGGGTGCGGCCGTGAGTATGATGCGGTCGAAGGGCGCGAGTTCGGGCCAGCCCTGCCAGCCGTTCGAGCAGCGCACGGTGATGTTCTTATACCCCAGTTCGGTTAACAGCGTCCGCGCCGCCTTGGCTAGCGGTTCGACGATTTCGACGGTGTAGACCTGCCGGACAAGCTGCGAGAGGATGGCGCTCTGGTAGCCCGATCCGGTGCCGATTTCGAGGACGCGGTCGCCCGTCCTGGGGTCGAGCAACTGCGTCATCGAAGCAACGATAAAGGGCTGCGAGATGGTCTGGCCGAACCCAATCGGGAGCGGAATGTCGTGATAGGCGTGCGCGCGCTCAGCGGGCGGGACGAAACGCTCCCGCGGCGTGTCCCGCAGGGCGCCCAGCACACCAGGATGGTGGATTCCACGGGCTTCAATCTGCTGATGCAGCATCTTCATAGCCGGCGCGGAAGGCATTTCCATACAAGTTGATGACGCTCCGCCACAGCTGAACTGGAGAACCGGAGCCTAGGCGCGCATGGAATCGCTTCCCTCGCCGCTCCGACCCTAGAATAAGCCCGTTTCTCCTAACTGATGCAGATAAAACAACCGGCCAAGACTCTACCCGTCGAAACCCTTCAGGCGGGTCAGCAGCAGGTCGGGAACCACGAAGGCAGCCCCGCGGAGAGTCTCCTGCGCCCGCTTCACGTTCATCATTGAACCGCCGATGAAGAGCAGCGGCAGGTGGCGAATGTCCCGGTACTTGCGAATCGCGGTGGCTACCTGCAGGGAGTGCGACGGGCTGCGGTTCAGATCGAACCCGACCACGGTGGGCGGACAGTCCAGGATGCGGCGGATGCCGCGCGCCCCGTCTTCCGATTCCGTCTCCACTCTCCACCCGGTGGCGCGGACTTCCGCGGCGCGCGCTTCCGCCTGCTCGGCGTGCCATTGAAATAGGAAGAGTGTGCGGTCCATATCGATCGGCCCTTTCAGACTGCGGTGCGCCGGGCGGGACGGAGAGATCAATTCCCAGCCGGCCAAGCGTTCCATTTCAAGGTAACGGTTTGCGTGCCTCCGGGTAAGAGGTTAACGCGGGTGCCCAGCGGTTCGAGCGCCGCGAGAAACTCGGGATCCTGGAGTTGCGCGGCATCGATATCGTCGAATGCGACGGCTAGATACTCGCCCGGACGCAGACCCGCGAAATCGAAGGAATTCTTTGCCGAGACGGCCGCGGGGGCCACCGTCTCGACGCCCAGCAGCCGGGCGTCGGCGGGAATCAGAACCACGGAGGGATGGCCCTGCCGCTGCGGCTGCACGGCGGCTCCGTCCGGCGTTTCCACCGTGCCGCTGAGCGTGGCCGAATCGGTGCGCAGCGCGATCCGCACGCCGCTCGACGCCGCCACGAGCTCGAAGTCGCGGCCGCGGACTTCCTCGCCGCCCACCGTGATGGACTGGACGTAGGCGCCCATACCGCCGCAAAACACGTCCGTCAGGTAGCGTCCTTGCGGCAGGCTCTCGAAGCTGAACGACCCGTCACCCTTGGGACGCACCGTGCCCGCCGTTGCACCGGTATCCGCCATACGCATGCTGACGCCGCAGGCCGCCAGATTGAAGCCGTGCCCGGCGTCCTGCACCGTGGCCGAGCCACGCAGAGGTAGTGGTGGACTGGCTTGCGCAATGAAACCACTGAGGTCGGAGGAGCCGACATCCAGCGGCACGGAAAGACTGCGCCCGTCGTTGGAGGTCGCGTTGAGGATGTAGCTGCCCGAACGGACGTTTTTCAACACGAAATTGCCCGCCTCGTCGGACGGTGCGCCAAATCCGGTCGGCAGCCGGCCCTGGGCCGACGCCAGCATCAGCATCGCACGTGACATAGGAGTGCCGTCGGGTCCGATCAGGCGGCCCGACACGCGCACCATGGTCGTACGCTGCAACGGGATGTCGGTGCCCGCAAGCTCCTGCCCTGCGTGCAGTTCGACGCGCAGCGCCCGGGCGGGGTCGGTGACACCGGGGTAGAATGTCGAACCATAGGTCGCGAGGGGCCCGCCCGGGGTTCTGGCCGCCGCTATCAGCGCGGAGCCGGGTGGCAGCCGGTCCAGCGAGGCTTGCAGCAGGTACTTGCCGGCGGGGACGCGCGCGATGCGGTACTCGCCGCGATCGTTGGTCGTGCCCGCCTCGCTCATCTGCGCGAGGCGCCGGACGCCCGCTGTGTAGCGGTAGGCGATCAGCGTGACCTGCGCGCCTTCCACCGAATCCCCTTCGTCGTCGATCACCCGCCCGGAGACGATGGCCTGCGGGACCAGCCCATAGCGCAAGCCCGTAATGCTCTCGCCCGCCGCGGCGCGGAATGAGCGGGCCGAAAAGCCGGTGGAGCTGTGCGGCGTCAAATAGCCGGATCTTGCATAGCTCAACGAGTAGGAGCCGGGTGGAACCCGTTCGAAATGGAACGCGCCATCGGGGCCGGTGACGTCGGCGTAGTCGGCGCTCTCGACCGATAGCGCGGGGCCGCTGTTGCCGGCGCGGAGTTGAACGACGGCGCGCCGGACCGGTGCGCCGGAGATCGAGTCAACCACGATGCCTTCGATGCGTGCGCCGGATGGGGCTTGCGCCAGGCAGGGCAACAGCGCGAGGGAGAAAGCCAGGGTTCGGAGCAGCCTAGAATGAGCCAATTAGTTTCCCGTGAATCGTACGCGGATTTCGGCAGCCTGCAGCGAGGGCCGATCTGCTCCCATTGTCGCGCGCTACTGGAGCCGGTCGGCGAATTGCGCCGGCCAGGGCAGAATCTTGAGCGTCAACTCCTTGGACTCGTTGCGCCCCAGAGTGACCTTGGTGGCCTGGCTTTCGACAGCGGCGAAGACTTCGGGTTCTTCGAAAGCACCGTATTCGAAATCCTCGAAGGCGAAAGCGAGATAGTCGCCCGGCCGGACGCCTTGCAGGTCAAACCGGTTGGTCTGATCCAGCTCAATGGTCATGAACCGGCCACCCGACCGCAAGCGGGCGTCGGCAGGTACAAACACGACCGTCGGCGCATTCACATGGGCTTTGCGGTCCTCCGGGATCTCGACGGACCCGGCGACTTTAGCGGCATCGAGGCGCAGCACAATTCGAATGCCCGCCACAGCGAGGGTGGCGGCATCGACCTCTTTCCCGAAGACGTCTTCCGAGCCGACTTGAATGGACTGGACATAGCCGTTGGCGATGTTTGCGTTAACGGTATAGCGGCCGGGCGTCAGTTGTGACAAAGTAAACGAGCCATCGGGTTTCGCCTGACACCCGGCTCCCCCGAAAGGGGACCAATCGGCGGGACTCGCATTCACCCAAATCTTGAAGTCGAAGTCCTTCTTGTCTGCGCCTTCCAGCGCGATCATGCCCTTCGCTTCGAGAGTTGGCGGCAGTTGTAGCAAGACCCTGGTTAAGTCCGCATCGCCGACTGTGATGGAGGACTGAGTGCTTCGATGGCTTTGACCGTCCTCCCGGCTAAGCGCTAGCGTGTACCGACCCGGGCGGACGTCGCCGAGAGTGAACTTGCCTTTCTCATCGACCCCGGAGCCCGTAATAACTTCGTTCGCGAACACCTCGTCATCCTGCACGAGCGTAACGATGGATTGTTTGGCGGGCGATCCATCCACATCGAGAGCCGTCCCTGACACGTTGAAGACCTTCTCCCTGCGGAGGGTGATGTCCTGGCTGGATATCTCAAGACCAGGTCGAGCTTCGACTCTGGTGGCATGCGCGCTGTCCAACGCGTTCGGGTAGTAGGTGGAGAGGAGTGCGGTCTTGTGCTCCCCAGCCGTCGTGGTGGAAACTGGCGCAGCGCCGGTCAACATCATCCGCTGGATGTTCGCCTGGACGTAATACTTGCCCGACTCCAAACCGACCACTCTGTACTCGCCGCGATCATTGGTCTGGGCCTGACCACCGGAATACATCCGTGGGAAACCGCGGCGGGAGAGTGGTCTCATGCAGGAAACGGTCACCCCTTGAACAGGTTCGCCTTCGTCGTCCAGCACACGACCGGTGACGACGGCTTGGGGCAGCAGCGCATAACGCAGATCTTTCAGGGACTCGGCCGCGGCGAGCTTCAGCCAGTGCGGGGAGAAGCCTTGGACGGTGCGGCTCGGGACGTAGCCCGCTTTGCGGTTTTGGACCCGATACACCCCGGGCTCAATGTTCTCGATGCGGAACTTGCCGGCGGCGTCGGTGACGGCGGAGTAGTTGGGGTTATTGCCTATCACGGCCATACCGCTCGTGCCTGAACCCCGTAAGCCGACTTCCACGCGTCGCAGAGGCTCTTTCGTGGTTTCGTTGATAACGACGCCTTCAATCGTGGCCGTTTTTTTGGCCTCCGCAGCGGCGGGGGGTGGCGTGGTTTGGCCGAGGATAAGCGTGACTGGCAGAAGGAACGACACCGCGAGTTTAGTCATAAAAAGTCCGTTTGACATCTAGCGAAAACGAAAGGCGTCTCCTGCGTTTCGATGCTCGTCCGGTCGGGATTGCCGTTAGAAGACAACGGGGATTGGGAAGCGTTGGATTGTAGGGCGCGCGGCCTGCGGTATGGCTATGAGAACAGCAGAGTCCGATCCATCTGGCAGAGGGGTATTTCGCGGGCACAAGCGCTTGGAACGCCGTGCGCGGCAGATCCTCACCCGGCGCACGAACCGGGGCAGGGACACGACAGAACCCGCCTTGAATGGCCGCCATGAACGCAGATTCGCGAGCGAATCCGCTGCCAATATATCACCCTGGCATTGCGGCCGGAGGAAGGCCGGTGATAGGTTGACTGCGGGAGTAACGCGCATGTATCTGTCACGCAGGGAATGTCTGGCCATGCTGGCCGCCGCACCGCTGGCCGGAGCCAAGAGCTACGGGCCGCGCATCGCTGTCCAGTGCTACGTTTTCGAGCAGGCTTACGGGCAGAAACAGCAGAAGACGCTCGATCACGCGGACGAGATCTTCGCGACGCTCCAGGAGGCCGGATACCGGGCGGTGGAACTGACTTCAAGTTTCTTCCCGCCTGAGAAGACGGCGGACACGCTGGCGCTGCTCGACAAACACGGCCTGGCCCTGCCGATCGCCTACATCGGCGGCCCGATGCACAACGAGTCGGCGCAGGCGACCGTGGACACGGCGCTGGCGTACGCCGACCGTTTGAAGGCGCACAAGGGGCTGGAAGCGATCAGCTTCAACTGCGACCCTAAGCCCGTGCACGCGGCGAAGACAGACGCTGAGTTGGAGATTGAAGCAAGGGCGCTGGAACAACTGGGCGCGGCGCTGGCAGGGAAAAAGTTGAGGCTGCTGGTCCACCAGCACGCTCCAGAGATGGCCGATCATGCGCGTGAATGGCGCTATTTCGTCCAGCACACGACCCCGAAAAACGTGGGCATCTGCATGGACACGCACTGGAGCCTGCGGGGCGGCGAAGATGCGCTGCAGATCTTGAAAGAGGCGGGCAAACGCGTCGGCGACGTGCATCTGCGCAACTCGAAGGACGGCGTGTGGCTGGAAGAACTGGCCGACGGCGACTTGGATTACAAGGCCGTAGCCGCCGAGTTGAAGAAGAACGATTACCGGGGCTGGCTGACGGTGGAGCTGGCCTGGGATCCGAAGACGCAGATCACGCGTCCGCTAGGCGAAAATCTGCAGCGGAGCCGCGAGTACGCCGAGCGCGTCTTCGGCGTGAAGTAAGGGTTGAAGAAGTGGGGCGGCGCTCCAGCGCCGCGCGGGCTCTCCAGAGCCCGCATTGGTTAGTTTGCGGGCGCTGGAGCGCCCACGCGACCTCGGAGAGCCGCCCCACCACCACGCACGCCGCCCCACCTTCCAAGGCCGGGACGGAGGCTTCTACTCGGTCCCCGGAGTCGTCACGCCGGGCGGCAGTTCCATGATCCGGATGTTGCGGAAGTGGATCTCGGCGCCTTCGGACTCCAGGCACAGATAGCCTTTGCGCCGCGTCGAGCGGCTGATGCCATTCACGAACTTGCCATTGACGGAGAGTTTCATGACGCCATCCACTGCGACGACGTCGTAAACGTTCCATTCGCCCCGTGGTTTGCAGCGGTTTTCGACGGACTTGCTGCGCTCGCCGCGCGGGTTGTCCGGCACGATCTTCACGCCGTTCACGCCGAACAGTTCGCCGTGTACGTAGGCATCGGTCGGGGTCACGCCGTTCACCTTGTTGAGGTTAGGCCAATCGAGTTCCAGCATCTGGATCTCGATGCCGTTGGGCAGCCGGCTCTCCGGATTAGGCACGGCGCTGCTCCAGGCGAAGGTGCCGGAATTGCCCCCCGGCTCCATGTGCATCCATTCGATGTGCAGGATGAAGTTCTCATATTGCTTCTCGCTGCGCATCACGCCGATGGGATGGCCGGAGCAGATCAACAGGCCATCGCGAACTTTCCACGTATCCGGATCGGTGTTGACGTTCACCCACCCGGTCAGGTCCTTGCCGTTGAACAGGTCGTGAAATTCGGGTATGCCGCCGTCCTTGGCCCGGGCCACGCCAAAAACCAGCACGGCTGAAGCCAACACGAATGCGGCTGCGATTCGTTTCATGCGGTCCTCCTTGGAACTGCGTCCGACAGACTCTCAGCCGGCTGGCATGCCGGCAGAATTCAGCAATCGCGTGACCCACTGGACGACTGGAGTTCGCCCCCGTGTGGCGCACGCTTCAGCGTGCCGTGCCGACACTCCTGTCGGCAGCTTCCCGGACGTGGACAAGAGTGTCCACGCTGCACCCTAAAGCGTGCGCCACAGTGCCCATTCGAAGAGGCATCACCCCTCCAGTCCCAAGCCTCGTCTGTACCGCCATACTGACTCCTTCACGGTGGCGGCCCGGTTCCCGAAGATCACGCGCCCAGAATCGTGTCGATTTGCTGCAGTTGCTCCGCCGGGAATTGCAGGTTTGAGAGCGCCTCCACCGCGTCGTCCACGTGGGCTGGGCGGCTGGCCCCGATGATCGTGGACGTGACTGCCGCGTGGCGCAGCGTCCACGCCACGGCCATTTGAGCCAGCGTCTGGCCGCGCCTTTGCGCCAGATCGTTCAAGGCGCGGATCTTCGCGAGTTTGTCAGGGGTGATCTGTTCGGGCTTCAGGAAATGGTGCTTCGAAGCCCGTGAGCCGTCTGGGATCCCGTGGAGGTACTTGTCGGTCAACATGCCCTGGGCGAGCGGCGAGAAGACGATGCAGCCAATGCCCTCGGCTTCCAGCGTTTGCAGCAGGCCCTCTTCCGGCTTGCGGTTGAACATGCTGTAGGACGGCTGATGAATCAGGCAGGGCGTGCCGAGCGAGCGCAGAATCTGCGCGGCGCGCTGCGTCTCCGCCGGCTCGTACGCGGAGATGCCAACGTACAGCGCCCGGCCGCTGCGCACGATGAAATCCAGTGCGCCCATGGTCTCTTCCAGCGGCGTGCCCGGGTCGGGCCGGTGATGGTAGAAGATGTCCACGTAGCTCAGGCCCATGCGTTTGAGGCTCTGGTCGAGACTCGCCACCAGGTACTTGCGCGAGCCGAAGTCGCCGTACGGACCCGGCCACATGTCCCAGCCGGCCTTGGAGGAGATGACGAGTTCGTCGCGATACGGCGCCAGATCCTTCTTGAAGATGATCCCGAAATTCTCTTCCGCGGAGCCGTAGGGCGGCCCGTAGTTGTTGGCCAGATCGAAATGGGTGATGCCCAGGTCGAAGGCGCGGCGGGCCATTGCGCGGCCGTTCTCGAACACGTCGTTGCCGCCGAAATTGTGCCAGAACCCAAGCGAAACGGCGGGCAGTTTCAGGCCGCTGCGACCGCAGCGGTTATAAAGCATCGAGTCATAACGGGTAGCGGAAGCAGAGTATGGCATGTTTGTCCCTTCGAACAGCGTACAGGAACCGCAGCGGCCAGATGAAGCGGGGCTGTACTTCGCAATGTGACAAACCGCTGGACGCGCCGATTCCCGGGCGGTCAGCAGGTGTTCCCGGCAACCGGCTGGCCCGATCGCCCGTCCACGGAGTAGGACCATGCAATTCACAAGACTGTTCGCGCTCCTGGCGGGACTGGGGCTGGCTGCGGTTTGCTCCGCCGCCGACAAATGGGATGACAAGGACCCGTCCACGTGGTCGCAGGACACGATCCACAAACTGGCGCACGACTCCCCCTGGGCCCACGTGGGCAAAGTGAGCCTCGAATCCAACCAGCAGGGGATGAACCGCGGCGGCGGCCAATACCCCAACGGCCGCGGCGATCCCAACGATCCAAATTACCCCAACGGGGGAGGCTATCCCGGCGGTGGCGGGTCCAGGCGCGGAGGCGTCTATCTGCCGGGCGGCATCGGGCTGCCCTTCCCTGGCGGCGGAGGCATAGGATTGCCGGGCGGGCGTGGAGGTGGGAGCGGCCGGAATCGTCGCGAGCCGCCCATCACTTCGACGGCCATAGTTCGGTGGGACAGCGCGTTGCCGTTGAGACAGGCCTACGCGCTGCAGGATCCGGACGCGCGTGCGAGCGCGGCCGAAGCGGAGAAGCCCTCCGGCTGGCGCAAAATGGACGAGGCACCGGCGGCGGCAGCCCCCTCCAAAGCCGCTGAAGCGTCACGACCAGCGCCTGACGCGCCCACGGAGTACATCATTGCGGTGGACGGCTTCCCGCTGACCTCCGGCAGCGGTAGCTACTCGCGGCAGCGTCAGGACAGCGGGACTGCGCGCGGAAACGACCGCAGCGCCGATCAGGACGACGACAGAAACAGCCAGTACGGGGGGCGCGATCCCGAGGTAGTTCGCGAAGAACTGATGGAGCGTACGACCATCTCGCGCGGCTCCGGACGGTCGCTGCGGCCGGTCAAGGTGGAGTTCGATCTACCAGGCAAGACCGGCATCATCTACTTCCACTTCTCGCGGGAAGATGCTATCACGCTCAAGGACAAGGAGCTTGTTTTTCAGACTCAACTGGGCGGCAACAGGCTGGAGCGCAAGTTCGAAACCAAGGAGATGGTTTACAGGGGCAAGCTGGAGCTGTAAGCGTGGCGGACGGTCTCTGAAGGTTGGCCGAGGACGTGCAAAAGAGGCGCTGGTGGTGACTTTCGCGTGTCGGCCGGGGTTCAGGACGGTTCAGGACGAGGCCAGCTTCAGTAGCTGAGCGTGCCCGAGCGAGGCGTTTCATCCTCGTTGGGCAGGTAAACCGTCTTGCACTTCTCGCAGCGGTACAACTCGGCGTCCTTGCCGTAGAGCTTTTGCAATTCCTCGCCGAAGAAGAACCAGCGCTTCAGATGCCCGGCGCAGAGCTTTCCTTTGGCGTCCTTCAAGCTACAGGCCCGCATGCGGGGGGCGCGCTTGCGGATCTTCGTCCCATCGCTCAGTTCGCCGACGTCGACGGCCTGGGGAATGTCTCTGGTGGCCTCAGCATACTTAGGGTTCGCCATGGCTGTTTGCTGATGTTATTATTTCACACGCCTGCGTCCGGAAACCAGCCGGTCAGGCCGGTTCCAGTGGAAGGTGAACGTCCGTTATCAGTTGATCCAGCGGAGTTTGGGGCGGATAATTCCGGTAAAACTCCAGCGGCGGTGCTGCGGCGGCCTCCCGACCGCTGCGCGGCAG
This sequence comes from uncultured Acidobacteriia bacterium, assembly GCA_903909435.1. GTDB lineage: Bacteria > Acidobacteriota > Terriglobia > Bryobacterales > Bryobacteraceae > CAIVVT01. Next base: position 70,846 of record CAIVVT010000062.1, on the reverse strand, counting down.
CCAGACTCCGCACAACCAGGCATAGGCGTCGCTCAGCCGCTCGTACGGGCCGGTGTGCCGCAACACGGCAAAGTCGCGCTCGGGCAAGCTCATGAGCTTTACTTCGCCCGACACCTGCACCGACTTCTGCAGGATCAACGCGGCATCGCAGCGGATGCGTTCCGGAGGGGTGACGTCGGGATCGTCGTACGGGATTCCGACGGCCTCGACGGGCCCGCGCAGCAGCCCTTGCCGGCCGGCCCATTCAAATAGACGTCCGAATACGGGTCCGATGCTCGAATAGGCGCCAACGTGGCGGAGAAACAAGGCCTCGGTTGCGGCGCGATGCGCGATGCGCACGTCGCGCGGCGTCGAGTCGGGAACCCGCCTTTCCTGGGTTTCGCGCCAAGCGCTCGGCGCGCTGCCATAGTGATCGTGGAAGGCGCGGGAAAAGCCTTCGAGGGAGTCGTAGCCGGCGTCGAACGCGATGTCCGTCACGGGCTTGCCGGATGATTTCAGCTGCGATGCCGCCTGCTGCAGGCGGAGCCGCCGGACGAAGGCACCCACGGTCTCGCCCGTCATTCCGCGGAAGACGCGGTGGAAGTGGAACGGGGAGAGGCAGGCGACGCGGGCGAGGTCTTCGAGGTGCAGGTCCTCGTCCAGACGAGCGTTGAGGTAGGACTGCGCGCGCAGGATGCGCTCTTCGTAAGTGGCGCGAGTTTCAGGGCGCATCGTCCGCTGAGATTCTACCTCGCCGTGGGCCGGCAGTGGAGAGGGAGAACCGAGAGTGCTTTGGAGCGGGCACTGGAGCGCCGCCCCACCGTCTGCTCACTTGATGCGGCGGACCGGCATCCGCAGAATCGTCTTCAACTTCTCCGGCGCGACGCGGTGCGGGTCGGACAAGTAGATCTCATGATGCCGATCACCGAACTCGTAGCCTTCACTCTTCCCAAAGGCGCACATTTGCTCGATGGTGGCACTTTCCGCCGAGTACGGGCCGACGTGCAACATCTGCACGCACTTCCCTTCCCGGATCGTCTGAAAGACAACCTCGGCGGCTTCCGGTACGCCCTTGCCCAGCATTTTGGCTTGAGCTGCTTTCAATTGCGCGGCAGTGACGAAGTCCGGGGTCCGAATGATGAGGTCCCAGTGCCACTGGTCCATGGGGATGGTCTCGAAGCCCGGGCCGCCCAGGTCTGTCCGGTAGATGCCCTCCAGCTTGCACACGGCGTAGTCGCTTCCGGAGAATTTCGCGTCGAACTTCATGGTGAAGGCCGTGCCGTACAGGGCGCCGACTTTCTTCTGAAATTCCTCGCTGCCGGGGGCGCCTGTGCCGGTGATCGAAAGGTACGTGGCCGGCTGGACGTCCAGCAGGACCGGCTTCTTCGGGGTCACGTATTCGTTCTTATGAAGCTTGTAGAGATCGACTTTTTCTGCGATTGGCATGACTCCAAACTAAGCCGTTTGGGTGCGACCGGCTTGACCGATCTTGCTGAATTCGATGCTCGACCGTTACATGCCGCCACTCATCGGCGACGGCAGCAGAAGCTGGAAAGCCGCCAAGCCTCAGCGGGCTAGCCGAGTAAGTCATTGAATCATAAGAGGCTGTTTTCTCAGAACCGCCGAGCTTCGGCGGCTTGCGGCGCGCAAGGAACCTCGCCGCGAGTGCGCAGGAGAGGCGGTTGTTCGCGGACTGCACCTCGCTGACTCGTGCGCGGCCCAGTGCTGTGCACTGATCGCAGGTTCTCGTCATTGGGGTTGAAGCACGACTCCGGTCCGAACCGGCGCTGCGACCGTCAACAGACCGGTGGCGGAGAGTGGCCCGCGCCCGGCTGGTCATTGCGATCGCAGCTAAGAAACAACCGCGCTACGCGTTGGTTCTGCGCGCCGCGGCACTCGTAATGCACTGGCGGTATTAAGACCTCCCTGTGTGATAACCTGAGATTTGTTCATCCGCGCCATCGATGCCGGTACGGGTCAGTGAGGCATTTGTCCTCCGCACTTACCCCTTCCAGGAAGGGGACCTGATCGTTAGCTTCTTCACGCGCGATCAGGGTAGGCTGCGCGGGGTCGCGAAGCGGGCGCGACGGCTGAAGAGTCCCTTCGGCAGTTCGCTCGAACGACTTACTCAAGTGCGAGTCTCCTACTATCAAAAGGAGAATTCGGAACTGGTGAGGTTGGAGGGCTGCGAGTTGATCGAGTCGCAGTTCGGCGTGATGAACTCCTGGGACGCTAGCGTGGCGCTTGACTATATCGCGGAGGTGTCGGACCAGTTGTTGCCGCCGAACGAGCCGAATGACCGGTTTTTCCGGCTATTGGCAGCCGTTTTGGCCGAATTGCGGCGCGAATCGGTTACCGGCGTGTGGCGGACTGTCACCTATTTCACATTCTGGGCCGTGCGCCTCTCGGGCTTCCTCCCGGAATTGAAAGTGAGTCAGGCTTCCCGCGATCTGGCGCGCGCCATTGCGGTGGCGCCAATTTCAGAAATGGCCTCAATCGAGTGGACGAAACAAACCGGCGCGGACTTGCGGCGCCAACTTTACCGCGAGATTGAACTTCACATCGAACGCAAACTCATCACGCTCCCGCAATTGGAGAGCCTGTAGAGAGATCGCCCTCCGAGAAAAAATGGACACCTTCCAGCAGACGATCTTCAAGCTAAAACAGTTTTGGGCGAAGCATGGCTGCGTGATTCAGGAACCCTACGACGTAGAGGTGGGCGCGGGCACTATGTGTCCGGAGACTTTCCTCCGCGTGCTCGGTCCTAAGCCTTACAGCGTCGCCTACGTGCAGCCCAGCCGCCGTCCCGCCGATGGCCGCTATGGCGAAAACCCCAACCGCCTCTATAAACACTCCCAACTGCAGGTGATCCTGAAGCCGGCTCCGGCCAACGTCATGGACCTGTACCTCGAATCTCTCGCCGCAGTCGGGATCAACCTCGACCAGCACGACTTGAAATTCGAGGAAGATAACTGGGAATCGCCCACGCTGGGCGCCTGGGGCATCGGGTGGCAGGTGATGCTCGACGGAATCGAGGTCACCCAGTTCACATACTTCCAGCAGTGCGGCGGGGTCGATCTCGACCTGGTGCCCGCTGAGCTGACCTACGGACTGGAGCGCCTGATCGCATTCCTGCAGGACCGCAAGAGCGTCTACGACATCGAATGGGTGGAAGGCCGCACCTACGGCGACGTGCGCATGCTCGAGGAGCAGCAGTTTTCGGTCTACAACTTCGAGAAGGCTGACGTGAAGATGCTGTGGACGTTGCTTGATCTGCACGAGGCCGAGGCGCAGCGGCTGATCGACGAGTTCAAAGGCTTGGGCGAAGGGCAGGCCCACGACCAGCGCAGGTTCCCGCTACTGGCCGCCTACGACCACGTGCTGAACTGCTCGCACACGTTCAACCTGCTGGACGCGCGCGGGGCGATTAGCGTCACGGAGCGCGTCGGCGTCATCGGACGGGTGCGCAAGCTCGCCGTCGGAGTGGCCACGGCCTGGATGGAGCAGCAGGCGCTGCTGAATGCCAGCCAGGAGGCGGTGGCGTAATGAGCACCTCACTTCCCTTTCTGTTTGAACTTGGTGTCGAAGAGATCCCGCATTGGATGATCGAGCCGGCCCTGGCCGACCTTGACAGGCTGTTCCAGCAGTTCCTGAGCCAGCACAGTTTCCCATCGAGTGCGGTCCGTTACGACGGCACCCCGCGCCGGCTGGTGCTGCGCACCGAACTGCCCGAGCGGCAGGAAGACCGTGCCGAAGTGGTCATGGGTCCGCCCAAATCCGCCGGACCGGGAGCGGCCCAGGGATTTGCCAAGCGCAACAACGTCGCCGTGGATGCGCTCGCGGTGGAAACCACACCCAAGGGCGAGTACTTCGCACTGCATCGCACGGTGATCGGGCGCGACACTCGCGAACTGCTCGCCGAAGCTCTGCCGGCCATCATCGCCAAATTGCCCTGGCCCAAAGCCATGTACTGGACCGGCAAGGGACAGGTCACTTTCATCCGGCCGATCCGCTGGATCGTCGCGCTGCTGGGCAATCAGGTGGTCGAGTTCGGGATCGCCGACGTGAAGTCCGGAGCGCTCAGCCGCGGCCACCGCCGCCTGGGTTCCGACGGGATCGCATTCGATCACGCGACTTACGAGGAGCGACTGGAAAAGAACGGCGTGATCCTGTCGAAAGACAAACGCCGCAAACGCATTCAGGACGGGATCAAGAAGCTGCTGAAGGGCACCGGGCTGACGCTGGTAGCCGACGACGCATTGCTCACCGACCTGGTCTACCTGACCGAGTTCCCGACGCCGATTCTGGGCGAATTCCGCAAGCAGTTCCTCGAACTACCCTCGGAAGTGCTTTCCACTGTGATGCGCCACCATCAGCGTTACTTCACACTGAACGACGCTCAAGGCAATATGGCCCCGCGCTTCATCGCCGTGATGAACATGAAGGCGGACGGCAAAGGCTTCGTGAAGAAGGGCAACGAGCGCGTGCTCGAAGCGCGTTTCAACGATGCCCGCTTCTTCTGGGAGCAGGATCGGCAGAAGACGCTGGAAGATCGCGTACCGGACCTCGCGAGCGTCACGTTCCAGGCTAAGCTGGGTTCGTATCTCGCCAAAACGACCCGGGTCGAAAAGCGCGCCTGCGAAATTGGCACGGTACTTGGGATCGACGCCGCATTCGCAGTGCGCGCAGCGCGTCTCGCCAAGACCGACCTCACCACGGAGATGGTGAAGGAACTCACCGAACTGCAGGGCGTGATGGGCGGGCTCTACGCCCGCAAGCAGGGTGAGCCTGTCGAAGTCTGGGAAGCCATCTACGAGCAGTACCAGCCGGTGTCGATGGAAGCGCCGATTCCCGCGTCCAAGTCAGGCCAGATTCTGTCGCTCGCCGACAAGCTCGACACGCTGGAGAGCTGCTTCTCAATCGGCATGACCCCCACCGGCTCGAAGGACCCCTTCGCGCTGCGCCGCGCGGCGCAAGGTGTTGTGAAGATCCTGGTCGAGGGCCGCCTGCGGTTTGCGTTGAAGGATCTCAGCCCGGATCTCCACGAGTTCCTACTGGACCGCGCGCGTTACTATCTCAAAGACATTCGCGGCTTCGCCTACGACGAAGTCAGTGCCGTGCTGGCAGCTCAGAGTTCCGATCTGGTGGACGTGGAAGCGCGCCTGATCGCACTCAAGCAGGTGCGGCAGACTGAGAATTTCGAGGCTCTGGCGGCCAGCTTCAAACGCATCCGCAACATTCTCAAACAAGCCGGCGAGTATCGCGACAGTGTTGAGGAGTCGCTGCTGGAAGACGGCCCGGAACGCGATCTGCACAACGCGATGTCGGGCGTGTTGGCGCGGGTTGCCGGATTCCTAAAGAGCGACGATTACATCCAGGCTCTGACCGTCATTTCGACGCTGCGTCCCGCCGTGGACGCCTTTTTCGACAGGGTTTTGGTCAACGCGCAAGACCCCGCGGTGCGGGCCAACCGGCTGGCATTGCTCGGCCGGCTGAACGCGCAGGTTTCTTCGATCGCCGAATTGTCGGAGATCGTAACATCATCCACGTCCGAATGAACTAATCGATCACTGATCGCTTCAGGAGAGTATTCGATATGAGTAAATTTGTGTACACCTTCGGTAAGGACATTACCGAAGGCAAAGGGGACATGAAGGACCAGCTTGGCGGCAAAGGCGCCGGTCTGGCCCAGATGTCGCTGACCGGCGTGCCGGTGCCCCCCGGATTCACGATCGTCACCGACGTCTGTAACGTCTTCTTCGACAACGACCAGAAGGTTCCGAAGGAAGTTGACGACCAGATCTGGAAGGCCCTCGCGGTCGTCGAAAAGGCCGTCGGCAAGAAGTTCGGCGACGCCGCAGACCCGCTGCTGCTCAGTGTCCGGTCCGGCGCGAAGTTCTCCATGCCCGGCATGATGAACACGATTCTCAACCTCGGTCTGAACGACAAGACCACCGAAGGTCTGGTCAAACTGACCAATAACCCGCGTTTCGCCTACGACTGCTACCGCCGCTTCATCTCCATGTTCGGCGAGGTCGCCTTCGGCGTCGAGATGGGTCACTTCGACGAGGTTTTCGACGCGCGCAAGAAGAAGGCGAAGGTCAAGCTCGACACCGACCTGAGCGCCGACGACCTGAAGGTGATCGTCGAGGACTTCAAGAAAGTTTTCGCCAAGCACGCCAAGCGCGAGTTCCCGCAGGATGTCAAAGAACAGCTGATCCTCAGCCGCAACGCGGTGTTCATGAGCTGGTGGGCGCCCAAGGCGAGCTACTACCGCAAGATGGAGAAGATCTCCGACCGCCTCGGCACGGCTTGCAACATCCAGGCGATGGTGTTCGGCAACATGGGCGACACCTCCTGCACGGGCGTCGGTTTCACGCGTGACCCCGGTAGCGGCGCGAAGGTGTTCTACGGCGAGTTCCTGGTCAATGCGCAGGGCGAAGACGTTGTCGCTGGAATCCGCACCCCGTCCCCGATCAGCGAGCTGAAGGACTGGAACGAGGGCGTCTACAACCAGCTTGTCGACATCACGACCAAGCTTGAGTTGGGCTACAAGGACATGCAGGATTTCGAGTTCACCGTCCAGGACGGCGTGCTCTACATGCTGCAGACCCGCAATGGCAAACGCACCGGCCCGGCGGCCGTGAAGGTTGCCGTGCAGCTGGTGGAAGAGGGCCTGATCGACGAGAAGACGGCAGTGATGCGCGTCGCTCCGAACCAGCTCGACCAGTTGCTGCACCCCGTGTTCAACCCCGCCAGCCTGAAGACGCTGGTTAAGCTCGCCACCGGCATCGATGCCAGCCCCGGCGCCGCCGTCGGCCGCCTGGCCTTCACCAGCGAAGACGCGGTGATCATGTGCGAGAAGTCGCCCGTGATCCTGATCCGCAAAGAGACCACCCCCGACGATATCCACGGCATGGACGCCTCCAAGGGCATCTTGACCGCAGTCGGCGGCAAGAGCTCGCACGCGGCCGTCGTGGCGCGCGGCATGGGCGTTCCCTGCGTGGTCGGCTGCGGCGCTCTCGCCATCAACGAGCGCGGCAAGTCCGCAACCGTCAAGACCGGCGACAAGACCGTCACTATCAAAGAAGGCGACTGGGTTTCGCTCGACGGCACCACCGGCGCCGTTTACCTCGGCCAAGCGGAGACGCAGGATCCCGATCCGAACTCTCCGGCATTCGCCAAGTTCATGAAGATGGCCGACAAGTTCCGCGGCTCCTTCGGAGTGCGCGCCAATGCCGACATCCCGCGCGACGCGAAGGCTGCCCGCGCGTTCGGTGCAGAAGGTATCGGCCTGTGCCGTACCGAGCACATGTTTTTCGCCGAGGATCGTCTGCCCTTCGTGCAGAAGATGATTCTCACGGACAACGTGAAGGACCGCACCAAGGCTCTCGCGAAGCTGCTGCCCATGCAGAAGAAGGACTTCGCCGGGCTGTTTGAATCCATGGCCGGCTTCCCGGTCGTGATCCGCACGCTCGATCCACCACTGCACGAGTTCGTGCCCAAGCGCGAAGAGCTGATGGTGGACCTGGCGAAGCTGCCCGCCGCCGATCTCAAGACCAAGAAGGAGATGGTGGCCCGCTACAAGAACTTCGTTCCCGACGTGAAGAGCTTGAAGACGGTTCTGCCGCAGCTCCTGGCCCGCGTCGAACAGCTCCACGAGTTCAACCCCATGCTCGGCCACCGCGGCTGCCGTCTCGGCATCACCTATCCCGAGATCACCGAAATGCAGGCGCGCGCCATCTTCGAGGCGGTCGTCCAGGTTGCCAAGAAGGGCAAGACGGTCATCCCCGAAGTCATGATTCCGCTCATCGGCGGCGTCGAGGAACTCAAGAACCAGAAGGACATCGTCGTCCGCGTGGCGGAAGAGGTTCTCGCGAAGGCCGGCTTGACAGGTAAGCAGAAGTACCTGGTCGGCACCATGATCGAGATCCCGCGCGCGGCCCTGACGGCCGATCGCGTGGCCACCGAGGCTCAGTTCTTCAGCTTCGGCACCAACGACCTGACCCAGACCACGATGGGCCTTTCCCGCGACGACTATACGAAGTTCTCGAAGGAATACGAAGACAAGAAGATCTTCAAGGCCGACCCGTTTGGCGTGATCGACCGTGAAGGCGTTGGCAAGCTGATCAAGCTGGCGGTGGACCTCGGCCGCAGCACCAACCCCAAGCTGGAAATCGGAATATGCGGCGAGCACGGCGGCGAGCCGAGCTCGGTGGAGTTCTGCTACAACGTGGGCATGGACTACGTGTCCTGCTCCCCGTACCGTGTGCCGATCGCCCGTCTGGCCGCAGCTCAGGCTGCGATCCAGAAGGCCGACAGCTCCGTGCAGGCCGGCGGCACGAAGTAGTCCAGCAGAGCAATAACGCTCGTTCGAACGTTCAAGAAGGGCCGGGCGCAAGTCCGGCCCTTCTGCTTTTACCAATGTGTTTCGGCTGTTACCCCAAGCGCAAAAGGTTGAATTGACGCGAGCTACTCCCGGCCCTAAGCGGTGTTACTTCTAACTCTTATCCCATCCGGACTGCTAATCCACGCGGCGAACTCCTCCGCCGATCGCTGCCATATCCCATCGATTGTCATCGGCGGTTTCCCGGGATGCTGTGGCCATTGGACAAAGAGAATCGACTTCCCATCACTTCGCAGCCTCTTCCATATTCTGTAGCTGTACTGCGGGTCAGTGCAGGCCATAAATGGGAATTGGACCTCAGGTTTCTTCCAGTCAACACTAACCTTGCCCCCGGTTGCGAGGAGGCGGCCGCCGTCACCCTTCAGTATTGACGAGAGGCCAAGCATCACTACAAATGCAGGCCTGAGGTGCTCAATAAGCACTTCGGGCACCCAGCGGCAATAGCTCGGATCCAGCACGACTTCTCTCGCTTTCCCATGGGCGCTAGTGCTAAGGTTCAGCTGACCCAGTAGCCCCGTCGCATCCTTGCTTGTCATGCTCGGCGCCAAAGACTGGATGATTCTCACCCCCAGTTTTCGGATCTTTTCAAAATACCTTCTTGGATCGTTGTAGGATCCGTCGAGGCCTCGAACCGGAACCCCAGCCGTCGGCATATCATTGGGTCTTCTGCTAAGAAAGTCGGGGTCCCCAGAGACGGGCGAGTTTCCCGACGACGGCCCTAGGAAGACCACGTAAGGGTTCACCGCGCAGCTCATTCCATACGGCCAGGGCGTTTGCGGCGGCCTCGACTGGGAGACTATCCGTTCAGCTAATCCTCGAACCAGTTGAGGATCGCGCGCTGCCTTGAGTCGCTCCGTGGGGTCATCGCTCCAGAGGTCCATGCGTGGATTCTATCACTCCGTCACTCCGACCCTTAGCATCCATTGGACCTGTTTGATCAAGTCGTTCCAGCATAGAAATCGGCTCAAGGGTAACGCTGGCTTCCGTTCGCAATATGCGGGAGCCGTGCCTTGTCCATTGGGGAAGAACGGGCTATCACGATCCATATCCATAGGTGGAGAACTTGCGCAATGGACCTGGTCAAGAAGACCATAATCCTCTTCCCGCCAGACTACTACCAACAGTTGGCGCGTCTAGCGAAACGGCGAAACATCAGCGTTGGCGAACTGGTCCGCAGTGCATGACGCACCCAGTAATCCTTATCCAGCAAAGAGATGAGCGATGAGCATGGAGGCGGTACGGGCACTCGCCGCTATTAGCCTTCCCGTTGGAACGCCTGAGGAAATGGAGCGTGAGTCGGTGCCAGCCGCAGAGCCGGTGCCGTGATTTTAGTGGATTCGAATGTGATCATGTACGCCGGCAGTTCCGAGCATCCGCACAAGGTGCCGGCCATTGCGTTTCTTGGCCGAGTTGCCGCCGGCAAGGTTGAGGCCGCTATTGACGCGGAAACCCTCCAGGAGTTCCTGCACCGCCACCAATTGCAGCGACGCTGGATTGGTGGCGCTAAAGTTCACGCCTTCGCCCGCGTGCTGTTCTCCGCCGTGCTTCCAGTCACGGGATCAGTCGTGGACATCGCGAAAGAGCTGCTCGAAGTCAATCCAACGAACCCAGGTCGTGACGCTGTTCACGCCGCCGTGGTCAGCGCATACAAGCTCAACGGCATCTGCAGCTTCGACCGTGACTTCGACCGGATCCCAGGTTGCAATCGAATTGCATTCTGAGGCGCGTGGCGCGTCCACCCTGAATTCCAACGCTCCTACTGACAGGTTCGCCTAGGCAATTCGCTCACCTGATTTAAGACACGCCCCAAGGAGCACGCATCGCACGCCGCATCATCATGCGGGCCATTTCGTTGCCAAGGATGGTCTCGCTCGCCGGGTCCCAGCGAACGGGCGCGCCGGTGCGGATGCAAAGATCGGACAACTGGCTCACCATGTCCGAGCGGAACGCGCTTTCGATGTCGTCGGCCACGGGACTCCCCGTGCGGATCGCTCGAATCCAGTCCTGGTGATGACCGGCCGTGAGAGTCTGTTGGAAGCCTTTGGGAAGACCATCCGGAATGCTGGCCAGTTCACTCGCGTGAAGGTGGATCTCGTTCGGCCCTATCACCGATTCCATTAGCGACGCCGGGCTGGTCAGCACCTTGCCGTAGTTCACGATCACCCAGCCTTCGGTGCCGACGAACACCGCGCCGTTCGGCATCTTCGCCGCGTCGGCTACGTTAGCATCCTTGTTCCAATCGTAGGCGGGATGCGGCGCGTCCGGCAGTGCGTGGTAAGTGTCAGTGTCCATGAAATCGAGCACCAGGCCGTCGGCCCAAGTGCACCGCACGTTCCACTGGAACGCGGTGTCGAACAGCCCTTCGGTGGGGAACTTACCCGATCCCTCGTAGTGCACGGGTGGGTCGGTCCGGCCCGTCGCGTCGGCCCAGCGTTGGACCTGATCCAGCGGATGCGCCGCCCAGTTGGCGATGTTGCCCAGCGTGTAATCGGACAGGTAGTAGATCGAGTTTCGGCCGTTGTAGGTCGAGTTTGGGTCGTTGCTGCCCTGCAGGCATCGGTCTACGCTAAACGGCTTCACGGGGGCGGGGCCGAGCCACATGTCGTAGTCGAAGCCCTTGGGAATCGGGATGGCCGGTGTGCCCGAACCGCCGGTGGCGGATGGCGGCCCGACGACGTAGATCTTCTGCACTTTGCCGATGCGGCCATTCAACACCAGTTCGATGCCTTTGCGGGTATCCGGATTCGAGCGCAGTTCGGCACCGTATTGAAACACCTTCTTGTACTTACGTGCGGCCTTCAGCGCGGCCAGGTCCTGCTCGACACTGACACCCAGCGGCTTCTCGCAGTGCACGTGTTTGCCCGCCTTGAGCGCGGGAATCAGCATCGACACGTGCCAGTGGTCGGGCGCTGCGATGTACACCCCGTCGATGTCGTTTTGGGCCAGCAATTCGCGGAAATCGCCGTACATGCGGATACCGCGCCTGGAACTTCCAGGCCGCTGCTCGGCGTACTGCTTTTCCAAAGTCGCCTTGGCGCTGCTGCGGCGGCTCTCCTGCGCATCGCAGACGGCGACGATCTCGACATTGTCAAACGAGGGGTACTGGCGTGTTTCAAAAACAGCGCGGCCGCCGCTGCCAATGATGCCAACTGTCACGCGGTCGCTGGGCGCCGTGCTTCCACGGTCCAGTGCGCTGGCCGCGACGATTGAGGGCGCTGCGAGCGCGCCGACGGAAGCGTGAACGAATTGCCGCCTGGTCGAATTGGGAAACTTGGACATGGGGCGTCTCCTGGTGTCTGGAGTAAGACAGCCCGATGCTATCACGGAGGTGCACAGCGCGGCCCGAGGCGTCGCCCCGCGATTCGGGCTACGCGACGGATAGCGCCTCGCCGGCGTTCGCACGAACGGTGGCGGCCAAGCGTACTCGCCACAGCGCGCCGGCGCGCTCCACATGGCACGCCACTTCCCGCCCGGCCAGTGTGACTTTGGACGGGTGAGACACCGCCGCTGTCGCCGCTAGCAAGAGTTCTCGGACCTCGAAGGACCCGTGGTCCACCTTCAGCGAAAACGCTCCATCTTGCTTGAATGTGCCCCAACCCGAAGGCGTGGACCAGATGCACTTGAACGACGATAACCTCATCCGGGGCATCACGCTCAACGTCAACTTCGGTGCGTCGTACAGGAATCCGCTCAGCGCAAGCACTCCGGTCCACGCGGCCATGGCACGGGCGTAATGGTGCCCGCACTCGGCCTCGTCCCAAGGATTGCGATACTGCCCGTCGTAGCGCCGGCGGATGTTCTCGATGCACTCCAAGCCTTCGTTCAGCATGCCTCGATAGATCATCAACGTCGCGGCCTGGTATTCGAAACCCGTCATCACCTCGGCGTAGTAAGGGAACGGAATCGCCGGACGTTCGGCCTTGCCGTAGTCGCAAATCACCACGGCTGATTCGTCGTTCAACGCAAATGTGCGCTGGACGCAGTTGTGTTGGGAGAGGTCGCGTTTGTAGTTGTAGCGGTAGATCGATTCGAGTGTTTTGCGCAGGTTCGCCTCGTTCACCAGCGGCCCCAGCGCGCAAACCTCCGACTGATACTGCCCCACCAGTTGGTCCACCAGGCAGCCCGCGCCAACCTGGTACTCCGGTTGTTCGGTTGTGTCGGAGCCCATGTCGGAGACCAGCGTTTTCGCAATCTGGTCCTGCTTCAAGCCGCGCACCTGCTGCACGTAGAACTCGCCGTTGAACAGGTTCGCGTCGATCCACTTCGAGCCTTTCTCGAACACGGCGTGGCATTCGTCGGCGAATGCCGTATCGCCCGCAGTCCGCGCCATCGACTCGCAGGCGCGCAGTGCACCCAGGTAGTAGATGCCGCACATCGGGTTTGGCCCGTAAAACTCCACGTCGTAGGTGTTGTGTTGCGGACCCTGGAGCACGCCGGTCTGCCCGGGATCCCAGCCCTTGACCATCCAGGCGAACTCCATCGCCTTGCGCGTGCGAGGCCAGATCCGCTTCATCCAACCGGCGTCCCCCGAGAGGCGCCAGTCCAGATAGACCTTCATAATCTGGCCCATCTGTCCGTCCGCCGCGGCGAAGCCCGAACGGCCGGTACCGCGCGGCAGAGTTTCACGGAAGTGAATCGCCCCGGTGTCGTCCTGCATTGCCCCGAAGGCCGCATCGCGCAGGCTGCGGGCGAGCGTGGGGAACAGGTGCGCGGTCGCCGTCTCGTAGTTCCACACGTGCGTGCACGACCCGTGGCAGCAGCCGCCCTTGTCATTGGTGCCTTCAAAGCCATGGAACTCGCCGTCCGCCGTCCGGAAGCTGACCTGCGACACCAGTGTCGAGAGGTTGCTCATTGCCGCGTCCTTCACAGCGCCGGGCAAGGTGGAGTCGCGCATGGCCTGAACGAACAAACGCGTTTTCGCCTCAAGCGGCACGAGATTCTGCGCCAGGTGTTCGGCCGCCGCCCAGGAGTCTCTGTACTGGGTGCAGTAGTGGTTGCCAATGACCGTGTGCTCGAAGCCTTTCTCGGCGTGCCAGCCGCAGCGCTGCGGCGTGCGGTTGGGGAAATGCCACGCGAGCACGAAAGTGATTTCGGTCTCTCCACCCGCGGCGACCACTTTGTGTACGCAAACGGCTCCCACTGCGCTGCGAGGATCGGGGTCGCCAGTCAGCCGCCCTTTGGCTGAGAACTCGTCCCAGAACTTCATCGGGCTGTTCCACCAGCGGCCCTGCGGCCAGCCCCGCCAGATGCTGACCTCCCCGTCGCCGAGCGCGGCCAGCGTGAAATCGCCGAATAGCGGATTGTCTGCAGCCAGCGCCGGATTCGTCATCACCAGCCCGCGTAAGTTTCCGGCCTCCCGCAATTCGTTGCTGCGCCGGTCGATGGGCGGGCGCGCCATCCCCTCGTCTACGTACTCTCGCAGCGGATTGTCGATTGAGAAGCACAGCCCGACTTCCACGGGCACCGGATTGGGGTTGGTGACCTTATATCGCAGCACAGTTGCGGGCAATCCAGACGCTTCGGCATCGAGCGGGAAGAACGGCGTGAACGCTTCGAGCGACAGTTTCACCGGCAGCCTGCGGTCCTTGAAATCGATGCGCGCCAGCGGATACTCGCCCGTGAAAACCGCCGAATCCAGCCGCTGGAGCCCCGGCGAATTGTTTGAACCCAGGCCACTGGCCCCTTCGTACGGCGCCAGGAAGCGCGACTCCGCCACCTTGGCGACTGGTTTCTTGCCGGGCAGTTGGGCCCAGATGGAGGCGTATGCGTACGGCGGCGCATTGCCCTTTTCCGACCGGTTGAAGATCTCCCAGTCGCGCAATTGCCCCCTCCCGCCAAGCGCGATGGCGCCGGCCGCAATGCCACCCAACGGGAATGCAATCATCGACAATTGCTGGCCGCTGAACTTGCGTGGCCAAGTCACGGAAGTCCTGGGCGGGGCCGTGACCGCGGGGCTTGGCGTAGCGCTGGGCGGATCGCCCGCCGGCGATTGGGCCGCTGCGGCGGCGACGGCGGGCGCCGCGCTGGCGGCCTTCAAGAACGTGCGTCGATTGGATTGCATCAAGCCAACGATATCGAATTCCTGCCCGCGCGTCAGGTGCCGGCGCCTGCTCCTGCGTGGATTCTCCTGTGCATGCCGGGAGTGCCGCCTTCGGGCACGGTTTTCCACTTCGCTGGATGAACAGAGCGCGCCGTCCAAGTTGACGCTACACTTCTGAAAGCACCGAGCGGCGCACAGTTCGCCGCACGGCAGGAGTCGTGAACTTCGTAAATGTAAAGGAGTAGCCTGTGCGCATTGTGCCTGTCGTTTCCTTAGCCGTGATAGCCGGACTGATCGGCCTCTTTTCACAAGCGCCCGTGCGCGCCGAGAACCCGATGATCGGCAACCATCGCGCCGTATATGATGCCGGGGGACTGCTGGTCCCGTGGACCAGTTGGACCGACGCCCTCGAGCGGGAGATGAACTGGTACCAGAAATGTCCGATCGAGAATAGCTATCCGCGCTTCGTCTACACCACGTTCATGGACGGGGACTATCAACCGGAGAAGGACGCATCCTTCATTCCCGCGATGCAAAACGGGGTCGGCATCATCTCCTACCTCAAGTACTCTGCCTGGAGCGCCGAGAAGACCGGCAAGCGGAATCCGAAGTACGTCGAATTCGCACGCTACATGGGCGACTACATCATCAAGGAGAGCCTCACCCCCGACACCGGCAAGTACCCGCTTTTCCCTCACTCCACGGGCACGCGGGCGAAGTTCCCTCAGCCTCCCGACAGCGGCACTCAGGCGGACAAGCCGTACGAGATCGAGCCCGACAAGGGAGCCATCGCAGCCTACGCGCTGGTGCTGCTTTTTGACGAGACGAAGGACCGCAAGTACCTTGACCATGCACTGCACACTGCGCGCGTACTTGTATCCAATATGGGCCCGGGCGACGAGCGTCAATCGCCATGGCCGTTTCGGGTCGATTACCGGACAGCTGAACCGCGCGGGCCAGTGGCCGCCAACATGTCGTTCAACCTGAGGCTGTTCGATGTGCTGATGGATCACGGCTACAGTGAGTTTTCCGAGCCGCGGGCGAAGCTGTGGGACTGGATCAAGCACTTCCAACTCCCCGCCCTGAAGGATGGCTCGTTGTGGGTCCAGTTCTTCGAGGATCACCAGGAGCCGGACAATCGGAACGCCTGGGCGCCGCTGAACCTGGCCCGCTACCTGATTGAGAAGCAGGTCCCGCTCGATCCCGATTGGCAGAAGGACGCCCAGGCGCTAATCGAGTTTACGATCCGCAGTTTCACCAGCATCCGCAGCGGCGTCCCGGTGTGCGGTGAACAGACTTACGACAAGGAACCCTGGGGCGGAATCCTCTCCAGCTACGGCGCGGTCCTGGCGATGTACACGAAGGCTACTGGAAGCGACGAATACAAGTCGCTGGCGAGCCAGGCCTTAAACTACGTCATCTATGCCACGAACGACGACGGCTGCCCGCGCGAGAATGCGCTGGCAACGGGACGCGGGGGCTGGCAGGAGGACGCCCATACCGACAAAATCCACAATTTCGTGGACGCAATGCGCGCATTTCCCGAGTGGGGTACACGCCACAAGTAGGGTCGAGCCCCATTCGAGAACGCGGCCTCGACTCACCCGGTACCGGGATGGAATGAGCTATAACCACGCGCCTGCGTGGTTCCGTCCAGCTCCAATTCATGAGTCGCGGCCGCCTCACAACTTGAACAGGATCTTCCTCTGGTATAGCCAGTAGCACATCCACCACATCGCCAGCAGCACCGCGCACGATTGGCCCACCGAGGCGAAGTCGCCTAACCAGCTGAACCGCAAGGTGAATACGCCTACCGCCCGGTCGATCCACTCGTGCAGCACGTGCGCGACGGAATAAATGAAGATGCAATTCGCGCCTACCACCACGAACGGGAAGGTCCACTTGCGATAGCCCTTCACCTCGACCACCCAGTAGAAGCCGAGCAGCATCAACAGAATCCAACCCGTGCTGTAAATCGTGAACGACGTAGTGCAGATCCGTTTGACGATCGGGTTCCAGGGATGGATCGCGAGTCCCACCAAGAGGCACGCTACAGCCGAAATCGCAATGATCCGCATCTTCTCGAGGTGCGTTCGCTGGCTCTGCAGGAGTTGTCCCGTCCATACTCCAAACAGAGTTGTCACCGTGCTGGTCAGGAAATTGATATTCGTCCAGTTATCCGGATTCGGGTGACCGAAGACCCACGTATCGATGACCGCACCGATGTTCGTCGTCTTCGACAGGAACGGCCCTTCCGTCCCGGGGAATGCGACAAACAGCGCCCAATGGCCGGCTAGGATCAGTACCGCAACCACAGCCTGCCAGCGGAACTTGAGTTGCATGATGAGGTAGCACAGGAAATATGTGATACCAATCTGCGCCAGCACATTGATGATCTGAAAATTCAGCTTTCCTTCATCGATCGACCCGAGAATCTGGCACCACAGAATCAGCCGGAAACTCCGCGAAGCGACATGCAGGAAGAGCTGCCGCCTCGTGTCACCTTTCGCCATCCGGTTGGCCAGAGCGAAGGGCATCGCCACGCCTACCATGAACATGAATGCAGGCTGGATCAAGTCCCAGAACGCGATCCATTCCCAGGGCATGTGTTCGAACTGATTCGCAAGGCCCAGAAACTCAGGACGCCGCTGGGCGAGGGCCGCAAGCCCAAAACCGCCTGACGTCAGGATGATCATAATGAACCCGCGATAGGCGTCAAGCGCGAGGTAGCGCTGTGGTATTGAAGCCTTAGCCGGCGACTGGGTGGCCGATGGTGATTGTGGAGTCGTCGTTGCGACTTGCATTTGGCAGGAGCTTACCACATCGGCACCGCGGTGGATTTCAAAACTCCTTGAAAAAGCTACTTGAAAACCGCCCTCCCCCCCCAATTGCCTGTATGCGCTATGCTGGTCCGCCATGTGCAACGTCACGCGAAGAAATCTCCTGCTTGCAGCCGCTAGCGCCAGCGGACTGACTACGGCAGGCGCCCGGACACAACCCCGGAAACCTGCGGCTGCCAGTGAGGTAAACCAGGTCGATCCCGTCGCCGCTGGCGTGTATTTCCATCAGGGCGACATCGAAAACGCCGGCCATTGCAACAACGGGTGGATCATCTTCAAGGACTACGTTCTGGTAATCGACGCCAATTTCCCGTCGGGTGCGCAGAACATACTGCCGAAGATTCGCGCGCTTACGCCCAAGCCCATTCGCTTCGCCTTTGATACGCACCATCACGGGGACCATGCTTATGGCAACGCCGTGTGGAACGACCAGGGTGCGACACCGGTCGCGCACACCGGCGTGATCGAGGAGATGAAGCGCTATGAGACCGGCCATTACGGAGGGAAGCCGGGACGCTGGGAAGATACGCGTAAGGAACGCCCGGACGTGGCTGCCAGTCGCTTGCTGCCACCCTCGGTGCTGTTTCCCCACGAATTGTACTTCGATGACGGCGAGCATCGTGTAGAACTGCTTCACCTCGGCGTAGCGCACACACACGGCGACGCCGTGGCCTGGCTGCCCAAAGAGCGGATCCTGTTCACGGGGGACGCTTGCGTGAACGGGCCATACAACTTCGTCGCCGACGGCAACGTGGAGCAGTGGATCGGCACGCTGGACGCCGCGAAGAAACTCGGTGCGAAAATCGTCTGCCCAGGACACGGCGCGCGCGGCGCCGACACCGTGCTGGCGGATCAGCAATTCTTCTTCCAGCAATTGCGCGAGCAGGTCGGAGCCTTGCTACGGGCCAGGAAGAGCCCGCGAGAAATCTACCAGTCAGTGGGGCAGATCCGCGGCGAACTGGTTTCCCAGGCTAAGATCGCCCGCTATGTCAGCGCTGACTCACTCGCCGCCCAGGTCGAAAAGGTCTACACGGAAATGACGGGCCACGCCTTCCCCGCCGATGCGAAAGCCTCGAAATCGGCGCGATTACTGCACGCCCGCGCTCACGCGCTGCAACTCGTCTGACCGCGCTTCGCAAACGCCTGTCTCATCGACTGGCCTCAGACGCGCTCAGCCCCAGTTTCACCCACCATGGCTTGGCTTGCCGGATCGCCGCGTTCACGTTCTCTATGTTGGCAACTCCCTCGCCACAGAGCCACTCCTCCAAAGCCGTGGCCCCACGCTCGCCGTAAACCGCCAACCCGCCCTTCCAAGTCGCGCGCCCGCACAGCACGCCGCTGTAGTCCGCGCCTGCTTCAGCCGCCATCCGCAATTGCTCCGTGAAAACCTCGTTGTCCACGCCGGCGCTGAGGTAAATGAAAGGCAGAGACGAGGCATCCGAAGCTTGCCTGAGGAGCCCGAGCGCCTCCTGATACGAATAGACTTTCTGGCCGCAAAACGCCCGGCTTCCCTCGGTGTAGCGGGATACAATCGGTACCTCAACCTTCAGTACATCCACCGAGTAGCGCGCCTTGCAGAACTCGACGATCGTGCCAACGGCAATCCGTGGCTTGAGCCGCGCGTAGTCGAACCCCTTCTCGTCGCCTCCCTCGGGGTCGTAGCTCAACAGTTCCAGGAAGAATGGGATATCTTCGGCGACGCATTCCGAACCGACTCGTTCGATCAGCGCATGTTTGATGTCATTCACCCTGGGCGAATCGAACGGCGAGTAGTAGATCAGGACCTTGCAAGCATTCGCACCCCATTCTCTGATGCGCCTGGCCGAAACGTTTTCAAGCAGGTCCGGCAGTCGGCCCGGCCGCGAATTGTCATAGCCGGAGAACTCATAAGCGAGCAGCAACCCGCAATTCGCGTTGCGCACGCCGGTCGCAGCCAGACCATACTCCGGGTCAAGCAAGATGGCGCTGGCGTGCGGCGACAGTATCTTGCATACGGAAGCCTTGAACTCGCTCATCGTCTCCGCCGGAATTTCCTCGCGTGCGATGCCGCGCGACTCCGCGATTGCTTTCACCAGAGACCCGCGCTGGTCCATTGCCACGGCGGCAATCACTCCGGCAGAGTTCGCGAGGGCGCGGAGGTGCTTCCTCTTTCCAGCGGTCAGGACTGTAGGCAATCGGGTACTCCTGTCGGCGAGAACTTCACCGGCCAGCGCGGGTCTCGTCAAGCATGCGCGTCATTCCATTCTAGAAAGCCACTCGCCAAGATGGAAAATGTCCCCCAGCCAAACGAAATCCCTAATCGGCGCGATCCAGGACCCCTCCGCAGCTCCCATTCGAGATAAACCCATGCAATTTGAAAACAATGGAGATATTCTGATTCAGAAAGAATTCGACAGATATGATAAGTACCCAACGGCTCTTGGTGGAAGAACGCCGCCGCAAGATCCTCGAATTGGTCGCTGAAAACGGCCGAATCACCGTGATGGATATCGTCCGTCGATTCGGAGTCTCGGCGGTCACCGCTCGCACCGATCTCGATGCCCTCTCCGCTGCGGGGAGCCTGGTTCGCTCCCACGGTGGCGCGCTCTGCCCACAGGAGCCCACCAAGGACTACCCGGTCAGTTTCAAAGCGACCCTGCACCAGGCCGAGAAGTCCAGAATCGGCAAAGTTGCGGCCAGCCTGGTCCGCCCCAACGAGACCATCATCCTCGACAACGGAACGACTACCCTGGAGATCGCCCGGCACTTGAAGACGATGAAACCGCAGGGCCTGACGGTGATCACCAACGCCCTCAATATCGCCACCGAACTCGCCGACTCCCCTGGACTGATGCTCATCATGCTGGGCGGATTGCTGCGGCACATCTCGACTTCGTTCGTTGGACCGCAGGCCGAGGCGATGCTCGCGGAGTTGCACGCTGACCGCCTGTTCCTCGCCGTTGACGGCTTTAGCCTGGACATCGGTCCATCCACGCCGGACGTCCTTGAGGCCCATCTCAATGAGGGCATGATGAAAGCCGCCAAGGAAACGACCATCGTCGCCGACTTCAGCAAGCTGGGACGCCGCAGCGTGTCCCGAATCGGCTCGATTGAACAAGTTCATCGCCTGATTACCGACTCCCACGCCGCGCCCGATTTCCTCGAGTCAGTCCGCGAAAGAGGTATCGAGGTACTCGTAGCCTGAACGTTTCCCTGAAACGGCGATCCAGGGAGCCTCTCCGTCGGCGCTGCCCGGCAGGAGATCTGCGCGGCCCAGGTGTTTGCCAATCGGAAGAAAGCTGGACACTGGTAAGCTATAGCGCATGAAGAGTAAGCCTTGGCTCGCTTTTGCGGCGGTCACCACTTTGTTTTGGGGTGTCTGGGGCGCCTTCATCGAACTGCCGGAGAAGGCTGGCTTCCCGGCAACGCTGGGCTACACGGTCTGGGCTCTGACCATGATTCCGTGCGCGCTGGCAGCCCTGAAATTCGCCGGCTGGAAACTCGAACACGACCTCCGTTCGATCCTCTTAGGTTCGACAGTCGGACTGCTCGGCGCGGGCGGGCAGCTCATCCTGTTTGAGGCATTGCGAACAGGCCCCGCCTACCTCGTGTTCCCCCTCGTCTCCCTATATCCCGTGGTGACGGTGCTCCTTTCGCTGGTACTTCTGAAGGAGCGTGCCAGCCGGCGCGCGTGGGCGGGCATCGCATTGGCGCTCCCTGCGCTTGCCTTATTGAGTTGGCAGCCCCCTTCCAGTTCCGGGGCTGCCTCCGCCCTGTGGTTGCCGCTCGCCTTGATCGTGTTCACGTTTTGGGGCGTGCAGATGTACGTCATGAAGTTCTCCAACGGCACCATGCGAGCCGAGAGCATCTTCTTCTACATGGCTGCGACCGCAGTCGCATTGATCCCCGTCGCCGTCGCTATGACGGATTTCAACAAACCGGTCGAGTGGGGATTGCGCGGCCCATACCTCGCGGCCGCCGTGCAGTTGCTGAATTCCATCGGCGCGCTCTGCCTGGTCTATGCGCTGCGCTTCGGCAAGGCGATCATCGTGGTCCCCATGACTTCGCTCGCCCCGGTGCTCACCATCATCCTGTCGCTTCTGATTTACCACGTCATCCCGAACGGAGTTCTAGTGACGGGTATGCTGGCGGCGGTCGGCGCGATGTACCTGATGGCGGAGTGAACTTAGACCTTGATGACTTCGATGCCCTTGGCGCGGAACGCCTCGGCGGTTTCCAGCGTGATCCGCTCGTCCGTGATCAAGCGGTGAATCAATCCGATGCGGCCGATGGCCGACAGGCTGCGCTTGCCGATCTTGCTTGAGTCTGCCACCACCGTCACCTGCGTCGAAACCTGCAGCATCAGGCTGTTGAGTTGCGCTTCCAGCGGATCCGGCGTCGTCGGCCCGAACTCCGCGTCCAGCCCGTCCACGCCCAGAAAACAGTGGTCCGCATGCAGTTGGGACAACATCCGCTCGGCCTGCGGCCCGACGAACGAGTTCGAGAGCTGGCGCAGGATTCCGCCAATCATGATCAGCGACAGGTCGGAGACGTCGGCCAGTTCGCTGGCGATGTTCAGCGCGTTCGTAACCACAGTCACGCCCCTGAGCCCCTGCTGCTTCAGATGGCGCGCCACCTGCAGGGTGGTGGTGCCCGAGTCGAGAATCGCCGTCTGGCCCGATCCGATCAGTTGCGCGGCGGCCCGTCCGATACGGACCTTTTCGCCGTGGTGGATGGTGTCTTTGAAGCTGATGGGATAGTCCTGGACGGGGTCCAGCCGCCGCACCGCACCGCCGTGCGACCGTACCAAGGCGCCCAAGTCCGCCAAAGCGTCGAGATCGGTGCGTACTGTAACAGAGGACACGCCGAAGCGTTCGACCAGATCGCCGACGGTCAGCCGCCCGTCTTGCTCCAGAAGATCCAGGACCATTCGGCGGCGCTCTTCGGTCAATAGACGAACGGGTTTAGAAGTGGCCAACTCGCTCTCACAAACTCCAAACACCTATTGTAAGTCTTTGCGGGATAATGGCAAATTAGGAAATCCACGAGCCCGGCGCGGCTCGCCCGCCAATGAGAATTGAGCATCGGCGCAGCGCATGCGTCAATCTGAGATGAGCATGCACGAGCGCACCACCCCGCAACGGCTGATTGTCGCAATTACCGGCGCGTCTGGCGTCATCTACGGAATCCGTGCCTTGGAGACGCTGGCGCGGGACCCCTCCGTTGAGACGCACTTGATTCTGACGGCCGCCGCGCGGGCGACCATCGCGCAGGAAACGAATTGGAAAGCCAAAGACGTGGAAGCGCTGGCCGCCACGGTCCACCCTAGCGCGAACATCGGAGCGTCCATAGCGAGCGGCTCGTTCGAGACCCTCGGCATGTTAGTGGCGCCCTGCTCGATCAAGACGCTCTCCGCCATCGCCAACTCGTACTCTGCCGAACTCGTCGCCCGGGCGGCGGATGTGCAGTTGAAGGAGGGCCGGACCGTGGTCCTGTTGGTCCGTGAGACGCCGTTGCATGCCGGCCATCTGCGCCTGATGCAGCAGGCCGCGGAAAACGGCGCCGTGATCATGCCCCCGGTGCCTGCGTTTTACACGCGCCCAAAGACGCTGGACGACCTGATCAATGCGACCGTTGGCCGCGCGCTGTCCCGCGTCGGAATCCGCAACCCGCTGTGCTACGAGTGGCTGGGCATGTCCAACGCCGAATCCGAGCCGCGATCGTAACGGAGCGGTAGGTATCTGCGCCCGCTACTTCGCCCCGTTAAACACGTCGAAACTGCGGATCTGCACCGGGCCCAGCGACGCTTTCACCACCAGGCTCACACCAGTCGCCGTGACTGCCGGGAAGATGTCGATCTTCTTGTGACCGATCGTCGATCCGCTCGCGACGGTCTTCCATTTTCCGTTGACCATCGCCCGTAGTTCGTACTTACGGATGCCCTGCCCGTTGGTCAGCTCCTCCATCGTCACCGCCCGGTCAAACGTCACGGGGCCATCCCGGAACATGAGTGTCCAATCGAGCGTCGGGCCCGGCTCCGAAGTGCTCAGATGATCGTCCGTGCAGACGACTGTGGCGTGGGTGCACAGCAGCCCCTTCCCGTAGATCCGCTTCACCTCCGCGCCGAACTCCTCAAGCCGTTTCACGTCCACTTCCGGCAGCAGCCCGCGATTGTCGGGCGCGATGCCCAACACCAGTTGCGCGCCGCGCCCGACCGTCTGGTGATAAATCTCCATCAGCTTCTCGACTGATTTCAGGCGGCTCTCCGAATTCGGGTGCCAGAACCAGTGTTCATCGCGCAGCGGGGTGTCGGCCTCGGCCGGACGCCAGCGCAGCATCTGGTAGGCATCGACGACGTTCCAGTTCTCCTCGTTCGCCACGCCGCTCTCGTTGCCCACCCAGCGGATGTCGGCGTAAGGCAGCAGGCCGACATCGGCGAAAATCGAAGTGTTTGGCTGGTACGTGCGCAGCGTGCGGATGTAGTTCGTGAAGTCGTAGACGTGGCCCTCGCTGCCCGCGCCGTCCAGCCAGAACTCGGTCAACTCGCCGTAGCGCGAAGCCAGCTCCGTCACCTGATGGGCGTAGTACTTGTCGTACGCAGCCAGGTCCTTGTACTTGGGCTCATGGCGGTCCCATGGCGAGAGGTACACGCCGAACCTCAATCCGTTCTTGCGTACAGCCTGCTCAACCTCCTTCACCACGTCGCCCTTGCCGTTGCGCCAGGGACTCGACGCCACGCCGTACTTGGTCTCACCGGATGGGAACAGGCAGAATCCGTCGTGGTGTTTGGAGACCATTACCAGGTACTTCGCACCCGCCGCCTTGGCCGCGCGAGCCCACTGGTCGGGGTCGAACTGTTGGGGGTTGAAAATCGCCGGGTCGGCCGTGCCGTCACCCCACTCACGGTTCATCCAGGTGTTGGGGCCGAAGTGCACGAGCACGCCGATTTCAAGGTCCTGCCAGCTGAGCTGCTGCGGGCTGGGACGCACGTCCGCGAAGTTCTGCGCTGACATCAGGACGGTCGATAGGAGGAGCAGGCCGGAGGCACGAATCATATGCGGATGCTATCAGACCTGGAGACACCAACGGCGTTAAACTCCATAGCGTATGCGTTTCCCACGGCAAAGCGGCATCCTGCTCCATCCGACCTCGCTCCCTGGCGGCCACGGAGTTGGCGATTTCGGACCAGAAGCGTTTCGATTTATTGAGTTCCTGGCCGACTCGAAACAAACGCTCTGGCAGATGCTGCCGCTAGGTCCGACCGGCTATGGCGACTCTCCCTACCAGACCTTCTCTGCTTTCGCTGGAAACCCGTTGCTCATCTCGCTCGAAAAATTGGTCGACGCCGGATTGCTCGCCGCGTCCGAACTGGCAGGCGCGCGGTTCCTCGAAGGACGCGCTCAGTATGAATCCGCCATCGCATTCAAAGTCCCTCGCCTTGACCGGGCGGCTCTGGCGTTCTTCCAGGACGCTTCCGCGGCGCAGCGATCGGCTTTCGAGCATTTCTGCCGCCGCGAATCCGCCTGGCTCGACGATTTCGCCCTGTTCATGGCGGCCAAACGCCTCAACGAACTGCGCGCGTGGACCACTTGGGAACCGGGCCTGCGCGACCGCCAGCCGGCCGCTCTCAACGCGCTGCGCCGCAGCCACGCCTCTGAAATCGAAACCGAGAAGCTCAAGCAATACATCTTCTTCGATCAGTTCGGCGCAGTGCGCGACCAGTGCCGCCGGCACGGTATCCAATTGATGGGCGACATCCCGATCTACGCAGCCGGCGACAGCTCCGACGTGTGGACCCAGCGCCGCTTCTGGCATCTGAACGAGGACGGCTCACCCGCCTTGCAGTCGGGAGTGCCCCCAGATTACTTCAGCGCGTCCGGCCAGCTGTGGGGCAATCCGATCTACCGTTGGGACGAGTTGGAGCGTGACGGCTACCGCTGGTGGGTGGAGCGTATCCGGGCCACCTTCGCCATGTTCGACGTCGTGCGGGTCGACCATTTCCGCGGCTTCCAGGCATTTTGGGAGGTGCCTGGGGGCGACACGACGGCGGTGCGCGGAAGCTGGATGCCAGGTCCCGGGGCCCGGCTGTTCGAGACCATCGAGCGGGAACTGGGACAGCTTTCCATCGTCGCCGAGAACCTGGGAGTCATCACGCCCGAAGTGGAGGCGATCCGCAATCGCTTTGGCTACCCGGGGATGGCGATTCTGCAGTTTGCCTTCGGCCGCGACCCGCAGGCGCCCGATTTCAAGCCGCACAACTACCCGCGCGGCGTGGTGGCCTATACCGGCACCCACGACAACGACACGACGGTCGGGTGGTGGACCAGCAGCGGCGCAGGCGACTCCACGCGCACCTCTGAGATGATCGCCGAAGAGCGCGACCGCACGCTGCGCTATCTGGGCCTGGCTAGCGGCGCTGACATTCATTGGAGCTTCATCCGCGCCTTGCTGGCCTCGGTTGCGAACACCGTCATTTTCCCGGTACAGGATCTGCTGGGACTGGGCGGCGAAGCGCGCATGAACATGCCCTCCACGCTCGGGCGAAACTGGCTTTGGCGGATGGAACCGGATGTGCTCACACCCGCAATCGCCGCGCGTCTCGCCGGCATGGTGGAGCTTTACGAGCGGCTCCCAGCGAGAGGCGTCTAGCTGCCGGCCGTAACACAAGCCAGAGAACAAAATCAGGCAGGTGACGCGGCACCGTCGACTTCGGCGTGCGACGGATATTCGCACGTGCGCCATTCACTCAAGGCAACAAAAGTTCGCCCCATAAACAGGGAGCAGATGCGCCGTGTGTTTGATTTACGTTACAGGTACGTCGGCTGAAGCGGAATTCGCCAATCGCCGTGCCCGAATTAGGAGGATAATAAGTCTCCAATTCGGCGGTTCGGTGTATACTCGCTCCTGGCCGGTCGGCCAAAATGGAAACCTGGGCAAGCCGCATTGGGGCACAATCGAAGCTCGCAGCGATTTGCGGGCACTGCGGCAAAAGCGGGGCGACTGGGAGTTGTCGTCTACCTGAGGAGATCTACTATGCCAACGTTCAAACTGTCTGACAGCTTCAGTTTCTCTACCGACGTCGAGGCCGGTCCTGCAGCCTTGTCCAGATACTTCAAGAGCCTGCCCGATTGGGTGGCGCTCGGCATCAATCTCAAGGCTTTCGCGGAAACCACTTGGGACGATCCGGAGGTAGCGAAGACTGAGAATCAGCTTTCGTTCAGTTCGCCAGTGAACCTTGGTGGGCAGGCCACGGCCCTGACGATTAATGCCGGGGTGAACGGCACTCTGACGAAGTTCGTGCCCGAAACCGACAACGACCCGCTGTTTTACCCCGATCCCTTCGGCGACAACATTCCAGTCCGCCTGAACGAGCGCTATATCACCGTGAGCCTTGAGGCTAGCCTAACGGGCGGTCTCTCGGCGCCAGTGGACAATCTGAAGTTCGGTTTCAACGGGACCTCGACCGTCAACCTGACCTACAGCCAGCGCTTCAGTCTGGCTGAGGTGACGCCGCCGGTGCTGGAGTGCATCAAGCACACCCTGGCTTCGTTCTCGATTCCGGGCGACCTTGACGACATTGCGGCCATGCAGGAGGGCAGCGTGGCGTCGGTTGACAGCAGCGGCACACTGAAGTTCTCGGCCAAAGTGAATCTGCTCTCCTTTGTTAACCCGCTTGCTTCGGTCAATGTGCCAATCGGCAGCGCCTTGAAGGTGACGGCCGGCGGCTCTATCCAGGTCGGCGCTGGCTACCAGTACTCGGGCGACTACCAGATTCGGGTGCAGAAGCTGGCGGGCTCCACCTTCCACCTGGGTTTCTACCGGCAGCGCAAGAACGACTTTTCCATCACGGCCAGCGCCAACGCGGGGATCAGCACCACACTGGACGCAAACCCGCTGTTCCAGGCGTTGCTGCAGACCATCAGCGCAGATCCAAAAGCGGATCAGAACGAACTGCTGGCGGCAGGCCTGCATCAGGCGAAGGTCGATGCGATCCAATCGGCGCTGCAATCCGCCATCGACCGCACTCTGTCCATTGGCGTCAGTATGGAAGCGCACGACTGCAGCGAAACGGATGCGATGTTCCTCTACGAGGTGGACGCCTCCGCGCTGACTCAAGACACCAGGGCGGTGCTGGAAAGTGCGCTGCAGGGCGACTTGAGCGGTCTGGTCGACCGGGACCATGCTCCGGGCGCGGGCATTAAGGTCCTGAGGACGCTGGTCGGGTCGAGCAAGACCCTGAAGCACTGCTTCAAGGTCAACTTGCTGGGCATCTACAACGAAATCTCGATCTCCTCGCTGGTAACCAAAGGGACCGTGGCCTGGGATGCGCTTACCGGTGAGTACGTGCTGACGGATTCCGTGAACGCGTCGCGACTGGGCATCGACAGCGTTAACTACGGTGTCAATTCGGACAAACTCAGAAAGGTCGTCGCGGAGAGTCTGCTGATGACGGCGGCCTACCGCGCCGGGGACTTCGTAACCGGCCAGCCGTTGCTGAAGGCCTCCCAGAGCTACTTTGAGCTGAACGCCAAAGCGAAGACCGGCGACCTCTGGCACGATCTGTCGATCGGCGCGGGTCTGGGATTTGACGATGCTGCCGCGGCGGCCGCGAAGCTGCCACTGGAAGAAGGCGAAGCTGGCCGCACGACGGTGCTTGCCGAGGCCAGCTACGACGACGCCTCGTTCACCGACCTGTTCTTCAAGGGCGGGCAGCAGCGCACGGAGGCTGAGTATGACCGTGCCGGCCGCGACGCCCTGAAGTACCTGGCGCGCCCCGGCGGCGCCACGGCCTACCGTCTGCGGGCGGTGCAGGACGATGCGCTGTGGAAGCGCATGCGCGATACCGGCAACGTGACTTCGCTGCAGTTCGCGCACCTGTTCCCGGATCTACCCGCCATCGCGGTGAGCGCGATCGGAGTGGACTACATCAACATCGTATGGTGGACCAAGGCGATGCTCGGCACCGGCGAGAAACTGCGGGACATCCGGCAGTACCTGAGTCAGCCTGGGAAACTCCGTACGGATCCGCAGTTCCTGGAGTTGAAGCAGGCTTTGGCGGATCAATTGAAGACCCTCACGGACCGCACCAGCCAGGACTTCGACGGGCCGTGGGGTTTGCTGGCCATGAGTCTGGCTGCGCCGCGCGCCGGCCGCAAGTTCATGCTGTCCAACCCCGCGGTTTCCTTGGCGCACGAGACGGCCCTGTCGGCTGCGGCCGCGAAGTAGGCGTACGGCCATGGATTCCAACTTCTCGGACTCGCCGAAGCCTCCCGAAGCCGGTTCGCGGGGTCGGCCGCAACACGACAAGATGCGGCTGAGCTTGATGCGCTCGGTCGTAACCGAACCACTGCTGAGCAAGGTTCGCGCGGCTGTTTCCGATCCAGCCCAGTCCCAGGATTTTGAGGTGATCATCGCGCTGAACGAGGTGTACCGGGAAGGTGCAGCGGCGGCGATGGAACAGGCGAGCGCTCGCGCGCGCGAGTGGAACGTGCCTTTCACCACGGTGTCGGGCTACCTGGTGGCCACGCTGACGGCGAGTCAGATTCTGAAACTGGCCGAGGAGTCGCGGAACCTGACGAAAGCGGGCGGGAACGCTGCCAGTGTGGTCTATCGCATCTGGGAAGACACCGACGTGAGCACGACACTGACGCGTTCTCTGGTCACGGTGAAGGCAGATGCGGCGCAGCGGGCGTTTCAAGCGCGCGGCGAGGGCATCGTGTGGGGGGTGCTGGATTCGGGGATCGAGGTCCACCCGCATTTCAAGGGCGTTTCGTCGCAATTCGGGCCGTATGACGCGCTGAATGCCACCGCGCCGCTGGCCCATACGGACTTCACGCCGGACGGCGCGGGAGCGGCCCCGCAGACGGCGCTGACCGACCGCCTGGGGCACGGTACGCACGTGGCGGGGATTATCGCGGGCTATTGGGAATCGTCAACGCCCGAAGGCGAACTCGTGGTTGGCACGGAGGTGCGCGACGAATCCACCGACGACTCGATCCCACAGCGCGACTCGCTGCGCGTGATCTCCGGCGTGGCCCCGAAAGCACGCCTGGTCAGCCTGAAGGTGATCGCCGACGTGACGCGGCGCGATACCGTCAAGCAGACCGCCGGGCAAGGCAAGGTGAGCTGGATTCTGAAGGCCATCGAGCAAATCCAGACCTGGAACCAGAACGGCCGCCGGCTCCTGATTCACGGAGTGAACATGAGCCTCGGCTACGACTTCAACCCACGCTGGTTTGCCTGTGGGCAGAGCCCCCTGTGCGTTGAGGTGAACCGCCTGGTGCGCAGCGGGGTGGTGGTTGTGGTGTCGGCGGGCAACGGTGGGTTTGGCACGTTCGTGGATGCCGACAACCAGGTGCAATCCAGGTACAGTGAGCTATCGATCACCGATCCCGGAAACGCGGACCTGGCCATCACCGTAGGTTCCACTCACCGCGAGATGCCGCACACATTCGGAGTCTCGTATTTCTCGTCGCGCGGCCCCACCGGCGATGGCCGCCTGAAGCCCGACCTGCTCGCGCCGGGCGAGCGGATCATCTCCTGCGCCGCGGGTCAGGAGGTGGCGAAATATGGGACCGCGGACGAGGCGGGCAACGCGGTGGGCCCCGTCCTCTATTGCGAACTTAGCGGCACCAGCATGGCGGCACCGCACGTGTCCGGAGCGGTGGCCGCGTTTCTCTCGGTGCGTTCGGAGTTTATCGGCCAGCCGGAGCGGGTAAAGCAGATTTTCCTGGACAATGCGGTCGACTTGCGCCGCGAACGCTCGTTCCAGGGAGCCGGGCTATTGGACTTGATGAAAGTGTTGCAAGCCGTTTGAGCGGGGCTTACTTGTTTTAGGAGGCGTTATGCAGACAATTGCCGGTATCGATTTCTTTCCGCTGCACTACGACGGCAACGGAAACCTCTCCGACGCGAACGAGCTCGGCGCGTTGACGCAAGCCGCCGCCGCGGCGACCGACGTCATGCTGATTTCGCACGGCTTCCGTAATGACGAGAACGACGCGACCTCGCTCTATACGCGCTTCTTGACGTCGTTCAGCGGGCAACTCGGCCGGCCTGAGCTGCAAGGCGTGGCGTCGCGCAAGATCCTGGCCGCGGGCGTGTATTGGCCTGCCAAAACTTACAAGGAGACGTTCCCCGGCGACAGCGGCTCGGTGCAGGATGCCGACACGACGACTGCCCAAATCGAGGCCGTGCGGGAGACCCTGACGGAGCTTCAGTCCGATGCGACCGATGCGCAGAAGGCGGCACTCGACGAAGCCATCGGCCTGCTCCCCAAGCTGGAACATCATGCCGCTGCACAGGATCGCTTCGTGAGCCTGGTGCTTTCCGTTCTCCCCGCGCAAGACGCCAGCGACGCGCTGGAAGGTCTTGATGTGCTGCAGGCGCAATCCGGCTCGGACCTGCTGAGCCTGCTGCGGCGCCCCGTGCTGGCGCCGGCCACGAGGGCGGCGGCGGGTGGCGGAGACTCCGGCGGAGGCGTGGCCTCGGTGGACTTTGAATCGCACGCGTCGAGCGATGGCGGCGGGGTTCAAGCGGTCGGCTCGGCCGTCGGCTCCGTGCTGGGCGGTGCAGGAAAAATCGCCAACATGGCCACGTGGTATCAGATGAAGAGCCGCTGCGGGGTGGTGGGAGAAACCGGTGTGGTGCGCGCGGTACGGGCACTGAAGAGCGATCCGCTGAAGGTCAAAGTGCACCTGGTCGGCCACAGTCTCGGTGGCCGTCTGATGGCTTCCTGCGCCCGCGGGTTGACCCAGGACCCCATGGTGAGCCCGGACTCCCTGACGCTGCTGGAGGCCGCATTCTCGCACTTTGGCTTCAGCCCGAATAATGGCATCGGCATGCGCGGGTATTTTCGCGACGTGATCGAGAAGAAGGTCGTGACGGGTCCCATGCTCGAGACCTTCTCCGCGCAAGACACGGTGGTGGGCTACGTTTACGCGGTCGTCTCCCGGCTCGCCAGCGACAACGTCAAAGCCATTGGCGACGCCAGCGACCCGTACGGCGGCATCGGGCGCAACGGCGCCCAAAAGACGCCGGAAGCGGTGTTTGAACCATTGCACGAACCGGGCACACCGTACACATTCAAGACCGGAGTGGTGACCAACCTCGACGGTTCAGGCGGTCTGATTACGTCCCACGGAGACGTGACCAACGATCACGTGACCTACGCCTTTGCGTCATCCGTCGCTACAACTTGAGCCGGGCGAGCCGCGGCGAGACGCGTGCGGTCCGGCCCGCCGCGATCCGGATGGGCAGTTATGTTTCGGAAGTCTCCGGCGCTGGCCTGGCGTGCCGGCGCAGCAGTTGATGCAGTGCGACCGGGACTTCGTCCGGATGCGTTGCACACCAGACGATAATTCGTTCGAGCTTGATGGAATCGTCGGCGATGGCGCTGATTTCCATCAGCTCGGTTTCGATGCTTTCCAAGTCTCGCATAGCGTCTCTAGCATGGCACATTACCGGGCTGTTCTCGCGAATTTCGCCCAGCCCGGGGGTTCCCCTTATACTTGAAGTGAATTGGAAGCTGGTTCGCGCCGACTCCCGGTGCTGACCTGTCGCTGAGGAGTTCATGGCTGTATTAATCGATGCGATCGACGTCAAGCGCAAGACCGTTTTTGAGATCGACGACACCCCCTTCAGTTGCCTGGAGGTGGAAGTCAGCACGCCTACCGCGCGAGGCGGCCAGACGCTAGTGCGTATCAAGATGCGCAACCTGCTCACGAATGCGGTGTTCGATAAGACCTTCAAAGCGGGCGAGAAGTTCAGGGAGCCGGACCTGGTGTTGGTCCCCGCGTCCTATCTTTACAGCGACAGCAGCGGCTCCAACTTCCTGGATGAGGAAAGCTACGAGACCCTGACCCTAGCCGAAGCGGTGATCGGAGACGCGCTCGACCTGCTGGTTGAAGGTACCCAGGTCAAGCTGCTCAAGTACAACGGCAATCCCATCGGCCTGGAATTGCCCATATACGTGGAATTGACAATCACCTCCGCCGAGCCGGGGGTGCGGGGCGATACCTCTAGCGGCAGTGTGACCAAGCCCGCCAAGCTGCAGACAGGTCTCGAGATCCGTGTTCCCCTGTTCATAAAAGAGGGCGAGAAGGTCAAAGTGGCGACGGAGAGCCGCACGTTCGCCGGGCGAGCCTGAGTCCGGAGCGGGTGGCCGCCGGAAGTTCCGATTCAAAACGCGCCCAATCCGTTCGCCGGGCCTGGGACCAGCGGGGCGAGCCAACCGCCGTCCTGGTGCGCCGAGGAGTGGGGGGACGAATGCCGAAACCGTAAGATCTTACGGTTTCGTTTTGCAAGTCGTTGAATCTAAAAAGCTAATTCTGAGAAGACCGTAAATAGTTACGGTTTTGGCATTCAGGCCAAACCCTCCCTCGCCCTTGAAAATGGCGATTCCGCGTCTACTTCCAACCTGGCGCAGCGCGGGCCAAAGGCCTCCTGCCAATCCAGCACCGAGCCACGAACGACAGAGAGTAGTCAAGTCGTCCAACTCGCACTACACTCTCGTCTTCGCAACAGTTCTGGAGACGCTCCGGCTACCTACCACTCCCTGACGGTCGTGGTTCCGACCCGAAGTGGTCAAGACCGTGAGGGAGTGGTGGATCGCAGGCTCCTTTTCTGGGCAAGCGCGACAATGAAGTGCCGGTTAGCGGACTTGACCACTCTCTGTCGTTCGTGGCTCGGTGCTGGGGAGCAAATCCTGCGGTCCGGGGTGGTCCCGAGGCTCTGCAAACAGGCACGGACCGGCCTCAGGCACCAAGGCAGCGCCGTTTCTGTAAACTCGCCAAAATCCTCTTGAAAACAAAGTACGGATTGCAGCAATATGCTGAAGATGGGAAAGGAACGGCGAAGGAGTCACCCGTGAGCAAGGTACGAGTCCTGGTTGGTACGAAGAAGGGCGCGTTCGTCCTGGAGTCCGACGGAAAGCGGGAGAAATGGGATGTCAGCGGCCCGCACTTCGCGGGTTGGGAGATGTACCACGTGAAGGGATCGCCCGTCGATCCAAACCGGCTGTACGCGTCTCAAACCAGCGGTTGGTTCGGACAGGTGATTCAACGTTCTGACGACGGTGGCAAAACCTGGCAGCCGGTGGGTAACAAGTTCGCCTACGACGGCGTGACGGGCACGCACATGTGGTATGACGGTACGCCGCACCCCTGGGAATTCAAGCGGGTCTGGCACCTCGAACCGTCGCTCACCGACCCGGACACGGTCTATGCGGGAGTTGAGGACGCGGCGCTATTCCGTTCGACCGACGGCGGGATGAACTGGGTTGAACTGTCCGGATTGCGCACCCACGGCACTGGTTCGCAGTGGCAGCCTGGAGCCGGCGGAATGGGCTTGCACACAATTCTTCTGGATCCGCTGAATTCGCAGCGGATCTACATCGCAATTTCGGCCGCAGGGGCCTTCCGCTCTGACGATGGCGGCGAGACTTGGCGTCCCATCAACCGGGGTTTGCGGTCAGAGCACATGCCTGACCCGGACGCTCCAGTAGGGCACTGTGTGCACCGTATCGCCCTGCACGGATCGCGGCCGGACGTGTTGTTCATGCAGAAGCACTGGGACGTGATGCGCTCGGACGACGCAGGCGACTCGTGGCACGAGGTCAGCGGCAATCTGCCGACTGATTTCGGCTTCGTGATCGACGTCCACGCGCACGAGCCAGAGACGATTTACGTCGTCCCGATCAAGAGCGATTCGGAGCACTTCCCCATCGACGGGCAACTGCGGGTGTACCGCAGCCGGACAGGCGGGAACGAGTGGGAGCCGCTTACGAAGGGGCTGCCGCAAAGCAACTGCTACGTCAACGTGCTGCGCGACGCGATGGCGATCGACTCGCTGGACTCCTGCGGCGTCTACTTTGGGACCACTGGCGGGCAGGTTTACGCCTCAGCGGATGCCGGGGACAACTGGGCGCCGATCGTACACGACCTGCCGGCCGTCTATTCGGTCGAGGTCCAGACGCTGCAGTAATCCAGCCATGATCCGGGTTCTGCTGCCGCAGCACTTGCGGACCCTGGCGCGCGTCACGGGCGAAGTTCAGGTCGAGGTTGAAGACCGGGTCACGGTGAGTTCGTTGCTCGATGCAATCGAGACCAAGTACCCGGCGCTACGCGGGACCATGCGCGACCAGACGACCCGCCAGCGGCGCCCGTTCGTGAGATTCTTCGCCTGCGAGGAGGATCTGTCCTACGGGTCCGCCGACGAACCCTTGCCGGAGGCGGTCGCTTCGGGAGCGGAGTTGTTTCTGGTAGTCGGAGCCATCGCGGGCGGATAGTAGGTGGGACTGGTTCAGATTGTCGCTATAAGCTCGAGTGTCGGGATTTGAAAGGAATAATTCATGCAACCGAGCGCAGAACCGGGTCCGGTTTCCAAGTCAAGACTCTGGACTGGCCGCATCTTCAGCGGATTAATTGCGGCTTTCCTGATCATGGATGGGGTCATGAGGGTTATGATGCTGCCTGTGGTGGTTGAAGGAAGCAAGAAGGCCGGCTTCCCGGAGGGCAGCATGTTCTGGATTGGCTGGGTCCTACTCGTCTGCACATTGCTTTACGTAATCCCCCGTACTTCCGTACTTGGCGCCATTCTATTGACTGGGTATCTTGGCGGTGCCGTCGCGACTCACGTGCGCATCGGCGATCCGCTCTTCAGCCACACCCTGTTTCCGGTCTATTTCGGAATCCTCGCGTGGGGCGGGCTGTACCTGCGTGATCGCCGACTGCCTGCACTGATCCCGCTCAAGAGCTAGAATGCGCCTCCACTTGAGGTGGCATGGGGGGAAGCAATGAAAGACGTCGTTACTTATCTGACTTTCGATGGAAACTGTCGCCAGGCGATGGAATTCTACGCCAAATGCCTTGATGCGGAGTTGTATCTCCTGCCGTTTTCAAAGGCGCCAGCCGATTTGCCTAACATTGCGGCTGATGCGGTTAACGACAGGATCATGCACTCCACGCTGTCGAAGGGAAGACGACTCCTGATGGCATCGGATACTCTGCGTGGAACGCCCTTGCAGTCTGGCAACAACTTCTCCGTCTTCCTGTATTGCGAGAGCCTTGAGGAAACAGAGAGGCTGTTCGCCGCTCTGAGTGAAGACGGCCAGGTCACAATGCCGCTGCAGGACACATTCTGGAACGCGCACTTCGGAACGCTCACCGACCAATTTGGCATTCAGTGGGCGTTGAACTTCGAACTGCCCAAACAGGGATAGTGCCCGGTTCGGCCCGGTCGCGGACCGGTGCCGGGACGGAAGACCCACGGTGAATCCACCGTGAATCCACGGTGGAAATCCGCAAACTTGACCGCTCTTTTCAGCCGCGGTCCGGTGCCGGCGGGCGAAACCGTTGCGTGCCGGGCACCAATCGGATCACCCCTGGAACTTGGTCAGCAATTCGGCTACATAGGTCAGATCGTCGCGCGAGAGTCCGGGATAGACGGGCAGCGCGAGCACTTCGCGGGCTGCCTTTTCGCTTATCGGGAAGTCGCCGGCGAGGTAGCCCAAATCCTGGAAACAGGACTGCTGGTGCAGCGGCAGCGGGTAATAAACTTCGCTGCCCACGCCATGATCGGTAAGGTACGCGCGCAGGGCGTCGCGCTGCGCGCAGCGCACCACGAACTGGTTATAGACGTGACCGGTCTGATAAACGGCGGGCTGCGGCAGCGCGACGAGGGGGGTGCCGGCCCCCAGCAGTTCTCCGTACTGCCGCGCGTTGGCCTGGCGCTGCCCGGTCCAGGCGCGCAGGTGCTTGAGTTTGACCCGCAAAATCGCGGCCTGCAGCGTGTCGAGGCGGGAATTGATGCCGACCTCTT
The DNA here is from genome assembly GCA_903909435.1 of uncultured Acidobacteriia bacterium. GTDB lineage: Bacteria > Acidobacteriota > Terriglobia > Bryobacterales > Bryobacteraceae > CAIVVT01. The sequence continues at coordinate 34,782 of CAIVVT010000062.1, read as the reverse complement.
CGTGGTAATAGCGCACATGCGAGCCATGCACTCGCAGGCCCGCCAGGCGCTTCGCCGTAGCGGCATCGGACGTCGTCAACAAGCCGCCCTCGCCCATGCCGCCGAGGTTCTTGGTCGGGAAGAAACTGAAGCAATTCACGTCGCCGAAGGCCGCCACGCCGCGGCCCTTGTATTCGGCCCCAATGGACTGTGCGGCGTCTCCGATGACCTTCCACTCGCGCCTGCGCGCGATATCCAGAATCGGGTCCATATCGGCCGCGCCGCCGTAGAGGTGCACCGGCATAACCGCTTTGATCCGGGGCACGCGCCGGGCGGATTCCTCCAATTGCCGCGGGTCCATGTTGTAGGTTGCCGGATCGATGTCCACGAACACCGGGACAGCCCCCGCGCGCACGATTGCGCCCGCCGAGGCGAAGAAGGTAAAGGGCGTGGTTGCGACGCGGTCGCCGTGGCGCACGCCGGCGGCGAGCAGAGCCAGGAAAAGGGCGTCGGAACCCGAACCGCACGTGACGGCGTGCTCGACCTGGCAGTAGGCGGCGAGTTCCTGCTCGAGCAAGGCGACGTCCTCGCCCAGGATAAAGCGCTGCGAGTCCACCACGCGGGTCAGCGAGGCCAGAATCTCAGCTCTAATGGGCTCGTGGATGGGACGCAAATCGAGGAGCGGAACGCTTCGGAGCGTGGCGGAAGCGGGCATCGAGAACCTCTTGCGCCGCGGACGGGCGGCGAAACTTCATCGTAACATCGGGGCGGTTGGCCTCCCGCCCCGCGCCGCGCGGAAGTGGTGTCAGCTACTCTCGCACCCGAAGTTTCAGGATGGTCAGCGAGTGCGCCGGGAAGCTGTAGCCGAACGTATGAGTATCGCCGGAGTTGACCTTCAACACCTGGACCTTCGGTGTGACCTTTTTGTCGTCGCCGAAGGTGTGCGCCGCCTTGAAATCCGAGCTGTTCATCTGCCAGATTGTGACCGTGCCGTCGAGCTTGCCTTCCACATTGTCAATGCTTGTAGCGACGTCGTCCGACTTGCTGCGGTTCAGCACGTTCACAAAGATCTCGCGCTTGTCCGCGTTGTAAGTGACCGACACGTCCAGGGCGTTCAACGGCGTTGCGACGCCAGCCGGTTTGATCTTGGGCGAGGTCACCAGCGCGTCCAGCGCCAGGTTGCCGCGCTGCTTGCCGTACTCCGCGATGGGGAAGTAGATGGGCTGCAGGAACAGGCCTGTTTTGTTGGTGAAGATCGGCGCGATCACGTTGACGATCTGTGCGAGGTTCGCCATCTTCACCACGTCGGCGTGGCGGAAGAAGGAATTGAAGAACATGCCCATGGCGAGCGCGTCTTCATAGTTGTAAATCTCTTCCAGCCGCGTCTTGCCCGTAGCGAATTCGCTACCGTTCGAACGCGCGCGGTACCAAACGTTCCATTCGTCGTAGGCGATGTAGATGGGATGCTGATGAGGCCGCCCCGACTGCGCAGCCTTGATCAGGCCGGCCACGACTTCAATGCGGTGGTCGAGATCAGCGCCTGCGGAAAGGAAACGCTCGAAGTCGTTTTCCTGATTGCCAATGTAGGTGTGGAGCGAGATGTAGTCGATCTCGTCGCGCAGCTTTTCGAGCACCGTGCGGTTCCACGCGATCCAGTCGGCGTTGGGGCCGAAATTGCTTGAGCCGGATGCGATCAACTTGATCGACTCGTCGGCGCGCCGCATGGCCTTGGCGGCTTCGAGGGCGAACTTGGTGTAGTCCTCGGCGTTCTTGTGGCCGAGTTGCCAGGGTCCGTCGATTTCGTTGCCAAGGCCCCAGATCTTGACGTTGTAAGGCGCCTCGCGGCCGTTCTTACGCCGCTGGTCGGCCCAATAGGTGTGGCGCGTCTCGTTGGTGTACTCGACCCACTGTCGCGCGTCCTCGACGCTTCCCAGGCCGGCGTTGATGCACAGGTACGGCGTTAGACCCAGCTTCTCGGTGTATCGCAGGAACTCGTCCGTGCCGAAGCGGTTTGGCTCCAAGTCGCCCCAAGCCTGGTCCACACGCACCGGGCGCTGGTCCTTCGGGCCGATGCCGTCCTTCCAGTTGTAGCCCGAAGCGAAGTTGCCGCCTGGCCAGCGCAGCACGCTGACGCCGAGGCCCTTCACGGCCTCCATGACATCCTTGCGATATCCATCGCTGTCGGAAAGCGGGCTGCCTTCCTCATACAATCCGCCGTAGATGCAGCGGCCGAGATGCTCCGCGAAGTTGCCGAACAGATTGGGGTGGACTTCACCGACCACGCGGTCAGTGTCTATCTTGATGCGCGCCTTGGGGGTTTGCGCGAAGGCTACTGTGCCGACCGCGAGAGCAAGTACTAGAGAACGGTATTGCATGGTAAAGCTCCGACAATTCTATCAGCCGGTTGAGCCCGGCTACGCGGGATTATCCCGCCTCTTGGAAAGCAGCTCCTTCACCTTTGCGGCGAGATCGGCCGGTGCGTAGGGCTTGGCGATGTAGTCGGTCCCAGCTTCGAGGATGCCATTCTCCGCGATGACGTCCTGCGCATACCCCGAGGCAAACAGCACCTGCATGTGTGGGCGGTTCGCCTTCATGCATTTGGCCAACTGCCTGCCATTCATCCCTGGCAGCACCACGTCGGTCAACAGCAGGTCTATCGGCTGAGTGCACTTCCCGGCCAGTTCGAGAGCGGATTCCGCGTCCGCCGCCGCAAGCACTGAGTAGCCGCACGACTTGAGGACTTCGACCGCGAAGCTGCGCACATCATCCTCGTCTTCCACGACCAGCAGTGACTCGAAGCCTACCGAAAATGAAGGATGAACGCGCTCCGAGGATGTCTCAGTGTGGCCGGTGATGCCGGCCAGATAGATCTGGAAGCTGGTTCCCTTGCCCAGTTCGCTTTCGACGAAGATCCACCCGCCGTTCTGCTTGACGATGCCGTAAACAGTGGCCAGCCCCAACCCGGTCCCCCTACCCCTCGGTTTTGTTGTGAAGAACGGCTCGAAGATGTGCTGCTGTGTCTCCGGGCTCATGCCGGCACCGGTATCCGTGACGCTGAGCATGACGTACGTGCCCGGTGGAAGCTCCGCGGGAGCGTTGTCGCCCCGGCCGACCACCATGATGTTCCGTGTCTGAATGCGGAGCGCTCCGCCGTCCGGCATCGCATCCTGGGCATTGGCGGCGAGGTTCATCAGAATCTGGTCGACTTGAACCGGGTCAGCCGAGACGTGATCCAGCGTCGGGTCCAGTTCAGTTTCGATCCGGATGCGCTCCCCGAGCAGCGGCTGGAGCATGCCGAGAGCCTCTGAAACCAATGTGTTCAAATTGACCGGTTTCGGCTGGATCACCTGCCTCCGGCTGAATCCCAGCAATTGCTGGGTCAGAACGGCAGCACGCTCTCCCGCGCGGCGTATTTGTTCCAACGGTGGCCTTAGCGGACTGACTTTGTCGAGGCGCGTCAGGATCAGGTCGCCGTAGCCATTGATCACCGTCAGCAGGTTGTTGAAGTCGTGCGCCACTCCGCCCGCGAGTCGCCCCACGGTCTCCAGCTTTTGAGCCTCGGACAGTTGCGCCTGCAGTTGGTTCTCGCGTTCGAGTCTCGCCGCGAGCAGGGCGGTTTGCCGGTTCACGCGGCGCTGCAACGTGAAGACCCAGACCAAGGCCACAATCGCCAATGCGCACACGACCGCCAGAACGGCGGCCGTATTGCGGGCTGTCCACCAGGATGCAAGCCGGACTACTGTCACGTCGTCGGGCGAGCGCAGGACGAGGCGGAACGACACCGGAGCGGGCGGGACGTGCGTCGGGTCCCATTGCATGTCGCACACGCCCGTCAGTCCGAGCATGCTGCCTGGCCGCAGCGCGTCGAAAGCCGGGTCGGGTTGCGGCTGTTCAAGCACGGCGGTGAAACTGGACTTCCCGGCGCGCAGCGTCAGGACCTCGTCGCCGAAGCTTCGACGGCGGTCAATCAGGCGACCCTCCAACCGCACCAGACCCGTGTCGCTGGCCCCCGTCAACAGATCTTCCGCATTAGAGTCAGCTGGCTTCTGCGGGGAGCCGGGCCCCAGGACGCGCAGTTCGGCGGCTTCCAGCACTGGGATCCTGGCGCCCAGGGGAAGGAAGCCCACCGCGTCAACCTTATCGCCCACTCGCAGGCCGGGAACACCGCTGGTTTGGAGTCTGGTCGAGGAGCTGCCGGCGGCAATGTAGACACTTCCTCCGAGTCGCGACGCGGTAACCGTGCCCGCGACTTTCAATCGGTGCCGCGGATCCCGGTCCAGACTGAATTCGAACAACTGCCTCAGGACTGCCGCGCCATTGGCGAAGGGGTTCGCCGGGGCGGGCCGAAGCAGCTTGACGAATTCCCTTGAGGGCACGATCAAGTGGAACCCCTCAAGACTCCGGTTCTCGTCGAACAGGGCGCCCAGAATGCCCTCGGCCTCCAGCTCCGCATCGATCCACAGGGAGTCTTTTTCGGTGCGTGGACCGCCCATGACATCGACCGGGAAGTGCTGCCCCTTCACTTCCAGGTCGATCTGTACGCCGGGGTTCAACAGGCTGCTGGTTTTGCGCGCGACGCCGCGAATTCGCGCCCACCGGTTTTCGGCCGTCAGGCTTAACTGATCCGGTTGGGAAATCTCAACCGGGGGGAACATGCGGCCCGAAGCTATCACGCGCAACCTGGCCTGATGGATGGACGGGGCGAAATCGCCCGGGTGGCTGATGCCCTCCACCTCGGCCACTGTCCCCGGTGAGACGCGGGGCAGCACGGGTTCCTTCAGGGTGACGTAGACACCGCCGGTGGCGTCCTGGAAGAAAGCGGTTTGCGACTTCAGGTTATGTAGATTGACCACGCCTTTGACTCGAACCGGGTAACGCTTTCCGGCTTCGGCGGGACTCAAGCGTTTCAACTGATCTACTTGCGTCAATAGCGGCAGTCCCGCACCCGGCGCCGACAGAGCGAGGGGCGAGTACTTCGCGGGCACGGCAGCTTGCAGATCCTGGAAACCGGAAACGTGCAGCCTTGCCGAGTTAGGAACGCCCTGAGCATCGCGGGATACGAAGGCCACACCGCGAGCGACAATCTCCGTACCGGCGGGCCAATCGGGGACCGGGTTTTGCGTCGAGACAATCACTTCCAATGTCCGCGCTTGAGCCTGCACTACAAACCGCAGATGGACGTTGTTGACCAATGAGACGCTTTGCAGCCGGCCCGCAATCTCGACGAACTGGAAATCTTCGAAACCATCGAGCACACGGCTGAGGGCGACCTTGCGGGGATTGGGGAGGGTGGTCTGAGCCCCGGCGCGGATCTTTGGTTTGATAACGACGGGGTCGAATTCCTCAAAGCCGCTGTAGCCTTCAACGTCGGCGGCCACACCCGGGACGAGATTGTCCAACTCCTGCTCGCGGGGATCCACGAACACGCCGCCGGTTTCATCCTGCACCGTCAGGATGCGGTATTGCTCGTCGTAAAAGGTGACAGTCCCATGCAGGCGAACAGGATACCCTCGCACGGCCTCCGCAGGGGGCAGGCTGCGCAGCTGAGCGCCGCTGTTGACGGTGCCAAGTTCGGCAGTGCCGCCTCGGCGGGTGCAACTACCGAAAATGCTGAGGAGTGCGAGCAGGCACCAGGGTAGCGCGAACCTACAGAATCTGAGCATGGTCTGACATTGAAACAAATGCCACTGTGATTCTACGTTACTTGCGCCGCCGAAATGGCGTATCCGCAGGTCTTTCCGACCGCTTCGTCGGATTAAAAACAATTCAGGCCCGCATGTTCAACACGCCGCGGCGCTGACCTGCCAGCCGGGGTGCGGGACAGCTAACTGGCGAAACTGCCATCACCAGTGCTGGGGCCTGAGAGCGTTGTCTAGGCGGGATTGCTTCGCGGCGTAGCTTTTAGTGTGAAGTTGCCGCCCGCCATCGTGTCGAGCAGCGATTCGTGGGTGGCGGAATCCAGCAGGTAGTAGCTCTTGCCCGACTCCTCCAGGACAGCGGCCAGACCCTTCGCTACCAGCATCATGCAGAGTTGCTGCTCGCCCCCCGTGAGCCCCTCGAAGTCCACCCTCGGCATGCCCTGCCGGCCGGGGCGAAGCTTATTCAAGAAGCCGCGCACGAAGAGCGGCGATTGCAGCGAGTCGAGCGTCGCGCCCGCTTCGCACCAACGCTGCTCCGGAGCGCCGAAGAAATACGGGCCCGAAGAATACGCCAGCAGGAACACGACGATGTCGATAAATGCCGCCAACGCAAGCGAGAAGATGTGGCGGCCTCCGGGGTTTGTGGTCAATTCGGTGAACGCGACCATCAGATCCTCCTGCTGGCTAGCGGTCTTGTCCACGTTGTCCGCGAACGAAGGCAATTCGGGCCGCACCAGTTTGCCGCTGTGGGTTGTCTTCTCTACCTCGGCCCATGGGATCTGGTCATAGGCCTCGCGGAAGCTCTTGAGCTGCTTATCTGAGGACTCGTTGGGCTTCGTATTCGAGCGGAACGCAGCCATCGCGCCGCGCGCCTGTTCGATCTGGGCCAGAGACTCGCGGGTTAGCTTCTGGTAACGGTCGAAAGCCGTGTAGCGCGGTCCCAGGCCAGAGCCCTCTTTGTAGCCCGCCCCAAGCGACTGCGCTTCTTTAGCAACGGCCTCGCGGACGGTGGCGAGATAGGGGTCCGAATCCTGAGCCCGCGAGATGTAGCCGTGGGCCTTCTCTGCCTCGGTCATCTCCTGCAGCGCAAGCACGTGCCGCTTGCCCTCGCCGATAGCAGCCTGCAGTAGTTCATCGGTCTGCGTCGCGACTGCGGATAAGCGGTCGTACAAGCCGCGCTGGACTATGGCGGGTCGTTCCCGTTCGGAGAACCAGGTATAGAGGCTCACGTAGGAAAAGGCGATGGAGACCAAAGCCGTGATGGCGTACACGGCGATCAGCAAGCCCCGCTTCGCCTTCGAGAAGCCGATCAGCCAGGCCACCATGACGAGTGAAATCTGAATGCCCAGCGAGGCCAGCACCGCAAACCAGGGCGACAGGTAGAGCGCCATGCCCTGCTCGGTGGTGTACCAGGAAACGACGGATAGAAGGCAACTTGCGACGAACAGGGCGATCACCAGCGGCCTGTTCGCGGCGGAACCTGCAGACGAGAGGGGAGTCATAGCGCTTACCTAGTAACTACGCACCACCGTCTGGAATGGTTCACACGCACCAAACGCAATTGTGGATGCGCGCTCACGCCGCGCCCGTAAGTATAGGAATGGAAATGACTTGCCCGCTAAGCGAGCTGGACCTTCAAAACCTCGCCGGGCTCCAGCTTGAAAGTGACGGTGCCGTTCGCGTTCGTCTTCGCCGGTGCCTTGGCCGCGCCCAAACGCAGGGCTGAGATCCGCTGGCCCTTGGGCGGGCGCAGGGTGGACTGCCCCGGAAGGGAGGCGACCAACTCCGCGCTCACCGCCTTACCGTCCTTCCACTCCACGGCGACCGTGAGCCCGCCGCGAGCCCGCAAGCCCTTGAACGACCCGTCGGTCCATTCCTTGGGCAGGGCAGGCAGCAGCGACACCTCGCCGTCGTGGCTCTGCAGCAGCATCTCGGCAATTCCCGCCGGTCCGCCGAAGTTCCCGTCGATCTGGAAGATGTACTTTCCCGGTCCAGCCGGGTGAGTGTCGAACAGGTTCTTATGCGTGCTCTGCGTCAGTAGTTTCGAGACGGCTTCGCCAGCCTTCTCACCGTCCCGCAGGCGGGCCCGCAGATTGACGATCCAGGCCGCGCTCCAACCGGTGTATCCGCCGCCGGACTTCAGCCGCAGTTCGAGCGACGCCCTCACCGCCTCCATCCACTCGGGCGTCCGCTTCCAATTGAATACCGCCGACGGATAGGCGCCGTACAAGTGCGACATGTGGCGATGACCGGGTTCCGGCTCGGGGAATTCCTCCGTCCACTCCAGCAGTTGACCCTGGCTGCCTTTCTTGAAGGTCGGCAAGCGCTTCAGCGTCGCCCACAGCTTTTCGGCGAAGTCGGCATCGGTGCCAAGCGTTTTCGAGGCCGTGATGCAGTTCTTGAACAGCTCCAGAATCAACGCCAGATCCATGGTGCAGCCGGCCGTGGTCGAGGCGTTTTTGCCGTCTTTCGTCGTGAATCCATTCTCTGGCGACTCCGACGGGCAGGTCGTCAGCAGGCCGGCGCCGTCATCCACCAGCCAGCCAAGTATGAACTCCGCCGCACCCTTCATCAGCGGCCAGGCACGCTGCCGCAGAAACTCGACATCGCCTGAGAAGGCGTAGTGCTCCCACAGATGCTCGCACAGCCACGGCCCGGCCATCGCCCAATTGGCCCAGCGCGCATCGCCGTTATGTTCGCCCACTGGATTCGAGGCGCGCCAGAGGTCGGAGTTGTGATGCACCACCCAGCCAGGCGCGTTGTAAAGCGTCTTTGCGGTTCTCGCGCCGGTGTGGCTCAAGTCTTCGATGAGATCGAACATCGGCTCGTGGCAGTCCGCCAGATTGCAGGTCTCCGCCAGCCAGTAGTTCATCTGCACGTTGATATTGGTCGTGTAGTTCGCGCTCCAAGGCGGGCGTAGGTTATCGCTCCAGACGCCCTGGAGATTGGCGGCCTGGGTGTGGGGCCTGGAACTGGCGATCAGCAGGTAACGCCCGTACTGGAAATACAGGGCCGCCAGCGACGGGTCGGGCTGCCTGGCGTAGCTCATCAGCCGTTCGTCGGTCGGGAGTTTCGCGGCATCCGAAGCGGCGCCGAGCTGCAAATCGACGCGCCGGAAGAGCTTCTGGTGATCGGCGACGTGCGCTTGACTAATTTGCGCCCACTTCCTGCCGGACAAGTTGTCCAGCGTCTTTGAGCAGCGGGCGTGAATCTCATCCGCGCTCAGGTCCGGCAGCTTGTCATATCCCCGAAATCCGGTTCCGGCCGCGACAAGCAGCACGACCGCAGCGGCGTTTTCGATTCGTAGAGTCGCGCTCGCCGCCTTGACGGTCCCGCCTTCGATTCTGACCTCAACTAGCGCCTCGCAGCGCATGCCTTTGCCGTCGGCGTCGTCGTACAGAATTGGATTCTTGGAATCGACGTAGTTGGGTTCCGCATGGAAAGGCGCTTTCGCACGCATGCGGAGCCGCATGCCTCCGTCGGGCTCAACCGTGAAGTCCTTGAACAGGCTGCTTAGGCCGACACTCAGGTTGAGATGTTGACTGCCCTGCGCCTGGATGTGAATTGCGATCACTTGATCGGGCAACGAGGCAAGCACCTCGCGGGTGATACGTGTGGAACCCACGCGATAAGCGGTGGTACAGATTGCCGTGTCGAGGTCCAGTTCGCGCCTGTAGTCCTGGGTACTCCCCGGGTCGTCGAAGCTAAGCTTCAGCTCACCCAAGGGCTGATAGCTTTGGGTGTACGGGCCCTGCAGTTTGCGGCAGGCCGCGTCCGCGCCGGCGTAGTCTCTTTGCTCCAGCACCAGCTTGCGGACTGCTTTGAGATTCTCGGGGCCATGCGGCTCGTTGCCGTCCGTGGGATAGCCCGACCAGAGTGTGTCCTCGTTGAGGAAGATCCGCTCCTCGCCGACCGCGCCCATCACCATGGCGCCCAATCGCCCATTGCCGACCGGCAGCGAATCTACCCACTGTTGCGCAGGTTGGCGGTACCAAAGCTGCAGCGCCGGGGCCGGGGCCTCCGTTTTTGGAGCGGTGGCGGCGGCGGCCATAGCTGGCGGCAGAGCGGGGAGAGTCGTCAAGAAACAGCGTCGATTCATGTTCGGTTGAGCATATCGCAGTCGCGCCTCCACCAGCGTTTAACCATTCCCCGCAAACTCTGGTTGAACAAATACCATTTTCTTTGTAGGATTTACGTAGTATGTCCAAGTTGCAAGATGTCCAGCGTGATTTTGGGTTCCTTACCCGTTCTCTCCACACCGGTTTCGACTCCGATCCGGCGACCAAGGCGCGAGCCGTGCCGATCTACCAGACTTCTTCCTACGTGTTCGACGATACGGCCGATGCGGCGGCCCTATTCGGACTGCAGAAGTTCGGCAATATCTACACGCGCATCATGAACCCGACGACCGACGTGCTGGAGAAGCGCGTCGCTTCACTGGAAGGCGGTGTCGCCGGATTGGCAGTCGGCTCAGGCCAGGCCGCCCAACTCCTCACAATCACCAGCCTGCTGGAGTCGGGTGATCATCTGGTTGCGGCGTCAACCCTCTACGGCGGGACCTACACGCAGTTTGATGTCAGTTTCCGGCGCTTTGGCATCGACACTACGTTCGTTGATCCGGACGACCCGGAGAACTTCCGCAAGGCGCTGAAGCCGAACACAAAGGCGATCTACGGCGAGACCATCTCGAACCCGCGCGGCAACGTGCTGGACCTGGCCGCAGTGGCGAAGATCGCCGCGGAAGCCAACGTTCCATTCATCGTCGACAATACCTTTGCGACGCCTTACCTGTGCCGGCCGATCGAACATGGCGCGAACATTGTTCTGCACTCGTTGACCAAATTCCTGGGCGGCCAGGGCAGTTCTATCGGCGGCATCATCGTGGATGGCGGGAAGTTCGATTGGAAGTCGTCTGCCCACCCGCTCTTGAACCAGCCTTCTCCTGCCTATCACGGATTGAACATCGCCGACGCATTTGGCAACCTCGCATTCATTCTGCGGGCGCGCGTCGAGGGTTTGCGCGATCTTGGCCCGTCGCTCAGTCCCTTCAACTCGTTCCTGTTCATTCAGGGTGTGGAGACGCTGGCCCTCCGCATGGACCGTCACGTCGCCAACGCTCAGGCCATCGCCGAGTGGCTGGAGCAGCACGACCAAGTGAGCTGGGTAAAGCACCCCGGTCTCAAATCGAGCCCCTACAACGCGCTGGCGCAGAAGTACCTGCCCAAAGGCCCAGGAGCCATTTTCAGTTTCGGGATCAAGGGTGGCTATGACGCGGGCGTGAAATTTGTGGACTCGCTCAAATTGTTCTCGCTGCTCGCCAACGTCGGTGACGCGCGCAGCCTCGTGATCCACCCGTCCTCCACTACGCACCAGCAACTCAGCCCGGAGCAGCAGGCAGCCGCAGGCGTGACGGCCGACATGATCCGACTCTCCATCGGTCTCGAAGACCTCGAAGATCTGCGTTGGGACCTCGACCAAGCGCTTCAGGCGTCCCAGGCCTGACGCGACAAAGAGGCGGGTCGCTTGAGGGCTACGGTCCAGCACGGGCGGGGCTTCCAGGTCCCGCCCAAATCTCAGGCGACGAAACCGCTTAATAAGCGCTGCAGGTGGAGATCGAACGGGTCACTCTGTTCTGGAGTGGGGTCCGATGACGGTGCATTCCGGCCTTCCATTCCTCCCAACTGAGTCGGCATCTGGGATGCATGATCGTTCTGACTTTGAAGCATCGTATTGTCGGTTCCATTCATCCTGAATTGAGCACATCCCGGTGCACCCGCCTGTACTGGTTTGCACGGCCACGCTCGCCAGCCGGGAGTCAGGGGCTTGCGAGCCGCTCTCGGGACGAATAGAATTAAGGCAACCCCCCGATCGTAGGAACTCATGTACAGGTCTGAGCCTGAAGATATCGCCTACGGATCGCTTCGAATGTTTGAAACAATTAGACAGGATTGTGGTTTATGAACCAGAACCCGAGAAAGATTCTCGCGGTCGTTGACGATCTCTTCTTCATCGTCAAAATCAACGATGCAGCCAGGCGCGCCGGCATGGTTGCGGAGTTTCTCAAGTCTGGGACTGACCTGGTCGAAAAGGCATTGGCTGAATTGCCCTCGATGATCGTCATCGACCTCAACTGCAATTCGCTGCAGCCGGTTCCGCTGATAGAAGTCCTGCGGTCGAAACCGGAGTTGAAGAACGTCAGCGTCGTCGCTTTCGTCTCTCACATCCAGGGCGAACTGAAGATGCAGGCCCAGAACGCTGGCGCGGATATGGTGCTTGCCCGCTCGGCCTTCTCCCTCAACCTGCCGCAGATTTTGCGGCGTCACGCGGGGATGAGCAGCGTGGCCCGTCCAGCGTAAGCGCGCCTGCTACTCGCGCGGGTCGCTACTCAGCCTCCTGCCACCCTTGTCATGAGAATTCGGTTAGACCGCCAATGACTGATGGCAGACTCCCTTGGCGCGCCGTGCTAAATATACATCACGTGGAGTCTTGGCGGACCTAACCGATGGCTCGACCACAATATCGGACGTCACCTTCAATAGCTTGCGCTCCAGGCCGACGTACGCATATTCGCCAAGCAGCTCTGCGGGAAGTGCCGGGGCAAATGGAGTTGCTCTCTTACCATCCGAACTTCGGCGTGTGGCGTCACTCCCGCAAGTGGTAGCCAAATACTGACGGTCGCAGACTCATTCAGCGCGACCTCCAGATTCTGAAGAACCACGATGCCGGCGTGCTCTGGATTGCACCACGCGCCGGGCGGCTGTATTCTCGGGGTTGCTTCCATCGCTTACCCGCCAACAGGAGACAGCCCGCATGACTCGAGCTCAGTTCATCGCCGCAGCAATCACTGCGATTACTTTGGTACGCCTCAGCGCCGCATCGCTTCCGACCGCGAAACCCGAGGATGTCGGGATTTCCAGCGAACGGCTGCAGCGGGTGCGCGAAGCGGTGGTGCGACGCGTTGAGGCCAAGGAACTTGCCGGCGCGGTGACCCTGGTCGCCCGGCGCGGCAGCGTGGTCCAGCACGAAGCGATCGGCGTGATGGACCTCGACTCAAAGCAGCCGATGGCGAAGGACACGCTCTTCAAGCTGGCTTCGTCCTCGAAGCCCGTGACCGCGGTGGCCGTGCTGATGCTGATGGAAGAGGGCAAGCTGAAGCTCACCGATCCGGTCGCGAAGTACATCCCCGAGTTCAAGAACGCGCGGGTGACGGTGGAGGTGGAGCGCCTGCCGGAGCCCATGGCTGACCGTCCGTCCACTGCGGAAAAGACCTACACAGTTCCCGCGGATCGTGAGTTCACGATCGTCGATCTGTTGACGCACACCTCCGGCCTCGCTAGCGGCGGGCCATCAGCCGCGGAGTTTATGAAGCTCTTCCGGGCACGGAAGCCCACCGATACGCTGGCCGACTTCATCCCCCGCATTGCCGCGCTGCCGCTCGATTTTCAGCCAGGCACACGCTGGCGTTACAGCGGCCTGGCGGCGTTCGACACGCTAGGGCGGATTGTGGAGATCGTTTCGGGACTGACCTTCGACGAGTTCCTGCGCACGCGCCTGTTCCAGCCGCTGGGCATGAACGATACGTTCTTCAACGTCCCCGAGAAGGACCAGTCACGGTTGGCGACCATTTACAGCCACACCGAAAAGGGACTCGAGAAGCCGGCCAATCCGCTGGTTATCGGAACGCCGACCTACTTCTCCGGCGCTGGCGGACTGGTCTCGACCGTGGCCGACTATTTTCAATTCGCGCAGATGCTGTGTAACGGCGGGCAGTTGAACGGCAAACGGATTCTGAGTCCTTGGACCGTGGATCTGATGCTGAGCAACAACGTTGGCGATCTCTTCCTGGGTCAGAGCGGGCGTCCTTCGAAGGGCGTAGGTTTCGGACTCGGCGGTGAGGTGATTCTGAACGCGGCGGAAGCTCGTATGCGCAAGCCGAACGGCAGCTACGGCTGGGACGGGGCGTTCGGCACGTACTGGTGGGTGAACCGGAAAGAACAGATGGTCGCGATCATTTTCGTCCAGACGCCGGGGCGCGCCCAGCAGTACGACTTCGACAACGCCGTGTCGCAAGCGGTGATCGAATAGCGAGGCGACGAAGAAGCTACAGGGCCGTCTCACCGGCTTCGAGCATCGCCACCACCTTGCGGCGAATGGTCGCGGCAGCTTCCGGCACGTGCAGTACATCGCATTCCGAGCCGAGGATGTGCGGGTGGCCGCAGGCGGCCATCCGGGCGGAAAGGTCCGCCGCGAGCCGCCGCACTTCCTCCAGCGGCATGGCGGAGTCCGAGTAGAACGTCTTCGTCGGCAGATTGCCGTAAAGCACGATGTCCTTGGGAACGACGGCCGCGTCTTCCCACAGCTTCCGGCTGCTGCCCAGGCTGAGCACGGCCGGACGCAGGTCCTCCGCGAATTGCTGCACCATTTCCGTGAGCAGTTCGCCGCAATCGTGGAAGATCAAATCGACGCCATGTTGTTCAAGTAGATCGCGCACGCGGCGGCCAGGCACCAGCACGAAACGCTCGAAGATGTCCGAGCCGCCGCGCAACTGGCGCGGGGAGAGGTACACCGTGTTAGCCGCCGGCTCGCACATGATAATTGCCTTCGCACCGGCCGCGATCTGCGCCTCGGCGGAACGCAAAACGGTGGCCAGCGCCATCTGCAGGCAGCGCTCAACCATGCAGACGCCCTTGTCCTCGGCGGCGGTGACGCCGGAGCCAGCCATCGCCACTGGCACGATCGGGTCTGCGATGAGCTTCGTCATCAGCGAGAAGGGGCCGATCAGCATTCCGACGGGCACCAGTTCGGTCCGCTCGGCGATGTACCGGACCGCTCCCTGATTGGCCTGAATCCGCCTGGAAAACGGACGTGCGGAGGCCGCGATCAGATCGGCTGCAAACCGCTCCGAGGGAGGCTCGATGAAATGGAACTGGTCGATCTCGCTTTCGGGGACACCGGCGAATTCGAGCAAATCGGCCTTCTCCAAGCGCAGGTCCATGAGCGGAAACGCAAGCGGCGTATGGTAACGCCGTGCCGTCGCCTCGACGACATTGCCGAGCCGCCCGGCGTCCAGGAGAATCGCCTCGGGATCCGGCTGTTCGCGCAGCACGAGGTCTGCTCCAATCGGCATCCGCAAGCCGCGCGCCGCCAGATCCAAGTAGAACTGTCTGTCCACCGAGTCCCCCTGTTCCAAGTAACGGAGTTCGTCAAGCAAGGCCCAATGCGGCAGAGTCAAGGCGACTTGCTCGACCCATCAGGATGGTTTTCCTTGCGGACGAGATCGGCCGTATCGATATTGAGTCCGCGCTCAGCGCATTCGGACTAACCGGCTTTGACAAGCGTACGCGCCAACGCCACCGCTCCGCTCGCGTTCTCACTGTAGCCGTCGGCACCAATCTCCGCCGCGTACTGGGCGGTAACGGGCGCGCCGCCCACCATAATCTTGACCCGGTCCCGTACGCCGGCGAGCTTCAGTGCTTCGATCGTGGTCCGCATGGCCGGCATGGTCACTGTCAGTAGAGCCGACAGACAGACGATATTGGCGTTGCCCGACTTCACGGCCTCGATGAACCGTTCCGGCGAGACGTCGGCGCCCAAATCCAGAACTTCGAACCCGCCGCCCTCGAGCATCGAGGCTACCAGGTTCTTCCCGATGTCGTGCAGATCGCCTTTCACCGTGCCGATGATGACTCGTCCGGCGGGTTGAATGCCTGAGGCCGTCAGCAGCGGGCGCAGCAGTTCCAGCGCGCCCTTCATGGCGCGGCCGGAGAGCAAAAGCTCCGGTACGAAATACTCTTCACACTCGAACCGGTTCCCGACCTCGTCCATCGCCGGGATCATGCAGTTCGTGATCAACTCCAACGGCTCAACCCCATCAGCCAAGGCTTCCCGGGTCGCTGCAATCGCAGTTTTCTGGTCGCCATCCAAAATCGCATTGGATAGTCTCTGCAGGTTAGCCATGTTCGTCCCCTTCCGAATTCCCGTATCGCGCCAAGCCCGGCATCTCCCGTTACATATTGCAGGCGATTCAGTCGCGTGCCTTAACGCCTGCCATCGAACCGCTGCGAAGCTCGAAACCTGAATATATAACCTATCGCGCTTGCATGCGGCTCCGCTGTGGGCTAACCAGCGCCGTCGATGCCATAGCACGCAAGCCGGGCGTCGACAGACGTAAACTGAGGCGAACTGCGGTCGTTTGCAGCCACGCCGGCCTTCCGGAGTAACGGAGTTTCTCGATGAACAGTAAAGAACGGGTGCTGACAGCCCTACGCCATGACGAGCCGGATCGGATTCCGCTGGATTTTGGCAGTTCCTCCGTGACCGGAATGCACGTGAGCTGCGTGGCTGCCCTACGCGACTACTACGGCTTGGAGAAGCGACCCACCAAGGTTCACGAGCCTTGCCAAATGCTGGGGCTTTTGGAAGCAGATCTGCTGGACGCCATGGGCGCCGACGTCGTGGGTGTGATCCCCCGTAAGACAAAATTCGGCTATGCTAACGACCGCTGGAAGGAATGGAATTTCCGCGGCCTGGATGTACTGGTCGGTGCGGAATTCAACACCTCGGAAGATCCCGACGGCAGCATTCTGATTTACCCGGAGGGCGATCTCACAGCCCCGCCGAGCGGTCGAATGCCCACGGGAAGCGCATTTTTCGACGCCATCATTCGTCAGTCACCTTTGGATGACGAGCACCTGGATCCGAGAGACAACCTTGAGGAATTTGGACTCATCAGCGACGGGGATCTCGACTATCTGGAGCGGAGCGTACAGCAGGCGGCCTTGACAGGTCGAGCCGTTTTCGGCGGCTTTGGCGGCACTTCCTTCGGGGACATTGCCCTCGTGCCGGCCCCGGCACTGAAACATCCCAAGGGGATTCGCGACGTCACCGAGTGGTACATTTCCACGCGCTCCCGCCGCGGCTACATTCACCAGGTGTTCGAAGCCCAGTGCGAACTCGCGCTGCGCAACCTGGCCGCGATCCACGATCGAATCGGCAACTTCGTAGAGGTAATGTATGTCTGCGGGACTGACTTCGGCACGCAGACCTCGGCCTTCTGCTCAGTGCCGGCATTCCGCGAACTGTGGTTGCCCTACTACAAGCGGGTCAACGATTGGGTTCACGCCAATACGAAGTGGAAGACGTTCAAACACTCGTGCGGGAGCGTGGCGCGGTTCTACGAGAGCTTCATCGAAGCCGGATTCGACGTCGTCAACCCGGTCCAGTGTTCGGCCGCCGGGATGGACCCCGTGCAGTTGAAACGGGAATATGGTTCGCGGCTGGTCTTTTGGGGCGGCGGAGTAGATACGCAGCGAACATTGCCCTTCGGACGGCCGCAGGATGTTCGGGAAGAAGTGCTGCGGCGCTGCGAGATCTTCGCTCCTGGCGGTGGGTTCGTATTCAACGCGATCCACAACCTGCAGGCCGGCACGCCGGTGGATAACATCGTGGCGATGATCGAGGCCGTGCACGAATTCAATGGGTTGAAACGGGGCTGAACTGCAGTGCGAGAGTCCCCCGACCGATGTTGAAACTACGGCTGAGCTCTACAGAACCGAATTCACAAATCGATGTTGGGGCTTCGGCGGTGATGGCCGGAACGCACCACTGTGGCGAACCACGATTTGTCCCTCAATCCGACTGAGCGCTCGCTGGACGATTGACAGCAGTTCGTCCGGGTCACCGACGGCTCGAAGATTGATCACCAACTCGTGGCGGCGGTCTGGGGATGCGGTCAAGTCGCCGTCCGCCTGCGGCTCTGCGCCATTGCGGCAGACACTCACCTTCAAGAATCCCGTGAGGCAGCGGTCGAAGAGCTTCAGGTGTGCAATGCTACTGCCGGCGCTTGAGAGACTGGCTTCGATTTCGTCGATGAGTGGTCCCGCCAGCAGCGCCGGCGAGAGCGGTTTCCGCAGCACCACGTCCAACTGCACGTTGACCCAGCCCAGCGCAGCTTCGGCCTCAGCATAGCGCTCATAATCCAAATCGAGAATTCGCGCACCCACCACGCGCTTCCCGCTTCGAACGTCCTCCAACCATGCGGCGATGCCTTGTCCGGTCACGGCGCTCAATTGGAAATCAACGGGCACTGGCAATTCCGGGCACCCGTCATGCCGGTCCGTTTTGCTGAGACAGAGCAGATCGGCTTCGGCGAGTTGCTTGCGGAACAGGTAGCTCACATCCTTGTCGGCCGTACCGGAGAAGACGCTCGCGGCTAGCTGCGGGTCCACCAGTACCGTCAGCGGAGCGGGTTCGTACTCGGCCCGATGGCGAGCTTTTAGCGGTTGCAGGATGGTCGCGGACAGATCCACGCAACTGCCGACCGGCTCGGCGAAGATCACTTCGGGATCGTACTTTTTGAGCGCCCTGGCGGCATCGATCAGGTCGGAAAAGCGGCAGCAGAAACACCCGCCGGCGACCTCTCCGGTGTGGAGGGCATTGGCCTCGCTGAAGCGCGTATCCACCAACCCGCCGTCCTGGTCGTTCGTGATCACCGCGACGCGGACGCCTTGGCGCTGGAGCATCTCCGACGCGCGCACGATCAGCGTCGTTTTGCCGGCTCCGAGGAACCCGCCGACCAGAATCAGTTTCGGAACCGCCGCCTTCGCTGCGCGCATCGAATCTCCCTGCCACTTAAGGCCAACGTTGGATGTACCGGCTCTCGAACTGGTCCGCTATGTGAGCCAGCGGAGTCCGATCACGAACAAACCGCAACTGAGCAGTCCCGTACCAAGCGCGAGCAGCCCCAAGAGTCGCTTCTGGTGCAAGTTCCACCACATGTAGATGCTGCTGAGGACCATCAGAATCAGCCCGATCGCTACGGCGTCCATGCAAAGGACCCAGAGCGTGGTCATGCTCCAGTCGCGCTGGTTCTTCGAATCCGTCAGCCGTACTCCGGTGAAGGTATGCAGGATGTGCAGCACGCCCCAGGCATTCAGGTCGATGCGGTGGATGGTGGCCTGACCCTTTTGAAGATCCGCCTTTATCTCATAGATGTGCCCAGGGCGGCTGGCGCGAAAATCGAGCTGGCTGGCTTGGGAGCGAGAGCGGGTCCACTCGATCTCTCCGCGCACTCCGGCCTGTCGCAGGATGTCCTGTGCCTGGACCAGGTCGCCCCCCTGTGGCGGCTGTTGAATCGGCACTTCAATCGAAGACTGCTGCCGGTTTGGCCAGAACTCCGCGAAGGTCCAGCTTGGATGGTTCAGCAGCAGTCCGGTGAAGGCAAACAGCCACAGGAACAGCAGCAGGTACAGCCCCAGATAGAAGTGGATCCGGCGGTTCCACGAAGTCAGAACGTTGCCCAACGTGCGCGTTCGGGCGGCGGGTGATGCGCCGGCTTCAGTGGATGACGGCATAGATGATCCCAACGAATGAAAGTACGCCAGTGCCGATCAGGGCGAGGCCGATGCGGCGCTCCGAGCGCAGCACCGCCCATAAGTAGATGCCGCTGATGGAGACGAAGATCAGCAGATATACGGTCCCATCCGCGAACCACCGCCACACGGCCATAGGCAGCCAGTTCATGCGCAGGGCGGCAAGGTGTGGACCCGGCGATTTGTGGAGGGTAATCAGCGCATCCCAGACTCCGGTTTCCCGCCGGGTGACGGTCACGATGCGTGTCGCAAGGTCGATCGCAACTGTCGCCTCACGCCCTGGCACAACGACGGGGAACTCGATGGTGCGCTGCTTGACGCTGTATTGAACCCAACCGATTTCGCCGCTAACGCCGACCCTCGCCAGAACCGTTTGCAGAGCATCGATGCGAGCCCGTACGTCCAGGTTCTCCAGATCGGCCGGGAGTGTCACATTCCCGACGGTGCGAGGAGGACCGGGTTGGGAGCTGGCGCCGGGCAGCCAGGCATACGCGAGGGAGAATACGCTGATGCAGAAGACCAGAATGAATGGCGCGATGAACAGGCCCAGGTACAGGTGCAGGTCCCGCGTGAGTGTATAGAAACGCTTGCGCATTGGGTATAAGGGCTAGTCGTCCTTGCGGAGATTGAATTTCTCCATGCGATAGATCAGCATCTTGCGGCTGATGTCCAGACACTCGGCCGCTTTGGTCTGGTTCCAGTTGAAACGTTGCAGGGCGCGCAGCACGAGTTCGCGCTCCACCGCTTCGATGTTGATCCCCTGCGGCGGCAACTCCAGTTGAATCGCCTCCATCGCCGGCCGTTCGCGAATTAGGAAGTCCGGCAGATCGGCAACGGCGATCTCGTCACCCGGTGCCAGGACGACGAGGCGCTCGACAACGTTCTCTAGTTCACGCACGTTGCCGGGCCAGCGGTGCGTCGAGAAATAGGCGAGCAGCGAGGGCGGCAGTTTCAAACCTGGCCGGTTGAGCCGCTGCTTGAATTTGTCGAAAAAGATGGCCACCAATTCAGGGATATCGTCGGGGCGCTCACGCAGCGGAGGAAGCGTCAACGGGATGACATTGAGGCGGTAGTAGAGATCCTCACGAAACGTGCCGTCTTCGACCATCGCCTGAAGATTGCGGTGTGTCGCGGCGACAATGCGCACATCGACCTTCGTAGGCGTCGCCGCTCCGATCTTTTCGATCTCGCGTTCCTGAATCAGCCGAAGAACTTTAACCTGCAGCTCCAATGGCATTTCGCCAATTTCGTCCAGGAACAACGTCCCCTGATCGGCCATCTCGATCTTGCCCAGCTTATTGGCCACGGCTCCAGTGAACGAGCCTTTCGTGTAGCCGAACAGTTCGGACTCCAGCAGTTCTTTGGGTATCGCTCCGCAGTTGATCACGATGAAAGGCCGGTCGCGGCGGGGACTGTTGAAGTGAATGGCCTTGGCCAACAGTTCCTTGCCCGTGCCCGTTTCGCCCCGGATGAGAACAGTCGAGTCGCTTTGCGCCGCCCGCGAAGCGTTGTCGAGCGTGGACAACAGATTCTTCGCCTTGCCGATGATGCTCTCGAAGCCGAACTTGCGATCGATGGCCGTGCGCAGGTTCCTCACCTCTTCCTGCAGGCGGTGATGTTCGAGTGCTCTGTATACAATCAGCTTCAACGACTCGGAGTTGACGGGCTTGATGATGTAGTCGTAGGCGCCCATACGCATCGCGTCCACGGCGGATTCGATGGTGCCGAATGCCGTGACCACCACGACAATTACCTCGGGATACTCCTGCTTGATCTTCTGCAGCAGTTCAATCCCGGACATGCCAGGCATCTTCAGGTCCGTGAGGACGAGATCCTGGGCGTGTTTCGAGAGCACGTCGAGCGCTTGTTTGCCATCACCCGCGGTCGTCGCCTCATAGCCCGCCTGCTGCAGTTTCAGTTGCGTGACGCGGCGCAGATTCTCCTCGTCGTCCACCACCAGAATTCGCTTGCCAATCATGCGGCGCTCCCCCGCGTTTGAGGAAAGAACAGGGTGAAGGTAGTGCCACGATCTTCGTTCCTGCTCACGTTGACGTTGCCGCCGTGCTGCGTGACAATCTGGTGGACTACGGAGAGGCCGAGACCCGTCCCTGTCTCCTTCGTCGTGAAGAACGGATCGAAAATCTTGTCCATGTGCTCCTCCGGAATGCCCGCACCCTCGTCCCGGATTTGGATCGCGAGGCCGTTGGCCTCTCGCCGGGCGATCAGCCAGACGTCGCCGCCCTCGGGCATCGCCTGTGCGGCGTTCAACGTCAGGTTCAGTATCACCTGAGTCAACTGCTCCTGGTCTCCTAGCAGCCCGGGCAACCGCTCGTCCTCCTGCTTATGGAATCGAATGCCTTTACCGGCGGAGTGGCCCACCAGGTCGATCACGGTGTCGAGCACCTTGGCAAGCTCGACATCGCGCCATTCGGGACGGCGCGGCCTTGCGAAGTCGAGCAGGCTGGTGAGCAGGCGGTTGAGGCGGGCGCACTCCTTGCGGATGATCGTCACGGTTTCCTTGCGAAGTTCGGGTTGATCGCCGGCGGCATCTAGCAATTCCGCCGCGCCGTCGATACTCGCCAGCGGATTACGAATCTCGTGCGCCAACCCGGCCGCCAATTGACCGATGGCGGAAAGCCGGTCGGCCCGCTTCACCTGCTCGAAACTCGACTGCAATTCGCGATATACGGCGCTGAGACGCTGGGCGGTGTGCTGCAACTCGATCCGGCGCTTTCGTTCGCGATCCGCCAGGATTCCGGTGAGCACGCCCACTGCGAAGAACATGAAGATCTCCGCGTATTGCTCCATCGCATAGTGGTGCATCCCCGACCACGTGATCATGATGTGCGGGGTATAGGCGACGCCCGCCGCAGCGGCTGCCGCGAGTCCTCCAACCCAACCGAAAGTGATCGCGGCGAAGACTACGGGCAGGTAATACAGACGTTGGAAGACCCCGTGCCACATCAACAGGCCGCTCGGGGTAAAGTAGTGGCCCGCGCTAGTCAGGGCGATGCCCGCCGCCACAAGTGCGATTGCTTTCCAGTTGACCTTCGTCTTGCCGGACTCCGCGTCGAGCGCCGCTTGGTCCGGCGATGAAGCATCAGCGCGAGAGGGTGAAGGGGGCAAGCTCCACCCTGGCGCTGCGTTTGGTTGCGTCATCATAAATTGCGCTTGATCGATCTCCTATGCTGCGGTCGTCTCCCAGAGACTGCGCTGCCAGCACAGCAGGCACGTAGGCCTGAGTCTCGCGTGGCAACATTCCTGATGCGGCGAGATGCCAGAAGTCGCGGTCATGGGCCTGTTCGATAGCGTTCTGAACGCGCCCTTCGCCAGCATTGTACGCGGCTAGTGCCAGCGGCCAGTCTCCAAACCTACCATAGAGCGATTTCAGGTATCGTGCGGCGGCATGCGTGGACTTTTCAGGGTCGCTGCGCTCGTCGCGCCCGTCCAGTTTAAGTCCGAATGAAAGCGCAGTCTGCGAAACCAACTGCCAGATCCCTAGAGCGTCCTTGGGAGATCTAGCCAGCGGATCGTATCCACTCTCCACCAACCCGATCCACATCAACTCCGGCGGAAGTCCCTCCTCCCGCAGGATGCGCTCAATCATCGGCCGGTATCTCTGGAGCCTATTGAGCGAGGCTTGATAGTTCTTCATCCCCGGGCCCTGGAAATATCGGACGAAGCCGGCAATGGCCGGTCGAACAGCCTCGTCCCGTGTAAGCCTGACACGTCCAGTTGCGAAGTTGTCGTCACCCGCGCTGCGCGCTTGCTCGGCACGTGCGAGAACCTCGTTCAACGTCTTCTCCCAATGGGGTATGCCCTCTACCGCGAGCAGTTTAGAGTGCGAGAGCAGCGCGAGCAGCGGGAGCACTGTCAGCCTCAACTTGAATGGCACTGCCACGCCATCAGATCTGCACGCCACTTGCCAATCTCGATAAGGCCGCTCAAGCGACTGGGCTCCCGGCGGTTGCGCACTGTTCTCAATCGACCGGAGACCGACGAACTGGGACTGAGTGCCGCATATTGTCCAACGCCTGCGCAGGAATCTCCAATTCACGTGCCAGTAAGCCGCCCGCCCGCGTTGAAGCCGGATGAAAAGACCTGAGAAGTGAGCGGGTTAGCCCGTCCTCCCCAAACTTGGCACCGGACTTGCTTCTCCAGTCGCGAGTGGCAGCCAAGAACAACAACACTGAACGAACACCCCGGATGGGCAGAGCGCTGCTGCTTGTACCGTTGCTTAACCTGGGGCTCTGGGCGCAGGCGGAGCGTTCGGAACTGGACCAATTTCTCTCCGAAGCTCTGGCCAACAGTCCGGAGATCGTCGCAGCGCAGAAGCGTTATGAGGCCTCCCGCCAGCGGCCCATGCAAGTCAGCAGCCTGCCGGACCCGATGTTCTCCCCCGGTTTCAACAGTACCGGAAGACCCTGGCCCGGCGCGGGGTTGGGCTCGGACGTGACCAGCAACATCGGCGTGATGATCTCACAGGAGATCCCGTTTTCCGGGAAGCGCAAGCTGTTGGGCGACATGGCAGTCAAGGAATCCGAGGCGGAGTGGCAGCAGTACCAGCAGACAAAACTCGGGGTAGTTTCGCGAATCAAGCAGGCTTACTTCCGCCGGGCCTACGCCTTCGGCGCGGTAGACGTGCTGGGCCGCAACGTCGAACTGCTGCGCAAGTTCCTGCAGATCACGGAAGCTCGGTATTCGGTGGGCAAGGCGGCGCAGCAGGACGTCTTTAAGGCGCAGACGCAGATCACCATCCTTGAAACCAAGCGGCTTCAGCTGGAACGCGAAAAACGCGCCCGGGCCGCCGAAATCAACAGCCTGCTGAACCGGGCGCCCGGGTCGCCGCTGGGCCGGCCCGCCAACCTCCAAGCTATTGAACTGCCTTCCGGCCTCAAGGAGCTTTACGCTGCGGCGACCGAGAACTCTCCCATGCTGCAGCGCGACGAAAAAATGATTCAACGTGCGGAAGTGGCTGTCAATATGGCACGCAAGGAATACTACCCGGACGTTACGCTGAACGGCGGCTATTACAACATGGGCGGCATGGCGCCGATGTATATGTTTCGGGCCGACTTTAAGATCCCGATCTACTACTTCCGAAAGCAACGTGCAGCGGTGATGGAACAGTCTCAGGGGCTGGCGCAGTCGCGCAAGACTTACGAAGCCACCAATCAGGACTTGCACTACCGCATCCAGGATGACTACTCGATGGCCGAGACCTCGTCACAACTAGTCAAGCTGTATGAGAAAGCGGTCATCCCGCAAGCTAGCCTGGCACTGGAATCATCTCTGAACTCTTACGAAACGGGCGCAGTGGACTTCCTGAGTGTGCTGATGAACTACACCACCGTAGCCGACTACCAAATGAATTACATCGAGGAACTACAGAATCTGTACCTCGCCCTCGCCCGCCTGGAAGAGATGACAGGACGTCAACTGGTCCAGTGAGAAACGATCCCATGAAAGTTCATCGCACTATTCTGTTTGCCCTGCTGATCGTCGCCGCGTTCCTCGGCGGCTTGGGGTATGGGCGCTGGTACGGACCGCGTCAGCAGGTGGGAGTCTCCTCGAGCAAACCGCGGGGCTTTCACTGCCCGATGCACCACAACTACCACTCCGACAAGCCAGGGGAATGTCCGATCTGCAGCATGAAGCTCGTGCCGGACGACGATTCCTCCCCGGCCGTAGGTGGGGCAGTCGAAAGGCAAAACCAGGACCCGGGCAGCAGGAACGCACCTATGCCCATGGGCACGATTCGGGTGAGTCCGGAGAAGCAGCAACTGATCGGAGTGAAGTTCGGCGAAGTCACGCCCAGCGCGGGGATCCACTCGTTCAGATCTGTAGGCAAGGTCACGATGGACGAGACCCGCTTCACCAAAGTACAAATCCGCATCGACGGCTGGATCGAGCATGTGTTCGTCGATTTCACGGGTAAGTTCGTGGAACAAGGCCAGCCGCTATTGACCATGTACAGCCCAGAAATGCTGGCCAGCCAGCGGGAGTACTTACTTGCCCTCCGCAGCGTGGAAATCATGAAGGATAGTCCGCTGGCCGAGTCGCAGCGCCAAGGCGATTCGCTTCTGGCCGCCGCCCGCAAACGATTGGAATTGCTTTCGCTGAGCGACTCCCAGGTGCAGGAGATCGCCCGTACCAGGCAACCATTCACCAACATCACCGTATACTCGCCGCTCAGCGGCTACGTGATGATGCGCAACGCCTTTCCGAAGCAGCGGGTCACGCCCGAAACAGAACTCTATACCATCGTTGATTTGACCAAGGTGTGGATCATGGCCGATGTCTTCGAAAACGAGGCATCGATGATCCAGATTGGAATGCCGGTGCGCATGAACCTCTCGTACGCAGGCGGCCAAAAGTTCAAAGGACGGGTCAGCTACATCCAGCCGCAAGTTGATCCCACAACGCGCACATTGAAGATTCGGATTGAAGCCGACAACCCGAAACTGGCGCTCAAGCCCGACATGTTCGTCGACGTCGAATTCGACGTTTCGATGCCCGCCCGCATGACCGTTCCGGTCGAGGCCGTGCTTGACACCGGGCTCAAGCAGACCGTTTTCGTGGACCTCGGCAACGGCTACCTGGAGCCCCGTCAAGTTGAGATAGGTGAACGGCTCGGAGACCGAATCGAGATCACGCGAGGACTGACCCCAGGCGAGCGCATCGTCGTATCAGGCAACTTCCTGATCGACTCGGAGAGCCAGTTGAAATCTTCCGCTGCGGGTATGTCGGGACACCAGCATAACCCGGCAAAGCCCGCTGCATCAACCAAGCCGGAACTAGGGGCGGCAATGCCAGGGATGGATATGTCCCGCACTGCGGAGAAGCAGCATGATTGACCGCATCATCGAATTCTCCGGCAATAACAAGTTCCTGGTTTTCATTCTCATCGGGTTCGCGGTGGCTGCCGGGCTCTACTCGATGCGGACCATTCCCCTCGACGCGATCCCCGATCTCAGTGACACGCAAGTGATCGTCTATTCGCGCTGGGACCGCAGTCCTGACGTCATGGAAGATCAGGTCACTTACCCGATCGTGACCAGCATGTTGGGGGCGCCAAAAGTGAAGGATGTCCGCGGCTTCTCCGACTTCGGCTATTCCTATGTCTATATCATTTTCGAGGAAGGGACTGATATCTACTGGGCGCGTTCGCGGACCCTTGAATACCTCTCCTCGGTGCTTCAGCGCCTGCCTCAGGGCGTCAAAACGGAATTGGGCCCTGACGCAACCGGCGTCGGCTGGGTATTTCAATATGCACTCATCGATCAGACCGGCAGACACTCGCTCGCTGAACTTCGCTCCTTGCAGGATTGGTTCCTCAGCTACCAGCTAAAATCCGTACCGGGCGTCGCCGAAGTCGCGCCCCTCGGTGGGTTCGTCCGGCAATACCAGGTGAACGTCGATCCCAACCGGCTACAGTCCTACAAACTCCCGATCATGAAATTTGTGGAGGCGGTCCGCAGCGGCAACAGCGATGTGGGTGGACGCTTGGTCGAGTTCAGCGGCACGGAGTACATGGTGCGCGGACGCGGCTATGCAAAGAGCGTCGATGATATCGGGAACATTGTTCTAATGGCAACCGAGGGTGGCGTGCCTGTGCGTGTCAAGGACGTCGGCAACGTGGTTCTGGGCCCCGATATCCGCCGCGGCATCGCTGATTGGAACGGTGAGGGCGACGTGGTTTCCGGTATCGTGGTCATGCGTCAGGGCGAGAATGCGCTCGACGTAATCGAGCGAGTCAAAGCCAAGATTAAGGACCTGGAACCCGGCTTACCTCAAGGCGTGAAGATCGTCACTGCCTACGATCGCTCCGATCTCATCCTTCGTTCCATTGAGAATCTGAAAGGTACGCTGACTGAGGAAATGGTGATCGTCGCACTCGTCATCTTCCTCTTCCTATGGCACGTCCCGAGCGCCATCATCCCCGTTTTCACAATCCCCATCGCCATCATCATTTCCTTTATCCCAATGCGGCTCATGGGCGTCAGCGCGAACATCATGTCGCTCGGTGGCATCGCGATCGCTATCGGCGCGATGGTGGACGCAGCCATCGTGGTGGTGGAGCAGACACACAAGCATCTTGAAGAATGGGATCGCTTGGGCCGGAAGCGCGACTACCATCGCGTGGTGATTGATGCCGTCAAAGAAGTTGGTGGCCCGAGCTTCTTTGCGCTCCTCGTGATCGCAGTCGCCTTTCTCCCAGTCTTGACTTTGGAAGCGCAGGAAGGGCGCCTCTTTAAGCCTCTGGCTTACACCAAGAACTTCTCGATGATCATTGCCGCGCTGCTCGCCATCACCTTGGATCCGGCGATGCGGCTGCTGTTTACGCATATGGACAATTTCCAATTCCGGCCCCGCTGGTTGGCGCGAGTGACAAGCGCGGTGTTAGTGGGGAAGATCCATTCGGAAGAGAATCACCCCATCAGCCGGATCCTTATGCGGCTCTACGATCCCATCTGCCGCTGGTCGCTGCGCTGGAAATACGGGGTGATTGCTGGAGCCATCGCAATGGTCGTGGTGACCATTCCGATCTATGAGAAGCTCGGCTCCGAATTCATGCCTCCACTCGATGAGGGCACGCTGCTCTACATGCCGTCGACGCTGCCCGGTATCTCCGTCGCGGAAGCGCAGAAGCTGATGCAGATTCAGAACCGCATCATCAAGCAGTTCCCGGAAGTCCTCTCCGTGATGGGCAAGTCGGGCCGCGCGGAGACATCCACTGACCCGGCGCCGTTCTCGATGATGGAGACGATCATCGTCCTGAAACCGCACGACCAGTGGCGCAAGACGACGACGTGGTATTCCGGCTGGTCCTGGGTCCCGGGTTGGCTGAAGCGGATGTTCGGGCACATCACGCCGGAGCACATTTCCAGCGAGGAACTCGTAGACGAAATGAATGCCGCGCTCTCGCTCCCCGGGGTATCGAACGCCTGGACCATGCCGATCAAAGCCCGCATCGACATGTTGACGACAGGGGTCCGCACGCCCGTCGGAATCAAGGTGTACGGCTCTGACCTCAAGGAAATCGAAGAACTCGGTACTGAGATTGAAGGCATCCTGCCAAGGGTCCGCGGTACACGCAATGTCTTTGCGGAACGAACCGGCGGAGGCTACTTCCTGGACTTCGATTGGAGGCGCGAGGAAATGGCCCGTTACGGGCTCAGTATGCAGGATGTGCAAGCCGTACTGATGAGCGCGGTGGGAGGCGAGAGCGTCACTACTACCATCGAAGGCCGCGAGCGCTATTCCGTCAACGTGCGCTACCTGCAGGATTTCCGTAGTGACATCAACCGGCTCGGACGCGTTTTGGTGCCAGTGATGGACGGCAAGACACAGATCCCCGTCTCTCAACTTGCGGACATCAAACTGCGCAGCGGTCCCGCAATGTTGAGGGACGAGAACGGGATGCTGAACGGTTACGTGTACGTCGATGTCGCGGGTCGCGATGTCGGTAGTTACGTCGAGGAAGCGAAGCAATTGGTCCGTAGCAAGGTCAAGCTTCCAGCAGGTTACACCCTGGTCTGGAGCGGGCAGTACGAAGCCATGCAGCGGGTCAAGCAGAAACTCACCTTGATCTTGCCGCTGACCTTGTTCCTGATCATGATGCTGCTCTACATGAATACGAAATCGATCACGGAAACACTGCTAGTCGTGCTGGCCGTTCCGTTCTCGGCGGTGGGTGCGATCTGGCTGCTTTACTTGCTCGGCTACAACATGAGCATCGGCGTTTGGGTTGGACTGATCGCGCTCCTCGGCGTCGATGCCGAGACGGCCATCTTCATGCTGCTGTACCTGAATATCGCCTATGAGGGCGCCAAGCAGGTGGGCAAGATGAACAGTATGGCCGATCTTCAAGACGCCATCCATACCGGCGCGGTGAAGCGCATCCGGCCGAAGTTCATGACCGTGGCCGTGATGTTCATGGGACTCATTCCGATCATGTGGTCCACCGGCGCGGGCGCGGACGTGATGCGTCGAATCGCCGCGCCAATGATAGGCGGAATCTTCACGTCATTCATCCTGGAACTGGTCGTCTATCCGGCAATCTATGAGGTTTGGAAATGGAATACGGAAGTCAAAAAGCTCATTGCCGCTTAGTCCCGCTCGGGGCGCTCCTGGCACTTCTCCCGCTCGGGGCTGCAGAGCTTACCTATGAAGTCCGGCACCAACGAGCGCTGAAGCATCACGAAGGAGTGTTGACGATCAACGATAAGGGTGTGGCATATCAACAGGCGCTGCCCCGAGCGAAGCACGGTGCCACTTCGACGCAGCGCGCCAAACTCGAAAGCGTTCAGTTCGATTACCAGGACATTCAGGAGCTTTGGGTGTCTCCCGACAGACTGCGACTCACGACTTACCAAGACCGCAAGTGGCTCCTCGGCATCGACAAACAATTCGAGTTCTCGCTTCCCAAGGGCAAATCGTTGGACGCTGCCTACTCGATGTTGAAAGACAAACTGGACCGCAGATTCGTGGCGGCGGTGGCCGATCCGGGACTCACCGTGCAGTGGGAACTGCCGGTGAAGTTGTTGGGCACGCTACAGGGGTCTGAAGGAGTGCTCCAAGTGGGACAGGATCGCATCGTTTACGAGACGGCGCGCCCGCGTCAGTCGCGCACCTGGCGCTATCAGGATCTCGAAAATGTGAGCACTTCCGACCGCTATCAACTGACGCTCACAAGTTACGAACGTGCTCGCACTAGCTATGGCAGCATGAAAGGCTTTAACTTCCAACTCAAGCAGCCGCTCGACGAGAAGCGGTTCGAGGCGTTATGGAAGCGCCTAAACCAAGACAAGGGTCTTCAGTTCTTGAACTCGATCGAAGAAGGGAATTAGACAGCAAAATGATTAAGTTGATCGGCACTCTCATACTGGCGACGGGACTGCTATCCGCCGCTGACAAGCCACGCACTTACACCGGCGTGATCACCGATTCGATGTGCGGAGCGAAGCACACGATGGCCATGACGCCTGATGCAAAATGCGTTCGCGAATGCGTTAAAATGAATCCCTCAAAGTGGAAGTACGCGCTGGTTGTAGGGAACGAGGTTTACACTCTAAGCGACCAGCAGACACCCTCAAAATTCGCGGCACAAAAGGTCGTAGTCACCGGGACATTATCCGCGCAGACAAAGACCATCAAAGTGGACAAGATCGAAGCCGCCTACGCGGTGGGCGTGCCTGCACGCTAATCTGGAAAGCTGCTAAGTTCCGATGTCTCGGGGTTAGTGCCAGGCCCTCAGCGGACATGAGAATCCTCTCGGATCTTCGTGTTCGCTGAGTATTCGTGCATACGCAGTCGTCGCAAGAGCGGCTACATCCGGCTGATTAAAAATGGTTTAACTGGGGCGGGTGGTGGGATTCGAACCCACGACATTCGGTACCACAAACCGACGCTACTACCAACTGAGCTACACCCGCCGTGTCCTATTCAGAATAACATAGGGCTCCCAGACAGGCACATTTTCGCTCCGGACCGCGTTGGGAATCCGCCTCCCACGGGCTCGGGAGCGCGCGACCGGGGGGCTCGCGCTGAGCCCAGCAGCCGGTCAAACGGCCGTAGCGAATTGGTACATTCTATTCGCCCCCAGCAGCATGCCGGCCGTCACCCGGGGAGAATCCTGCCGTAGCCTGCAGCGCTCACCCGCTGTCAACCCCTCCACCCGCACGCCGCCGCCTTCGTGCCTCACCTGCCAGGCCATCCTCGCCCCGCGACTCCAGGTCAACGATTCGAGCGGATTGTCGAGGCCCGCGATCAGTTCCAATCCGCCTTCCGGCCCGATGAAGATCGTCCAATCGGACGGATCCAGCCCCATCCGATTGGCATCCATCGCGGTGTCCATGATCCGGCGCGTGTTCTCAGTAAGTCCGCTCACGCTGAACTTATCGCCAACTTCGGCCGGCGGTTGAGCCCAAAAAGAGACTTTACGCCCTTCCCCGCCCTGCCGCACCCCTCTGGAACCGGCGTCGCTCAATCGACGTGGAAGACTTCCTCCATGTCGGCCCACCATTCGCCGGGCTTGCGGGTGGGCAGCGGATCCTGCATCGGTTCCATGATCGCCCACCACTCCTGCGTCTTGGGATCGGCCGCCATCTTGGCCATATCGGTGGCGAAATCGCCGCCAACATACTCGAAATAGCTGAACAGAAACCCGTCTTTGAAGTAGATGCTGTAGTTACGGATGCCGCAATCCGCGATCTTGGCCAGTACCTCGGGCCAGACGGCCGCGTGGTACTGCTTGTACCGCTCCGTCGCTTCCGGCTTCACCCGCAAGACCATTCCATACCGTCGCATTGAAAAACCACCTTTCCGCCTGCGCCCACGGCCCGTTCCGGAGGCTCGCAGGCAACCATGCTATCGACCCGCGCGCCGCTCGACAACCCGGGCGCGTGTGACGGAGCATGGGCCTTCGGGTGTAGATTGAATTCCAGGTCCAACGCGCAAGCGAATGCGGAGATTCAGACCCGCTGCTTAAATACAGTCAATGCGGGACCCGAGCATCGCCCCAGGAGTTTGGTGGATAGGCATGGAACGTAACGCTAACTGCATTTCGAAACTCGAACGGATGAAGCAGGCCTTGCAGCACGCCGAGCCTGACCGCGTCCCGATCAGCGACTTCTTCTGGGGCGGCTTCCTCAAGCGCTGGCGCGAAGAGCTCGGCCTCGCCCCCGATGCCGACATCTACCGCTACTACGACCTCGACTGGATCAACGTGAATCCGAACATGGACCCGCACATCCAGCCGTTCGAGATCCTGCGCAGCGACGAAACCGAAATCACCGTGCGTACTGGATTCGGCGCCACCATCCGCAAGAAATTCGACCAGCCCATGCCCTCCTTCGCCGCATTCGATACCGACACCATCGACAAAATGCGCGCCTTCCAATTCGACGATCCCGCCGACCAACGACGCTATCTGGCCCGCGGCGACGACCAGATCAACGGCGTCGGCGACGGGTTCGCACGCGACACGGCGCCCTACGTCGAGCGCGTCGATTCGGTCTGGGAGGACTTCCCCGTTTTCGGCGGCGTGTGCGAGGCCCACGAGATGCTCTGGCGCATCATCGGGTCGGAAAACGCGCTGATGTGGATGGCCGAATACCCCGACGAGATCGAGCGTTTCGCGGAGCGCCTGCACGCATTCAATCTCGGCATCGTGCGCTCTCAAATCCAGGCCGCCGCGGGCCGCCTGGACGGGATGGTGGTGTGGGGCGACGTGGCCTACAAGAAGGGCATGCTCTTCTCTCCGGCCTTCTGGCGGCGCGTCTTCAAACCCGGCGTGAAGGCCATCATTGAGGAGTGCCACGCCCACGGCTTGCCGGTGATCTATCACGGCTGCGGCAACTCCCGAAAGATCTTCGAGGACTTCATTGAGATCGGCGTGGATGCCTACAACCCGCTCGAATTCAAGGCTGGCATGGATGCGGTCGAGTTGAGGCGCCAGTACGGGCACAGAATCGGCTTCTGCGGCAACATGGACGTTCAACTCTGGTCGAGCGCAACGAAAGAGGAGTTGAAGGCCGCCGTGCTCACCAAACTGAACGCCGCCAAGGGCGGAGGCTTCATCTTCCAATCGGATCATTCGGTGCCCAGCAACGTGCCCGGGGCCAGCTACGACTACGTGGTACGGCTGGTGCGCGAGTACGGCCGCTACCCGCTGCAGCTCGGCGAGTACGACCTGCCCGATCTCGACTGAGCGCAACCTGCCGCCCAACACGAATCCGGCGTAGGCTAGAGAGGTTATGCGAAGTCTTGCTCTGCTCCTCCTCTCTGTTGCCACCGCATTTGCGGGCAGCAGCCCCTTTGACGGCCGCTGGGACATTACCATCACCGGCGACACGTCCCGCGCCTGGTGGTTAGGCCTGGACGGCGCGGGTACGCCCGCCGCCAAAGGTACGTTCGAGAGCGCCTATAACGGCGACTTGAACAAGATCGACGAGGTTTCGGTGCAGGGCGGCGTCCTCACCCTCGGCTTCCACCACAAGGACGGCGGCAAGGACATTCACGACGTGTTGAAGGCCAGCCTGATCAATGGAAAGCTGGTTGGCACGGCCACTCGTGAAGGCTCATCCGACCCGGTGAAACACTGGGTCGGCGTGCGCGCTCCGGAAATCAACGAAGTGGACGACGCCAGTTGGCGCGAGTCCAAACCGATTCAGCTTTTCAACGGCAAGGACGCTTCCGGCTGGAAGTCGCTCACTCCCGACAAGCCCTTTGGCTGGACCGTTGAGAAGGGCATCCTGACGAGTACCGGCGGGGCCAGCAACCTCGTCAGCCTGCAGAAGTTCTGGAACTGCAGTTTGCACGTCGAGTTCCGCCTCGGCAAGAACTCCAACAGCGGCATCGGCCTGCGCGCACGCTACGAAGTTCAGATCCTGGACGACTACGGCCGCCCGCCCAACACGCACGGCAACGGCGCGCTCTATAGCCGCATTCTTCCGAGCGAAAACGCCAGCAAGCCCGCCGGCGAGTGGCAGACCTACGACATCCGTCTGGTGGGCCGCCAGGTCACCGTCGTGCTAAACGGTAAGAAGATCATCGACAAGGGCGTGATCGAAGGGCTGACTGCTATCGCCGCCGATGCCAATGAAGGCCAGGCCGGCCCGCTCATTCTCCAGGGTGACCATGGCCCGGTGGAGTTCCGCTCCATCGTGTTGACGCCGCTCACGAAGTAAGCCCGCGCCTTACCAGCCGCCGGGTGGGCGGCCTACCGTACCTCGCCAACGACGCCGTCAGTTGGATGGCGTCCTTGCGCGTGAACGTGGCGTGAGAGGCGCTGTTCTGGCGTTCCTAAGGAGTGCCTCGCGAGGCGGGTCGGGGCCAATGGACGGGAAGCGCCAAGCGTTGGGAATCTTATCACCCCGATGCTTAGCATAGCTGCCTTAACTCGCTTAACTCGCTGTGGTTGAAGACTCTGTCGAAGGATCGTACGCGCTGCGTGCCTATTTGAATTCCGTCGCATACTTGCTTGCGATCTCTTGGATTTGCTCGCGAGTGAGTTGCTTTGGCGGTACGCCGGGCGGATTGCAGGTGTCTCGAAAGAAGCCATCCAGGCCAGCAGGCGTCACAGTCCAGAGTAGAAGCAGTTCGTCTTCGGGATTCTCGAAGCCATGCCAAGAGTTTCTGGGAATGAATATCGTTCCGCCTTTCTCAAAATAGTGGCGGACGTCGTTCAGTATGAGAACTCCGCTACCTTCCAAAACGTAAAAGGCTTCGTCCATCAGAAGGTGCCGGTGGATTGGAACGCCGGCGCCGACAGTCACTTGCTGGGTGCCCAGGGCTAGGTTACTGGAGCCGCTCCGGGAGCCGAGCTTGATAAAGATGTTGCCATGGTCGCGAAAATGAACGAGATGCTCGCCTTCAGTGACGCCTAGGACGCATCCCTGTGCCGACGTGGTCTGTGCCTGCACCATGACTTGCGGTAAGAGTTGGCTCATGCTGAGCCCCCCCTAAGCGGAAACGGAAGGATCGGCGCTCTTGCTTGAGTGGGTTCAAAACAATCTCCTCTGACCTGCAAAGATCGTTTCTCTGGAAGCTGCCCCGTGCGCCGAACTGGCGAATCCCCTTCATCAGCCCGGTTGGCATTAATCGCTGTTGTGGAAGGATATCACCGGAAGAGCAGCACTGTCTTCTGTCCCTGGGAGTTCGCTACTGCCAAGGAGTGACAAGCTCCGATGGATGGAGCTTATCGTGGTCGAAAGACCGGCATTGCCCTCCGTGCCAACATCAATGAGACACTTCCTGTTCGCCTAATTAGAGAGCAGGGCGGGAAAGAG
>CAIVVT010000061.1 GCA_903909435.1 uncultured Acidobacteriia bacterium | reverse complement strand
GCGATCGTCGATAGAAATCTTCTATACAGGGTAATACAAAAACAAATGGCAGCACAACCATCCAACCCACGAACCTGAAAGGACTTATGCGATGAGGAAAGGGCGCGCTACGCCAGCTCGCAGTAAACTCCCGCTAGAAGAGGAACTTCAATCCACCCGAGGCCCATGCCTTGGGCGTCCTGAAGCCATCCTCGTAATACGTCTGGTTGAGCGCGTTTTGCACCCGCGCGTAGAATTTCAGCGAACGGTGCTCGCCCACCGGCAAGCTGTAGCTCGCGGTGAGGTCCAGCTTGCGCGGTCCAGGGAAAAGGTACGGACGGTTGCCGCCGGCGGAGTAGACGTAGAACACGCCCGAGACGTAATCCGACGCCCCGACGAATGTTGCGGTCACCTGGGTGCGCTTGCCCACCTGCTGCGTGGCAACTAGTGTCCCGGCGTGCGGGAACACACGAATTGCTTGCAGGAACCCGCCTGTAAGAATCGCGTTGCGCTCGATGGCATTCGTGTAAACGTAACTTGCCTGGACCAGCATCGAACGCCAGGGCCGGGCTTCGCCGGAGACTTCCACTCCGCGCGCCAGCCCGCCGCCCGCGTTGATGTAACCGCCGTATCGCCCGTACACATCGTTGGGCGTGTCGCCGTAGCTGACCACGTTTTGCAGCCGCGTGTAGAAGTAGGAAGCGCCGACTCTCAGGCGATTGCCGGCGAAATACTGATCGAATCCGAAGTCGATTGCAATGGTCCGTTCGGGCTTCAATTGCGGATCGCCTATGGGCGTGAAGAAGCCGCCGTAGTAGTACGCGCCGAAGCGCTCATAAAGGCTTGGCGAACGGTAGCCGTTGCCCGCGTGCGCCCGGAGTTTCGTTTGGGAGCGCGGCAGAAAGTAGCTGAGCGCCGCGTCGCCCGTGTAGGAGTTGCGGGGGCTGGTTAGCGCTGCGTTCTGAAAGACGCCGGTCCCGCCTTCGAATACGGGCGCGGAGAGGTCGTAATGGCCAGCCCGTGCGCTGAGCGAGAACAGTAACCGGTCGCCGAACATACGGAACTGATCCTGGGCAAATGCGGCGTGGCTGGTCTGCTTCACATCCACAATCGCGTTGGCGTGCTGGGTCGGGTCGGGGTTGAAATCGGTGCTCCGGCTGCGGTACGCCTCGCGCTCAAATTCGTAGCCGCCGGTAATCAGGTTGTGACGGCCCAGCGCCAGATCCGCGCGGGCGTTGAGCGTATCCACGCGGCCCCGGTAGTAATCGAGAGTATTGAACATGGGCTGATAGCCCGCACCGGCAGGGCCGTTGGTGTTGTCCCGGTCGCCCTGGAAGTCCTGCCAGGAGACGTGCAGCGCCAGGCTCTGTGCCACGATCCGCTGCGCCGACAGCATCGTGGATGTCAAGTTCGCGTCGGCACGGTTATCCGGGTCGTAGAAATTCGGCGCGAATGTCGCATTGCCCCAGTTGAAGGACCGCCCCGCGTCACCCAGGGCGATCTGGGCACCCGGGAGCGCAATGGCCGGCACGATGCCCGTCGCCGGGAGATTCGAGTCCGGTGCGGAATAAGGCGACGCGTTGAGACCCGTCATCGACTCGGAGGCAAACAGCCTGGCGCTGATCGTTGTGCGGGAGTCCGGACGATAGAGCAGCGAGCCCTGCTCGCCGGAGTTGCGCACGTTCTCGACGCCGTCCACGCCTCCGCTGACGTTGAGGTGCGAGGCTGACAGGCTGTATTGCAGCCGGTCGTGCTTCAAACCTCCCGCGATGCGGATGTCGCCGAAGCCTAGGCCAAGTCCGCCACCTTCGCCGCCTACTTCACCATGAAATGGAGCGCCGCCCTGATCGCTCACGACGTTGAGCACGCCGCCGATGGCGTTGGTTCCATACAGCGACGAGCCCGACCCGCGCAGGACCTCGACCCTGTCGGCGCCCGTCAGCAGCAGGTTGCTCATGTACGCCGTCGAGTCACCTTGCGGGCTGGCTACGTCCCGCAAACGCATGCCATCGAGCAGCACTGAGGTGTCCGCCGCACGCAAGCCGCGCGTTTGGATGCGAGTCAGCTGACCCGGCCCGCCAAGTTGCTGTACGCGCAGACCCGCGGTGGTCTCCAGGGCGTCGCCGAATGAGTAGACTCCGCGACGGTCGAGGTCGGCACGATCTACGATGTCCATTGCTTTGCCGGATTCCATTGTGGACTGCGGCGTGGAGGAGGCAGTAACCAATACCCGCGCCGACAAACCACGGATGTTCAGAGTCAGGTCTTTTTCGAGCGACTGTCCGGAGACCAACTCAACCGGGGCGGGGCTGACTTGATCCAGGCCCTCGGTACGCGCCTCAATCAGGTATTCCCCGGGGGCGATCCGGTCGAAGCTATAGCGCCCGTCGTCGCCCGACTGCGCGGCCTGTCGGATGGCGTTATCGCGGCTGTAGATACGGACCGCAGCCGCGGGCACCGCCGCGCCAGTTGGATCAAGAACGCGGCCGGAAATGCTTGTTTGCCGTGCCTGCTGTGCCGGCAAGGCACCGCAAAGCATGGCCAGAAATGAAATAGAAAAACAGAAGCGTCGCACGCGCCCCTCCCTCGAGAGCTGCATAATTCCCACCCATTTCGAGTGAGGCAACAGGCAGGTCTTCGGACTGGCGGGCGTGCACCCCTCTTGCCGAGGGATATTCCTATTGGCCGCGGCTTCCCAGGCGTCCCTTTTTGGATTCCCAGTGCCTTCTCGTGCGGCGGTCGTTCCCGTTTACCGCTGCGGGGCAGTCCCGGATTCTCACCGGGTTCCCATTTTCATGGCGAAGACGTACGGTCTCCACCAACCCGTGCATCCGCGAGTATAGCGTCCCGTTTCAGTCACGGTCAAATCCACGCCCCTCAGCATTAAACCTGGAGATAATCGCACAGTGGGAACACTGACTTTGCGGGACGTGGCACGATACAGTGTGAGGCCCCGACTTTTCTCGCCCGCAGTTCTCTTCCCTTAGGCGAACAAAAGGTGTAAATTGGGACGATTGCCCGTGGTGCGATAGGAGAAACAATGGACGACAAGGAAAAACAGCGACTGCTTGGGGCGGCGCTGGGTCAAATTGAGAAGCAATTCGGCAAGGGAACTGTTCAGCGACTTGGTTCCCACGACGCCGGCGTTCCTGTCAGCATCATCTCCTCAGGCTCAGTCTCTCTGGATGCGGCGCTAGGCATCGGCGGCTTTCCGCGGGGACGCATTGTCGAGGTTTTCGGGCCGGAATCCTCAGGTAAGACGACGATTGCCCTGCAAGCGGTGGCGCAGGCCCAAAAGAGCGGTGGAATGGCCGCATTTGTGGACGTCGAGCACGCGCTCGACCCCGGTTATGCCCGCAAATTGGGCGTGGATACGGACAACCTGCTGGTCTCGCAGCCCGACTATGCCGAACAGGCGCTCGAGATTACGGCCGCGCTGGTTTCTTCCAACGCCATCGACATCCTGGTCCTGGACTCAGTGGCCGCCCTGGTCCCCAAGGCCGAACTGGAGGGCGAAATGGGCGACTCGTTCATGGGCGTCCAGGCGCGCCTGATGTCGCAAGCCATGCGCAAGCTGACAGGCATCGTGTCGAAGTCGAACACCTGCCTGATTTTCATCAACCAGATCCGCGAGAAGATCGGCGTCATGTTCGGCAATCCCGAGACGACCACGGG
This sequence comes from uncultured Acidobacteriia bacterium, assembly GCA_903909435.1. Classification (GTDB taxonomy): domain Bacteria; phylum Acidobacteriota; class Terriglobia; order Bryobacterales; family Bryobacteraceae; genus CAIVVT01. The sequence goes on along the minus strand of CAIVVT010000061.1, from coordinate 210,533 downwards.
CGGCCGCGCGCTTAAGTTTTATTCGAGCGTGCGCCTCGACGTGCGCCGCATCGCCGCCATCAAAGACGGCGAGGCAGTTGTCGGCAACCGCACCAAGGCCAAGGTGGTGAAGAACAAAATGGCTCCACCGTTCCGCGAAGCCGAGTTCGACATCATGTATGGCGAAGGCATCAGCCTGGTAGGCGATCTGCTGGACGTCGCGGTGGACAAGAACATCGTAGAGAAAAGCGGAAGCTGGTACAGCTATAACGGTGAGCGCATCGGACAGGGTCGCGAGAACGCGAAGGTGTTCCTGCGCGACCACGCCGAGACATTGCTCGTGCTCGACACCACCGTGCGGCAGGCGCTCGGCCTGGCAGCCGCAGCACCGGTCGTCGCAGCGCCGGAGGTGCCTGAGCCGTCAAAGGTCCCTGGGCGCGGCGTGAAGGGCTAGCGGCACCGTTCGGCCACGGCCTGAAGGGTGTTCCCGCTTTCGTCTCCTAAGATCAAAGCCGGCCCAAGGTGGATCGCAAGCAGTGCATGACTTGGCGCGTATAGGGAAGTCGCCGAATTCGACGTGGGTTCCACAGGCCCTGGCTTACTCTCGCAGAGGCGAAACCAGGTGACCGGGCTGGCCTATGGCAGGGCCTACATTGCCTGGCCGGTCGCTGTAGCCCTGTTCGTTGCGGGATTGGTCCAACTCGCCTGCTATTTCAGTTTGGCTTCACCCAGGTGGCGCCAGTTCTGGACGCCGCCGCGCCTGCTGCTGCTCGCCCCCGTGCCTTGGATGCTGTACTCGATCCCGTCCGGGGTCTTTCGACCGCACGCACTGGTTGCCTTGCTGGGCCTCGTGGCAGTAGCGGCTTTCTGGTTCTATCTGCTGCCGGTCTCGCGCTACACCGACCTTGGCTTCATCGCACTAATGGCGGCACCGATGCTGTTCAACTGGTTTGGCGCCATCTACCCGCGGCCATGGCCCAAACTCCCGGTGGAGACGCTTGGCCACGTGCTGTGGATACAGGTCGGAGTGGCCACGGTACTCAACGTGCGCCGGATCGACCCGGGTTTTGGATTCTGGCCGGGACTCCGGGAGTGGCGCGCGGGTTTGCTCTGGTTCGCGGCTTCACTGCCGCCGGTCCTGGCCTTGGTTTACGGTTTGGGCTTTGCGCACTTCGAAATCCCCGCGACCACTTACAAGGTCGCGGTCGCGATTCCCACGTTTTTCGGCGTGCTGTGGGTGGTTGCGTTGAGCGAGGAGTTCTTTTTTCGAGGATTGTTGCAGCGTTGGATTGAGGAATGGAGCGGTTGGCCGGTCGTGGCTATCGGAGTCGCATCCGCCCTCTTCGGCCTGGTACATCTCGGCTACCGGCAGTTCCCGAACTGGCAGATGGCCGTGTTGGCCGGGGTGATGGGCGTCTTCTACGGGCTGGCGTACCGGACCGGTGGGGGCGTGCGCGCCGCTATGGTGGCGCACGCCCTGGTCGTTACAACCTGGAAGACGTTTTTCCGGTAAGCTCCCCGGTCTCTTCGAGCATGGGCCTGATCGCGTCCAGCGATTGCTCGAAGTCCCGCAGCAAGTCGCGCCAGTCCTCAATCCCCACCGACACGCGCACCAATCCGTCGGTGATGCACGCCAGTTTCATTTCTTCCGGACCGCTGGCAGAGTGCGTCGTGGTCTTGGGATGGCAGACCAGCGTCTCCATGCCGCCCAGCGAGACCGCGTTCTTAGCCAGGTGCAGATTCCTCAGGAAGTCGAAAGCTGCCGCCTTCCCGCCCTTCAGGTCCATGGCAAACATCGCGCCGGGGTAGTCGCATTGCGACAACCGGATGCGGATCTGCTCAGGATCGTCGAACAGGGTCGGGTAATAAACTTTGCGCACTTCGGGGCGGCGCACCAGGCTTTCGGCGATGCGCTGGGCGTTCTTGCTCTGACGATTCATGCGCAGGCTCACCGTAGGCAGACGACCGTCCAGAATCCAGCATTCGTCCGGTTGCAGAATATTGCCGAACATGCCGCGTTTGCCGAACATCTGGTTGCGCAAGTCCGGATCGCGGCCGAGTATCATACCCGCCAGAAGATCACTGAACCCGCCCAGGTACTTTGTCGCCGAGTACAGCACGATGTCGGCACCCTGCGACAACGGATGCTGGAACACGGGTCCCAGGAAGGTGTTGTCCACCATCAGGACCGGCTTCGGATCCAGTTCCGCGCAGACCAGTGCGGCCCGTTTGATGTCGGCCATCACCATCGTCGGGTTAGCAGGCGTCTCAAGCAGTACCGCCCGCAGCATGGGTGTCGTCCGGATCGCGTCATCTAGCTCCGCGCTGTGACCGGCCGGCACGGCCACCGTGTGGATGCCGTAAGGCTCCAGCAGGTTGTGCATCATGCCCATCGTGCCGCCGTACAGCGGCATCGTGTATACGATGGAGTCGCCCGGCTTGAGCACCGTGAGTAGCGCCGTCATGATCGCCGCAAGTCCTGAGTTGAAGGCTAGCGCCCACTCGGCGTTCTCTTCGAGCGGGACCATCTGATCCTGCAGGATCTCCGCGTTGGGATGGTTGAAGCGCGAGTACACCAGGTACTCGCTCTCGCCGGGCTCCAGTTGCTTTCGCCCCGAGGTGATGTCAAACGCCCGCTCGGCAGCTTCCGGCGTTGGAAACACAAAAGTTGAGGTGCGGAACACCGCCGGCCGCGCCGACCACACGGATAGGCGCGGATCGAAGCCTCGTGTCAATACTGCCGTAGACGGATGATCGTTACGCGATTTTTTCGAGTCAGCCATAAATGAGCCTCTTCGCAGACACCAGCAATGCCAACCATGAGAATACACCCACTAGCGAGTGGTGTCATCGCCCTGAGCGCGAGGATGACCCACGGCATGGCTGATGCGATCATGTGCCGGATCCGGGCGAGTGTCAACGGTTGCGGAGGGTGGCGCTCCAGAAGCCGCGTCTGGGCGCCGGAGCGCCATCCCAATACGGGAAGCTACTGCGCCTTGCGCTGCGTGGCCTTCTGCCCCTCGGGCTTCGGCAGCCACATGTCCTTCCAGCGCAGGCCGGCAGCGTGGATCATCTCGATGCAATACTCGTCCCGGCCCATGTCCAGACCGGCGTTGTTGGTACCACAAGTGAACTGCACGCCCGCCTGCTTGGCCAGCTTGATGAAGGCGAGGCTTGGGATACTGTAGCGATTGTTGATCTCGACGGCAACACCGGCGCGCTTCACCGCGTCGATCACACGCTGCATGCGCGCCGGGGTCCAGAGTTGGTCGTACTCCTTCACCATCACGTCGGGCAGGAACGTGGGATTGACGTAGATGTCGATCGGCTCGGTGGTAACGACCTTCACGATGCGGTTGACGATAGTCTCCATAAAGGCCTCGTGGTCCTTGATCTCGCCAACCTCTTCCGGAATCCAGAGCCGCATGCGCTTACCGTCGTCTGTAGTGAACGTCATCGCGTCGGTGAACACGTAGTCGAATTGCGCCAACACCTTGGGCGAGAACGTAGAGACCCATTCGCGACCCTCACCCTGGAATGCCAGGAAGATGGGCTGGCCCTTCAGCGGCGCCAGAGCGGCCAGCAACTGCTCGTCGCTGGTCACCGGAAAACCCTTGCCGCCATTGATGGCAATGCCGTAGAAAATGCCGTCGCGGCGCGACTTTTCGAGCGCCTGTTCGACCGTCCAGCCGCCCTTCAGATGCACGTGGTAATCGACCACCGGATAGTTCTCCGAGCCGAGACGAATCAACTCGCCGTAGGTCGCGTCCGGGACGGGCAGTTCAACCGTGGGCGCTTCGTCGGGCAGCGGCTTAACGCGAACGGAGCGGAACGCGACGCCGGTCGTGCGGTCGTGCCCCTGGAGGGCAAACGTCCCGTGGCTCAGCACGCGCTGGCGGTGCTCATCGCCCAGCACCGGGGTGGCCGGCTCGATGTAGTCGACGATCAACGTTCCGTTCAACCGCACCTGCACGCGCTTACCCTGCACCAGGACGTTCAGCTTGAACCACTCGTCGTCGTTCACGAGTTGCTTGTAAATGTTGCGGACGGCGTACAGCGAGCCTGTTTTCTTGTGCTCGATGTAGCCCGCTTCGCCCGTGCACGTATTGCAGATCTGGACCTCGAAGCCATGCTCGGGCCAGGGCTTGGTCTGATATTGCGTGTGGAAGTAGACGCCCGAATTCGTCCCGTGAGTCGCCTTAGCTTCCACTTCGAGTTCGAAGTTGCGGAAGTCGGAGTTCAGAACGGGGCCGGAGTAGAACAGGTGCGAACGCGGCCCGTTTGAGGTCAGCAACCCATCCACAACCTTCCAGGTGGTCTGACTTTCAGCTGGCGTCCAGCCGTTCAGGGACTTACCGTCAAAGAGGTTCTTCCATTCGGAGGAGGGCTGCGCGGAGACTGCGGCAGCGAGGCAAAGCAGGAGGGCTAGGGGCTTTATCATGGGAGGATTCCGGCCTTGAGTCTATCGCCGATCGATGGGCGGCAGCTACCAGGCTCCGTGGATTCGTCGCGCTTACAGCCCGATGGCGGCCTCCCGCGCACCTTACTGGAGTGAAGATGGCCTTAGCGGAGCCGGGCCGTCAGAGCGGCAAGGTGGGCAGAAAGCGGGGCGCCCGGCGGGCTCGCGTCATCTGCTCGTAAGCATAGGCCAGCTTTAGCAGAGCGGGCTCGCTCCAGGCGGGTCCGAAGAAGGAGACGCCGACGGGCAAACCGCGCACGAAGCCCGCCGGAACGGTGATGTGCGGGTAGCCAGCCACCGCTGCGGCGGACGAACAACCGCCGGTGTCGGAATCGCCGTTCACGTAGTCGATTAGGCAGGCGGGGCCTCCGGTGGGCGCCACGAGGGCGTCCAGTTTGAACTTCGCGACAACTGCGTCGATGCCCTCGTCGCGGGAGAGCTTGCGGCACTTGGCCAGCGCGTCAACGTAGGCCTTGTCGGTCAGCGGGCCCTTCTTCTGGCAGGCTTCGAAGGTCTCCTGATCGAAAATCGGCATTTCGCGGTCACGGTTCTTCTCGTTGAACGCGATGGCTTCGGCCAGTGAGCGGATCTTCGCGCCCGGGGCGAGTTTGCCCAGATACGAGTTCAAATCGGCCTTGAATTCGTAACACAGCACCTCGAATTCGGCGTTGCCAATCTGTCCTTGCAAGGGCAGATCGGCTGGATCGATAATCTCCGCGCCGGCCCGCTTCATCGCGTCCAGCGCGCCCTCAATCAGCTTGGTCACTTCCGGGTTGTTCGTGAACTGTTTGCGCGCCACGCCAATCCGCGCACCCTGCAACCCGTTTGGATCGAGGAAGCGGGTGTAGTCGGGCTGGATATGGCCGGATGCGGCTTGCGTTGCGGCATCGGCAGGGTCCACGCCCGCCATGGTGGAGAGCAGCAGCGCCGCATCGCGCACCGTGCGGGTCATCGGGCCGGGGGTGTCCTGGGTACGCGAAATCGGGATGATGCCGGTACGGCTTAGCAGACCAACCGTGGGCTTAATGCCGACAAGTCCGTTGATCGAGGACGGCGAGACAATGGACCCATCGGTCTCCGTGCCCACCGAGACGGCACACAGATTCGCCGCGGTGCCCGCACCGGAGCCCGAGCTGGAACCGCTGGTGTTGCGGTCCAGCGCGTACGGGTTGCGGGTTTGCAAGCCGCGCCCGCTCCAGCCGCTGACCGAGCGGGACGAGCGGAAGTTCGCCCATTCGCTGAGGTTCGACTTGCCCAGTATGACCGCACCGGCATCGCGCAGTTTCTTCACGATGGGCGCATCCTCGCTCGCGTAGTTGCCTTCGAGCGCCAGCGAGCCCGCAGTGGTCATCATGCGGTCGCGGGTCTCGATGTTGTCCTTCACCAGAACAGGGATGCCGTGCAGCGGACCGCGCGATTTGCCCGCACGCAGTTCGCGGTCCAGAGACTCGGCCATCGCACGAACATCTGGATTCAGCTCGATCACGGCACCGAGGTGCGGCCCACGGTGGTCCAATGCTTCTATGCGCGAAAGGTATTGTTCCACCAGCCCGCGCACGCTCCAGCGGCCCGATTTCAAGCCTGCGCCGAGATCGTCAACGGTCAGCTCCGAGAGTTCGAACGGGCCGTCGCCCGGGCCAGCCACAGGTTGGTGCGACGGCGTGCACGCGCTGGAGCCTGCTACCGCTGCGAGAGCGGAGGTCTTGAGTAAGTCGCGTCGGGTCATGGGTAGTATTATGCTACCCGACCGAAGCGACCGGGTTACATTTCGAGGAACTGCCTGCGCTTGCCGGTGTGGCTACTGCTGCACGATCGGCAGGATGGCGGTGTAGGGCCCGGTTGAATTGAACAGCAGCCCGAGAACGGCAAAGTTCTGCGTCGTCGGTTGAATTCGCAATACGCCTTTTTTGCCGGCCAGGATCGGGTCTCCCGCAGCCCCGGCAGCCGTCGTGACCAGCGCGATATGGTTGTTCGCAGCCAGGGTCAGCGTTTTGGTGATGATGGGCTGGTTCGTCTCGTCGTCGTATTCCAACTGCAGCGCCTGCGTGGTTGTGGAGTCTGAGTTGGCGAACGCCAGGGCGGTGGTGTATGCGCCCGTCGTGTTGTCGAAGGGCAGCAGGATCATTGGATTCGGATTCGTGGGAGGGATGCAGAAACCGGCCTGAGAGGTAGTGGTGAGCGGTACGACCGCTTCGAAATCGGGTTGATTATTCAGGTGCCTGCGGAACGAACCCTGGCCTCGCACCGTGGGATAGTCGCCGACGACCGCCAGTTGAGCCCAACCCTCCGTGTCGGCCGGTGCCGCGGGGTCACCCACCAGGGCCACCGTCTTCGAATTCCCGGCCGGTATCGTGAAATTGTATGGCGTCACTTTGCCCACGTCCTTCACGTCGGCCTGCAGCGGCGAACCGTCGCTACTGTAGAACGACAGGCTCACGACGGCCGGGTCGGTGGTGCTCATGTTGACGAAGGTGAATGTGGTCTGCCATCCGGAGCCGTAGGCGAAGTGGGCAAAACTGCCCTGGGCGAAAGTGAGGCCGGAAGAAAGCAGCACGGCTGCCACAACCAGACAGATCGAAAATCGTGCCATGAAGACCTCCTCGAGAATTCGTATTCCGAAGTGCCAGGCGGGCCGGAGATCAGGCTGGTGATGCGACCCCTGCGCCCATCAATGTAGCACGCGCGTGCGGCGAGTTCCCCCGTCGCGGAGATGTACTGGTTCAAGCAGAACGCGGCAGAATGCCTGGTCAGGCGGCGTGGTCCTGGCTTGACTGGGAACTGGATTCCGGCTGCGCCAGCAGGCGTTTCAGGGCCAAGGCGAGTTCCCACTGGCGGGACGGTTTCTCAATCACTTCGAGGTCCGTGCCGATGGACTGCAGACGTTCGCGAACCGCACTGGAGTCGAATCCGGACCAGATCAGAATGCGTATGTCGGGACGCGCGGCGCGCACGGCTTGATACACCTCGACGCCATCGACGTCGGGGATGCCGATATCGACGACCACCGCATGGATGACCCCGCCAAAGCGGCGAATGGTGTCCATGCCCTCGCGGCCGCTGGCGGCCTCGAGCACCGCATACCCAGCCTTAACCAGCAGTCGGCGAACGACATCGCGGACCGCATCCTCGTCCTCGATGAGGAGCACATTACCAGAGCCCCGCCAGTCGGGCTCTGCGTCACTCTCCAGGCTGGATGTGGCCGCAAGTCCGTGCGTCATCGGGAACACGATCCGGAACGTGGAGCCGACTCCGGGCTCGCTTTCGACCTCGATCAGACTGTTGTGGGACTGCACGATGCCCCGAACGGCCGCGAGGCCCAGCCCACGCCCTTCCCGCTTGGTCGTGAAAAACGGGTCGAAAATACGGGCGCACACTTCGGGCGGCATGCCGACCCCGGTGTCTCGAACTTCCAACGTCAGCTGTGGAGGCGCGCCATCGGCATCAATCACGCCCGTTTTTACGAAAATCGTTCCGCCGCGATCGTCCATGGCCTCTGCGGCGTTCAGCAGCAGATTCATGACGACCTGCCTCAATTGACCAGGATCTCCCCAGATCAGCGGCAGTGGCCGGGTAAAGTAGTAGCGCAGCGTGCATGTCTTCGGGATCGAGATGCGGAGTAGTTCCGCCATCTCCTGGACCAATTCGTTCAGGCTGACCCCGGAGAACTCCGACTTGCTATCTCCCCGCCGGGAGAAGGTGAGCATCTGGCGGGCCAGTTCCGCAGCGCGGCGCGAGGTCTTGTCGATTTGTTCCAGGCTGTAGCGAACCGGAGACTGCGGCGAGATGTCGATTAAGGCCAGTTCGGTATTGCCGAGTATCGCAGCCAGCAGATTGTTGAAATCGTGCGCCAGACTGCCGGCCAGGGTGGCAATACTCTCCGTCTTGGAGGTCTGGGCGAGTCGTTCCTCCAGCCGCTTTTGTTCGGCGCCGGCAGCGTATTTTTTCGCTAAATTTGCCGCGACCACCAGACGCAGTGCGATGCCTTCCGGACTGCTTGGCTGAGCGACATAGTCGTCCGCCCCGTTGGCCAGAATAGGCTCCACTTCGACGGGCTCCAACCACGTGCCGATTACGACAATTGGGGTCCGGTCGCCCGCCCGGCGGCGAAACTCCCGTACAAGCACGACTGACTCTTCGATGACTGGGGGCAACTCCAGAAGAATCAATTCTTCGCCGTCAAGTGGAGTTTCGGGAGTCTCAGCGCAACGCACCAGATAGCCTTGGCGAGACAGGGAAGCGTTTAGAGCTTGCCTGGCGGATGCTCGCCGGGAATACCAGAACACGCGCATGAAAGAGGCAGGCTATTAAGTGAAAAATCCTTAACGCCCTTACCAACCCAGTTTATACTGCACCCGGCCACATATGGCAAACGTCTGCTGATATCAGGATGTATTCCGGCACAGCTTTTGCGATTTCGGTCCTCGTTAACCTGGTTTGCTCGGCTCAAGCCCCGCTTGGAGAGCCGAGCCCGGACGCGGTGACCATCATCCGGACTTCGCTTGAAAGAAATGTAACCAACGAATCCAGGCTAAAGGACTACGCCTACACAGAGAGCCAGGAGACGAGAACTCTCGATAAGTCGGGCGCGGTCGTGAAGACCGAACGCACGACCTCGGAAGTGCTGAACCTCTACGGGCGGCCGTACAGGCGGAGGGTTGGCAAGGACGGGCGCCCTTTGGAGGGCAGGGAGAAGCAGAAGGCCGACGAGGAGTTCGAGAAGGAAGTTCGCAAACGCGAACAGGAGTCGGAAGAGGAGCGCCTGAAGAAACAGGTGGCGCGCGAGAAGGAGCGGGCGGAGGGCCGTAAGTTCCTGCTCGAGATTCCTCGTGCCTACTCCTTCAAGATCGCAGGCCAAGAGACGCTGGACGGCTTGCCCGTATGGGTGATCGACGCCGAACCTCGCCCCGAGTTTCGCCCCTCCGTAAAGCAGGCGGACCTGTTGAAGAAGCTGCGCGGGCGGTTGTGGATCGACAAGGCTTCCATGCAATGTGTCCGCGCCGAGGTGGATGTGATCGACTCCATCTCCTTTGGCGGCTTTCTGGCCAAGCTGGAGCGAGGAGCCAGGCTGACGTTTCTCCAGACTCGGGTTAACGATGAGGTCTGGCTTCCGTCCAAGGCGACCGTCCGGGTGGATGCGCGCCTGCTCGTGAAGCACTTCCGGCTGGCTGGGGAAACCACGTGGTCGAATTACCGCAGATTCCGCGTGGATTCGCGGGTCTTGACCGGGGATGAGCCGACGGTTCCGCAGCAATAGGATCAGCCCGGCATCCGGCCGTAGCCGGTGAGCCGGATGCCGTTGCGCTCGACCGCTGCGCGTACTTCCCGGTCGAGTAAAGCTTCCAATTCCCGTTCGCGGCTTGCCTTCAGCCGTGTGCGGGCCGCCAGCAGTTCCGCCGAGCAGAAGCCTGGATGCACCATGAACTCCGTGGTGCCGGGCGGCAGGTGGTCCAGCAAATGAACCACGGAATGCGGCCCGAAGCGGCCCGTGATCTGGAAGCCGGCGAACCAGTCTGTCGTCGAGCAGTGCCGTCGCGCCAGAGCACGGTGGAAGTGGCCGCGAACGCCATTGAATGCGAGGCTCACCAGGCGCGTCTGCCAGGGCACCTCGTCGGGCGAGCCGGTCAACGGGAAATCGAACGGGCGGCGCACCCAGCGTACCCCGAACTCCTCCGCGAGTCGCGCTACGGCGTCGAGCACCGGAGGCAACAGGTGGGTGTGCTTGTGCGCATCGACGTGTGTGGGTTGAATCCCCGCTTCGACCACCTTCACGATCTGCGCGCGCAATTCGTCGTAAACGCGGATGCGGCGCAGCGCCATCGCCTGTATCAACCCGGAGACGGTGTACGGGAATTCGCGCGACGGGTCCAGGAGCGAGCGCCCGCCCACCAAAACGAAGTGCACACCGACATCGAGCGTGGAGTGCTCGCGGGCAAGACGCGCGGCATCGTCAAACTCCCGGCCATTTGCCATCAGCGTGGTTGAGGTCAGGATGCCGTTTAGATGGGCCTCGACGATGCCCGCGTTCACGTCGCGCGTGAAGCCGAAGTCGTCGGCGTTCACCGCCAGGAATCTCGCGCCGTCTTTCAGCAAGGGCCCGCCATCAGAAAATGTGCAATTTGATGGAGAGGAACTTCTTGGGGTTCTTCCGGAAGTCCTGCATGAACGCCTTGACCTCCGCCGAAGTGCCCACCAGATTGTCGTAAAGCGCCGGATTGACCATCAACTGGCCGATCGTCCCCTGTCCCGAATTCACCTTGTCGAGGGTGGTGTTGAAATGATCGAGCGCCAGGAGCATTTTCGCGTGAGCGGCATCGTCGGTCAGCAGTTTGCCCGCCGTGCCCTTGCCCGCATTCAGGTTGGTAACCAACATGCGCAGTTGCGACGAACTCTGCTTCAGTTCGTCATAAAGCGCAGGATCTTTGAGCAGCTTGCCCGCGGTCCCTTCCCCCTGCTGTAACCCAAGCACAATGTTGTCGAGGCGCTTCACGGTGCCGCGAATGTCGGTGTACAGGGATTCGTCATAAAGCATCGCGCCTAAGGTTCCCTGTCCACTGGCAAGCGCGTGGGTCACCTTCTGGAAGTCCGCGAGGATGGCGGTCACTTTGTTGTAAAGATCCTGGTCGTACAGCAACTTGCCGATACTGCCTTGGCCCGACTCGAGTTGCGCCACGATGCCGTCCACCCGTTTGAGGATGGCCTGCATGCTGTCCAGTAGCGGATACGCCGAACTAAGCATCGCCATGAAGTCTTTGTCATCGCGCGACTTGATCTCCGCATCGGGACGAATCGTCTCCACGCTGGTGCCGCGCTGGATGTTCAGGTACTTCGTACCTAGAACATTTTCAGCGCTGAAAGCGACTTCACTGTCCTTGGGGATGTTCGGCAGAAAGCGCTGCTCAATCTCCAGTGTCATGCGGATGGCGCGCCCGGCATTCGCACTGCCCGTCAGTTCGATGCGCTTCACCTTGCCCACCAGGATGCCGTTCAGTCGCACCACGGAGCCCTCTGTCATAGCGGCCGAGTCCGGAAAAAAGGTGTAGACGACAAACTTCTCGCTGAACGGGCTGTTGGCGCCGGTCATCAAAAACACGAGCACGACAAAAATCACGAGGGCGGTGGAGGTCAGAATCCCGACCTTGAGTTGCGCCCACGCGACTTTTTTCGACGAAGCCATCGGTTTCCTCCTAGCTTCCCATGAACTTAAGTGTGCGGAACGAATTTGGAGACATACGAATCTTGGGATGCCTCCAATTCGGCTTGCGTGCCGAGGAATACCATTTCACCCTCTCGCAAGACCAGAAAACGGGTCTGGGTATCCCCCCTGTGATCGGGAGTCAAGCCCAGCCCCCCAGCGGCGGTATCGTAGCGAAAACCAGCGAGTATTTCGCCGTCCTGGAATCGATGCGTCACCATCACCGTAGTTGCGTTGCGGACATCGCGACCTTTGGTGATCAAGGCGACGATGATATTCGCCGTGATGGGATCGAGGCCCGCCGTAGGCGAATCGTACAACATCAACTCCGGTTGCGTGACGATGGCGCGGGCGATGCCCACCCGGCGCCGCATTCCACCCGATAGCTCGCTGGGGTATTTGTCGAGCGTGTGGCCCAGGTCAACGAACTTGAGGGACTCCTCCACTTTGGGTAGGACCTGCTCCTCGGGGCATTGCCGCAGAGGTTGGTTGCGGAGCGGGTAGGCCACGTTGTCGGCGACATCGAGCGAGTCGAACAGTCCGCCTTCCTGGAATAGGACACCGATGCGGCTGCGGATATCGAACCACTCCCGTTCTGAGCCGGCCGTCACGTCGGCCCCAAACAGGACCACGCGGCCCTGCGTCGGGCGAAGCAGGCCCAACGCCGTTTTCAACAAGACCGTTTTGCCGCTTCCGGCCGCGCCCAGCACGATCAACGTCTCACCGCTGCTCAATTCGAACGAGACATTTCGCAGCACAGGCGTTTCGTCGAAGGCGAAGCTGACGTTGTGGAAGGCGAGTTGTGGAGTCTGGGCGTCCGGCATGAGACTCCTAAAGCGATACGAAAACGCGGCCGATGATGAACGTCAGAACCACAATCCACACGCTGGCCACGACCACCGCGCGCGTGGTTGCCAGGCCGACACCTTGTGTGCCGCCCTTGGCTTCCATCCCGTAGAAACACCCAACCAGCGCGATGACGATGGCGAACACAAACGGTTTGATGAGGCCCTGCGCCAGATCGTTGTATTCGAGAATGCGCCAGGCGGTGTTCCAATAATGCGCGCTCGTGGTCAGGCTGAGCATCACGCAGGAGACCATCCAGCCGCCAATCATGCCGATGAAGTCGGCCAGAATCGTGAGCAGCGGGAGCAGGATCGCGGTCGCGATCAGCCGCGGTTTAACCAGTTTGAGGATTGGGTCCGTGCCGAGCGCGCGCATGGCGTCGATCTGCTCGGTCACCTTCATTGAACCCAGTTCGCTGGCCATGCCTGAGGCATTGCGGCCGGCAACCATAAGTGCGGTCAGTACGGGCCCCATCTCGCGCACCAGGGTGATGGCTACCAACTGCCCGACCTGGCTGGTGGCGCCGTAAGTCTGAAGCGCGCGAGCCATCTGCAGCGCCATGATGCAGCCCGCGAAAAAGCCAGTCAGAATGACGACGGGTAGGCTTCCGATGCCGAGCGAATCCATCTGCAGGAACAGATCGTCCCAGTAGTAGGGCTTCTGGAAAATACCGCGCAGCGCCCTCACCGACAGGAGCACAAAGCCCTGGAATGTCAGTATCGGACGCTTGATGAGTTCGAACAAGAAGATCCCACCCTGAGAACACTGATGCTAGCATACGGGCAACGGAGCCTTGCGGGGCAAAGTCAGCGTTTCCGGGCCATTCTGTTTACATATGCCAACAAAAGGACTTACCGACATTGACGGCATTTTGGCCGGTCATGTTTCGGATTTCGACGCGCTGACCGGCTGCACGGCGATCCTGTGCGAGCGCGGCGCGGTGGCTGGGGCTTCGATTCAAGGTGGAGCATCCGGGACCGAGGAGTTCGAGACGATGAGCCCGTGGCATATCACGCCGGTGATCCATGGCATCCTGCTGGCGGGCGGCAGCGCATTCGGCCTCGAAGCGGTCTCGGGTGTACGCCGCTTCCTGGAGCACAAGGGCGTCGGGTTTGCGACGGGCTATGCCAACGTGCCCATCGTGCCGGGCGCAATTCTCTACGATCTCGGCATCGGCAAAGCGGGCGTGCGGCCGACGCGCGAGATGGGCGAAGCGGCTGCGGCGGCGGCCACCAACGGCCCCGTGGCCGAGGGGTGCGTAGGCGCGGGCACGGGCGCAACGGTCGGCAAGATCGACGGCATGCGGCAAGCTATGAAGTCGGGGATCGGGACGTTCACGGTGGAAGTTGGAGCCGCCTGGCCGGGGGTTCAGGTCTCCGCTCTGGTGGCAGTCAACGCGTTCGGCGACGTACGCGATATCGAAACCGGCCAGCTAATCGCGGGCGCTCGCGTCGCGCCGGACTCGATGCAACTGGCCGGCACGCTGAGCCTGATGCGCAAGCGTCCGTCCAGCGCCGGATTGAAGCGCGAGAACACCACGCTGGCGGTGGTGGCGACCAACGCCCGCCTCAACAAGGTTCAAGCCTCGCGCGTGGCGTTCCTGGCGCACCACGGCTTCGTACGGGCCATCGAACCCGTGCATACTTCCATGGACGGCGACCTCTGCATTGCACTCAGCACGGGCCAGTTAGACGCGCCCGTGGACGTTCTCGGCGTGGCTGCGGCGGAGGCGGTGGCGCGCGCCATTGCGCGGGCCGTGAAGCTCGCGAAAACGATGGGCGGAGTACCCGGGCTGGCCGGGCGTTGAGTGCGGCGGCCAGAATCGACATTGCTTACTGAAGCGATTTCAGATAAGTGACGATCTGCCAGCGCTGGGCTTCGGGCAGATGCGAGAACGACGGCATGCCGGCGCGCAGCGATCCGTTCCGCAGCACCCAGAAGATTGCTCCCGGCGGCGACTGCGCTACGGTTGGCGAGGCCACGGCAGGGCCTCGCCGCCCGCCTTGGCCCGCAGTTCCATGGCAGCCGGAACATTCCCTCTCGTATAGCTTCTGTCCGGCGCCGGCCGCCCCTGGTTGGCTTGCGTACGGGTTTCCGCGCTGCGCAGCCTTGCCCGGGGCCTGACTGAGCGGCTCCAGACGGCGGTCTCGGGCCTGCGCGGTTCCCTGACCCACAGCCAGACACAGACAGAGCGATAGCTTACCGAGCTTGTTCATCGTTTCCTCAGCCAGCGGTCGAATTGGGGAATCTCGTACGAAACCGCAACGCGGAGCACGAATCCCGCGCTCTGGTCGTTCAACCCGAAGCCCGGGGAGGCCTTCACCGTCATGCCAGCCGCACTCGTCCAAGCCAGCGTGGGGGCAATGTAATGCGAGGTGCGCCGAAATCCGAACGCGTCGTGCGTGCCCAAGCCACCGTAGAGTTCCACACCTGCCTGGAAGTTCTCGGGGCAGAGGTTGCAGCGCCCGGGCCGGGCGGCGAGTGCCAGCGGGCGGGCCACTCCAACTGCATAGCCGAATTCGAACGGCTCATGCCGCACGTTCTTCTCCGTAATCAAGTTCTCCGAGACAGTCCAGCCGCGAATATTGCTGCTGAGGATCAGCCTGGCTTCCACTTCACGCTTCCGCTCCTGTCGCAGCGCATCGTTCGTGCCGATCAGGTCATCCCTACCGTCATGCCCCACCACCTCC
This sequence comes from uncultured Acidobacteriia bacterium, assembly GCA_903909435.1. Classification (GTDB taxonomy): domain Bacteria; phylum Acidobacteriota; class Terriglobia; order Bryobacterales; family Bryobacteraceae; genus CAIVVT01. The sequence goes on along the minus strand of CAIVVT010000061.1, from coordinate 195,367 downwards.
AGCAGGCTCCGGTCTGCTCCGTTGATATTCTCGAATTCGACGTACAAGGCGGGATTGACCCAGTGCTCGCGCGACAGCATACGAAACCGGTTCTCCCAGCGGTAGCCCGTAAACACGGCGCTGTCGTGGCGAACGGCAACCCCGTCCAGGTATAGCTCCGTCGTCCACCAGGCCTTGACGCCATATTCCAACTCGGCGGTGACGCCGAAAAAGCGGGCTGCCCCGCCGGGATTCGCCGTTACCCCGCGAGTAGCGACTTCCAGGTTCCCCGGCTCCTCCATCTGGTGCGTGTAGGTGATAAAAAACGGCCTCTCGGCCGCAAGTGCGGGCCAGGCGAGCGCGTAGAAGAGCAGCATCCGTCGATAGAGCACACGAGTCCTCGTAGAGAATCAACGCAGGTTCCAGACCCCGCCCATCTTGATGCCGTATACGCAACTCGGTTGCGAATACGGCATCAACCAGAAAGTATATTTTCAGTCACTTCGAATACAAATGCAAGTGAGTTGCAACTGTGGGTTGAGGCACACTGTGAGTTCAGCGCAACCGGAGCCGAGCCGCACGCTCAATCGGCTCGCTTTTTCTTACGCCTGCGGCCAGGCTGGGCGCGTGAAGAGTCCACCGTCGACGTACAGTGTCTGGCCGGTGATGAACTCCGCTGCGGGCGTGCAGAAGAAGGCCACCGCCCCGGCCACGTCCTTGGGCACGCCGATGCGCCCCAGCGGAGTCAGCTTGGCCCAACTCCCAGCGTAATCTCCCAGTTCCAACTTGGTCCGCTCGATCTCTATGGCGCCGGGCGCGACGCAGTTCACGCGGATCGCGAACTCGCCCAGTTCGAAGGCCGCCACCTTGGTGAACTGCTCGATGCCGCCTTTGCTGGAGGTGTAGTCCACCAGGTGCGGGAACGGCCACTTATTCGAGCCGGAGCCGATATTGACGACACTGCCGCCGCCGTTCGCCTTCATGCGCCGGCCAGCCTGTTGGGTGCACAGAAACGTCCCCTTCAGGTTTGTATCGATCACGCGGTCCCATTCCGCCTCGGTCAGGTCCAGCAATGCCTTCCAGGTCTGCACACCGGCGTTATTCACCAGGATGTTCAGCAGGCCGAACTCGGCGTCTATGCGCGCGAACATCGCGTCTACGTCACTCGAATTGCCCACGTTAGCCCGCACGGCGAAGGCGCGCCCACCTGCTGCCGCAATCTCGTTCACCGTCGCCTCGGCCCCGGCCGCGTCGCTGTTATAGTTCACCGCGACGGCGCAGCCCTGGCGCGCCAGTTCGAGTGCGATGCCCTTGCCCACGCCCTTGCTGGCACCCGTGACGAGGGCAAATTGATTCTCAAGCGCTCTCTGCATGAAAGGGATTCTACACCGGCCGCAGTTGTTACGAATCTGAGACGCAATTCATGTTGCCCCTGGGGGACTTTTTCATCACACTTGGAGGTTCGGGAGGACTGCACAAAACCTTGACCTTGAAAGTTACCGACACGGGCGCTTTGTTTGAGCCCACGGAACGCTGGACCGTCGCTCAAGCGAGCGAACTGTTTGACGTCCCGCGCTGGGGCAAAGGGTATTTCTCGGTCAGCGAAGAGGGCCACGTGCTGGTACACCCGGGACGCGACCCGAGCCGGTTCGTGGATTTGAAGAAGCTGGTGGACACGCTGGTTTTGCGCGGCATCGATCCACCCATCCTGATCCGCTTCGGCGAGATCCTCGGCAATCAACTGCAGGAACTCCAAAGCACCTTTCAAGCCTCGATCGCGGAGCACAACTACCAGGGCGGTTACTGCTGCGTTTACCCAATCAAAGTGAACCAGCAGCGGCACGTGGTCGAAGAGATTTACAAGTACGGCCGCGAATTCGGGTTTGGTCTGGAGGCCGGATCGAAGCCGGAGTTGCTGGCAGTGATCGCCATCGCCGACAACAAGACCCCCATCATCTGCAACGGCTTCAAAGACGACGAGTACATCGAGATGGTGATGATGGCCAAAAAGATCGGCCGCCGCATCATTCCTGTCGTCGAGAAGTACACCGAACTCGACCTGATTCTGAAGTACGCCGAAAAGCTGGGAGTGCGGCCCGAGATCGGACTGCGCGTCAAACTCGCCAGCCGCGGCGCAGGGCGCTGGAAATCGTCTGGCGGATACCGCTCGAAGTTCGGCCTCACCGTCACCGAAGCATTGCGCGCTCAGGAGACGTTGAAGGCCGTTGGGATGGAAGACTGCCTGAAGTTGATGCACTTCCATCTCGGCAGCCAGATCACGAATATTCGTCACATCAAGGCGGCGGTGGTCGAGGCCGCCCGGCTCTACGTGGACCTGAAGAAGAACGGCTGCGGGCTCGAAATCCTGGATGTCGGCGGCGGCCTGGGCATCGACTACGACGGTTCGCAAACCGACTTCGAATCGAGCGTCAACTACACGTTGCAAGAATACGCCAACGACGTCGTTTATCACATTCAAAATGTGTGCGACGAAGGCGAGGTCGCGCACCCCACGATCATCACAGAGTGCGGCCGCGCCATCGCGGCATACCACAGCGTGCTGGTGTTCAACGTACTCGGCGTGGCGGGCTACGGCGAGGAGGAGGTGCCGAACGCGTTGCCGGACGACGTCGAGCAGCCGCTTACCGATCTGCTGGAAACCTACAAGAACCTGAGCGTAAAAAACCTGCTGGAAGGCTTCCACGACGCGCAGCAGGCGCTCGATTCGGCGCTCAATTTGTTCTCGCTGGGATACCTGCCGCTGAAGCAGCGCTCGCTCGCGGAGAACCTGTACTGGCTGATCTGCCGCCGCGTGCTGGCACTGGCCCAGAAACTCGATATCTTCCCGGAAGAACTCGAAGGGCTCGACGGCATGCTCTCCGACACGTACTTCTGTAACTTCTCGCTGTTCCAGAGCATGCCCGATAGCTGGGCCGTGAAACAGCTGTTCCCGATCATGCCGATTCACCGTCTGGACGAGCCTCCCACGCGCAGCGCCGTGCTGGGCGACATCTCCTGCGACAGCGACGGCAAAGTAGATCAGTTCATCGACCGGCGCGACGTCAAGAAGACCCTCCCGCTGCACCCATTCAACGGCGATCCCTACTACCTGGCGACGTTCCTGGTGGGCGCCTACCAGGAGATCCTGGGCGACCTGCACAATCTGCTGGGCGACACCCACGCGGTTCACGTGCGGCTGAACGAGCAGAATACGGCCGTGCTGGAAGCGGTGATCCGCGGCAACATCGTCAAAGAAGTGCTCGACTACGTGCAGTTCAACGCGCGCACGCTGCTGGAACAGTTCCGCCAGGATGTGGAGCAGGCCGTGCTCGACGACCGCATCGGCTACGAGGAATCGGGCCGCATGCTGAAGTTCTACGAGGAGGGGCTATACGGCTACACCTACCTCGAGGACGCGCACACGCACTAGCCGGATTCACGCGCCGGCAGGGATGGTTTGCCCCACTGTGGCGCGCGCTTCAGCGTGCAGTGCCGACACTCCTGTCGGCATCCGGAACCAATCGCACGTGGACAAGCGTGTCCACGCTGCACGCTGAAGCGTGCGCCACAGTTCGGCTTCAAGGGGCGCGCCGCGTTCATTTCGAATTGACGCTCATCGCGCGTGCCCCAACGATTGCAGCAGCGTGGATGCGCCGTTCCACAAAATCTGCACGCCGATGCACAGCAGTATGAACGAACTGAGCCGCACCACGACGCTGGTGCCGGTCTCGCCCAACACGCGCGACATCCACTGGGCGCTGTAGTAGCACAGCCACACCAGCAGCGAGATGATGGCGAGGCCGACAATCGCCGCAGCGATGGAATCCCAGCCCACCAGCCAGCCTGCGGACAAGTGCTGCGGGAGGTTCGCGCCCAGCGTGATGGTGACCGAGATCGAGCCCGGCCCGACGCTCAGCGGCAGCGTCAGCGGGTAGAAAGCGTGCTTCAGCAGATCGTGCGTGCTGGCCTTGGCGCGCGCGCCTGGTTCGCGGGACTCATCAGGCCGGTTGAGCAGCGTCCAACCGGTCGCCGCCACCACCAACCCTCCACCGACCTGAACGGCCGCCAGAGATATCCCGAAGAACCTGAGCAGGTGGCTGCCGGCAAGCAGCGAGGCCACCAGCAGCACAAACCCGTACAGCGCGACCTTCCTTGCAAGTACGGCCTGCGCCGGTCTGCCATAGCCTTCGGTGGTGGAGAGGAAAATCGTCGCACCGCTTAAGGGGTTGACGATCGGAAACAGCGTTGCCACCACCAGAATGATGGTCTGCAGGCTACCTTCGAGCGTGGACAGAAATGCCATGAGTTTCTGCCCAATCATCGCATCCCTCAATGGGCGCGGTCTGCGCCGGCGTCCGTGGCTCACGTTGCAGCAAATGCGATGGTGCCCGGAGCGCCAGTGCCGCCTCGGGTTGGGGCGGCATCGCCGTGTTCGTTTGGCGGTTATCGGGGTGCCTGGTGCGGTTGCGCTGGGCTGGACCAGAAACCAAAACGGTCAGATGTTACGGTTTTTAAAATTAGCCCTCCTGGAATCAATAGGTTGCAAAGCAGAACCGTAGGAGCTGACCGTTTCGGCGTTAGGGGCAGCCGGTCAATTGTTGGCCACCGGATCCGCCCCCGTCGCCAGAAGTCGCGCCAAGTCGATAGGCCTGTGCCTGGCCGCTCATTCCTTATCCTTGCTCGGCGCATACCCACTCGAGTAGTTGAGTCCTCCGCTCGAGTTACTGGCCACTGCCGAAGAACTGCCGCATCGCTGCGGCGGGCGGCGCGGGCGCCACGAGGACTGCGGAGTGATCCAATCCGTCGAGTGAGCGGTACTCCGCGCCAGGCAATCGGCCGGTAAGCGCGTTCGCACCGGAGTGGAAGAACTGCTCGCTCCTGGCCCCAACGGCCACTAGGGCTGGCGAGGTCGCTGCACTCCACCGATCCACCGGCAGCGGTTTGCCCGATTGCGTACCCGCCAGAAGCGTCAGGTCGTACGGGATGGTGTGCGCGAGCTGCTTCATGTCGCTCCACGCGGGCATGAACAGGCGCATGATGACGATCCCCGGAGGAGGAATGCCCATGCCCTTGCCGAAGAACGGCGCTACCGCTTCGCCCCTGTCATTCGCCGACAGGACGGTGGTGATCTCTTCGGCCAGCGCGTCCGGGATCGGGGGGCGGCTCCCATCCACGATGAACGGTGGTTCGTATAAGCATACCTTCTTCACCTTTGGACCCAGGCGGCTGGCGGCATCCAGGGCGAGCACCGAACCCGACGAACTGCCAAACAGGAACACTGCTCCGGGAGTGCCATTGGCCAGAGCTGCCACATCCTCAACTTCGCGCTCCACGCTGTAGGGCTTGGCGTTCCCACTCTTCCCACGTCCCCGGCGATCGTAGTTGACAACAGTGAAGGACTGGGCCAGTTGCCTGGCCAGTGGGCGGGCGCCGTCCCGGTCCGCGAGGGCGGCGGAGACCAGTATTACGACGGGACCGGCGCCGGTCTGTTCGTATGCGATCCCCGTGCCGTCTCTTGAAACTGCCGTCTTCTGAACCGCATCCGCGGGGGCTCCGCCCGTGTTGAACACCCGGCCCAAAGCGAAGCGGATGCCAAAGGCGAGCACGGCCAGGCCCACCAACACGAAACCCGCAATCCGCAAGGCGTGACCACTCATTTGCCGTGACCTCCAGCGTTGGTGGGTGGGGGTGAGCCCGCTGTCTTCGCCAGCAATTGCGCGAGCTTGTCACAATTCCCGGCAGCGCCGTGCCCGGTGCCGGATTTCTGTCAGCGCACTAGTACTTGACGCTTCATCGCCTCGGCTGATACCATACTTTCTCTATAGGATTGATTGCAATGGCCGGGCGGACGGGCTCGGCCGTCGAGTGCGAAGGGAAAGGGCAACCAGGATGAACTTGAGTCAACGACAAATGGCAGTTTGGGTCGCCGGCTTGGCGTGCGCGGCAGGCCTGCAAAGCTGCTCGAAGTCGCCGAGTGGCTCCCAGACCACGGTTCATCTTCTGAACGTCTCGTACGACCCGACGCGCGAATTGTACCAGGAGATCAACAAGGCCTTCGCCAGCGGCTGGAAAGAGAAAACCGGGCAGACTGTCGAGATCGAGCAGTCGCACGGAGGATCCGCCAAGCAGGCGCGCGCGGTGATTGACGGGCTGCAGGCCGACGTCGTGACGCTGGGATTGGCCTACGACATCGACGCGATTGTGAATCAGGCCCACCTGATCGATCCTGGCTGGGAGAAGAAGCTCTCGGACCACAGCACGCCTTACACCTCTACCATCGTGTTCCTCGTACGCAAGGGCAATCCGAAGGGGATTCACGACTGGCCGGATGTGATCCGCAAAGGCGTGAGCGTGATTACGCCGAATCCCAAGACATCCGGCGGCGCGCGCTGGAACTACCTCGCGGCCTGGGGCTATGCCTGGAACCAATCCGGTCACGATGAGCAGAAGACGCGGGACTTCATCGCGGCGCTGTACCGCAATGTGCCGGTGCTCGATTCGGGCGCGCGCGGTTCAACCACCACGTTCGTCGAGCGCGGTCTCGGCGACGTCCTGCTGACTTGGGAGAACGAGGCTTACCTGTCGGTCAGGGAATTCGGGGCAGAGAAGTTCGAAATCGTGAACCCCTCAAGCAGCATTCTGGCAGAGCCGCCCGTGGCCGTAGTAGATAAGAACGTGGACCAGCACGGGACTCGCGCGGTCGCCGAAGCGTATTTGAAGTTCCTGTACACCGAGCCGGCGCAGGAGCTCGCCGCTAAGAACTACTATCGCCCTCGCTCGCAGGCTGCGCTCGCCAACCACAAGGCGCAGTTCCCGGATATCAAGCTCTTCACGCTGGCGGATGTGGCGGGGACGTGGAAAGAAGTGCAAGCGAAGCACTTCGCCGACCACGGCTTGTTCGACCAGCTGTACAAACCGCAGAGCTAGACGATGCAGAAACTCCGTCAGCACAGCGTCATTCCCGGCTTTGGCTTGACGCTCGGGTACACCGTCTCGTATCTCAGCCTGATCGTGCTGATTCCGCTCGCCGCGCTCGTCGCCCGTGGAACCAGCCTGCCGTGGGCGGACTTCAATGCGGCCGTCTTCGACCCGCGGACGCTGGCCGCGTGGCGGCTCACCTTTGGAACAGCTTTCATCGCCGCGGTGATCGACGCCGTTTTCGGCGTGGTGGTCGCGTGGACGCTGGTGCGCTACGACTTTCCGGGACGGCGAATCATCGACGCCTTGATCGACGTTCCGTTCGCGCTTCCCACGGCGGTCTCCGGCATTGCACTGACCGCGATTTACGCGCAAAACGGTTGGGTCGGCCGCTGGTTGGAGCCGTTGGGCATCAAGGCCGTCTTCTCCCCGCTAGGCATCGTGATCGCGCTCATGTTTATCGGATTGCCTTTCATCGTTCGCACTCTGCAGCCGAGTATCGAGGACTTGGACCCTGCCGCGGAAGAAGCCGCGGCGTTGCTCGGCGCATCCCGTCTGACCACCTTGCGCAAGGTGGTTCTGCCCACGCTGCAGCCCGCGCTGGTAGCTGGATTTGTCACGGCGTTCGCGCGCTGCCTGGGCGAGTACGGCTCGGTGATCTTCATCTCGGGCAACATGCCCATGAAGACCGAAATCGCTTCTTTGCTGATCGTTACCAAGCTTGAGCAGTACGACTATGCCGGCGCCTCCGCAATCGCACTGCTGATGCTGGTCAGCTCGTTCTTTCTGCTGTTCACGGTCAACTTCGCCCAGTGGTGGTCCACCCGGCGGCAGCGGGAGAGGGTATAAACCATGGCCGCCTCCAGAGAATACCGGCACACGGAGCCGCGCTGGCTGCGGGCGACCCTGACGCTGATTGCCGTGGGCTTCGTCGGCCTGCTGATCGTGCTGCCCGTGATTGCGGTTTTCACCGAGGCGCTGCGCAAAGGGCTGTCGTTCTATGTTCAGAGCATCACCGATCCGCTCGCGTTGTCCGCCTTGCGCTTGACACTGCTGACGGCGCTGGCCACCCTCGCCGCCAATCTCGTGTTCGCGGTTGCGGCATCCTGGCTGATCGCCAAATTCAGCTTCCCGGGCAAGAGTCTACTGCTGACTTTAATCGACCTGCCCTTCGCGGTTTCGCCGGTCATCGCCGGACTCATTTTCATCCTCCTGTTCGGAGCGCGCGGCTGGTTCGGCGCACCGCTCGCACGGCAGGGGATTCAAATCGTGTTCGCCACACCGGGCATCATACTGGCGACCATTTTCGTCACATTCCCTTTCATCGCTCGCGAATTGATCCCACTCATGCAGCAGCAGGGCACAGAAGAGGAGGAAGCCGCTATTCTGCTCGGCGCTGGCGCGTGGCAGACCTTCCGCCGCGTGACGCTGCCCAACATCCGTTGGGCGCTGGTGTACGGCATTGTCCTGGCCAACGCTCGCGCCATGGGCGAATTCGGGGCGGTCTCCGTGGTTTCGGGCCACATTCGCGGCCGCACCAACACGCTCCCGCTGCACGTGGAGATTCTTTACAACGAGTACAATTTCGCCGCCGCCTTTGCGGTTGCGAGCCTGCTCGCGCTGCTGGCCGTAGTCACACTAGTCGCCAAGGCTGCGCTTGAGTGGCGAATCCGGGTCGAACAGCGACCCGCCGAAGCGGCGCAAGAGGCATAGAAGAGGCATAAGCATGGCCATTGACGCCCGGCACGTCAGCAAGTCCTTCGCGCATTACGACGCTCTCAAAGACGTCAGCCTGCGAGTAGAGCAGGGCGAACTTGTCGCATTACTGGGCCCTTCGGGCTCGGGCAAGACCACGCTGTTGCGCATCATCGCGGGCCTGGATGCACCCGATGACAATCCGGAGACCGCGGTGTTCGTCGATGGCGAAGACATCTCGCGCAAACCCGTCAGCGAGCGGCGAGTCGGGTTCGTCTTCCAACACTACGCTTTGTTCCGGCACATGACGGTGTTCGAGAACATAGCCTTCGGCCTGCGTGTGCGCCCCCGGAAGCTACGCCCCGCCGACTCCGTCATTCGAAGCAGGGTCAACGAACTGCTCGAATTGATCCAATTGGGACGCTGGGCCGCGCACTACCCTTCGCAGTTGTCGGGAGGGCAGCGCCAGCGTGTGGCTTTGGCGCGTGCGCTCGCCATCGAGCCGAGCATCCTGCTGCTCGATGAGCCGTTCGGAGCGCTGGACGCACGCGTCCGCCAGGACCTCCGCCGCTGGCTCAGGAACTTGCACGCCAAGATTCACATCACCAGCGTGCTGGTGACGCACGACCAGGAAGAAGCTCTCGAAGTGGCCGACCGCATCGTCATCATGAACCAGGGGCGCATCGAACAGATCGGCACCCCGGACGACGTCTTCCATCATCCCGCTTCCGAGTTCGTGGTCACCTTCCTGGGCAACGTAAACCTGTTCCATGGGCGCGTGGAATCTGGCCGGACCGTCATCGGCGAGGTTGCAGTTGGGCAGCGCCATGAATCGTCTGTTTCGGACGGTAAGTCCGCTCGCGTATTCGTACGCCCGCATGAGTTGGAGATCGAGCGCCAACAGTTGAACGGCACATCGGTGCCTTCGCGCGTGGTGCGAATTCAGTCCGCCGGCCCCGTCGTTCGTGTGGAATTGACCAGCGATCGCGGCGAGGCCATCACCGTCGAACTCACACACGATCGTTACCGCGACCTCAGCCTCCGCACGGGCGAGGAAGTATTTGTCAAAGTCAGGGACGCCCGTGTCTTCGTGGCGGACGAAATCGTAGGGGACTACACGATATGACCGCGGTGGGGCGGCTCTCCAGAGCCGCGTGGGGTCTCCAGACCCCGCCCGGGAAAGCAAGGATGCCCGTACTGCCCGGGTGGCTTTGCCACAACGCCTGACTGACTGATTCAGAACATCTTTGACGGACTTCAGAGGGAAAAGAAAGGAAGAGCATATGCCGACTTCAAATAGGCGTGAGTCTGTAGACATCAGGCATTACGCAATGGGCGACCAGTATGCGGCTCCCTCGCAAAGGCTGACAGCCCGAGGCGTCGCTGGTCCCCGGCAGCTTTGGAAATCGTCCCGCGCCGTCGCTCTACTCGTGCTGCTCGCCGCAGTCGGTTTTCAGGCTGCCGCGCAAGACAACGCTTCGACACAAAGTGGCTCGACAGGTCTCAACGGCGCTTGGGTAAATGGCCCTGCGTCGAACCCCCTGAGTTTCCTGAACGGCCCAGCCGCCAGGACGACGGCGTCCAAGGATCCGTACATCTTTCCCGACTTCCGTCCTGTCAGCCATTTGAACGAAGAACTGCCTCGCTGGTTGCAGTTCGGACTGGAGGAGCGCTTCCGGTTCGAGGGTTACAGCAACAGCGGCTTCAAGCCGGGCAATAACGACACCTATATGCTCAACCGGCTGCGCATTCTGGCCGTCATACGACCGACCCATTGGCTCAAGATCGTTGGCCAGGTACAGGACTCGCGAGCCCTGCTACAGAAGCCGCCTCAAGTTCCGCCCAATACGAATCGTTGGGACCTCAAGCTGGCGTACGCGGAATTCGGCGACTCGGAGACGCAGCGTATCAGCGTGCGGGTGGGCCGTCAGATGATCAACTACAACAACTCGCTGATCGCTAACTCCGAGTGGCGCAATCAGGCCCGCTCGTACGACGCAGTGGTCACCAACCTGCATGAAGGGCGCTTTCACCTCGGCATATTCGCTGCTTCCGTGGTCATCCCGCTGAGCGACGGACTTAGCCACCACCTGGAAGGCAACAACATCTACGGTCTCTACGGCGGGGTCGACAACATCATTCCGGACTCCAGACTGGAGCCGTTCGTTCTGTGGCGTCTGGCGCCGAGTACGGCCGTTGAAACCACGGCCAAGCTCAAAACCGGCCGGCTCGACGACAAGACTTACGGATTCCGCTTCAAGGGCGCCGCCGCGACCTACCTGGACTACACCTTCGAAGTAGCTCAGCAGAACGGGTCCGCGGGGTCCAACAACCTGCACACCTGGGCCACCCAAACCGGTGCAGGCTACCGCTTCAGCCGGCTGCCCTGGCGGCCTCGCGCCTTTGGCACCTACGACTACGCATCTGGCGACAAGAATCCGACCGACGGCAAACGCGGCACATTCGATACCCTTTCACCCAATGCACACGACCGTTTCGGCATGTCAGACCTGATCGGCTGGCAGAACATCAAGTCGCTGCGCGGCGGCCTGACAATTGAGCCGGCGCGGCGCTGGAGCGTCACCGGGCAATACCTTAACTTCTATCTGGCCAGCGCCCGGGATGCACTGTACAACTCCTCTGGCGGAGTCATCGCCCGCGATGCGACGGGTAAGGCCGGGACGCATGTAGGCGAGGAGTTCGATGCCTACACCTGGTACGAACTCAACCGGCACGTCAACCTCGGCGTCGGCGTCGCACGCCTGTTGCCCGGTCATTTCCTGACTTCGGCGACGAAGGGCGCGGGCTACACTTACCCGTTCTTCGCCATCAACTTCAAGGACAATCCACGCGTCTGGTAGCCCGCCTGCTCTGCGGGGCGCGCCGGCCCCACATCCAGTCACGGGGCGGGCTCTCCAGAGCCTGCCCTGAAGCCAATCTTCCTGGCGTCCAAACCACGCCCACCCGCTCCCGGGACCGCTACACTGCAAATTGATGTACTCCGTTCTCCGGCGGCCCACGGCGCTGACGGTGCTCCTTCTGGCGGCCTGGCCCGCCGCGCTGGCGCTCGATCCGGCGCGCAGGGTCACGCAGTCCATCCATAGAGACTGGAATCAGGAAGACGGCCTCCCGCAGGATACGGTGCGCGCGCTGGCGCAAACCCCCGACGGGTACCTGTGGATCGGCACCGACGAGGGATTGGCCCGCTTCGACGGCTACGAATTCACGCCGTTCAGCCGCCGCAGCGGCGCGCTGCCCAGCAATACGGTGTTGGGGCTGACCGTCGCGAGTGACGGAGCACTCTGGGTGAGCACCCCCTCCGGGTTGGTGCGATACCGGGATGGCGTCTTTCGCACCCTGACTCGCGCCGACGGACTGCCCGCCTCCTCAACCAGCTCAATCAGTGCCGAGCCGGCACGGTCCAGGCAAGGGCAAACCGGGAAGATCTGGGTAGTCGCTGGCGATATGGTTTGCGAGGTTGTGGAAGGCCATGCTCGCGAGGCCGATTTCGAGCCCGCCGCCGCACGCCGCAATGCCCGCGTGGTGAGCGTTGCCCCGGACGGAGCCTTGTGGGTCGCCGGGTTTCAGGGCGTCTTTCGCGTCGTAGGCGGGCAGGCCCGCGTCGTTGTGCCCGCGGCCAACCTGCGGGGCAGCATGGCTTCCGCGCTTTGGATCGACAACGATGGAACCGCCTGGGTGGGACTCAGTGACGGGTTACTGTCCGTCCCGCCCGGCGCAGCGAAAACCACCCGCTACAGAACCAGCGAGGGACTGCCCGACAACTACGTGCGGGCACTGCGGCGCGATCGCCAGGGGGCGCTGTGGGCCGGTACCAACGGCGGGCTCGCCCGCCTGGAACACGGCCGGTTCGCGGGCGTAACCGGAGGGACCAACGCCGAGCAGGATTGGGTGCGGTCCTTGTTCGAAGACCGCGAGGGCAACCTGTGGGTCGGTACGAATACCGGCCTGAATTCCTATCACGACGGACGCTTCACGTTGTACTCGCGGCTGGAGGGTTTGCCTGGAGACAAGCCGACCGTCGTCCACCAGGACCGTTCCGGGGCCGTGTGGATCGGCTTTCACGACCGTGGGCTGTTCCGCTTCCGGCCAGGGCCCAACCTCCGGTACACGACCGCGAATGGACTTCCAAGTAACGAAATCTTCTCCACTCGCGACGCGGCGGACGGCTCCCTGCTGGTAGGCACGCGCGAAGGCGCGGTGTCCATCAAGGAGGGCCAGGTCCGCCATCTGCCCACCCCCGACCCGCTGCACAGGCGTATGGTGTCGGACGTCCTCGAAGACCGTACCGGGCTGGTTTGGGCGGCGTCGCCTGGAGGCCTGATCCGCATTCAGGCCGGACACGGAACGCACGTGGCGGGCGGCGGGCCCACCACCAACGACGGTCTGATCGCCCTGGCAGAGACTCCGGACGGCGCCGTCTGGGCGGCCAGTTACGGCGGTGAACTGTGGGAGGTCCGCGACGGGCGCGTAGCGCATTACGGCGCGGCCGAAGGATTACCGGCGGAGCAGTTCAGGAGCCTTCGCGCGGGACGCGACGGGACGCTTTGGGTCGGTACGGTCGGCGGCGGACTGGCATGGCGGCGCAACGGACGATTCTACCACTGCGGCGCGGCGGAGGGACTGCCTGGCGACAACATCGCAATCATCGTGGAGGACCTGGCGGGAGACCTCTGGCTGGGCACGACGCAGGGCATTTGCCACGTGAACAGGGCCAGTTTGGAGGCATTCACCGCGGGCCGCTCCAGGAAAGTAGCAGCAGAACTTCTGGGCGTATCGGACGGCCTGCGCAGCGCGCAGTGTGCGCCGGCTTTCGCCTCCGGCAGCGGCGAGTTGACGGCGGACGGATGGCTCTGGTTCCCCACGGCGCAAGGATTGGCGCTGCTGAATCCCGCCGCCCCCGCCCCCGACCGGCTGCCGCCGTCGCTCGTGATATCGCTGGTCGAGTTCGACGGGAAACCGCCGGAATCGCAGCAAACCAACGCGTTCGGTCCGGGAGACGGCCGCGCGATCTTCCGCTATACGGGTATTCAACTGAGCGCGCCCGATGCGGTGCGCTACAAGTTCCGGCTGGATGGCGTGGACCGGGATTGGGTGCAGAGCGGCGCGCGCCGAATGGCCGGCTACAGCAATCTCGGCCCCGGCCGGTATTTGTTCCACGTGCGGGCCGAGGCCGGCGGGAAATCCAGCCAGGCGGAATATGCGTTCTCCGTTCGGCCGCATTACTACCAGACCGCCTGGTTCGCGAGCCTGTGCTGCGTCGCGCTGCTGGGTATGCTGTGGGGCGCCTGGCAGTTGCGCCTCAGGCAGTTGAGAACCCGCTTCAAACTCGTGCTGAACGAGCGTGCCCGGTTGGCGCGCGAGTTGCACGATACCCTTGCTCAGGATTTTGTCGGCCTGTCTACCCTGCTCGACGCGGTGTCCATGCGGCTGGCGGAGGACGTCACGAGCGCTCGCCAATACCTGGACCTGGCGCGCAAAATGGTCCGTCACAGCCTCACCGAAGCCCGCCGGTCCGTAATGGACCTGCGCGCCGCCGTGCTGCAGGGGCAATCGCTCGGTGAGGCGCTCCAGTCGGCTGCTCCGGCCTGGGTCGCCGGATCGTCATTGAAGGTGCACGTGGAAGCCGGCGACGAAGCGGCCAAACTGCCGGACGAAGAGGAACAGCATCTGTTGCGGGTGGCTCAGGAAGCCCTGCACAACGCCGCGCACCATTCCAAGGGGAAGAACGCCTGGGTGCGGCTGAATTATGAACAGGTCGCCGGGGCCATCCAGGTGAAGCTCTCCGTTCGGGACGATGGGCAGGGCTTCGACCCGGAGACGACCTTCGACCCGTCGGCCGGGCATTTCGGGATTCTAGGGATGCAGGAGCGCGCCGAACGCATCGGCGGAACATTCCGCCTGGAGAGCCGCCCGGGAGGGGGGACGCTAGTAGAGGTATCCGCTCCGGTCCCGCTCTCCACGCGGGCGCATCTCGCCGGGTCCGAGGCCGCAAGTCCATCCGGAGGTTCCTTCAACGCATGAAGCTCGACAGCCCCATCCGCGTCCTGGTTGCGGAAGACCACCTGATCGCCCGGGTAGGCATCACCACGATCCTCAACGCGCAGTCCGATATGACGGTAGTCGCCGAAGCATCCAACGGGCAGCAGGCCGTCGAACTCTATAGATCCACGCAGCCTGATGTCGGCTTGCTCGACGTGCGCATGCCCGTGCTTGGTGGAATTGAGGCCGTGGCGGCTATTCGAGCGCAGTTCCCCGACGCAAGGCTGATCTGCCTGAGTACCTATGGGGGCGACGAGGACATCCGTAGGGCGCTGCACGCCGGGGCTGCGAGTTACCTCACAAAAGACGTCCTGCATGACGACCTGCTGAAAGCGGTTCGCGCTGTGGCTACGGGGCAAACCTATCTTCCGGCACAGGTAACGGCGGCCCTCAGGGCGCAGGTTCCAGGACCCATCCTGAGCGCTCGCGAGCTTGAGGTGCTGGAACTGATCGTCAAGGGTCTGGCGAACAAGCAGATCGCTTACGTACTGAGCATCGCCGAGCACACCGTGAAGAACCACGTGAAGAGCATTCTCGATAAGTTGGATGTAGAAGACCGCACCCAGGCCGCTACGGCCGCGATCCAACGGGGCGTCGTTCATCTGTCGTGAGTCCGGTGGGGCGCCGCCCAGCCCCGCTTCCGGATGGTGCTGAATGGATGTAGGCATAGCCCGAAAGGGCCATATCGCCGTCCTGCACTCCTGTCATCCCATAAACATAGGGCCGCTTTGCCCGAAAGTTGTGGTTCTCGCCCGCTCCCGGGCCCTACATCGCAGGTAAAGAATAAATGTGGATTGTCCGACTGGCGCTCCGGCGCCCATACACCTTCATCGTGATGGCCTGTCTGATCGTGCTGCTCGGCGGGGCCGCGATGATGACCATGCCGGTGGACATCTTCCCGCACATCGACATTCCCGTCGTGAGCGTCGTGTGGGGCTACACCGGCATTTCGCCGGAGGAGATGGAGAAGCGCATCGTCACCGTTTCCGAGCGCTCGATGACGACGACGGTGAACGACATCGAGCACATCGAGTCGCAGTCCTACAACGGCACCGCCGTCATTCGCCTGTACTTTCAGCCCAACGTCAAGATCGACATGGCGCTAGCCCAGGTGGTCGCCGCTAACCAGGGCATCTTGCGCGTACTGCCTCCCGGGCAGACGCCCCCGAGTGTCATCAAGTTCGATGCTTCTTCGGTGCCCATTCTGCAGATCGGATTGAGTAGCCCCGTGCTCAGCGAGCAGTCCATCGCAGACCTCGGGCAGAACTTCATCCGCACGCAGCTTGCCACCGTTCAGGGCGCCACGATTCCGCTCCCTCTGGGGGGCAAGTTCAAGCAGGTAATGGTCGATCTGAACCCCGATGCTATGCAGGCGCGCGGTCTTTCGGCGCTCGACGTTTCCAACGCCCTGGGGCAGCAGAATCTGATCCTGCCGGCAGGCACGGCCAAGTTCGGCGACAAGGAATATCAGGTTAAGGTCAACAGCAGCCCGCGCCTGATCGAGGAACTGAACAACCTTCCCGTGAAGACCACCAATGGTTCGGTGGTTTACATGCGCGATGTGGCGCAGGTCCGGGACGGCTTCGCCGTGCAGGCCAATATCGTCCGCAAGGACGGCACGCGCGGTGCGCTGCTCACCGTCATGCGCAACGGCCAGGCTTCAACCCTCGACATCGTCAATAAGGTGAAGCAGCAGTTGCCGCTGATTCTGGCCGGCTTGCCCAAAGAACTGCAGGTGCGCATGATCTTCGATCAGTCGCTGTTCGTGCGCGGCGCCATTCAGTCGGTACTCAAAGAAGCCCTCACTGCCGCCCTGCTCACCGGACTGATGATTCTGCTGTTCCTGGGAAGCTGGCGCAGCACGGTGATTGTCTGCATCTCCATCCCGCTCTCGATCCTGGTTTCGCTAATCGTTTTGAACCAGCTCGGGGAAACGGTAAACACCATGACCCTCGGCGGGCTCGCGCTCGCGGTCGGAATTCTCGTGGACGACGCAACGGTGACCATTGAGAACATTCACCGGAACATGGCCATGCGCAAGGCGATGGTTCGCTCCGTGCTCGACGGCGCTCAGCAAATCGCGGTGCCGGCGTTCGTTTCAACGCTCGCCATCTGCATCGTGTTCGTGCCTGTCCTGCTGCTCACCGGCGCGGCCAGTTTCCTGTTCACTCCCTTGGCGCTGGCGGTGGCGTTTGCCATGCTGGCGTCCTACCTCCTGTCCAGGACGCTGGTTCCGACCCTGGTGTATTACATGCTGCGACCCGAAATCGCACGCTACCAGCATGGCGAGCATGGCGAGTCGAGCACGGAGAGCGCGGCCGGCCACGGGCTCTTCTTCCGTGTGCATCTTGCCTTCAATAGGGGCTTTGAGAGCTTCCGCGACAAGTATTCGGGTTTTCTGGATTGGAGTCTCGATCATCGCAGAATCGTGCTGATCGGATTCTTCGGCTTCTCGTTGCTCTCGCTGGGACTGCTGCCATTCGTCGGACGCGACTTCTTCCCCGACGTCGATGCAGGCCAGCTCCGGCTCCACGTGCGGGCGCCCTCGGGGACGCGCATCGAACAGACCGAAGCGCTCTTCGCCCAGGTGGAAGACGAGATTCGCGGCACCGTCCCGCCCGCCGACCTCGACACGATTCTCGACAATATCGGATTGCCCTTCAGCGGCATGAACCTGGCGATGGGCGACAACCAGAATACCGGTCCTGGAGACGGCGACATCCAGATCGCCCTGAAGGAAGAACACAAGGGCTCCGCCGCAAGCTATGTCGAACAGCTGCGCCACCGTTTGCACACCCGTTTTCCCGGCGCGACGTTCTACTTCGAAGCGGCCAACATGACCAGCCAGATCCTGAATTTCGGGTTGCCGGCCCCGATTGACGTTCAGGTGATCGGCCGCAACACCGTGGCTAACTACGCCATGGCCCAGGATTTGCAGCGCCGGATCGAGCGCATTCCAGGCGCCGCCGACGTGCACATCCACCAGATCGTGGACTATCCGGAGATCCGCGTGAACGTCGATCGAAGCCGCGCGGCCGAGTTGGGCCTGTCCCAGCAGGACGTCACTTCCAGCCTGTTGATCTCGCTCAGCGGCAGCACGCAGGTCGCGCCGAGCTACTGGTTGAACTGGGTCAACGGCGTGAACTACTCGATCGGGGTGCAGACTCCGCAGTACGCGATTCCGTCGCTGGATGTGCTGATGCGCACCCCGGTCAACTCCGGCGGCCTGAGCAAGAACTCCGCCACGGCATTCGGGAATCCGACCGCGAGCCTCGCCAGCCTGCCGGCTGGTCCGGCACAATCCTCAGCGGGCTACGGCAACCCCGGCGCCGTCCCCTCAGCGACCCAACTCCTGAGCAACGTCGCAACCACGGCACGCGGCCAGGCGCCGCTAATCGTCAGCCACTACAACGTCCAGCCGGTGTACGACGTGTTCGCGAACATCGATCGCGCCGACCTCGGCACGGTAGGGGATCAGGTCAACAAGATCGTAGACAGCCTGCGGCCGAAACTGACGCCCGGCGCCTCCATGATGGTGCGCGGCCAACTCGAAACCATGCAGAGTTCGTTTACCCGGCTCGGCCTCGGCCTGATCCTGGCCGTGATTCTGGTCTACCTGCTGATGGTACTGAACTTCCAGTCCTGGCTGGATCCATTCATCATCCTGATGCCTTTGCCGGGCGCGATGGCCGGTATTCTCTGGATGTTATTCATCACGCAGACGACGTTGAGCGTGCCGTCTTTGATGGGCGCCATCATGTGCATCGGCGTGGCCACGGCGAACAGCATCCTGATGGTTGTCTTCGCTAACGACGAGCGGCTGGAAGGCCTGGGCGCCCGCGCCGCCGCGCTCTCCGCGGGTGTGGTGCGCATACGCCCGGTGCTGATGACGGCGGCCGCGATGATCCTCGGCATGTTGCCGATGGCGATAGGGGCAGGCGAAGGCGGCGAGCAGAATGCGCCGCTCGGCCGGGCGGTGATCGGAGGGCTCGCGGTGGCCACGGTCTCCACGTTGTTCGTGGTGCCGATGGTTTACAGCCTCCTCCGTACGAAGCCGCCCGTCGATCATGAAGCACTCATATTGAAGGAAGAAACGGAATGATCCCGGAAAAGTCTGAGGCGGCCCCTCCGCAGTCCCGCGACGATAGCGCCGCGCTGCGGGAGAAGATCGAGCAGTTGGAGCACGAGGTTCAGCACTTGCGGCAGAGCCACTCGGCGGCGCACATCGAGGTGCCCAAGACCTCGCAGGCGAAGCCGCGCGCCGCACTGCTGCGGGGACTCGCCATCACATTCGTGGCGGTCCTGATTCTGGCATTCGCAGCGGGCTTTCTCCCCAAACTGCGCCGTCAGCACGTCCTGGCCGCGGAGGCGGAACAGACGCTGACATCAAAGCCCGTGGTGCCCGCGGCCGTGGTCACGCGCGCTCCCGCCGAGACCGTCCTGGTGCTGCCGGGTACACTCCAGGCCATCACGGAGGCGCCGGTGCTATCGAGAGCCGACGGCTACGTGAAACGCCGCTTTGTGGATATCGGCGATCGAGTCGCGCAGGACCAGGTGCTGGCCGAGATTGAAGCCCCCGAGCTGCAGCAACAGGTGAATCAGGCGGCATCCTCGCTGGAGCAGGCCCGCTCGACGCTGGAGCAAGCCAGGGCGAGTCTCACCCAGGGTATCGCCAACCGCGAACTCTCCCGCGTTTCCGCCGCGCGCTACGGCAACCTGGAGAAACGCGGCATCGTTTCCCGCCAGGAGAACGATACTTATCAGGCCCGCTTCCAGGCCGACACAGCCGCCGTGGACGCGCTGCAGAAGGGCGTAGCCGCCGCGCAGAACAATATCTCCGCTTCGGAAGCGAACCTTGCCCGGTTGAAGCAGGTTTCCAGCTACTTGAAGGTCCGCGCTCCGTTCTCCGGCATCATCACGCTGCGCAACGTAGATCAAGGCACACTGGTGAGCGCCGGCAACACGATGCTGTTCCGGGTGGCGCAGACAGGCACATTGCGCACTTTTATCAACGCTCCTCAAGTGAATGCGAGCGAGATGCGCGTTGGGCAGAGCGCGCAGGTGACCTTCAACGAACTACCCGGAAAGGTTTTCGAGGGGAAAGTGGCGCGCTCGTCCGGCGCCCTCGATCCGGCCACTCGAACGCTGCTGGTCGAAGTCCAGGTGGCGAACCCGAAAGGCGAGTTACTGCCGGGGATGTACGCGAGCGTGAGCCTGCACGCGTTGCGTGAAGACCCGCCGATGCTGATTCCATCCGAGGCTTTGATCGCGCGAGCCGAAGGGACCTTGGTGGCGGTGGTGGACGGCTCCGGCACCGTGCACTTCCAACCGGTGCGCGTCGGACGTGACACCGGATCTGAAATCGAGGTGCTGACGGGGATTAGGGAAGGGATGAAAGTCGTCGTGAATCCCAATGACAGTGTCCGCGAGGGTGTCGCCGTCGAGGCCCGGCCATTCCTGCGGCCGCATGTGGGAAGTCCCGCCGCCGGGAGGAAGCCCCGTTGAGCGGGGCAGTCCCAATGCGCATCCGTACAATCCTCGTAGCGCTACTCAGCGCTGCGCTGGTCTTTCCTTTGCAGGCAGACGACATCCCCGGGGGATGGACGAAATACTCGCGCGTGTGGCGCCCGGCCTCCGTCCCCACGCCCAACTGGAACAATACCTCGCGCTATGCCGATTTGCTCAAAGCCGGTCAACTCTATCTTTCCTTGCGCGACGCCATCGCAATCGCAGTCGAGAATAACCTGGACGTCGAGACCCAGCGCTACAACCTGCTGGCCGCGCATCAGGATCTTCTGCGCGCGCAAGGCGGCGGGACGACGCGCGGTTTGCAATACACGATCGCCGAAGTGCCGCTGGGTATCGGCGGACCGGCCAGCCCGCTGCTCACCAGCCTCGGCCAGCAGTCCTCGGGCGGCGGTTCCATCCCTACGAACGCTTCGGAACTGGGCGTTTTGAGCGGAACTCAATCGAACCTCTCGCTGCTCGGCCAGAGCCCGCTGAGCGCGGGAACGCCTCTTCCGGTGTACGACCCAGCCCTGACCGGCCTGTTGAATTACTCGCACCAGTCCACGCCCGAAGTTGGTCCCGGCTCAGTCGGCACTGACAACCTAGTCGCGACCGCCTTGAACGCTAACGCCGGTTTGACACAGGGCTTCGCCAGCGGCGCCAATGCCGCCCTTTCGTTTAACAACTCGCGCAACACTCTCAACTCGACCAACGCCAACTACAGCCCGTACGTGACATCGAGCCTCTCGCTGACGATCACGCAACCCCTGCTGCGCGGCTTTGGTACCAGCCTGAACCGCCGCTACATCCGGATTGCCGCAAACCAGGAGCGGATCGCCAGCCTGCTCTTCCAGCAGCAATTGATCAGCACGGTCTACGGAGTTGCCCGGCTCTACATCGACCTGACCAGCTTGCGCGACAACGTCAAGGTGAAGGAAGAGGATCTTCAATTGGCCGAGTGGCTCAAACGCGAGGTAGCAGCTCGCGTGGAGGAGGGAATCCTACCGTCGATCGAGGTTACGCGGGCAGGGGCAAGCCTCCTGACCGCACGGCAGGCGCTGATTGATGCGCGCGCGCTGGTGGAAGAGCAGGAGGCGGTTCTCAAGAGCGTTTTGTTCCGTAAGGGCCTGGACGAAGCCGCCTTGCGCGACGCGCGCGTGGTACCGACCGACGCGCTGGAATTGCCCCGCGACGCGGCCACATTGGACGCAGGCAAGTTGATCGAGCAGGCTCTGGCCGGACGGCCGGACCTGCTGCAGGCGGGCTTGCAAGCCGAGAATAACCGTATCGCCCTGGAAGGCTCGCGCAACAACCTGAAGCCGCAGTTGGATATCGTCGCTTTCGCTCAGAATGCGGGCCTCGGCGGCGACCGCAACGCGATTGCCACAAATCCGGACCTGGCTTTCCTGGGCGGGTACGGCGGCGCGCTGGGTCAGGTCTTGCGGCGCAACTACCCAACCTACGGCGCGGGGCTCCAGCTGAATTTGCCCCTGCGCAACCGGACGGCCCAGGCCGACGCGGCACGCGACGAAATCGTCTCGCGCCAGGCCGACATCCGTGCCGAGGAGTATCGCAATCAGGCTCGCCTGGAGGTGCAGGACGCGCTCATCGCATTGCGCCGTGCACAGGCCTCTTACGAGGCGGCTGCCGAGGCGTCCCGCCTGCAGATTGAATCGCTGGAGGCCGAAAAGGCCCGTTTCGAAGAGGGGCTCAGCACCGCTTTCGCGGTAGGCCAGTTTCAGAACGTTCTGTCACAGGCCCGGCTAACCGAGTTGTCCGCGCGGGGTTCGTTCGCCAAAGCCAAGGCAGTGCTCCAGCGTGCGACCGGAACGCTGCTCGAAACTTACGGGTTTTCTGCCGACACGATGAAGCAAGCCGAATCGGTGCGCTGATCCCGAGGGACGGGAAGCGCCATCGGAATCCTCCCCGGCTGCCCAGCATACCCGTCACCCCCAACGCGGAGAACATGCGTTCAGTGACCAGCAGAAAGCCGCGGGATAGTAAGCGGTCAGGTCCACTGACAGCCACCGGTCATTGTGCGCGCTCCTGCCGGAACTTCAGTTTCTCTTCGTCCCGATCGAGAAATGCCACGCCGTTTTGCATCCACTGCGGCGCGGGCGCACCCTTCAGGAAATGGTCGAAGAACTGCTGCATGCGAACCGTGTAATCCATCTGGTCGGCGCGGCGGCGCAGTCCGTGATACTCGCCGTTGTAGTTCAGCAGGTACGCCTCCTTGCCATTGCGCCTGAGCGCCAGGAAGTACTCGATACCCTGATACCATGGCACGGCGTCGTCGTTGTCGTTATGCAAAATCAGCATCGGCGTGCTGACACGGCGCGCGTGGAACACCGGCGAGTTCTCCACAAATTTATACGGGTCATCGAAGATCGTCTTGGCGATGCGGCTCTGCGTGTGCTCGTATTGGAACTGCCGCGGCAGCCCAGTGCCCCAGCGGATGCCGCTGTAGGCCGAGGTCATGTTGCCCACCGGCGCACCCGCCTCGGCGGCGCGGAAGCGCGACGTTTGCGTCACCATGTAGGCGATCTGATACCCACCCCAGCTATGGCCCTGGATGCCGATTGAATGCTCGTCCACAATGCCCAGGTCCACCACGGCTTGGATCGCCGGAAGCACGCATTTCAACGCGCTCTGGCCGGGCTGTCCGATGGTGTAAACGATATCCGGCTGCAGCACCAGGTAGCCGTTGCTGGTGTAATAGCTTGTATTCACCGAGTGGCCCGGCGCGGGATTCACAAAGCTGTGCAGGTTCTGCGTGAGCCGCTCGTAAATGTACACCATCAGCGGATATTTCTTCTTCGCATCGAAGTTCGCCGGCTTGAACAGCGCCGCCTGCAGCGGCACGCCGTCAGAGTTGCGGAAGCGGATCAACTCCTCCGTGCCCCAGGCGAGGGGCTTCAGCTGGTCTCCGCCATTGGAGATCTTCCTGGCCGTATCGAACCCGGGGTCGGTCACTTGAAGATCGGGGTACTCGTCGAAGCGGCTCTCGGAAACCAGAAACACCTCTGCGTTTTTGGCGCGCGCGACATAACGCCAACTGGCGTCGCTCCAGAGCAACTTCTGCGGCGCTCCGGCCGTCGTTGCCGAACTGCGGAAGAAGCCCGAGGCCCGTGTCTCCTCGCTTTCGCCGTGCAGAATCAGCGGCTTGGCGGGATCTATCCCCAAGTCGGGTTCGTCCTCGTCGCCGGTGGCGTCAGTCCGCACAACGCGGTATTCAACCCTCTGGGCGCGGCCAGCCCCCCCGGTGAGGTTCACCGCAGCCGACCCGTCGCCCGGCACGCGCCACACGTCGTAGCGGTCGTACAGCAGCGCCGCACCGTCCCGGGTCCAGCCGCCGAAACCATAGGCTGGTGGCGTCTCCGGCACGTCGTACCGTTCATCGAAGAAAGCGACCGGCAAGTTCGCGGTCAGGTTGCGCGGCGGGCCGTCGCTCGCATCCACCGCGTACCACTGTTTTTCCCGGTAGATCGCGGCGAATCTACCGCTGGGCGACCAGTGCACTTCCTTGGCGCCAGCCGACCGAACCTCTGCAAGGACGAGCTTGCGACCGCCGCTCGCGCCGTCCACCAGGAACAAGTCGCTGTAATTGCCGTCGTAATCCACCCGCTGGCGGTAGGCCCGGTCGTCCAGCCCGATAGCGGCCGTGCCGAAGTCGTTCACCACCACCGCCGGCAGGTCGGGGGCGCCCAAAGCCACCAGCGACTTCGTCGCCAGATCGAACGAGTTGCGGTAGGTGCGGTTGCGTTCCTGGATGGCGCGAATCCGTTGCATCGGCTGGACGTAATCGTCGTTCCAACGCCACAAATCCATGCTCACTTTCTCGTCGGCGACGGGCTCCGCTTTCGGGTCGCGCGGCGCCTTGGGAGGCACAGCGGAGGGCACATACAGCTTCTTGCCGTCCCTGGAGAACGCCAGCGTGCCCTTTTCCCCAACCACCATGCCCTGCGGGAAACCGGGCGTAGCCGTGGAAACCAGCTCCGCCGCGGCTGCGGTCTGCCGGTCCCAGTAGTACACCTTCTGCCTGGGCGTTTTCGACGTGGAGTCATCGCGGTCGCTCAGGAAGGCCAACTGCTTCTGATCCCGGTCCCACGTGACCTTCGCATACTTGCCCTTCCCCTTCAGCAAGACGCCGGGGGCATCCACTGCGCCCGGTTTGAGCCAGTAAACCCCGTTGTCCTCCTCTTTCCTCGAGGAGGTGGTGAACCACAGCACCCCGGCGTCGCGCGTGAGACCGAACTCCGAAACGTCGGCCAGCGTACGCAAAGACGTGGGGCCGCCGAGGCTGCGCACCGTCAACTCCGTGCCGTACTCCTTCTTAGCCGCACCGCCGGCACCAGCCTCTTCCGCTTGATCAGCGCTGCCATCTTCGGCTACGTCGGTGGCCGGCTTTTCAGCCGCTTTCGCCTCAGCCTTGGCTTCCGGCTTGGCCTCAGCGAGATACGCCAGCCAGGGCGCGCCCTTCTCCGGCAGGTCGAAGCTCTTTACATTCGCGATGCGCTCCGTCTGGCCGGTCGCCAGGTTGACGATGGCCAGACTCTTCTTGGGCATCTGGTCCGGCTTCTTCTTGTCCCTGCGGGCGAGGTCCACCTCCGCCTTTGTGGGGAACGCCGCGAAGACCAGCCATTGTGCGTCGCCCGAGAAACGCATCTTCACCGATGGCCGCTGCGGTGGCGCCTCCGGGTTCACTTCCGCCGGCGGAACCACGGGCGGCTGCGGCAAATTCCCCGCCGGGATGCGGTACTCCGTGCCCGCTGCCAGGTTTCTCACCACCACGTCGCCGTCGGCGTCCTCGCTCATGTAGGCGAAAGCCACCCACTTACCGTCGCGCGAGAGGGTCTGGCCGGTGATCAGCCTCCAGGAGTCGTAGTCCTTGTGCGTTAGCGGACGCTGCGGCTGTGCCACGACTGCGGCGACCGACAGCAAGATCAGGACGATTGGTTTCAGGAGCAGTGGAAGGCTGGTGGCGTTCAGCCTGGGGAGTCGCGGCATGCTCGGATTATATCGGTCGCGCCGGCGGCATCGCTTTTCAACGCCTCAGGCCATTTCTGCAAAGCGGGCCGCTTGTGTAACGCGCGCGGCAGCGCGACCATCAAGTTAAGTTAGAATCAAGACGATCCGTCGTCGCTTCCTTGCGTTAGCTTGGTGCCCTTATGCCTTCTGAAACCCTGACAATCGTAGACAACCGAATCGGCAAGACGTACGAGGTTCCAATCGAAAACGGAACCGTGCGCGCGATGGATTTGCGGAAGATCCGAACTAGTAGTGAAGACTTCGGACTGATGGCCTACGACCCGGGGTTCATGAACACGGCGGCCTGCAAGAGCCGCATCACTTTCATCGACGGCGAGAAGGGGATTCTGCGCTACCGCGGCTATCCGATCGAGCAACTGGCCGAGAAGAGCAGCTTCCTGGAAGTCGCCTACTTGCTCTATTTTGGCGAATTGCCGACGCAAAGCCAGTTGGACGAGTTCAACAACATCGTTCTCTCGCACACCCTGATTCACGAGCAGACCAAGAAGTTCATCGACGGCTTCCGCCACGACGCCCATCCCATGGGCATGTTCCTTTCCACGGTGGCGGCGCTGTCCACCTTCTACAAGGAAGGCAAGAACATCTTCGACGCCCAGAACCGGCTGGTGCAATTTGAACGCATGGTTGCGAAGATGCCGACCATCGCGGCATTTTGCTTCCGGCATTCCATCGGGATGCCCTTTGTCTACCCCGATGGCGATCTGAGCTACCCCGCGAACTTCCTGAGCATGATGTACAAGGGCACCCAGTTGCGCTACAAACCGCATCCGGTGCTGGAGCGTGCCTTGGACGTACTGTTCATCCTGCACGTCGACCACGAGCAGAACTGTTCTACCACCACCATGCGCGGTATCGGCAGTTCCCATTGCGATCCGTTCACCGCGTTGGCCGGGGCAGCCGCCGCGCTGTACGGCCCCCTGCATGGCGGGGCGAACGAGGCCGTACTGCGCATGTTGATGGAGATCGGATCGAAGGACCGCATCCCCGAGTTCATCAAGCGTGTGAAGGCCGGCGACGGCGCCCGCCTGATGGGTTTCGGTCATCGCGTCTACAAGAACTACGACCCGCGCGCCCGGATCATCAAGCAAGTCGCAGCCGAGGTGCTGGAGGTCACAGGCCGCAGTCCCCTGCTCGACATGGCTCTGGAAATGGAGCGCATCGCCCTTGAGGACGACTACTTTGTCAGCCGTAAGCTCTATCCGAATGTCGATTTCTACTCGGGCATCATCTACCAGGCGATGGGCTTCCCCGTGGACATGTTCCCCGTGCTGTTCGCCATTCCGCGCACGCCCGGCTGGCTGTCCCAGTGGGAAGAGCAGATCCTGGACCCCGAACAGCGGATCGTGCGGCCGCGTCAGGTCTACCTCGGCAGCGAGGTGCGCGACTATGTACCCATGGCCGGGCGCGTCGATCCAGCCACGGTGGACGCAGCGGCTCCGCAAGCCGTATAAGGAAGCTGCGCCGGACCGGGGACTTCGCGTGCTGCGAAGGGCCTCTTCGACGCTTCGAACCGGAGTGCTAGAGGCTGGGCGATGACGCCTCTGCTGTTCTGTCTGCTCCTCTTTTCCGACTTGCACACAGCCGCCCGCGGGGGTGACATCGAAACCGTGTCTGCACTACTCGCGCATGGGGCCGACGTCAACGAGTACGATTCCCTGGGCGGAACGGCGCTGCACGACGCGGCCTGGAGCGGAGAGGCCAAGATCGTTGAACTCCTGATCGAGCACCACGCCGACCTGAACGCCCGCCACAAGGAGGCGGGTTCCACGCCACTGCACTATGCCGTCCTGATGGACCGCCGCGCCGTGGTGGAGGTTCTGCTGGCCCACGGGGCGGACGTGAATGCGCGCTACCGCAGCGGTTCGACGGCGCTCCATCTCGCCGCCAACCGCGGCCATGTCGAAATCGCAAAGATGCTGCTCGACAAGGGTGCGAACGTGAGGTCCGCCGACGATGCCGGCTCGACGCCGATTGACGAGGCTTCCTGGCGCGGCCATGCCGATATGGTCAAGCTGCTGATCGCGCGCGGAGCGACGGTCAACGTCCGGAACTCGGAAAGCGGTGCGACGCCACTGCACGAGGCGGCGATTCAAGGCCATGCCGACGTAGCCCTGGTGCTGCTCGACGCCGGCGCGGAAATCGCGGCCCGCGACTCGGCGGGAGCTACGGCGCTCGATGAAGCTCTGCGTTTCAAGCACACGCCGGTGGTCGAATTACTGATGGCACACGGGGCGAAACTCGAATCGGGAGGCCAGACTGCCTCCGGACAGCTCCAGGGTGCGGTGCTGCACGGGCAGGCCGACGTGGTTTCGCTGCTGCTCGATAAAGGCGCGGACGCCAACATGCCTTGTCCTGGCGGCGGTACCCTGCTGCACGATGCAGCGCTGAAAGGCTACGTGGCCGTGGCGCAGGCGCTGCTCGCCCACGGGGCCAAGGTCGATGCGCGCAACGCCTCGGGCGGCACCCCGCTGCACGATGCGGCGCTCGCGGGGCAGACGGCGGTCGTCGAACTGCTGCTGGACAAATGCGCGGCGATCAACGCCAAAGACACGGAGAGCGGTGAGACTCCCCTGCACCACGCCGCCAGTTGGAATCGCGGGACCAGCGTCGAACTGCTGCTCAAACGCGGCGCAGACCGCACGCTTCGCAACAAGGCGGGCAAGACCGCCCTCGACCTCGCTCGCGAGAACAGCGCCGACGAAGCGCTCCTGCTGCTCGCCAAATAGGGAATCAGGCGGCCGCGTCACCGCAGTTCTGCCGGTCTAGTGCGGTACGACGACCGCGGGGACGATGGACACCACGGCCGGAGCGCTGGCCGCGCCGTTCACGGTGATGACCAGGGGTTGGTCGCCTGCCGTCGAGGCGGGTACCTGGACGACGGTCCCGGCAACTCCCACAAATCCCGGGGTCAACGCGACCGGCTGAACCGTCGCATGGATGCCGCCTATGGTCGCGGTGGCGGGAAATGCCGCAAAAGCGGGCGTGCCCGAGGCGGCGGAGCCGTCGTTGGGCGCGGGCGTTACCGGCCCGACGCCGGTGAAATAGACCCATAGGTTAGATCCGGCCGCCGCAGGGTGTGCCGGGCTGTTGACGCGCCCGTCCGCATTCACGCCGACGGCATGGCCGGCGAGTTGGAAGATCGCGGGCGCCGCCGCACTGACCGGAACCGTGGCTGCGCTGCTCAGGCCTGACGTCGAGCCAACCAGCACGCTGGCGTTCTGCGGCGCCGTGCTCGAAGGCACCTGAAAGACGACCTGGTTCGGGTCCACGTACATCAGCGGGGCGATCACGCCGTTCACAAAGACGCTGGTGCCCCCCATCACCGCAGGCAGCGGGGTTAGCTCCGCGGAACCGGCCGCAGGTGCGAGATTCGAACCGGTCACAACGCCAAGCGCGCCGGGCGAGATGTTGCCGGTGCGGTCGGCCGCATTGACGACCGAAAGGATGCTGGGCAGCGGCCGGTTGTAAGCGGAGAACAACTGCGGGAAGGCGTTGACCAGTACGGTCGGGCCGGATACCGCGGTGGAGCCGCCGAAAATGTCCCGTGCGGTCGAGGCGTGGATGCCGGAGGGCAGCGTGATTTGCACGGTCGTCAAAGGGTTCCAGGCGATCATTCCGGCGCTGCCATCCTGGAGTTTCAGCCCGACCTGCCAGGTACCTGCGGAATCGATAGTCACGCCGGTCAGCGAGGCGCCGGAAAGCCAATTCTGCAAAACGCGGAACGCAACGCCAGCCTTGGTGAGCTGGCGCGGATCGCTCTGTTCGGTGGCGGCACAGAACGTGCTGCCCTTGCTCCAGGTGTACCAGTCGTAGCGGGCGGAGCCGTAGGCCAGATCGACCAGGTAGCGCCGGACCAGGTAGGCAGCGCCCTGATCCTCAGTGGTCGTGGTATCACCCGAAGCGCCCTCCGTGTCCCAGAATGGCATAGCGCTCACGCCGTTCTTCGCCATCACCAGGCGGACATTGGCGATGCCGGGACCGACCTGCTCGGGCGGCGCTGTGTAGGTGTAGAAGTGGAACGAAATGACATCCACATAGGGCGCCATCCCCGCCTGCAACAGCTGGTCGAGATAGCCCGCCGCGTAGGGCACGGGCGCGACCACGGTGTTGCCGGGGTCGATAGACTTGAGGATCTTATAGGCTTCGCGGGTCAGATCGACGAGCTGCGGGACGGTGCCCGCGTAATACGTCGGGTCGTTCGGTTCGTTCCAGACCTCATAGTTGCGAATGCGCCCTTTGTAGCGCTTGCCTACGGCGGTAATGTAGTCGCGCCAGTCCTGAATGTTGGTGGGAGGTGCGGCCGCGCCGGCGCCAATGTAATTCACATTGTCCGGTTGGGACGACGCCCAGGCGGGGCTCTGGCCCATGGTCAGCAGAATCTCATTGACTCCGTGCGACTCGGCGGCGGCCACCCACATGTCGAGCGGCTCCCAGTTCCACACGCCCTTGACCGGTTCCAGCGCAGTCCACGCGGTGCCGGAATCCCACAGGCGCAGCATACCGAAAGGTGCCTGTGGCCAAGGCACGCCGCCCGAGACGGGCTTGCCGCTCGCGTCGGTGAATGTGACGTCGTCGATGTAGACCGTACCCGTGGAGTTGGACTGAAACATGAGCAGGATATCGCCGCTGTCCTGGACTGTCGCATTGACGGAGTATTGCCGCCAATCCGAGGTCAGGGTGAGTGGAGACGGATAGCCGCCGTCATTGTAGGCGGTGTACGGCGCCGGTCCCTGGCGGACCATCATCCGGACGGGCATGCCATCAGCGCTGCGCAACCAGGCGGAGAAGGTGTACTTCTGCCCTGGGATGACGCTGACCGGCTCGACGAACTGTAGGGCGTCGGCCCCAACATTCGAGACCACGATCTTCTGGCACGAGGAGCCCGAGTGGGGGTTCGCGGTGTCAGCCGAATAGGTAATCACCGGCAGCGGTGTGGCCCAGGTTGAGTTGTCGGACCAGTCGGCCGCAATTTGGCCGCTGACCGAGTTATTCACGCCCACCAGCGCAAACGGCGGCTCGAAACCGGTGTTGCGCGCGCTGCCCTGCTGGTAGTTGGCGACGTGCATGCCGAAGAACGACCGCGGAATCGGGCCGAGCAGCGGAGCCGGTGCGCTGGTGCCCGGCGTGAAGGACGCGGCGAAGTCGTCCACCCATACCGTGCCAGGCGAGCTCATGGCGAGCATCAGATACACACTCTCCGTCGCAGTGACGTAGCCCATCGCCAAGACCTGCTGCCACGCGTCCGCGAGTGTGATCGACCCCGAAACAATCGTCGCGTAAGGCGAACTGGCTTGTTGGACGGAGAGCGCCACTTGAACGCCGGGGGTGCCGCGAACCCACGCCGAGACGGTGTAGATACTCCCGGCCGTTTGTGAGTACCCCTGCACGAACTGCATGCGCCCCGAAGCTACGCTGGTGACGTCGATCTTCTGGCAGGAAGCGCCGCTGTGACAGTTGGCGGTCTCCTGGGAGTACAGGATGGTTGGCGTTGGAGTGACGCCCCAATTCGAATTATCCGACCAACCGGTGGCGATGACGCCCGAGATTTGCCCGCCGCTCTGAACGGGCAGGTAGGGGCCATCGAGCCCCGCGTTGGTCAGTTGGACGTTTGTCGCGGCTGAGGCCCGCCACTGCAGGACAATGAGGAGCGCGAAGCAGACGGCGAGTACGGTGCGGCGTAGGAAGCAGGAAGGGACTGAAGAAGGGCGCATAGGGCGGAATATCCATCAGGTGTGTCGATGCCCGATGAGAATCGGCGAATTGTCACGACCAGCTTACCGTATTGGCGGTTGGATGCATCCGGCTGATTCGCCAACGGCCAACATCGAAGTAGCTGCGCCTCGTGCAATGGTCGACCGGCCATGGACACCAGCGCACATCTTGCTTCGGTTAGCCTAGGGGCATGAGCCCCATCGAATCGCCAGAGTTGACCGGCACCGTGCACCAGGTCAGCATTTCAAAGGGCGGCGTGCCCAAACTTGCGGTCGCCGGAGCGTCGGTCAACCTGCTCGGAATCGAAGGCGACGGGCATTTCCACCCTCAATTCCACGGGGGGCCGCAAAAAGCCCTGCTGCTCATCTCAATGGAGGACTTGCAGACGCTGCAGGCGGAAGGCTTCCCCGTTTTCCCCGGCGCGCTGGGAGAGAACCTGACCATCAGCGGGATCGACTTCCGTAAGCTGCGCACCGGTCAGCGCTTCGTGGTGGGCGACGCCGCCATCGAACTGACGACCTTGCGGGAGCCATGCAGCGCGCTGGATGAGTATAACCAGCCGGGGGGGCCGCGCCTGCAGAAGCGGCTTTACGACGCCGCGGCCAAAGCTGGCGACCCAGCCTCGCCGGTTTGGGCGATGGGTGGCTTTTATGCGTCCGTTGTTCAACGTGGACTCATCCATACAGGTGTTACAATCGCCTTGGCGGACCAAGCGGTCTGACCGGATGGCCTTGTTTGCCCACCAAAACCACGCTCGGCGATGCCCGGCACGCGCAACTTGCGCTCTCATCCGTGACGCACTCCATCCCGCCCGACCTCCAGCAAGGACTTGAAATTCTGCTCAGCCGATCGGCCGACCCGCAGGCGGTGGTGCTGCGGCTGGAGCGGTTCTGCGAAGCCAACCCCAGCGAGTTTCAGCAGATCGCCTGGACGCCGTTCGGGCTGCAGGCGCTGATTACGGTCTTCTCGTCCAGCGAGTTTCTTTCCGAAACGCTGCTGCGCCACCCGGGCTGGCTGATCGCCATCCTGGAGTCAGGCAGCCTGCACCGGGTGCGTTCGGTAGTGGAGATGGAGGCCGATCTGGCCGGCTGGGTTGCGGAGGGCGACCCCGGCCAGCGCGAGGCGCTCTCGCCGTTGAGCCTGGCGAGTTTCCGGCGCCGGCAGATTCTCCGAATTCTCGTGCGCGACGTGCTGGGCTTCGCGGCCCTGCCGGAGGTCACCGAAGAGCTGAGCAACCTGGCGGACAGCATCATCAACGCCGCTTACCGCTCGGTACGCGCGGAGTTGGAGCAGAAGTTCGGGGTACCCCGTCTGCCCGACGGCAGCGTCTGCGGCTTCTCGGTGCTGGCGCTTGGCAAGCTAGGCGGCCGGGAGCTCAACTACAGCTCCGACATCGACCTGATGTTCGTGTACTCCGCCGCCGGCGCGATTGAAGGCGCACACGGCCTGACGCATCGCGAGTTCTTCAAGAAGCTCGCCCACCGGCTCACGGAACTGCTGGCCACCTACACTCCCCAGGGCATGATTTACCGAGTCGATCTGCGCCTGCGGCCCGATGGGCGCCTGGGCGAGGTCAGCATCTCGCTCGACGCCGCTAAGGAGTATTACTCGAAGCGCGCGCGCGATTGGGAATTGCAGATGCTGATCAAGGCACGCTGTGCGGCTGGCGACCCCGAGCCGGCGCGGGCGCTGCTCGAATGGGTCCAGCCGATGATTTACTCGACTACGCTCGACTTCTCGGCAGTCGAGTCCATGTCGGAGTCGCGCGAGCGCATCAGCGACAAACTGGCCGCGCGCAAGCGGCCCGGCGGCACTGATGTGAAGCTCGCTCGCGGCGGCATCCGCGATATCGAGTTTCTGGTGCAGTGCCTCCAGAGGGTCCACGGCGGGCGCGCGGTCTGGCTGCGCAACTCGGGCACCTTGCTGGCGCTGAACCGGCTGCGCGACAAGGACCTGCTCTCCGATTCTGAATACTCCCGGCTGGTGAACGCCTACCAGTTCCTGCGCCATCTCGAACACAGACTGCAGTTCGCCGAGGACCGTCAAACGCACGCACTGCCGGAAAAGCTGGATGAACTGGACCTGGTGGCCCGCAGGATGCCTGCCGCGCGGTTGGGCGAGGAGAGCACCCCGGAGTCGCTGCTGCGGCACCTGAACGAGCACCTGGAGCATGTGCAGGAGGTCTACGAGCGCATTATCCACGCCCAGCAGCCGCTGTACTACACGCAATCGCCCGTGTCGGCAGGTGTGACTAGCCTGGCCCCGCGCGTCTCCGAGCAGCCTTTGAGCGAACCGGTGGTCAGCAACCTGGTAAGATTCCTCGACCAGCGCGCGCCAGCTTTCGCCGCTGCCGTCGCGCGTACCCGGCTCGGACGCAACCGCATCGCCTTCGAGCATTTTCTCGAAGCGCTCATCCGCCGCGACGACTGGCTGCGCGCCTTGAACCAGGATCCGGTGCTGGCCGGCCAACTGCTCGATCTCTTCCAGCACAGCCCCTACTTCGCGGAGCAACTGGTCCGCGCGCCGGACTATTTCGAAGAACTGCGCTCCATGCGCACGCGCGGCCACTCGAAGATGGCGCTGGGCGAAGTGCTGCCGATGATCGAGGACGTGGCTGAGATCCGCCGCTTCTACCTGCGCCAGATGTTCCGGATTCAGGCCGAATCGATCTGCCTGCTGACACCCGTGTTCCAGACTCTGGAGCGCTCCTCGGCTCTGGCCGACGCGGCCATCGTGGCTTGCTACCGGCTGGCGCTGGCCCAGGTTTTCGAGAGCCATCCGCCCGCCAGCCCCAACTATTCGCCGTGGCAGCAGATGATGGTGGTTGCCCTGGGCCGCCTGGGCATGCAGGAGTTTGACCTGGGCTCGGATGCGGACCTCATTTTCATCCTGCCGGATGCAGATCTGCCCGAGTTGCACTTCTGGACGCGAGTGGCCGAAAAGCTGGTCTCGATCCTCGGTTCCTACACCGGCGACGGGACCATGTTCGCGGTCGACACGCGACTGGTGCCGAATGGCCAGGGCGGCGCGCTGGTCCAATCCGAAGGCGCTTTCAGTGAGTATTTCGCCCACAAGGCGGAGGCCTGGGAAGGCCTGTCCTACATGAAGGCGCGCGCGGTCACTGGCGACATCGAGCGGGCCACGCAGTTCCTTGCCGAGCTACAGAAGATCGACTGGCGGCGCTACGGCCAAAGCGGCCGGTCGCGCATGGAATTGCGCCTCATGCGGACCCGCATCGAGCGCGAG
Source organism: uncultured Acidobacteriia bacterium (assembly GCA_903909435.1). GTDB lineage: Bacteria > Acidobacteriota > Terriglobia > Bryobacterales > Bryobacteraceae > CAIVVT01. The sequence goes on along the minus strand of CAIVVT010000061.1, from coordinate 161,200 downwards.
CACGGCGAAAGCAACCCGCTGAAGAGTGCGGCTGGCGGCTACTACGACATCGACTTCGCTTTGATGTACCTGCGGCTAAAGAGCGCGGGCATCTTCTTCAAGGTTCTGAATACGCCAGAGCGTATCGAAGTGATCGAGAAGATGGGCCATCTGGAACACAACGATGCCCAGTTCATGGTCGATGCCGCGACATTTTACAGGGCCGTGGATCACGGTTTGCGGTTGATTTTCGGTCACACCGAAGGGGACCTGCCCCGCTCCGAGAGTTCGCTGGAGACCCTTACCGCGTTGGTCAAACGCTGGGTTCCCGACTACCTGACCGACCAACCGCTGCACCTGGAATTGCTGCAAATCCGCGCGCGCACCCGGCAGCTCTTCGAGCGCCTGTTCGAAGCGTCCTGAGAGCCGCAGTTCATCGACTCCGCTATAATCTTCAGGCATGGAATGAGTGGCCGGGGAGGAAACCCAGATGAAGAAGATTCTCATCGTATTCGGCAGCGCGCTCGGGGTTTTGATTCTGGTCGTGGCGCTGGTGCCATTCCTAATCAGCGGCGAGACTTTCCGGCCCATGCTCGAAGCGCAAGCAACTGCGGCGCTCGGGCGCCAGACCCGGATCGGGTCGCTCTCCATCTCGCTGCTCTCGGGGGGCGCGAAGGCCGAGAACCTCGCGATTGCCGATGATCCAGCTTTTTCAGACCAACCGTTCCTGACAGCCAAAGGCATCTCGATTGGGGTGCAGTTGGTCCCGTTGATCTTCGACCACAGGCTCAACATAACGGGCATCACGATCCAGGAGCCGCAGGTGCGGCTGCTTCAGAACAAAAAGGGGGGGTGGAACTACGCCTCACTGGGGGCGAAGACGAATCCATCCGTTGCCGCTCCGGCGACTCCCGCCACGCAGAGTGCGCCGCTGAGCATGTCGATCGACAAGATCAAGCTCGAAGGCGGCAGGACTGTCTTAGTGACCGAAGGCCAGACCGGGAAGCCGATTGAGCTGCAAGGCGTGAATACCACGGTCGGTCCGATCGCACCGAAGATGGCCGTCCCGCTCAAGCTCGACTTGAAAGTGGCAGGTGGCGGTACGCTCGCACTGGAAGGGCAGATCGGCCCGCCAGACGAGAAGGACGCGACACGTACCCCGTTCGATCTGAAGGCGAAGGTCGCCAAGCTCGACCTGGAACACTCCGGGCTGCTCGGGCCGCAGTCGGCGTTCACGGCGATTGCCGACTTCGATGGCACCGCCCATTCCAACGGCAAGACCATTCACATCAAGGGCAAGCTGAAGGCGGACAAGTCGCGCTTCAGCCTCAACTCTCCGCTCGCGCCTAAACCCGTAGCGCTCGATGTCGATACGACTTATGAGCAGGCGCGTCACACGGGGGCCATCCAGTCGATGACGCTGCGTGCCGGAGCCGCGGCGCTTCGGATCACAGGGACCTTCGATCTTGCGGGTGAGACGCCGACGCTCAGCGGCCATGTTTCCGGTGACGCGATGCCCGTTGACGACCTGGAGGCGCTGCTGCCGTCATTCGGCATCGTCCTGCCCTCCGAGGCGAAGCTGCAGGGCGGGACGCTCAAGCTCGACCTGAGCCTCTCCGGCACCGCTGCCCGTCCGCTGGGCAAGGGCTCGGTGGCGCTCAAAAACACAAAGCTGGTGGGTTACGATCTGGCAACCCAGATGAAGACGCTCTCCTCGCTTGCCGGGCTGAAGGGCGCCCACGATACCGTTATTCAATTGCTCGGCTCCAACCTCGAGGCGGGCCCGGATGGCATCAAAGCCATGGGGTTCAAGCTGATTGTCCCCGCATTGGGTGATATGGTGGGCGACGGGACAGTCTCGGCCAGGAACGACCTCGATTTCACCATGGTCGCCAACATCAATCCTGACGCCGGCATCATCGGCGGCTTGAGCAAAATCACCGGCGCGGCGCTGGGGCAGGGCGGCCTCCCGTTCAAGCTCGCGGGGACGTCGGCGAAACCGCGCTTCGTACCCGACATCGGCCGCTTCATTGGCCAGAAGTTCGGGCCCTCCCGACCGGCGCAGGGCACGCAACCGGAGAACCTGGTAGACACGGTGAAGGGGCTCGGCAGGCTTTTTTCCAAGCCGAAATAGCGGTGGAGGAAGCGCGGGCGTCTTGCCGCTCCAATGAACCTCCCGCAAAGATCCGTGAGCGAAAGAGAGCGGTCAAGTCCGCTGATCTGCCTCGTTGCTTCGCGTCCGCAGTTCAGTTTGGAAGCTATCTGCTAAGTACCCGGGAACCCGCGTCGCAGTCCGGCGTTGATGACATCAGGTAAGTTGCGGCAGTTCGCGGACTTGATCCCTCTCTTTCATTCGCCGAATCGGGTCGATGCCACGCTTAAAGCACTTCAGCACGGCGGCAATCACGATCTGTGTTATCGAGCTGGCAGCGAAGATCAGGACGCAATAGTTCAAGATCTGCATCCTGCCCGGCGGACCGAAGAAGATAACTGAGACTCGTGCGGAGACTCTGGCGGCATGAGGCCCGCTGCCAAAGCTCGCCAGCACAAGCAGGTGGTCCCGCAAAACGTTGTGCCAGAGCCGGGTAACGCAGTGATCTGGCAACTACCATTCACTTTAGTCAGATCGGGTTTTCGAACATCAAGCGGGCTGGGAGAAGAGCGAGTTCCGATACAACGGTGGAGAATGCGGGACTTGCGGGTGGCCGGTCCTCAGGCGGACCGGGTTTTACCACGCCTGCGATTGGACTGGCGTTACTGCAATCTTCGCCACAGGACAATCATGGAAAAGTACAGGAAACAAAGCACAAGGCCGAGCAGACGCGTCGCGGAAATCGGTCCCGCTGGCGGCAATCCTCGCTCTCCCATCAGCCAGGCTACGCCCACTGCCGCGATGGACACCGCCAGTAATCTGTAACGGCGGTCGCGCGTTGCTGCAGCATGTGGGTGTTCGGTTGCGCTCAAGCCCAGGCTGAGGCGCCCCTCCGCTGAATCGGTCAGGATATGATGCAGGTATTCCGGCGCGTTGTTCAATGCCGTCAGCAGGTTCACCAGCGCGCTGCGCACCTTCACCGGCTCCATACGCTCGAAGACATTTTCCAGAACGATGTCTTTCAGGATCTCCTGCCCGGTTGACTGCAGATGGACTCCCGGGTCGAGGCGGATCGCGACGGTTTCGAGACTGACGAGGGTGCGAAATACGGACAGAAGCTCTATGGAGATCTCAAATTCGTGGTGGCGCGCGACCCGCAGGATGGCCGCCAGCCAGTTCGAGAGGGGTGAAGAGAAATCCGCGGCGCTCCGTATACGATGCGCGGGCGGCGCGCTACGCAGGCACTCGTGACTTTGGCGGATGAACTCTTCCCGCATGGTCTCTGAGGCTGAAGAATCCGTCGCGATCAGCAATGCCTCGAACGAGCGCGCGAGCCGGGGAAGTTCGGTCGAGAAAACCTCATTCAGGAACTGCGTATAGATGAGGCTGTTCTCACGATCAACCGCCGCACAGTGGTGGAAGTTCACGAAGGAGAGGGTGTTTCCAGGCAAGAGCAGCAGATTCTGCGGCCGGACGTCCACGCAATAGAAGTGTTGCTGCAGAATCTGGCGAACCGCTCCGTCGATCAGGTGGATCGCCAGTGCGCGCGCATCGAATTCGATTTCTTCCGCTTTGAAGGTGGAGCGCCGTGCGGGGGAGAGAACGGCGCTCAAAGGGACGCCACCAAGATTCTCCCTCGTCAGTACCTGCGCGGTGGAGAGCTCCGGGTAAACTCGCGGCACACGCAGGAAGGGGCTGCTCCCGGAAGCGTCGGCGAGCTTGCCGATGTTCTCCCTTTCCGCCACCAGATCCAGCTCAGCATCGACCAGCAACGCCAGTTCTTCGATCAATGGACGCTCTGAGGGCGCCCAGCGGGCGAAGGCCCGAGCGCGACGGGCGTCCCGCTGCGCGCGCTTACGAGCGCCGGGAAGGAGAAACTTTATCAGGACGCTATCGCCGGTGGCGGTGACTGCCGGATGGGCCTGGCTGAGACCGTTAGAAAAGACCGGAACGGGATCGATACTCTGGAAGGCAGTGTCGATGTTCAGGATTTCCGCAGCGAGAATTGTCCGAGCTTCGCTCCATGGCAAGGGCTGCGAAACTTCGGCTGGCTCCAGCAGAAACTCATCACGGAATTCGGGAGGAAGCAGGTCCGGTCGCTGCGCGAGGATCTGGCCGTACCGGACGAAAGCAGGCCCCAATCGCCTAAGCAGCCGGATTACTCCGGCCGGACCTCCCAAGGCCCGGACCGCCAGCGAAGTGTCAATCATCGAAGGCGTGGAGAACCAGCCTGTGCAGCTTTAGCTGGCTGCGCCTTCGTGATAGGTTTCGTAAAACTTGTCCACCACCCGACGGTGGCTGGCGATGGTCTTTTCGATTCCCTTATTGAGCACACCAGCAACGTCGTTTTCGAGATCGCCGATCCGGGCGCAGGTGGCCTTCTCGTCTTTCGCGATGTTGTCTTCCCGACGCTTGAAGGCTTCCTCACTGACGGCTTTCACGACGTCGGCCGCCGACCTTAACTGCTCGGCGAACGCGATGGACAGCGCGTGCAGAATGCGATTCGCCTCGCTGCTGGTCTTGTCCAGAGTGTCCGTGCGGAGTTTATCGGTCTCCGCGTGTTTGCTGGACTCTTGTGAGTGCTTGCTCTTCAACTCGGTTTCGAGTTCATCGATCCGTGCCTGGAGTCTGGCGATTTCAGAATCGGAGAGTCTTTCGGCTGTGCTCATTTTGGTCGTTCCTCCTGGATGATGGCCGCTGAATCACGACCGCAGGGCTCGCTTGAACCGCCTTATTTTAGCATGAAAGCTGAGTCCGGCGATCATTGTTTTTGAGGCCGTTTTATGATGCCGGGCTTCCCTGCTTGCGGTCTGCTGTTCCGGGGCTATTATGTAAGGTGGCATGACTCAAAAGGGCTCTGGAGACGGCGAAACGGGGTTGGGCGACACGATTCAGAACCTGATTGTTTCCAGCGTCCGCTTATCGACAGGACTGACGCTTTACGGAATCGGAGAATTGCAAAAAATCTTCGAGGCAGGCGTAGGAGGCAAGGGTCTTCCAGGAGCCGCTGAAAAGCTCGGATCCTCGCTCAATGAGTTTTCGAGCTCACTCGAAAGAAATCTGGACGAGACAAAAAAAGAGGCACTGCGATCAGTCTCGCGCGTCTCGGTCAAGGCAGTCGAAAAGGCGTTCCAGACCTTTTCTCCTGCAGCGATTCTCGAGGCTGGTAACCAATTGCTCGGCCGCAGCAACGAAACCCGTGCGTACGACACTACCGGTAATGAGACACCCGGCGGCGCACGGCCAGCCAATGCCCCGCTCGCGGTTGATGTGTTAAGCGGCCCTCCTGCCGATTAGGACTCCATGCCCATGCCTTCGCTGCCCAACGCTACCGCCCGCAGTGTGATTCCTTGTGCTCCCGAACTCGTGTACAAGGAACTGACGGGCTATGACACCTGGCAGGAGTGGTTGCCTTCGATTGTTTCCTCCAGGCTACTGACGCGTGAAGGGACGCTTGCCATTGTTGAAGTAGGACTGGCCACTGCCGGTTCCGAAACCGTGCTGATCGAATGCATCGAGACCCCTTGTAAGACCGTTCTGGCCAGAGTGATAGAAGGGCAGGCTCCGGTTGTTGAAATCGACTGGAGTTTCGAGGCGGACACCTCCGGCTTCACGCGAGTTAGCGTTAAGGTAAAGCGCAGATTAGGGGTGCCTCTGCTTAGGCCCGCGTCCTGGCTAGTGCTGAGCCCGGCAAGGTGTCTGGCAGCGCTGGGTTCGCGAGTGGCGGCCTCTGATCCCGGGCCCGAAGTCATCACCGACGGCGAAAACCTCTTTGAATTATGGGAGACCGAAACGGGACTTGTGTGCTGGATCAAGGGCAGGAAATACAAGCTGACTCCAGCCGAAGACAGCCGGGGATAAGATGATCAGCAACACGATGTACATTCCGGCTTCGCGGGAGCGGGTGTTTTCGGCCCTCACGGCTTACCCCAGTTACCCCGAGTGGGTTCCGAACTGCGAACATTGCACCGTCCTTTCGTCGAGCGGCAGTTCCACCATTGTGGAGATGGTCATGAATGCCACGCGCAGGATCAGAATCCGCGTCCGGTTCGATGGCGTTACAGGACAAGCGCTGCAGTTCGAGCTGGTCAGCGGCAAGGAACTGAAGAGGTACTCAGGCACGTACAGGCTGGTGACCGCGGAAGATGGTTCCGGAACGGTCCTGTTCTCGGATGTGGACCTAGAAGTCGCGTCGGTGCCAAGGTTTCTCACCGACGGCCCGGCGAAGAAGGCCCTGGACAAAGGGGCGGTCTCGCTGAAGAAGTTCGTTGAGAAGTTTGCCTGGGCGGAAGGATCTGCTCCGCCGCTGCCACCCCGGCCTCGAACCCCGCTTCGGGCACGGCGGTTGCTGCAAATCGTGAAGCTGAAGCAGAATTACCGGTTCTGGTTCATGGGCCAGTCCATCACCGTGAAAAGCATCGGAGGCGATGCTTTTCATGACTAACAGGCGGCCCGCATGGCCCGGCCGGTAACGGTCTTTTGCGGCAAAGGCGGAGTGGGCAAGACGGCACTGAGCCTAGCCTTCGCTCTGCGGCACGCCGACGAGAAACGCCGCGCCCTCGTGATCACTTCGCATCCCCTGGCAGAACTGGCGCTGTCGGTTTCCCTCGCCGGGCTGAAGGAGCTTCACCCGGTTGCCGCCTCGAACCTCTTCGTCATCCACATCGACCCCAAAGAGGTCTTACAGGGCGTGGTCAGGCATAATACCGGTTCGTCCCTGCTGGCCGACACGGTGCTTAACAGCCGGCTGTACCAGAGCCTGGTGGAAGTCGTGCCCGGGCTCAAGGAAATTGCATTCATCTCGCGCGTCCGGGATCTCGCGGTGCACGGCTCTGGTCCGGAGGCGCTGCAGGGTTTTGATCTGATTGTCTGGGACGCGCCGGCCACCGGGCATTTCCTGCGGATGCTGCAGGTGGCTAGGGATTTCGATTCCTACCTGTCCGGCCCGCTGGCGCTGCTGGGCAAGTCCTTGGCTGGATTTTTGGCCAATCCGCAGAGCCTCACTGTGCTTCCGGTAGCCACTCTCGAAGAAATGGCGGTGGACGAGGTGATCGAGTTGTGCCAGAAGCTCAACGGGGAACTGGGGTTGCAGCCGGCTGCTGTGGTCTGCAACATGGCGTCTCCGCTGCTGGGAATCCCGGAACAGGAATGGGAAGAGCTCCGCCGGACCTTTGCCGGCGAACTGACGGGATCGCGGGATGCGTCCTTTATCCTCGACCGCCATGCCATCGAGCGGTCCTTATTCGGCAAGCTCTGTCTGGCGGGCGGCACACCCACGCATATTCTGCCGCGCAAAGGCGCCTCGAATTCGGACGTGGAGTTTCTGCTTGAGCTGGCGGGGCAGATGGGCGATCTTCCAGGCGCAAGCATATGAAGATCCGGATTTTCGTTGGCACCGGAGGCGTGGGCAAAACGTCGGTGACTGCGGCGAGCGCGCTCGGAGCCGCGATGGGAGGAAGGAAGTCCCTTGTACTGACGATTGACCCCGCCTTGCGCCTTAGGACTGCGCTCGGCATGGATGGTGAGATCCCACAACAACGCATCGACCTCGCATCGGCGCGCTCAAAGGGCGAGCTATGGGGGGCGTTGCTCGATGTGCCCTCCGCAATGGACCGAATGGTGCGAAGCGACGTGAGCGAGGCAAAAGCCCGGGCGATCCTCGAGCACCCGATTTACCGGTTGATGTTGACGTCGCTCGCCGGGATGAACGAGTTGGTCGCTGTGGAGAGAATCTCGCACGCGATCGCCGACGGATTCGAAACCTTGTTCATCGATACGGCTCCCTCCCGCCACGCGTTCGAGTTTCTGGACAAACCGGAGTTCTTCGTCGAACTCGTCACTTTCCCTCTAGTGAAGCTAGTGGGGCGCACGTTTGGCCTTTGGAACAGGGGCGTCTCAGGCGACGCCGGATCTTCGAACCTCTACACCAAAGTGCAGCAACTGGTAGGCGCGGCCCTTGCGGGTCAGGTTCTCGAGTTCTTCTCAATGTTTCAGCCGGTGGCTGAAGGTTATGCGAAGCGCGCCAAGAATACCATGAAGACACTGCGCGACTCCCGAATCACGAGCTTTCGCATCGTCTCATCGCCGGGCCGGGCAAGGCAGGACGGCAACTACTTCTTTACGGAACTGACAAAGCGCAAGTTCACCGTGGATGACCTGATTGTCAACCGGCTCTGGCCGGAACTCAGTTTGGATCCTTCGCCCGGAGCATCGCCGGCCACTCTCAGCCTGGTTGACTGGTATAACAGCGTGTGCTCCCAACAGCGCGCCGACCTAGGCAAGGCACGGACCGCGTGGATGGGCAAAGGCTCGCGGTTCGTCGAATTGCCCGAGTTGGCGCAGGACATAGACGGTGTCCAAGCTTTGGCCCGAATCGCCGAACATCTGCCGAACAGTTGATGCGCGCCTCAGAGATCCAGTGCGGCCTCAAGATCTCGCATAGTGGCAGCGGAGGAAATCGGACGGGCCATATGCGCGACGCCAAGCAGTTTGGTGCCCGTTTCCATGTGGGAGCCCGTCTTCATGCGCGGCTTCTCCGACCCCGGAAGGTGAAGCCAGAAGCTCTCATTGCGGTGAACCGGGACGCGAAAACGTGAAACCAGAACCTCGGGGCCTTTGCTTGCGCTCAAGGGCCGCAGAATCGTTGCAGTGCACGTTCCTTCAGCGAAGGGATGCACGCCAATTACGTGATCTTCATAGGACGGGACCAGCACCAGTTTGAGAGCGCCGACTGCGCTGACCATAGAGCGGGATGCGCGGGTCTCCAGGTCCACACTGACCGGACAGCCCACCACGGCCAGCGAAAACTGCGTCACAGCCTTAAGTGGGTAAACCCAGCTGACGGTGTCCGCGAGCATGTCCTTGATCTTCTGCCTGTCAGAGCGCGGTTCCGACTCCGCCGGGGGGCTGGGTTCCTGTGCCTGAGCACCGCTTTGCACTGGAGCGGGCGGCGGCGTGGCCTTCGCACCTTGCCACATTTTCTCGTCCGTGCTTCTAAGCCGGGCCGCGAGCGCCCGGGCCATTTGCAGGGCGATCTCCGGGTACTTGTTGAGCAGCTTCATAAAGCTGTCGCGCGTCAAGAGGAGACAACTGGCGTCGGTCGAGCAAATCACATTTGCGGAACGCGGCTTGTTGTCGATGATGGAGAGTTCGCCTACGAATTCACCAGCCTGCAATTGGGCGATGGGCATGACGGCACCGTTGAGGGTGATCTCCACCCTGGCGGCTCCCCGGGTAATAAAGTAGACGCCCAGTCCAGGGTCTCCCTGGCGGACGATGTAGTCACCGGAAGAATACTCGCGATTGATGCAGACGCGCGCGATTCTGTCAATCAAGCGATCATCGAGGGGCTGGAAGAAGTCGATCCTGCGAATCAGTTCCGATGCCGTGTTCACCATTAAGGACTATAGCGCAATGTCGAGGTTGCGAACCCGCCCGGAGCGTCGCATGATAGAACTCGACCTGGTATTTTTCCATGACGACAAAGAGCACGATGGAAAGCGAGGAACCGCGAACGACAGCCCGTGTCGCCGCAGTTCTGGCGCTACTTCTTCTTCCCGCCTCACTCCAATCGCAACAGTTGCCAACGGTGCCGGAGGACCTCACCCTGGAACAAGCCGTAGCGCTGGCGCTCCAGGAAAACCGAGGCATCAAAATGGCCCGTCTGGAGATCGAAAAATCGGAGAATGGCGTGGCGATCTCACGCACCTATAGGTTGCCGCAGTTCGATTTGAATGTCTTCGAGGCGCAGTTTCTCGACAGGGTGAACTTCACCGTGCCCGCCGGGACCTGGGGCGTTTATCCCTCTACCGGGCCGCTGCCCGCCACCCGGACGGCCGTGACGACTCCCGCGCACCCATTCACTCTGGTGACAGCCAAAGCGGTTCAGCCGCTATCCCGTCTGCACGGCATCATGCTGAACATTCGTTTGCGTGGATTGGAACGCGATGAGGCTCAGGAGAAGCTCAAGGAGCAGCAAATGGCGCTTATCAACCAGGTCAGGAAATTGTATTACGGGATTGTGGAAGCGCAGAGCGCATTGGCCGCCAACCAGACTTCAGCCGCTACTTTGCGGGAGCAGGACCGGGTTGCAGCGGAGAACGTTGTCCGGCGGACGGCACTGAAATCGGATGAACTCGAGGTGAAGGCGCGGATCGCCAGAGTGGAATACGAGGCCGCCACGCTGCAGCACGAACTCGCGACTCGCAAGGAGCAGTTGAACGACGTCATGGGGCGGGACCCTCACCTGGAATACAGCCTCCGGCCGTTGCCTGACGCCGCCGCGACGGATCTCGATCTGGCAGCAGGGCTCGCGCGCGCGTTGAGTGAGCGGCCCGAGATCAAGGAAGCCCGGCTGAGAATCCGGCAGGCGCAGACGGATCGAGATATGAAGAAGAGCGAACGCATCCCGGAAGTCACCTTCGATCTTCAGTATTTCTCCGCATTCCGGATCAATCTCCTGCCGCAGAATGTCGGAGCTGCGGGTTTCAACCTGAAATGGGACGTGTTCGACTGGGGCCGGAGGAGGAGAGAACTGGCCAACAAGGCCATCGTCATCGACCAGGCCGGTATCGCCCTGAAGTCGGTGGAAACCCAAGTGGCGGCCGAAGTTGAAATCCAGTACCGCAAAGTCGAGGACAGCCAGCGTCTGCTGAGCGTTGTGAGGACCGCTCAAACCGCGGCGCGCGAGGGCGTAAGGATCGCGAGCGAGAGGCACGCTCAGGGCACTGCGCTAACCAAGGATCTGATGGAAGCTCAGTTGTCCCTGGCCGAGACCGAGCATCAGTATCAGCAGGCGCTCACCGCATATTTGAGCGCCAGAGCGGACTTCGACAAGGCGACGGCTGCACACTAGCGCCGAGCCTCCAAACTCAAGAACTAACGCTGCCGCAGACGCGTCCAACTTTCTACAATTAGACCCAACGCGTTTGCGAAATCAGTCACTTTACGCTCATCCTCTGCAGTGAACGCGCCGCCGTCCAGCTTGTTCAACAACTGCGCCACCGCGAAAACGCGTTGTTTGCTGTCCATGATCGGCATGCAGAGAACGCTGCGGGTGCGATAGCCGGTTCTCTTGTCGATCTCCCGGTCGAAGTAGGGAACCTCATATGCATCGGGAATGTTCAGAGTCTCCCCGGTCCGCGCCACTTGGCCGGCGATGCCGCCCGTAATGGGAATCTCGATATCGATGGAACCGCCGTCTTCACGGGCCATTTTCGAGCGCAGCGTACCCTTTTCGAAATTCACCAGATAGACCGTGATCCGGTCCGCGTTCAACCGGTTCTTGATCTTGAAGGCGAAGCAATCCAGCAGTTCGTCGAGCAGCGCCGCCATCGCCTCGGCGTTACCCAGATCGAGCGTGTTCAGCAACTGCTCGAATTCCTGCGTGACCCGCTCCGCGATCTCGATGAACTGCTTGTCGCTCAGATCGCGGACGTACTTCATCAGGTCGCCCTTCCTGTGTAACTGCGAGAAGGCGCCCAGAAGGTAGCTGGCGTTAGCTGCAATGCCGGAAGCAAACGAGACGATCCGGCCGTCCTCCAGAGTGAGGATGCGATTGGCCACGTCCAGAATCCGGTTGTCGTGAGTCACCAGTAGAATGGCGCAGCCCTGCTCCTTCGCGAGCTTCTGGAGGATCTCGACCACCTCGCGCCCGGAAGCCCGGTCGAGAGCGGCGGTAGGTTCGTCCGCCAGGATGATTTTGGGATTTCGCACCAGCGCCCGGGCGATCGCAACGCGCTGTTTCTGTCCGCCGGAAAGCTGGCCCACGGGGTAGTCCACCCGGTGCCCCAAGCCGACGGCTTCCAGCATCTTAGCGCACATCCTTCTGGACTCCGCACGGGACCGCGAGCCGTCCAGTTGCAGCGCCATCTGCACGTTCTGGCAGGCAGTCAGTGCTTCGATCAGGTTGTGAGCCTGGAAGATGAAGCCCATGTTCCGGCGCACGCGGACCAGTTCATCCCGCGAGGCGCCATTGAGTTCCTGCCCAAGGATTTTGAGGCTGCCCTCCTCGATGGAACGGAGGGCGCCGGAGAGCGTCAGCAGGGTTGTCTTTCCGGACCCGGACGGGCCAGTGAGGATCACGATTTCGCCGGCCATCACGTCGACTGACACATCGAAGAGAATCTGTTTTCTGAGCGCCCCGGTCCCATAATAGTGATTCACGCCGCGTGCGGATATGACCGTTTCGGTGGTGCTTGTTTCGGGAATTCCGAGTGCGGCTAATGGGCCCATGGGAATCGCTCAGAAGATGTCGGCCGGGTCGGCCTGCCGGAGTTTTCGCATGGCAAGCAGCGCGGATCCGGCGCACATGCCAATCGTGAGAATCAGAATCAGCACGACGCGGCGGGGATCCATGTTCATGGGCAGGAATGCGTAGTTCGAAGTCAGCGAATAGAGCACATTTGCCATCAGGACTCCAGGAATATAGCCGAAGATGGAAAGCATCAAGGCTTGGCGGAGCACAATCATGGAGAGGTAGAAGTCCGTATAACCGAGCGCTTTCAGCGTGGCGAATTCGGCCAGATGATCATTGACGCCGGTGTAAAGGATCTGGTAGACAATCACGGCTCCCACTACGAAGCCGATGATGACGCCGAGCGTGAAAATGTAGCCAATGCCGGTGTTCGCTTTCCAGTAGGTCTTTTCGCCCTCGATGAAATTGGCGCGCGTCAGAACCCGCACATCCGGAGGAAGGCCATTCTCGATGGCTTGCCGGACCCGCTCCGGATCCGCGCCTGGCTTGAGGTTGATGAGTCCGAGTTCGACGCGATCGCCCGAGTGCGCCGGAAACATTCGCTGAAAGCTCGAATCGCTGGTGACCAGCGTTCCGTCAACACCGAATGAACTTCCCAGCCGGAACAAATCGATCACTTTGACTTTTCGACCGTTCACCTCGGTTACCACTACTCCGCGCTCATGAAGCAGGCGTTCGACAGGCCCGAATTCCGTGCGGGAGGTCGAGTCGAACAGGACCGTGTCCGGCAAAGACAAACGGCGCGGATCTACCCCGGCCGGAAGCGTGAAGGCCTCACCCAGCGGATCGTAGCCGATAATCAGGACGGAGCGTACGGTCATACTCACGGGGTTCTTCCACTCGGCCATGCTCAGATAGACGGGCTGGACCGACTCGACTCCGTCGAATGCAAGCGCCTGGTAAACCCTGCGCTTGCTGAAGTTCTTCGAATACACCAGATATTGGTACTGGGGGCTGGTCAAAACCAGATCGCCCTTCAGGCGGGTCTGGACCAGCGACGCTGTCACATAGAGAGTGTCGAGCAGGCCTATCTGGTAGAGCATGAGAACGACGGTGAACGCAATTCCCGCGATTGCCGCCAGCAGGCGGACCTTCTCATGAGCCAGCTGCAGCCACGCAAGTGGTATGCGTTTGAACATGTGTCTTTTTCCGGCCTACGGGCCAATAACCACGGTGACTTTGCCGTGGATGAGCCGCGAGGCCGTGCCGCTGTCAGCGAGACGGATTTTCACCTCCACAACTCTCGCATCGGAAAATGACCGGGGACTGGCGGGCGACAAATCCTGACCCGTAACCTGGGTTCCTACAGACTCGACCTCTCCCTCGAGCGGCGCCGCAAGCGCCTCGCTGGTAGCGGTCGCTTTCTGGCCGGGCTTCACGCGGTGGACGTCGGATTCGACAACTTCTCCGATGACATACATCTGGTCCGTGCGCCCCAGTTCCAGGACTCCATTGGGTCCGGCTTCCTGGCCTGGGAAGGCATGGATCTTGAGCACTCGGCCACTCATGGGAGCGCGAACGATGGAGGGCTCCACGTCAATCTCCGCCTTCGCGACGCTAGCCATGGCGTTTTGCACCTCGGCTTCGGCCAGCTTCACATCCACGTCCCGGACCTCTCCCAGACTGCGCAGCCGGCTCCGCGCCGCATTGAGCAACTGGGTAGTTGTTTCCACGTGAAGGCGGCTCTGATCGCGTTCGGTCACGGTAGCGGCTTCTTTTTCGTAAAGAGCCTCATATCTGCCGGCGCTGACCCGCGCCGCCGTCAGGGAAGCTTCGAGGCGCGCGATCTCAGCCTGCTGAGCGGCAATATCCCCTTCCCGGGCTCCGGTTTTGGCAATCGCCAGCCGGCTCTGCGCCACCGCCACCTGGGAATCAAGATTACGAACCAGGCCGTCGAGTTGACGGTGACTGTCCAGGACCGCCAGGACCTGACCGGCCTTCACCAAGTCCCCTTCGTGGACCCTGAGTTCGCCAACGATGGAAGGCTGCCCTGATAATGATCGGGCCGAAACGGAAACGACGCCATCCTTCGTTTCGATATGACCGAGACACGACACCTTGATCGGTTCCCGTTTGGTTGCGAGTGGCTGAACGGAGCCCTCACTCCGGCTTGGCAACCCCCCGCTGGCGCGCATATAGAGCAATCCGATCGCCCCGGCTGCGACAGCGACGAGGCCAAGAGTGAACCAGAAACGCTTTTGTCCGGCGCCTTTCAAAGCAACACCCCGATGTCGATCCCGCTAGCGTCGGCCGCGCTATTCGCAGCCGCTATTGAGATCGTCTCTGTACACTTGAAGGAACTGATTATACCCCTAGGCAACGGGCTCCGCGACATTGGCGGCGAAAGAAATTCCACTGCAAGCATCTCTTCAAACGCCTTTCTTCAAGAACACCAGGGACAAAGCGAAACAGCAGAGAGCGGCCGCCCAGATCGACTCCCGGACCGGGTTCTGCACAAACACACGCGCCAGGAGCAGGATCGATAGCCCGGTCAGCCCAAGGACACAACTGCGGACCCGGCGGTTTTCGCGCCGCCGCAGCTGGGGTGACTCCTTCATCGTGATATTTGCTTCAAACCGCCCGGAAACGACTTCCGAGAGGATCTGGTCGATCTTGCCCGCTGACCCCATGGCGAGTTCAACCAACGTAGACATGTGCGTTTCGGGAGTCAGAAGTTGCAACGAGCGGTCGAGAATACCGGGCCGGAACTCCGCGAAGAATCCGCGCAGTTCGCGCAGCATATCGAAATCCGGCCAAAGCTGCAGAACGGATCCGTCCAGAACGATCACGGCGCGCCAGAAGAGCAGCGTATCCACGCTGATCCGGAGATGTTCGCGGCGAGCCACGGCCACCATCTCGTCGGAGAATCTCGCAACCAGCCGATCCTTCGGAGGGACTCCCGCGCCCATGGCCTCCACCATCCGGCGCAGCACGGCCTTTGCCCCGGCCTCGAACGCCACCACGTCTGTACTCTCCGTGGGCGCATAAACCTTGCCGTAAAGACGGGCAGCCTGTTCGATGTTTCCGCGAAGGAGCTCTTCCAGATAGCGTGCAAGCACTTCCTTCTGCATGGGCGACACTTCGCCGAAGATGCCGAAATCGAGAAACGCGATGCGGTTACCCGGGCAAAGCATGATATTACCGGGATGCGGGTCGGCGTGAAAGAACCCGGTTACGTAGAGCTGATGCCAGGAGGCGATGGCGAGATTGTGCATCGCCAGCGGCAGGTTGAGATCCGGCAGCAGACGATACAACTCCTGCGCGTTGCCAGCCTCCAGCAGGCTGGCGGCCCGGCCCATGCTGACGCCCTCGATGAAGTCCATGGTGAGCACGCGGCTGCCGGTCAGGCCCCAGTGGATTTGGGGCACGATTTCTCCGCACGCAACCCCGGCCCGCAGGCGGTCTGCCGTCTCGCCCTCGGTAATGAAGTCCAGCTCGCGGCGGGTATAGCGGGCGAACTCGTCCACGGCACCGACGATGCTCAGCTCGCCCATCACACCGGCTGCGTCGATCAGGCGCGCCAGGCGGCGCACATTGCGCATGTCAGCGCCGAACTGCCGGGCCAGACCGGGGCGCTGAACTTTTACTGCGACACGCCGGCCCTCACGGTTGCGGGCCAGGTGGACTTGCGCGATGGAGGCGGCCGCGATGGGAACTGGTTCGAACTCCAGGAACAGATTGGTGAGCGGCTCCCCAAGATCCCCCTCAATGACGGCACGTACCGAGGCAAACTCCATCGGCGGTACGCTTTCGAACAAAAGTGAGAGCTCCCTGGTTACGTGCGGGGGGAACAGATCGGAGCGCAAGGCCAGGAACTGGCCCATTTTGAGGCCGGTCATGCCGAACCGCTGGAGCGTCTGGCGCACCAGGACCTCGGGCCGCTCGCCACTCCGCAATCGCGAAGCAAGGCAGCTGAAGGAAAGCCGGAGCCCGTGCCAGGAGAGCACGAGCGCGCGTTTCAGGTCGATGAACAGATCGGTCAGACGGCGGCCCCCTTCTGATCGATACCCCAGTCGAAGCAAAGCAACACGCAGCCATGACCTTCGATGGCGAGGGCGGCCGCATACTCCGGCTCAAAATCGAGGGAATGGAGTTCCCAGCGCAGCGTCTCGTCCGGGTCGCCGGGAACGCGGAGCAGTTTCGCCGGGGAATCCGGACGGACGGAAACCTCAAATCGGTCCAAACCGAAACCGAGGCCATCGCCGCGGCCTTTCAAGTAGGCCTCTTTGCGAGTCCAGCACGCAAAGAAGGCCCGTTCGCGCAGTTCAGGGGCAAGCGCGTCGATGGCGGCTTCTTCGGCGGGCGCTAAAACGTGCCGGAACGAGTCCGGATTCCTCCGAGGCCGTATCCGCTCCACATCCACCCCCAGCCGGCCCGGACCGCCGAGGGCGATCAGTGCGAGACCGGCCGAGTGGGACACGCTGAAGGGGAAATCAGACCCCTCCAGTTGGGGTTTTCCCGCGTGACCGTAACGAAAGTCGAGCGCTGCGGGATCTGCCCGAAGATACTGCCCCAGCAGCAAACGCAGACGCCCACGCGCTGCAATGAAATGATCGCGGTCGCGCGGAAAAACAAAACGGCTGGCGCGTTCCCTCTCACCGGTGTTCAGTAATCCGTTCAGGTGCCCGATCTCTCGCGGTGCGCATTCGAGCGGAACGCGCCAGACATGTACTTCACCTGGGAGAGCGGGCGACGAGACGTGGGCAACCCGCTGAGTCCCGAACCCCGGCCGCTCAGAGCTTTGCACTGGAGTCGGCGCCGTCATGTGGAAGGGCTCGCATTTCCTGCTCCACCCGGCTCAGTAGGGCGGGCGCGCAGGATTTCAAAAAGAAGTGGTCACCCGGCAGAGACTCGCATGTGAAACGGGCTCGCGTGTGTTCCCGCCATGCGGCGACTTCCGAAAGAGTGATCTCGCCATCCGTTTCGCCCGCGAACGCGAAGATCGGCACGGGCAGCGGGTCTGCCGGGCGGTGATCGACCGTCTCGAACAACTCCATGTCCGCCTGGGTGATGGGCACCAGCAGGTCCATGAGTTCACGTTGGGCCAGAATAGCCGGCGGGATTTGTCCGTAGCGGCGGCTCACCTGCTCCACGAACCGATCACGGGGGAGGGCATGAATAGGGGCGTGGCGATTGAGGATGTGGGGTGCACGCGATGCGCCGACGAAAAGGTGAGCTGGCAGCCTCGCTCCGGTCCAGGCGAAGCGCTGTGCCAAGTAGTAAGCGATCCATCCGCCGAGACTGTGGCCGTAAAAGGCGTAGGGCATATCGAGGCACGGCGCAAAGACCTCCGCGAGCGCGTCCAGCAACGGATCCAACCTGCGAAACGAGGGTTCCCGCAGACGTTCGTCGCGGCCAGGCAAGTGAACGGGGACCACTTCCACACTGGCGGGGAGTTCCCGCTGCCAACCGGCAAAGACAGTCGCTCCCATCCCGGCGTATGGAAAGCAGAACAATCGGCAGGCCGCCTCCGGCCGTGTGCCGAGGTTGGGCAGCCATGCCTTGACGGCGAACTCTCTCACATGGGAAGGCCGGGCTGGGGAGAGCGATTCCATGCGCCTAGTCTCGCGCCAGCGTGCGGGTCTCGGCACGAAAGCCGCGGGTGCGAACAATGCGCCTGCTGTAAATAACCGTGGCTCTCTCTGTCAAACGGACAGCCATCACCATGACGCAGCTAAAGGGGAGCCTGCTTGCCCCGTCGCAGTTCGAGCCGCCGTCAACAGCCTTGAACAGATCGCGCTCCTCAGTGATGCAGGTTACCATGCCGTGCCACGAATCCGCGAGCATGACCCTTGGAGCCACAGCCCGGCGGTGTTTGAACCATGGATTCCCTCATCCCTCGTCCGGCGGCGAGCCTGCTCCTGCCCGGATGGCTCCACACCTAGCGGCGGCCAACAAGCCTATCCCGGCCGAATCGAAAGTCACTGGTTGAAATGGTAACGAAGAATGCTATTATTTTCTCTCCGGAATAGAATTTGGCGAGCCCATGGTTTCGGCTCGATCTCAAGCGTAATTGACTGATCATCCAATGTTCTCGACCATCATTGAAGTGCTGCGCGACAGAGCCAGCGCGCAGTCGGATTCCACCGCCTACGTTTTTCTCGCCAATGGATCCGTGGAGAGCGCGCGGCTAACATATAGCCAACTCGACCTTCGCGCCCGGGCGGTCGCGGCGGTGCTGGAGGAAAAGGGCTGTGGCAAGCAGTGTGTCCTGCTGCTATATCCACCCGGACTGGAGTTCCTGGAAGCGTTTTTCGGGTGTCTGTATAGCGGGAGCATTGGTGTTCCTTTACCGGCTCCGGACAACGCCCGCTTGAAACACACCCTTCCCCGATTAGTGACCGTAGCTGCCGACACGGGCGCAGTACTGGTCCTTACCACGCGCGCCATCCTGACGCTGCGCGCGGAGATCTGTTCGCACGTCCCGGCGCTCGCTTCGGTTGACTGGCTCGCGGTGGAGGACGTTTCCGGCTCCGCCGCTGATGCTTGGAACCCACCGGCTATTGCGGCCGGAGACATCGCTTATCTGCAGTATTCCTCCGGCTCGACTTCCCAGCCGAAGGGAATCATGATCACCCACGCGAACGTGGCCTATAATGCCTCCCTCACGCTTACCGCGGTAGGGTACGAGCCGGCCATGGCGGCGGTGACCTGGCTGCCACATTTTCACGACTATGGCCTCGTTCACGGCATGCTTGTGCCGTTGTGGAATGGCGGCCCCTGTTATGTGATGTCGCCGCTGGCATTCCTGAAGCGACCGATCCGCTGGCTGCAGGCGATGTCCCGCTACAAGGCCAAAGCAGCCCAGGCGCCAACGTTCGGGTACGAGTATTGCGTGCGAAAGATCCGGGTGGAAGACTGCCAGGATCTCGATCTTAGCCATTGGGTCGGCGCGGGCATTTCAGCCGAGCCCATCCACACCGGAACGATGCGGCGGTTCAGCGAGATGTTCGAGCCGTTTGGCTTTCGGCGGAGTACTTTCTGTCCTGGCTACGGCCTGGCGGAAGCCACACTGGTCGTGACCGTGGAACCGCCGGGGGGCGATTTCCATGAGTTCGTGCTGGACTCGACTGCGCTCGGACGGAACATGGTGGTTCCGGCTCTGTCCGCAGATCCGGGCAGCAGGGCCATCAGCGCCTCGGGCCGCTTGATCCCTGAAAACACAATCCGAATTGTCGATCCCGAGACATGCCTCCCTTGCCCGCCAGACCGCGTGGGTGAGATCTGGTGCGCGGGTGGAAGTATTGCGCTGGGCTATTGGAACCAACGGGAAGAAACCGAACGGACCTTCCAGGCGAGGCTGGCAACCGGCGAGCCCGGCAACTACCTTCGAACGGGAGATCTGGGATTCATCGCAGATGGGCGGCTTTTTGTCACCGGGAGGATCAAGGACCTGATCATCCTCGCCGGTGCCAACCACTATCCGCAGGACATCGAATGGACTGTGGAGGCGGCTCATTCGGACATTCGCCCCGGTTGCACCGCGGCGTTTTCGATCGAGGTGGACGGCCGTGAACGCTTGGTTGTCCTGGCCGAGGCCAAGACGCGGGAAGACGAACTGGATGCACTCTGCAACGCGATCCGGCGCGCCGTCGCCGAGTGTCACGAACTGGATGTGTACGAGATCGCGATCCTTCGGCCCGGCGGGATTTGCAAGACTTCCAGCGGCAAAGTCCAGCGTTCCGAATGCCGTGCCAGATTCCTGGACGGCAGCCTCGATGGAGTTTCCGGTGTGCGTTCACACCGGGTTGTGGCGCAACAGGTTACGGAAACGCGGGCCAAGGCGCAGCGCGTCGCGGCCAGCAGGGAGAACATCAGGGAGTGGCTGCGATCCCGCTTTGCTGCGGTCGCCGGAGTGGATGTCAGCCTGATCGACACGAATGTTCCGCTGGCGCAGTACGGAATGACCTCGCTTGAAGCCGTTAGTTCCGTCACCGAGCTCGAAGACTGGCTGGGACGGGAGCTTTCTCCCACGCTGTTGTACCAGTATCCGACCATCGACGCACTTTCTTCGTGGCTGACGAGGGACGCCGCTCCCGCCGCACCGCTGCCGGCAGCCAGTCCGGCCTCAGGCCACGAACCGATTGCGATCGTCGGGATTGCCTGCCGCTTTCCAGGCGCGAATGGTGCCGAAGCCTTCTGGCGGATGCTCCGCGACGGCACGGACACGATCACCGAGGTTCCGGCGGACCGCTGGGACGTGGATGAGTTTTACTCAGCAGGGGAAATCAAGCCCGGCAGGATGAACACGCGCTGGGGAGCCTTCATCGAAGGAGCCGGCGATTTCGACGCCCCGTTTTTCGGCATTTCGCCCCGCGAAGCCACCTGCATGGACCCTCAGCAGAGAATCCTTCTCGAAACCACGTACGAAGCTCTGGAAGCAGCCGGCATGAGTTTGGAGCGCATAGCGGGGACTAGCACAGGGGTTTTTGTCGGGATTTCGACTTCGGACTATGCATACCTGCAGTTCGGTGATCCCGGTTCGCTCGACACATATGCGACTACCGGCAGCGCCCTAAGTCTCGCGGCGAACCGTGTCTCCTATACCTTCGATTTTCGCGGCCCGAGTATAGCGATCGACACCGCCTGCTCCTCCGCGCTGACCGCGGTTCACCTGGCCTGCGAGAGTCTGCGCCGGGGCCAGTCCGCGATGGCGCTGGCCGGTGGCGTCAATCTGATCCTCACGCCGGAATTGACCATTGCGGCATCCCAGGCAGGAATGATGTCGGCGGACGGCCATTGCCAGACTTTCGATTCCCGAGCGAACGGTTACGTGCGGGGCGAAGGCTGCGGCGTTGTGGTTCTGAAGCGACTGACTGATGCAATCCGCGACAAGGATCCGATTACAGCGGTCATTCGCGGGATTGCCGTCAATCAGGATGGAAGAAGCAACGGGCTGACCGCGCCGAACCCTCTGCAACAGCAGCAGGTCATCCAACTTGCCCTGCTGGACGCGGGTGTTTCACCCTGCGATGTCGACTACGTGGAAGCCCACGGAACCGGCACCTCACTGGGCGACCCGATCGAAGTCCAGGCCCTCTCCGAAACTCTCGGACGGGACCGCGACCCCGGGCATCCGTGCCTGATTGGTTCCGTGAAGACGAACGTCGGCCACCTGGAAGCTGCAGCTGGTTTAGCGGGGCTGATCAAGGTGGCCCTCGCGCTGTCGCACGAGCAGATTCCGCCGCATCGCGGTCTGAACCAGATCAATCCGTACATCAAGCTGGAGGGCAGCGGTCTTGAGATCGCGACCCGGCTGACGGAGTGGACTCGCAACGGCAAGCCTCGACGGGCGGGCATCAGTTCTTTCGGCGTGGGCGGCGCCAACGCGCACGCAATCCTGGAAGAAGCTCCGGCGACTCCAGTTCCCGAGTTCCAAGCGGCTCAATTGAATGAGCATCGCCCGCTGCATCTGCTCACCATTTCGGCAAAAACACGGCCTGCTTTCCTCGATCTGCTCAAGCGATATGAAGAACAGCTGCAGAGCGACGGCCGGTTCGCCGAAATCTCCTTTACCTCAAATGCTGGCCGCTCTCATTTCGCCCATCGCGCCGCGCTAGTGGCTGGCGCTTCTGAGGACGCCCGCCTGAAGCTGCGCGCCTTCCTGGACGGGAACTCAGCGGCTCTCCACCTCGGTGTGGCTGACGCGAATAGCCGGCCGCGGATCGCGTTCCTGTTCGGCGATCGTGCAGCGGGATACGGGCAGCAGGGCGCAACCGTCTTTCAGGCCGACGCTTTTACAGAAGCGCTGCACGAGTGCTCGAAAATACTGAAACGCGAGCTGGGTATTTGTCACATCAGTAGTGAAGCAGTGCTCTCCGGACCGGAGTTGTTCGCCTTTCAGTGGGCGAGCGCCCAGCTCTGGAAGTCGTGGGGCATCGAACCTGACGCGATGATTGGACTGGGTAGCGGGGAGTACGTTGCGGAGTGCGTGAAGGGCGCCATGAGCCTGGAGGATGGCTTGAATCTTGCGCTGGCAGCGCGTGACCTTCCCAATAGCGCCGCGACTAGTTGCGCCAGCAGCATTCAGGCCCTGTCCACTCAAGGTATTCGCGTGTTTCTCCAGATGGGGACCGATCCTGATCTAGCGGCGTTTGTGGGCGGGTGCCTGCCGCCAGAAAGCGTCGTGTTGCCAGCTTCCACGAATGGCACAATCGAGCAGGGCTTTCTGGAGAATCTCGGCGAACTTTACGTCCGCGGCGCTTCGCTCGATTGGGATGTCCTCGCGAAGGACTGCGCATCTCCCAAGGTAAATCTGCCGGCCTATCCGTTTCAGAGGCGCCGCTACTGGCTCGACTCTCCCCGAAAGGCACGGGCGAGTTCGAGAGTCCCGCCCAACGGCGAGCCCGTTCATGTCGCGCTCGTTCATCCTTTGCTCGGCCGTACACTGCGATCGCCTGCTCTCAAGCACACCGTCTTTGAGGCGGAGCTCAGTCCTTGGTCTCCGCCGTTTCTGGGCGACCACATTGTCTACGGCAGGCCGGTTGTGCCTGCCTCGGCCTTTCTCGAAATGGCGCTTGCGGCGCCCGGCGGAGAGTGGCCCTACCAGCTCAGGGATTGCGATATCAAAGAGGCCCTGGTGCTGCGCGAGAACGGCGGTCCGGTCACGGTTCAAACCATCGTCAACAGCGATCCCGGGCAGCGCAACACCTTCCGGATTGTCAGCCTCGGGGACGACGGCGAATCGTGGCGGCTGCATGCCACTGGAGAGATCCTGCGTGATTCCGCCGCTACTATACCCGAGAAGATCATACTGGTCGACATCCAGGCACGCTGCAAAGAGCGCTTGTCTGGCGCGGATCTTTACGCGTTCCTCAAACGGTTTCATCTGGACTACGGTCCCGCCTTTCAGGGTGTGGCGGACGTGTGGCGGCGCAAGGGCGAAGCTCTGGGGCGAATACGCCAACCGGCATTGAAAGCCTTTGGCCCGTTTGTGATGAACCCGGCCCTGGCAGACGCCTGCTTCCATGTAATTGTCGCAGCACATGAGTATGAGGGCATTGACGAAGCTTACGTGCCGATGCACATTGGCGCGCTGGACGTCCGCAGCCCCCTTCCGGAGGAGTTCTGGGTGCGTGCGGTAGTTCGCTCCAGTGGCCCGCGGCATTCAGGAGTCGTGAGCGCGGATGTTGACCTGTTCGATGAGGCAGGCACAGTATTCGCGCGTTTCACGAAGTTAACCTGCATGCGCATTGGGCGAGAGAAGCTTCTGGGCGCGGCTGCGAAAGACGATTACCGGGACTGGCTCTATCAGCTCACCTGGCAAACGAAAGAAAGCGACTTCATAGAAGGGCAACTGGATAGCGGCCAGTGGCTCATTCTCGCGGACCGGGGCAGCGTCGGAGAGGCGTTGGCCGGCATTCTCGAATCCCAAGGTCAGCGCGTCATTTGCGCCTTGACTGAGGAAGAGTTAGTCATACGGTCGATAACTGACCTGCCTCTGCGCGGCGTCATCCATCTGTGGGCACTGGATGAGAACTGTGGCCAGTCCCGCATCTGCGGCGCCGTACTCCGGCTAGTGAAAGCCGTAGCGGAAGCTCACCTGGAGACGCGCCCGCGCCTCTGCCTGGTCACGCGCGGTACTCAGTTCATTGACCTACCCGGAGTTGACCTGGCCGCTTCTGATTTGCCCGCAGCCGACGGGAATAACACGGCCGCGCCGCCAGCCGGAGCCCCGCTCTGGGGCTTCGCTAACGTACTCACCGTGGAGCATCCCGATCTGCGTCCGGTAATCGTCGATCTCGATTCTCAACCGGGCATCAACGAAGCGTTGTTCATTGCCGAAGAGTTGTTGACCAGCGATGGCGAAGCGCGCGTTGCCTTGCGAAAAGGTCTGCGCCATGTCCAGCGTCTTGCCCGTATCAAACCTCCGGACACGCCGCCAGAGAAGCCGTCGCTGAAGCCGGAGGCCACATACTTGATCACCGGCGGTCTGGGCGCGATCGGGTTGAAAGTGGCCAGTTGGATGGTGGAACGCGGTGCGAGGCGTCTCGTTCTGGCAAGTAGAACCTCGCCGTCCGGCGACGCCCAGGAGGCGGTCGAAGCGCTGCGAGAGAGCGGAGCGGAGGTTCTTGTCAGTCAGGTCGATGTGGGTGATCCCGGAGCGGTTGCCGACATGATGGCGCGGATTGAAAACAGCACCATGCCTCTGCGGGGCATCATGCATGCTGCGGGGGTTCTGGACGATGGCGTGTGCGTTCATCAGGACTGGGACAGGTTCCAGGCTGTGCTGAGGCCCAAAGTGCAAGGCGCCTGGAATCTGCACGTTCATAGCCTGCATATTCCCCTCGATTTCTTCGTGATGTTCTCGTCTGCCTCGACCTTCATGCCAAACACCGGGCAGGCTAGCTACGCGGCGGGAAATGCGTTTCTCGACAGCCTCGCTCACCTTCGCAGCCGTCTTGGGCTCGCCGCGCTGTGTGTGAATTGGGGACTGTGGGAGGGACCAGGACTGGGGACGGGAAGCGAAGCTCACCAGAAGTTCGCCGCGTACGGCGTGGGCGTGATCAATCCGGTACAAGGCCTTCGCGCACTGGACTTTGCACTCCACCGCCAACACGCCCAAGCCGGGGAAGGCGCCCAGTGCGTGGTCCTGCCGATCGATTGGAGCAAGTATTTCTCGCACTTCAGGGATGGCGCCGAGCCGCGCCTCCTGTCTAAGCTGGCCGCCGATGTCCGCGGCCGCATGGAAGATGATGCGTTGCAGCAGCGCAGATCTGAACTTCTGGGCCGCCTTGAGCAGGCTTCGAAAACCGAGCGCCAGGAATATATCGAGGACTTTATTGCGGACCAGGTTGCTGACGTTTTGGGATATGCCTCCCGGGCTGAGGTTGATTTCTCAGTGGGCTTCTTTGAGATCGGTCTGGATTCCATGATGGCCGTGGAGTTGCAAAGCCGCATTCAAACAGGTCTGGGCATCTCAATCCCATCGACTACCACTTTCGATCAACCGAACATTACGGCCCTTGCCCGTTACCTGCTGGACAATTTCCTCGTGTTCGAAACAAAGTCGCCGGCGCCGGCTGTGGGAGCACTGGACAGTATGTTCGATGAGCCGGTCTTCACCTTTGGGGAGAATCCGCAGGAAGAACCGGCCAGCACCAGCAGGAAAGCACAATGACACCGGCCATCAATCCCGCCGAGCGGGCTCAGGTGAAACACGTGCACGCCTTCCTGGACAAACAGATGCACGAGCGGCAGGTGAATAAGGTCCTGCATGGCTTTCCCTCTGTGCGTTTGTGGCAGGAGCGCAACGTTCCAGTGAAGCAGTTTCTCACGGAAAGACGAGACCGCAGGGAGCGCAAGGCGGGGGGCCTGAGTCTCTATGTCGCATCCCCGTTCTGCCCGAAGACCGATCCGGAACGATGCGGCTATTGTCTGTTTCCGATTGAAGTGTTTACGGGTATGGGGCAGCTGGAGACCTATCTCCCCTATCTCGAACGTGAAGGTGAAATGTACACCGGGCTGTTTGACGCAGACGAGATCGTGAGCATTTACTTCGGGGGGGGCACAGCCAATCTCTACAAGGCGGAACACTATCCGCGTCTGATGGC
Organism: uncultured Acidobacteriia bacterium; assembly: GCA_903909435.1. Taxonomy (GTDB): domain Bacteria; phylum Acidobacteriota; class Terriglobia; order Bryobacterales; family Bryobacteraceae; genus CAIVVT01. The sequence continues at coordinate 135,321 of CAIVVT010000061.1, read as the reverse complement.
CATTGTGCGCAAGGTTTTCCCGAATTTTAGAGCTGACGCGGTCATCACGCTCGAAGGGCTACCGCAGCTATTCACCAAAGACAAGTTGCTTCGAATGAAAGCCTCTGGCGTGAATCGCATCAGTATGGGGGCCCAGCAGCTCAATGACGATCTGAATAAGCTAAGCGGCCGACCGCAGACCGTCAAGCAGGTTCTCCAGGCGATCGAGTGGTGCCACGAACTGGATCTCGAATGCAATGTCGATCTGATTTTTGGCTGGCCGCGCCAGACACCGGAACGAATGTCGCGCGAACTGGAACAACTTCTCAAGACTGGCATTCGCCATGTGACCCACTACGAACTCAATGTGGGCGGAAAGAGCGACTTCGCGCTCAACCATCGTCACGAATTGCCAAGCGAAGATGAGAATCTCGAATTGTACCGGGCATCGACGGAGCTATTAGAACGCTACGGGTTCCGGCAATTGACAGTGTACGACTGGGAGAAGCCGCTGCCTTCGGCGACGACTGCTCTCTATGAGGAATGCACGCGGGACTTCGACGGCAACGAGATGTTCGGGTGGGGGTTTGCCGGCGTGTCAGAGTTCCCAGGGACCGGCGCGGCTCCCGGCTGGAACTATATGAACCACACGGTGCTTAGAAACTACTACGCGGCTATCGATCGCGGCGAGTTCCCGGTGGAGTGCGGTTTTCATTTCGCTTCCGAGGATCGCAGGCTTTCCGGACTCTTCAGAAGCTTGCAGGGAATGGAGGCTGATCGGAATAAATACCTGGCCGCTTACGGCGTCGACCTGCTGGAAGAGTATCGCCCGGTCTGGCAGGCGCTTCTCGAACGGGAGTGGGCGATGATCACCGACGACCGGATCCGGCTGATCGGAAACGGCGTGTTTTATACCCCGCTGATCCAGACCCTTCTGGGGTCCCGGCGCATGGAGGAACTGAAGCGATCGCTGATTTCAAAGACTCTTCCGATCCACCCGCTTCAGAGCGCCCCCCAATGACCGGACGGAACAAACCGGACGAAGAAGAACCTCTCCAGCCCGTGGCGGAGCCAGTCGCAGTGATTGGCATGGCGTGCCGGGTACCGGGCGGCGCGGCGACCCCTGCGGCGCTCTGGAATCTGCTGCGGGATGGGACCGATGCCATCGAAGAGGTGCCGGCCGACCGTTGGGATGCCGATGCCTTCTATTCCCCGGATCCTGACGAGCCTGGCAAGACCTGCGTTCGCAATGGCGGTTTTATTCGGAACGTGGATCTCTTCGACCCTCAGTTCTTCGGCATCACTCCCAAAGAAGCATGCACGATGGACCCCCAGCAACGTCTCCTGCTGGAACTCACGTGGGAGGCGCTTGAGAATGCTGGCCAGTCTCCCGACGAATTGCGCGGCAGTCGCACCGGGGTCTTCATCGGTATGTGCGGTGCCGACTACTCGCAGATGATGCTCGCTTCGGGCTACGACAAGCTCAGCGGCTACATGGCTTCCGGCAGCGCCCACAGTATCGCGGCGGGCCGGCTGTCCTACTTTTTCGGGCTGCAGGGGCCGTGTCTCACTGTGGACACCGCCTGTTCTTCGTCTCTTGCCACTGTCCAAATGGCAGCTCGGAGCTTGGCGAACCGCGAGTGCGACATCGCAATTGCGGGCGGCGTCAACCTCGTGCTTACGCCGGAGTGGATGATCGTGTTTTCGAAGATGAAGATGCTCGCGCCGGACGGCCGTTGCAGGACCTTCGACGCTTCCGCCAGCGGCTATGTGCGAAGCGATGGCTGCGGGATCGTCATCCTGAAGCGACAGGCCGACGCCTTGCGGGATCAGGACCGCATTCTGGCGTCGATTCGGGGTGGATCCGTCAATCAGGATGGCAGGAGCGGCGGTCTGACGGTTCCCAGCGGCGCGGCCCAGCAGTCGCTCCTGCGCGAAGCCCTTTCAAACGCCGGCATCGATCCGGGCCAGGTGGGTTATCTGGAAACGCACGGGACTGGCACGTCGCTGGGAGATCCTATTGAAGTGAATTCCATCGGCGCGGTTTTTGGCGCCGCACACGATTCGCAGCACCCCCTGTTTCTCGGTTCTCTGAAGGCAAACGTAGGTCATATGGAAGGGGCGGCCGGAATAGGGTCTCTCATCAAGACCGTGCTGGTTCTGCAGCATCGCGAAATCCCACCGAACATACACTTCAAGAACCCGAACCCGAGAATTCCATGGGCCACCCTGCCCGTGCAGGTTCCCACAACCAGAACCCCGTGGCCGGCGGAATCTGGAGCGCGCATCGCAGGAATCAGCGCTTTCGGCTTCAGCGGTACGAATGTTCATCTGCTGGTGCAGGAAGCGCCGGCTGGCGAAAGGCAGACCAGCGAACCCGAGAGGCCACTGCATGTGCTGCCGCTTTCGGCGAAGAGTGAAGCGGCCCTGCAAGAACTGGCAACGCGTTTCGGTCAATACCTGGACACGAGCCAGGAGTCGTTGCCGGATATCTGCTACACGGCGGCGGCAGGCCGTGCGCACTTCGCGCACAGGACCGCGATCGTTGCCGGATCGGCTGCGGAAATGCGCTCGAAGCTCGGCGCTTTTGCCGCCGGGCAGGAATCGAGGGGAGTCTATCGCGGGACGGTCTCCAGTGGAGTGCGCAACAAAGTGGCGTTTCTCTTTACCGGGCAGGGGTCGCATTACCCCGCCATGTCGCGCCGGCTTTACGAAACGGAGCCGGTGTTTCGGCGCACGCTGCAGCAATGTGATTCATTGCTGCAGCCGAAGCTAGGCGAATCTGTCGTCTGTCTCATCACGGGGGGCGCCACCGAGTCTGCACGACTGGAACATACCGGTCTCGCCCAGCCCGCCCTTTTCTCGCTGGGCTACGCTCTGGCGCAGATGTGGATGTCGTGGGGGATTCGGCCAGCCGCCGTCATGGGTCACAGCCTGGGCGAATACGTCGCCGCATGTGTGGCCGGTGCTTTCTCTCTGGAAGACGCTCTCAAGCTTGTGACGGTGCGTGGCCGGCTGATGCAGTCGATCGCCACGCCGGGACAGATGATCGCTGTTTTGGCCCCGGCGGAGCGAGTCAAGCACCTGGTTTCTGCTTCACTTCCCTCGGGCTCACGCGCCACGGTTTCGGTTGCCGCTTTCAACGGTCCCGGGAACCTGGTGTTGTCAGGCTCAGCGGACGCAATCTCCGTGCTTGCGAATGCGTTGCAGGCGGACGGCATTCGCACTCAAAAACTCCCGGTCAGGACCGCCTTCCATTCGCCCTTGATGGACCCAATCCTTGACGCGTTTCAGGACGCCGCGGGGCAGGCCGCTTTTTCTGCAACGACGATTCCGTTCGTGTCCAACGTGACCGGGCGAGCCATCGGCTCCGGCGACATCATGGACGCCCGCTACTGGCGCGCTCATCTGAGGTCGCCCGTTCGATTCGAAGCGGGAGTTCGGGCGCTGGCCGAGAGGGGGTGCACCTCGTTCTTGGAAATCGGGCCGGGGACAACGCTTCTCGGCATGGCGTCAAAATGTCTGTCAGATGGCAACAACCTCTGGCTACCCTCGTTGCGGCAAAACAGGGACGATTGGGAACAAGTGCTCGAAAGTGCAGCGGCACTGTATGTGCGCGGGTTTCCCGTCGACTGGAAGGGCTTCGATTGCGGCCGTTCCCGTTCCAAAGTCGAACTGCCTGGCTATCCGTTTGAGAGAAAGCGCTACTGGCTGGAGCCCAATGCCAAGCCGGCCCCTCTCGCTCAGACCGACGAATGGAAGCAGTGGCTATACGAAGTGCAGTGGGTTCCTGCCGCTGAGGTTGCCGTGGCTCGGGAAGCTGCCGTCCCGGAGAGCAGTTCGAAATGCCTGATTCTCGCCGACCGCGCCGGGGTCGGCCAGAAGCTGGCGGAGTTACTGAACGCCGCCGGCGGTAGTGCCGAAGTGCTGCATCTACCGCCTTCCATGGCGGAACTGCAGGAAACGCTGCGCAGCGGGGTGCTTGATGGCTGCCGCGCCATCGTCCATTTGTGGAGTCTGGACGCCTCTGACTTCGGGGATTTGGACCTCCCGGGTCTTGATTCTGCGCAGAGACTGACCTGCGAGACCTTGCTCAACGTACTGCAGGCGCTAGCAGCACAGAGCAGCCTCTCAGGTACAAAGCTCTGGGCTGTCACGGCTGGAGCGCAACGCGTTTTCGGGCAGGAGCGGATTAGACCGGGGCAAGCGCTTGCCTGGGGACTCGGAAGAACAATCTGTCTCGAGTATCCGCACCTTTGGGGTGGACTGATCGACCTCGCGGACGACCCTTCTGCTGAGGGGAAAGCCGCGTCGATTCTCGCGGAAATCGCGGGATCGCAGACTGAAGATCAAGTGGCCGTGCGAGACGGAGTCCGGTACGTGCCCCGTATGGTTCGCGCTGCAGCACCCGCAGCCCCGCTTCCCGGCGTCCACATCAACTCCGACGCGACGTATCTGATTACCGGCGGGATGGGGAAGTTGGGCGTCAAGATCGCGAAGTGGCTGGTGGACCAGGGAGCCCGGAATCTCGTGCTTACGGGGCGGCGCGGCTTGCACAATGCGGCGCCGACAACCGTGGCTGCTATTGAAGCTCTACGCGCTGCGGGGTGTCGAGTTGAAGCAATGCCGGTCGATACCGGCGATGCAACGCGGATGGAGCACCTTGCCGGGTGCCTACGGCAATTGCCTCGTCTTGCGGGAGTTATTGCGGCTGCCGGTGCCTTTGAGCGCGCCCCGCTCAGTTCCACGAAGTTCAGCTCCTGGCTCCCGGCTCTTCGCGCGAAGGTGGCGGGTACTTTGCTGCTGCATGAACTGGCGCGCGAGTTCCAGCCGGAGTTTTTCGTTCTTTTCTCGTCCATCACTTCGCTTCTGGGCACGCAGAACCTGGCTCCCTATGCTGCCGCCTGCCAGTTCCAGGATTCCTTCGCACAATGGCGCCGCGGTACCGGGCACCATGCGCTCGCAGTCAACTGGGGTTTATGGGATGAAACCAGCGGCGATGCGGAAAGCGAAAAGGCCTTCCGGCTTGCCGGAAACCGCCCCATGGCACCGGCAGGGGCCTTTTCCGCGTTGAGTTATCTTCTGGCGGCGGGTGAGACGCAGAAAACTGTTGCTTCCATCGATTGGGCCATCCTGAAGCCCCTTTACGAAACCCGTAAGAGAAAGCCCTTCCTCGACAAGATGGAGAGCAGCGCCGGGCAGGCTGTCGCTGGGACGGCCGCGGCCTCGGAGACTGAGTGTGCTGTCGCCGCAATCCGGCGGGCGGAACTGAGATCCCGGTTCGAAAGCGCGCGGCCGGAAGACCGCGCAGCCGTTGTCGAGGAGCGCATCACGGGCATTGTTGCGCGAGTTCTCGGCATGCAGGACGGCACCCTTCCGCCTGACCGGAACTTCGCGGAGATGGGGATGGATTCGCTGATGGCGCTGGAGCTGCGAAACAGCCTCCAGACCGAAGCGGGTCTTGAATTGCCGAACACGCTTAGTTACCACTATCCGACCATCCAGGCGCTGTCGGGTTATGTGCTCTCCCGCCTGGACTCTGGCGCCAACTCAGCTGAGGATGCGTCAGGCTCACGTATCGAACCGGCGGCCCGGACCATCCGAAGAACCGCGTTTCCGCTGTCCCTGGCGCAGGAGACTTTCAGTTATCTGTACCAGGACAATTTGGCCTTTAATGTTCCACTTCCCTATCGCCTCACGGGACGTGTGGATGTCGCCGCTGCCGAATCGGCTCTGACTGAAATTGTTCGCCGCCATGAGGCCTTGCGAACGTCGTTCGGCGTGATGAACGGAACCTCCGTACAGCTTATTTCTGAGCATGCTGCCTTGCGCTTCTCGATCGAAGACCTGTCGGACCAGCCTCACGAACAATCACGAGACGCCGAACTGCGCCGCAGGGTGGCCGTCTGCAGCGAAACCACCTTTGATCCTGGCGTTGCCCCACTGCTGAAAGTCTGGCTGTTCAGGTCGACTGACACTGATTCGGTGCTGCTCTTCGTGGCGCATCATCTGGTCTTCGACGCATGGTCGATGAAGGTGCTGGTGCGGGAATTTGAGGCACTCTACAATGCCTTCACGAAGGGTCAGCCCTCGCCACTGGCTCCCCTGGAGTTGCAGTATGTGGATTTCTCCGAGTGGCAGAAGAACCGGACTCGGATTGAAAGCGAACTGGAGTACTGGCACCAGCAGTTCGGCCAGAGACTTCCTGATCTTCCTTTCCCGAAACCTAGCGACGCCGGAACTGAAGCGGCTAGAGCCGACAAGTGCAGAGTCGTTTTGCCGCTCGCTCTCATAGAGCGTCTCAAGCACACTGGCAGGGAAGCCAGCCAAACTCTGTTCACCGTGATGTTCGCCGCATTTGGAGCGCTGATTCACCATTACTCGGGTGCGGACGAGGTACTCATGCTGTCTGCGGGCGCCGGAAGGACTATGCGCGAGACCGAGGGCCTGATCGGCATGTTCGCCAACCCATTGCTGGTGCGCGCAAGCTTCTCCGCCGATCCGCCGCTCATTGGGTTTCTCGATCAGGTCCACGCGTCCTTTCTGGGCGCCGTCTCACACCACCTCCCGGTGCAGCGTCTCCTCGAAGGCTTTGGCATCAGTGGCGAAGGCAAATCCCCTGTTCTTTCTCAGGTGTTTTTCGATTCGCTTCCAGATGTGCCGTTGAACCTCCACCTCAACGGACTGGACAATGCGGCGTACTTCCCGACCGATCGTGAACTCATGCGCCACGATCTGGAGTTCTACACGCGGCCGGTCCCGACCGGCATGTATTGCGCCATGTGGTGTAACCGGGCCCTGTTCGATTCCTCCGTCCCACAGCGGATGATGGAAGATTTCAAACTCCTGCTCGAACGCATTGCCGAAACACCCGGAGAACGCATCAGCGCACTGCTCCACGGAATCCCGGCGAGTCTCGTATGCGCAGGGAAGGATTGAGACCCAGGGAAACATGATCGATACCCAACTTGTAGAGGCCGCAATACGAACCGACCTGCCTGTCCAGGATTGCGCCGTGCGCCTGAGGCAGACCGCTGCTGGCGTGCCACAACTTGTCGCTTACATCCAGTCCCGGGGACTATGGACTCCCGATCTATTTGCATCGGGCCTGAAGTCCCGCCTGCCGGAGGCTTTCTTGCCTTCAGCCTGGGTTCGCATTGCATACATGCCCCTCACCGCCTCAGGACTGCCGGACGACGAGGCCTTGCGAAAACTGCCGGTCGTCGACGCGGCCGTCGTTAGCCGTTGCGAGGAACTGGCCAACGCCGGCACGACTTCAAACTCCGCGCGTGTGGTTATGCAGGACAACGTTCTCGATGCCGGCCCCGTGCATCTTTCAAGCCTGCTTCCCGAATGGAAGGCGGAACTGGCGGAGATTGCCGATACGCCCACCGGCTGTGTCGCGGGCGTTCCGCTGGCTGTTCCGGGAAGAATGGCGTTCAGCGATGGCGGCCCGCTCCGCATACCGGATGGGCCCGCGACGCTGACCGAGGCTTTCCTCCTGACCGCGCAACGTCAGCCTGCGAGGGGCCTGACTTATGTCCTGTCGCAGGGTAACGAGATCTTTGAAACGTACGGCCAGATTCTCGTTCGCGCCAGACGGATCCTGAGCGGCCTCCGCGCCCACGGGATGAAGCCCGGTGACGCCGCCATACTTCAGATCCCGAATCTCCAGGACCACTTCGCGGCCTTCTGGGCCTGCATTCTGGGCGGCATTCATCCTGCCGTTGTGGCCGTCGCTCCCACGCTGGAAAAGTCCAGTCCCGTCATGATGAAGCTCTACAACACGTGGGAGTTACTAGAGCGGCCGGCGGTTCTGACCAGCGCATCCATTCAAGCATCACTCAAAGATTTCCCGACTCTCGCGGTCGAGAGCCTGGAGCAGCATCCCGAAGCCTGTGATGTTCATCGCCCAACTCCGAACGATGTCGTCTTCTACCAATTGACCTCGGGCAGCACGGGCGCACCCAAGTGCATTCAGGAAACGCACCGCGGCATTCTTCATCATGTGCACGGCTCAGCGGAGTTCGTGGGCTACCGTGAGGACGATGTCATTCTGAACTGGCTCCCACTGGACCACGTCGTGCCCACGCTGACCGTTCATCTCAAGGACGTCTGTCTAGGATGCTCCGAGGTGCAGGTTAAGACCGACGCGATCATTGCAGATCCAATCTACTGGCTGGAATTGATCGAGCGCCACAGGGTGACCCACACGTGGGCTCCAAATTTCGGCTTCCGGATCGTGTCGGAGGCGCTGGCCGCGAACGGTTCGAGGCGTTTCGATCTGACCTCTGTGAAGCGGTTTATGAATGCCGGCGAGCAGGTGACCTTGCCAGTTGTAGCTGAGTTTCTCAAATACGCGCAGGCGTTCGGGGTGCCGGAGGATGCCATGCAGCCAGCCTTCGGAATGGCGGAAGCCTGCACCTGCATGACTTATCAAAACGCCTTCAGCATCGCCTCCTGCACACATTGGGTTCTGAAATCGTCCGCCGGCGGGACGCTGATCCAGGGTAATGCCGGTGACCGCAACTCGATGAGCTTCATCGATCTTGGCCCTCCGATTCCGGGGGTGCAGATCCGAATCGCCGATCGCGGCAACCAGTTACTGCCCGAAGGCGTCATCGGCCGCTTTCAGATTCGTGGCGCTGTGATTACCCCCGGGTATCTGCATAACGAAAAGGCCAACGCCGAGGCCTTCGTGGGCGATGGCTGGTTTGACAGCGGCGACCTTGGCTTCATCCTCAACGGGCGTCTCACGCTGACCGGACGCGCCAAGGAGACGATCGTCATCCGGGGCGCGAACTTCTACTGCTACGAGATTGAGGATGTCGTCAACCGCGTGGAAGGCGTCGAACCCACTTACAGCGCCGCCTGCGCCGTCGACGATGCCTCCGGCAGCGAAGGGCTTGCCGTGTTCTTCGTGGTGCGCCCCTCGGCCGGTCTCTCACGGGCGGCGGTCGCGCGCGCGACCCGCAGCCGCGTAGCCTCGGATATAGGCGTGACACCCGCGTTCCTGGTGCCCGTCAGCAAAGAGGAGTTTCCTAAGACCACGAGCGGAAAGATTCAGCGTGGCCAACTGAAGCGTTCGCTCATGGAAGGCCGTTACGCGGAGCGCCTCGCGGAACTTGACATCGAACTCGGGAACGCGAATACGCTGCCCTCGTGGTTCTTTAAAACTGTCTGGCGGCGGAAGCAAATCGCGGATGTCGAAACCGCTCCGGCTGCGGAGCCAGTAATTCTCTTCCTGGACGCGTCCCCGGTTGCGGCTGAGTTGCGCCGGACGTCCGAACGTGAGGGACGTCCGGCCGTCACGGTGCTGCGCGGGTCCCAGTTCCGCAAGGTCACGGCCTTCGAGTACTTCATCCGTCCGGACTCCGCCCCCGATTACGCCACTCTCCTGCAGTCGATTCGTTCCGATTCCCTTGACCCCGGGGCCATCGTCTACCTTTGGTCCTGCGCCGACGCACCGGTCGTCGGATTTGAGGTGCGAGAGCAGGTGTTGGACGACGCCGTCTATAGTCTGGTGAATCTTGTCCAGGCTCTGGCGGCGGGAGGCAACGAAACCCTAAAGCGGCTGCTCGTCGTGTCCACGCATACGCAGGCGGTGCGCCCGGACGATCGCCTAGTCGCGGAGAAGGCCATGGCTGCCGGCCTGGTCCGAACTATCGCTCAGGAGCTTCCGTCCCTTGTCTGCACACATTTGGATCTGCAGAACGCCGCCGCGGAACAGGCCCGGCCGGTTCTGGCCGAATTAAACAGTATCGAAGCCGAGCCCGAGATCGCCTGGCGCGATGGCGCAAGGTGGATCCCCAGACTCGAACGCGTGAGCGCGGACGCGGCATCGCTGCAGGCCCTTCCCTTCAAACCAGGGGGCCTCTATCTCATCAGCGGCGGCGCGGGAGGCATCGGCCTCGAACTCGCTTCATTTCTGGTGAAGAATCTTGGAGCACGAGTCCTTGCCGTCGGCCGCCGGCCGCCCGCTGACGATCGGATTCCGCACTACTTGAAGATGCACCCGGATCGGTTTCGCTACGAAGCCGTCGACGTCAGTTCGGCCGCGAGCCTCAGCCACGCAGTGGAGCAGGCGAAGCGGGACTGGGGTGCGGAGCGACTCGACGGGCTGTTTCACCTCGCAGCTACTTACCGCGAAAGGGCGCTGGCCGGCGAAACCCGTGAGAGCCTGGCCTCGGCTTTTCGCGCGAAGCTATGGGGCGCCGCTGCGCTTCATTCCCTGCTGCCCGATGACGGGATCTTCGTGCATTTCTCCTCCGTGACCCAGCTGTTCGGCGGCGCTATGATCGGCGCGTATTGCGCGGCCAACCGGTTCCTGGATGCTTTCAGTCACCGGCAGAGGTCTGAAGCAAAGATCAGAAGTTATTGTTTTGATTGGAGTACTTGGGAAGAGGTCGGGTTGTCCAAAGACTATCCTGGCCTCGAAACGCTGCGGACCAGAGGCTACGCTGCGATTTCAGTCCGCCGCGGCATCCAGTCTCTGCTCGCCGGCCTTTGCCGGGTTCCAGGGACCATTGCCGTTGGTCTGGACGACCGGCGTCCTTTTCTCCGGCAGTTCTCCGAATCGCAGCCGGTGCAGTTCTCGCGCCCAGTGGCGCTCGTCGATACCCTCCAGCAGCCAGGCTCCGGAGCCACCCCGCAATCTTCGAATGCCACCGCTTCCATCCGAACCCTCGATGCATTCGGTACCCCCGTGGATTGCGACATCCGCGCATTCAATCCCGCGAAGGTCTCGGCTTCACTCAGCGCCGTCGAGCGCAGGCTCGCCACACTCTGGAAGGAGGTTCTCGGAATCGACACAGTCGGCATCGATGACAATTTCTTCGAACTGGGGGGGAATTCCCTGCTGCTGGTGAGCGTGGCGGCGCGCGTCCGGCAGGAATTCGGAAAGCAGACCGGCGCGGTGGAGATGTTCCGGTACCCCACCGTCGCAAAGCTGGCTCAGTACCTCGAAACCTCCGAGGCAGACCCGGACAAAGCCAGCCTTGAAACTGTGAATGCCCGGGCCTCCGCCCGCAATTCCAGAATAAGAAGCCGCCGCGAAACAAGACCGGCCGGGAACGACGTTGCTCTTGCAAGTCATACCTATGAACAGCGGGACTGATTCGAACCTGGCAGGCGTTGCGGTGATTGGCATGTCCTGCCGGTTTCCAGGCGCCAGAACGCCAGCTGCGTTTTGGGACAACCTGCTGCACGCAAGGGAATCGATCACGTTCTTCAGCGACAGCGAACTTCTGCGGGCTGGGGTACCCGAAGCGCTGTTGAAGTCCCCTCAGTACGTCAAAGCGGCGCCTGTTCTGGACGATGCCGAGAAGTTCGACGCGGACTTCTTCCGCTGCTCACCGCGGGAAGCCGCTGCCATGGATCCCCAGCATCGCTTCTTCCTTGAATGTGCGTGGGAAGCGCTGGAAGATGCCGGCTACGATCCTCTGAAGATTCCGAACCGTGTCGGCGTTTACGCGGGAGCCCTCGTCAATACCTATCTCCTCGCCAACGTCGTTTCTGGCGCTCTGCCCTTGTCTCTCGACTTCAGCGACTTCCTCGAAACCCTTATCGCCAGCGACAAGGACTTTCTGGCAACCCGCATCTCTTACAAATTGAATTTGAAAGGCCCCAGCCTCACCGTCCAGACGGCCTGCTCAACCGGTCTTGTCGCCGTCCATCTGGCGTGCCAGAGTCTCCTGAACGGGGAATGCGAGACGGCTCTGGCGGGAGCCGCTTCCATTCGCTTCCCGCACCGCGCCGGCTATCTGTCCCTTCCGGGGGGGCTGGTGTCCCCGGACGGGCACTGCCGTCCCTTCAGCGACCGGTCACAGGGCACAGTCTTCGGCAGTGGCGTGGGAGTCGTGGTGCTCAAGCGCCTTGAAGACGCCCTTGCCGATGGCGATTCCATCCATGCGGTGATTCGCGGGACGGCAGTCAACAACGATGGTTCGTCGAAGCTGAGCTATGCCGCCCCCGCCGTCGACGGCCATGCCGAGGTTGTCGCCGAAGCCCTTGCGGTGGCGGGCGTCGAGGCCTCCACCATCGGCTATATCGAAACTCACGGCACGGCAACCGATCTGGGCGATCCCGTCGAAGTCGCCGCGTTGACGCAGGCATTCCGGCTTTCCACCAGCCGCAAGCAGTTTTGCGCCATTGGTTCCGTGAAAAGCAATCTTGGCCACTTGGACGCCGCAGCGGGTATCGCCGGGCTCATCAAGGCAGTGTTGGCCCTGGAGCGCGGCCGCATCCCCGCGACTCTGCACTTCGAGCGGCCCAATCCGAAGCTCAATCTGGAGTCGAGTCCGTTCTTCGTGAACTCTTCGAGTCTCCCGTGGAACCCGGCTTCCGGCCCCCGGCGCGCTGGCGTGAGTTCGCTCGGCGTTGGCGGGACCAACGCCCACGCGGTCCTCGAGGAACCACCTCGCCGGGTCTCCGCCATAGACAACACAGGGAACCCTCACCTGCTCGTCTTGTCCGCGCGCTCAACAACTGCGCTGGAAGCCCTGGTATCTCGATATCTTTCCCACCTGTCGTGTAACCCGGACCTCGCGCTCACCGACGCCTGTTACACGGCAGCGAAGGGCCGGCATCACTTCGACCGGCGCGTGGCCATTGTCGCCCGGAACCTGACCGAAGCGGCGCAACAGCTCGCACACATCCCGGCAGTCGATCGGAAGCTCGAAGCAGCGCCCCGCATAGCATTTTTGTTCAGTGGGCAGGGTTCCCAATATGCGGGGATGGCGCAACGTCTTTACGAAGCCTATCCGGTATTTCGCGAGTCCCTGGAAACGGCCCAGGAACTCGTCCGCCCCTTCATGGACATCCCCCTGCTGAACGTGATTTCGCCAGAGAACACCCCGGTCAGCAAGCTGAATCAAACACTCTATGCCCAGCCGGCAATCCTAGCTATAAGCCTGGCCCTCTCAGATCTCTGGCAAAGCTGGGGCGTCACTCCCACCGCGGTGATAGGCCACAGTCTCGGCGAATACGCCGCTGCAGCCGTCGCCGGAGTCTTTCGGCGGGAAGACGTCTTTCGGCTGGTGTGCGAACGCGCCCGCCTCATGCAGGCGTTGCCTGGCGACGGCGCCATGGCGGCTGTCCGCGCGCCTGCCGGGCGGACTCTAGCCTTTGTCCGGGATACGCCGAATCTCGAGATCGCCGCTCTGAATTCTCCGGAAGAGGTTGTCATCACGGGCCAGCGCGGAATCGTCGAAGCGGCAGTACGCTGCCTCGAAGCGCAAGGCTCCTCCTGCAGGCTGCTCGCGGTGTCCCACGCGTTCCATTCCAGGCTAATGGAGCCAGCCCTCGATCGCCTGCAGTACCTTGTCTCCACCATGGACCTTTCCCCTCCACGTCTGCCCATCGTTTCCAACCTGACGGGACAGTTGGCCGGGAGTGCGATGGCGGACCCGGCGTACTGGCGTAGGCACGCCCGGCAGACAGTCCGGTTCTCCGATGGCATGCAAACGCTGCATCGCGAAGGCTGCGGCCTGTTTGTCGAGGCGGGACCCGGCTCTACTCTGCTCGGCTTTGGCGCCAGTTGTCTTCCGCGCGAATCGGGCTGGCATGCATCCCTTCGCAAGGACAGCAACGACGCGGGGACCATCCTCGAAAGCCTCGGGCGGCTTTACTCGCGCGGCGTCGAAGTGGACTGGAACAGCTTCTATGAAGGGCGCCGCTACCGGCGCGTGCCCCTGCCGGTATACCCGTTCGAAGGCAAGCGTCATGTTGTTGGCGGAGAAGCGGCGGTGCCGGCTGCTTCCCCAACCGCCAAATCTCCCTTGGAATCGACCGGAACAAAATGGCTCTACGAGTTGCAGTGGCGGTCAAAGCGGCTGGAGGCAGCCGCTTCCCACGAGGCTAGGCCGGACCGGGTGGTTCTTGTCGGGGCTAGCGGCGGTTTCGCTTCCAGACTGCGCAATGTTCTGCTCGCACGCGGCGTCACGACTATCCTCCTGCCATCCGCTTCCCACTGCAGCCAGGCAATCGCCGCTGAATCCGGCTCGAAGACCGCCGTGGTCTATTTGTCGGCGCTTGACATCGCCGGTGCCAGCTTCGACCAGACGGAGCGCGTCACCTGTGAGGCTGCGGAGCTGGCCACCGGGCTGGCAAAATGCGGCGCAACCGCCCGCCTTTGGATGGTCACTCGCGGAACTCAGCCCATCCGCGGAGCGGTCTTAAGAGCTGGCGTATTCCAGTCCACCCTGTTCGGCATGGCGCGCGGGATTGAGGTCGAGTGTCCGGAAATCTGGGGCGGCAGCGTTGATCTTGAGGCCGAAGAGAGTGGCGAGGTTCCCACCGATGAGGCCGAAATGCTCGCCCTCGAAGTGCTTTCGGGAGGCAGCGGCGAAACCCGGATCGCCTTCCGGGGCGGGCACCGGCTAGTCTGCCGCCTTGTAAAATCCCAAGCGCGACATGAGCCGGAACGCGTCGTCATTCACGCAGACGCAACCTACCTGATCAGCGGCGGTACCGGAGGCTTGGGGCCGGCCGTCGCAAAATGGCTCATTGATCGCGGAGCGCGGCATGTAGTCCTGACTTCCAGAAGCGGCATCGCCTCCACTGCCATCGAGACGCTGCGCGCCCGTTGCCCCGATTTGCGTGTGGCGCGCGCAGACGCCGGCGACCTGGGCGCTATGCAGGACCTGCTGCACTCTTTGAACTCTGCAGGCCCTCCCCTGCGCGGCATCTTTCACCTCTCCGGATTCATGCACTATCAAAGCGCCGGGGATGTCACCGCTGCTTCGGTGCACGAAGCGCTGCAACCCAAAGCCAAGGGCGCGTGGCTTCTGCATGAACTCACCAAAGCCATCGACATGGATTTCTTCGTGATGTTCTCGTCCATGTCGTCGATTCTGGCGGGCTCGGAGATGAGCGCCTATGCGGCGTCCAACGCGTTCCTCGACAGCCTCGCTTACTACCGGCGCAGCGCCGGCCTCTCTGCCCTCACCGTCAACTGGGGGCCATGGAGCGGCGGCGGCATGGGTGAGGCGCGCGTTTCCGAGCGCCTGCGCAGCGGCGTGGCACTGCTGGACCCTGCTTCTGCGCTCGAGTGTCTCGCATTTGCAATGAACTCGGGCAACGCGCAAGCGGTCGCGGTCGATGTGGACTGGTCCGTCTTCCGGCCGCTCTACGAAGCGCGCCGCCCGTCTTCCTTCCTCGAAGATCTGGCCGCCCCGACGGGAACGGCGGCGAACGTTCCGTCATCAGCGGGCCAAACTGCCAGCACTGAAACGCCGGAACTCGTTCGCCTGCGTTCCGCTCCTCCGCTGCAACAGTACGAGCTACTGGAGCGCTACGTTCGAACCGAGGTATTTGCCGTTCTTGGAATAGACGCCGACGCCGGCCTGGATGCGGGAACAAGGCTGTTTGAAGCGGGTCTCGATTCTCTGCGGGCGATTGAGCTGAGAAACAAGCTGCAGTCAGGCTTGCGATGTCCGCTGCCGGCGACGCTGACGCTGAACCATCCGACCATCGAAGCAATCACCGATTTCCTTCTGCGTACCGTGCCATCGCTGCAAAAGCCGGGTGTCCGGCGAAGTGAGAAACTACTAAAACCTTGCCTGAGAGAGACCACATGAATTCGAGGTACAAGCCGGAGGAATACCCGGTGCCCCCGCCGGTTGCCATTATTGGCATCGGATGCCGGTTCCCGGGCGGCGCAGACACCCCTGCGGCGTTCTGGGAATTTCTCCGCAACGGCGGCGATGGCGTTCGCGAAGTCCCCGCGAGCCGCTGGAGTATTGACGATTACTACAACGCCGATCCCGGTGTCCCAGGCACAATGTACGCGCGCCAGGGCGGCTTTCTCGATGGTGTCGACCGTTTCGATGCTTCGTTCTTTGGCATCTCTCCCCGGGAGGCGCTCACGCTCGATCCGCAGCAGCGCCTGCTTCTGGAAGCTGCGTGGCATGCGCTCGAAGACGCGTCCATCGCGCCCCACACACTGGCCGGAACCGATACCGGAGTGTTCGTCGGTGTTACTTACAACACATACGGGCGGCGGGTCGAAGCCGCAGATCTGGCCGGGGGCGACCTGGCCCGTCTGGATGCGCATTACATCACGGGCAATTCGCTGAATGCCACAGCCGGCCGGATTGCCTACTTCCTCGGACTGCAGGGCCCCAGTGTCGCCATCGACACAGCATGTTCTTCATCCCTCGTGGCGTTCCACCTGGCTTGCCAGAGTTTGCGCTCGGGAGAATGCCGGGCCGCGCTGACCGGTGGCGTGAATCTGATCCTCTCCCCGGAGATATCTATCGCGCTCTCCAGAGCGCGCCTCCTGACAGAGGATGGACGCTGCAGAACGTTCGACGCCGCAGCGCGAGGCTACGGCCGTGGCGAAGGCTGCGGCGTTGTTGTCCTCAAACGACTCCCCGATGCCCTGGCCGACGGAGACCGGATTCTTGCTCTGGTACGCGGGTCCGCTGTGAATCAGGACGGAGCCAGTAGCGGCCTCACCGTGCCCAATGGCTTCGCGCAACAGGCCGTAATCCGTCGGGCGCTGGCCAATGCCCGCGTCAGTCCGGAGCAGGTTCAATACGTGGAAGCGCACGGTACGGGTACCCTGCTAGGCGATCCCATCGAAGTGGAGGCGCTGGACGCAGTCTATTCCGAGGGCAGGCCAAAGGATCAGCCCTTACGGATCGGGTCGCTGAAGGCGAATGTCGGTCACATGGAATCGGCTGCGGGCGTGGGGGGCATCATCAAAGTCGTGCTCTCTTTACAGCACGGGCAGATCCCCCCCCAGGTTCATTTGAATACGCCGAATCCTCACATTCCTTGGGGCGACGTGTGTACGGTCGTCCCGCGTGAGTTGACTCCCTGGCCGCTTTCGGGCTCCCCGCGTCTGGCCGGCGTCAGCGCTTTCGGAATCACTGGCGCCAACGCTCACGTCATTCTGGAGGAAGCTCCAGTGGCCGCGCGCGCTGCCACTCCCTGGACCCGTCCCTTGCACGTCCTCGCATTGTCTGCGAAGTCCGAGGAGGGTTTGCAAAAGGTGGCGGCTGGCTGGCAGGCGGACTTCGCTTCGAATCCGGACGCCGATCCGGGTGACGTCTGCTATACGGCTGGCGCAGGCCGCTCTCACTTCGGATACCGTTTGGCCGCTGTGGTGGAAGACTGTGCCGAGGCGCATACCCTTCTGGGGGAGTGGCGTTCCGGAGCCAGTCCTGCCGGGCTTCGGACCGGGCAGGTCAAGGGCCTGCGGGCACCGAAGACCGCCTTCCTTTTCACGGGCCACGGCTCCCAGTATCCGGACATGGGCAAGTCGCTTTATGAGACGCAACCCGTGTTTCGTGGCGTGCTGGACCAGTGCGAGGAACTCTATCTTGAGGCCACCGGAAACTCAATCCTCCAGGTGATGTTCTCCCACTCGGGCACCGTGGGCCGCCTGCAGGAAATGGTCTGGGCGCAGCCGGCCCTTTTTGTCATCCAGGTGGGTCTTTTTGAGTTGTGGAAGTCCTGGGGCATTTTGCCGGATGCCGTCTTCGGACACTCGACTGGAGAATACGCCGCGGCCTGTGCGGCCGGCGTACTCGGTCTGAAGGACGCACTTCAGATCGTCACGGAGCGTGGCCGGCTAATGGCCTGCACGGCCGAGGGAGCAATGGCCGCCGCAATGGCGCCGGGCTCGGTCGTGCAGACGGTTCTCGCGAAGACTGAGATCCGCATTTCGCTGGCCGCGTACAACAGCCCCAACGAGACCACCATTTCGGGCGTGCCCGAAGCTATCGATGCTGCTATCGCCGTGTTGCAGGCCAATGGCATCCACTGCCAGTTGCTGCAGGGGAAGGTCGCCGCCCACTCGCCTCTCATGCAGCCGGTGGCCGACGGTCTGAGCCGCCTGCTTCAGACCGTGCATTACTCCGAACCGCACACCGCAATCATCTCGGGCCTCACCGGCACATGGATCGATTCCGAAGTCTGTTCCAGCGCTTACTGGCTCAATCACATCATGCAGCCGGTTCAGTTCTGTCAGGGCATGGAGACGCTCTCGGCGGCCGGCTTTGAGGCGCTCCTCGAAATCGGTCCTGGCGCCGTTTTGCTCTCCCTGGGGCGCAGCACCATGACCCGCGATGCCGCCTGGCTGCCGTCGCTGCGCCAGGGGCGCGCCGAGTGGCGGCAGATGCTCGAGAGCCTGGCCGCGCTCTATGTCAGCGGCGCCAACGTGGATTGGAACGGCTATGACCGGCCTTATGGGCGGAGCAAGACGGACCGGCCTTTTTATCCGTTCGCCCGGGATAGCTACTGGCTGAAAGCTCCGCGGCCCTCAAAGGCAACGGCCGGCGCGCCTGAGCGAACCCATGCCTTTCTCACAACCCGGACGCAGGATGACGACGATTCGATCGTCTTCGAGACGGAGTTCCACACGTCAAACCCCGTACTGGAAGACCACCGCATTTTTGAGGTCGTGGTCGTGCCCGGCGCCTGCCACTTGTCCATGATCATGGCAGCCGCTTCGTTGCTCGAACCTGCCGCTCCGCTGGAGATTCGGGACGTCTATTTCCCGCAGGCGCTGTCCCTCGAAAACGATGAGACACGCCGTGTCGCGCTCAGACTGCAAAGACGCCTGCCGAATCAGTATACGGTTGATACGCGAAGCCTTGCGGCGGGCGACGATGAGTGGATCACGCACTCCACCGGCTGCCTGGAGAGCGCGGATTCCCGTCCCGCCCCCGCTCCACTGCGCCTCGATGAAATCCGCGCGCGGTGCAACGGCGGACTGACAGACGCCGGATTCTTCGGCCCGCTTCGCGAGGCGGGCTATCATCTCGGACCCGCCTACCGCTGGATGCAACAGATCTGGCGCGGTGAGAGAGAGTCCCTCTGCCGTCTTCGCCTGCCGCAGGAAGCCGAAGACGCCTATGGACCCCATCCGGGACTTGTCGATTCGTGCTTCCAGGTTATGTCGCTGAGCTACTCGGGAGGCGGAGTCACAGGCCTCAAGCCGGGCGACGACATTTACGTGCCGATCAGTGTAGAGCAGGTGAACATCTACGCTCCGGTACAGGGCAGATTATGGTGGCACGCCGAACGGCGCGGCGAGGGCCACAGCCCCGATGTTTTCGTTGCGGACGCCAGCCTGGTGGACGACTCGGGCAAAGTTATTGTGGCCGTCAAGGGGGCCCGCCTAAAGAGGGCCCGGCGGGACCTGCTGATCCGCTTGTCCGGCCCCGCCCGCGCAGACATGGCCTATGCTCCCGAATGGGTTGCGGCGGGGCCGGCGACCGCAGCGGCAGCAGCGCCCGGAGGAAGCTGGATCATCCTCGGCGACGCAGGCGGTGTTGGGGGCCGCCTCGCAGGGTTACTCGAAGCGCAGGGCCACCGCTGTTTCGTTCTGAGCGCCAGTGAGATCGATCTGCAGAACCCGGATTGTTTCGGGCCGGCGATGCGTGACGCCGCCGGATCTGGGACGCAAAGCCTGAAAGGGATAATCCATCTTTGGAGCGAGGAACAACCGAAGGTTTCGCTCGGCAGTGTCTTGCGGCTGCTTCGGGCGATTTCCCAAAGCTCATCCGCTAAAGCCCCGCGGTTATGGCTGTTGACCCGCGGGACGCAGCCCGCTGGATCCTCCCGCGTCACCGGCTTCCGCTCCGCGCCGCTGTGGGGCCTGGGCCGCGTGCTCGCGCTCGAACACCCGGAACTTCGTTGCACCCGAGTCGATCTCGACCCGGATCCGGCGACGGACGAAGCGCTCGCGATTCTTCGCGAACTGGAATCCGAAGCCGCTGAACCTGAGGTGGCCCTGCGCGGCAGTGAACGCTTCATCGCGCGGCTTGCTCCCTTCTCGTTGACGGCGGCCGCAGCGCCAGCCATCCGGTCGGACGCCACGTATCTGATCACCGGAGGCCTCGGCGTTTTGGGCTTGCGGGTCGCGAAATGGCTGGTGGACTCCGGTGCCCGGCATCTGATGCTGCTGGGCCGCCGCCCCGCTTCGCAGCACGCCGAGGGTCTGATCGCAGAATTGTGCGCCGGCGGCGCCAACGTGCAGGTCCGCCAGGTTGCCGTGGAGTCGGAACCGCTGCTGAATGCCGTGTTCTCCGAAATAGCGGCATCCATGCCCCCCCTGCGCGGCGTCGTTCACGCGGCCGGAACCCTTGCGGACGGCGTTCTCACGAGCCAGTCATGGTCTCAGTTTGCGTCCGTGCTTCCCGCGAAGATCGACGGCGCGTGGAATCTCCATCGCGCCACGGAATCGCTGAGCCTGGATTTCTTTGTGCTGTTTTCCGCCGGAGCTTCTTTGGTCGGCTCTGCCGGACAGGGAAACTACGCTGCCGCGAACGCCGGGCTCGACACACTCGCGCACTGTCGCCGGGCTTCGGGCTTGCCCGCCTTGAGCATCAACTGGGGCCCGTGGTCGGGAGGCGGTCTCGCTACGCTCGCCGGGACCTCTGGCGAGAAACGCCTGAAGGCGCGCGGCCTCGATTGGATCGAGCCAGACAAGGGCGTCGCCATGCTGGGCTGCGCCATCAGCCAGGGCTTGACACAGGTCGCCATCATGCCTGGGCGAAAAGAAATCGTCCTGCCTGCCTTTCCGCCCGGACGCGCATTACCGCGCCGCCCGGATCAGTCGAACACGGGCGCCGGCTCAGCCGCAGCCGCCAGGAGCGATCTGCGAGACCGCCTGGCACAAGCTCTCCCCACGCAGCGCCGCGGGCTTCTCTCTGAACAGATCACATCCCGCGCACGCTCTGTGCTGGGGTACAAGGCTTCCCATTCGCTGGATCCGAACCGTCCGTTGCGGGAACTGGGGCTCGACTCGCTGATGGCGGTCGAACTCAGCAACGCCCTCGCAGCGGACACGGGCCTGAAGTTCCCCCCGACGCTGATCTTCGAACATCCGACCATCACCGCTCTCGGAGAACTCCTCGAAACCCGCATGGGCTTCGGTCCGGCCGCCCCTGAAGAACCTGCGGCGCAGAAAACATCATCCGAAGATCCGAGCGTCGTCTCCCGCGTGCGCGACCTCTCGGAAGAGGAAGCCATGGCGCAGCTTGCCGCTACGCTGGCCTCAATGCCGCTGGAGAAAACGCCATGACGCCTCCCCCAGGTGAGCCGCTCTCCTTCGCCAAACAGGCCCTCATCGCTGTTGAATCCCTGCAGGCCCGGCTTGCTGCCAGCGAGCGGGCGCGCACGGAGCCCATCGCCATTATCGGCATGGGTTGCCGGTTTCCAGGCGGCATTCACGATCCCGAGAGCTTCTGGAATATGCTGCGCGACGGGCAAAATGCGATTTCGGAGTTTCCTGCCGCCAGACGCAGCGCGGAAGGCGACAAGCCCAAAGGCGGGTATCTGGATGAGGTCGACGGTTTCGATGCCAGCTTCTTCGGAATCACTCCCCGCGAAGCCATCACCCTGGATCCGCAGCAGCGCCTTACTCTCGAAGTTGCCTGGGAGGCGCTCGAACATGCAGGCATCCCGCTGGAACGGATCGCCGGTAGCCAGACCGGAGTCTACATTGGCGTCACCACGCATGACTACCTGCAAATGCAGGTTCAGGGCGAGCTCTCCGGGATCGACTCGTACTTTGGCACCGGCACGTCCCCCAGCCTCCTGTCCGGACGGGTCTCCTATTTCCTGGGACTTCACGGTCCCGGCATCACCGTGGACACGGCCTGCTCCTCTTCCCTGATAACAGTTCACCTGGCGTGCCAGGCTCTCCGCGCCGGGGAGTGCACAATGGCCCTGGCCGGCGGCGTCAATCTGTTGATTTCGCCCGAGCTGACCGTCTATTTTTCGAAGATCGCCGCACTCGCGCCAGACGGCCAGTGCAAAGCCTTCGACGCTTCAGCGGACGGCTTCGTCCGCAGTGAAGGTTGCGGCATCGTTGTACTCAAACGACTGAGTGACGCCCAGGCTGCCGGCGACCGGATTCTTGCCGTCGTCCGCAGCTCCGCGGTCAATCAGGATGGGCGGAGCAACGGGCTTACGGCACCCAACCTCGCCGCACAGGAAGCCGTGATCCGCAAGGCCCTGGCCGGCGCGGGAATTTCTGGCACGGCGGTCGATTACGTGGAGGCGCACGGATCGGGCACGCCGCTCGGAGATCCAATCGAGGTGCGGGCAATTTCGGCAGCGCTGGGGGCCGGCCGCCCTATCGGCCGGAAGGTCTGGATCGGGTCGGTGAAGTCAAATTTCGGCCACACGGAAGCGGCTGCTGGCATCGCCGGGCTAATGAAGGTGGTGCTCGCGCTGCAACACGAGACGATTCCCGCCCATCTGCATTTCAAGGATCCCTCCCCGCATATTTCGTGGGATGAAGTCGCCGCAGCCGTACCGGCCGCCAGCGTCGCCTGGCCCGCTCGCGAAGAACCGCGTTTTGCCGGGGTCAGTTCCTTCGGAATCAGCGGAACCAACGCCCATGCGATCCTCTCCGACGCTCCCCGGATTGCAGCGCAGAGCGACCGTTCTGAGCGGGACCACCTCCTGGCCTTGTCTGCCCGCAGCGCCGAAGCCTTGCGGGACCTCGCGCTTAGCTACCGGAGCTTGCTTTCCCGCAAACCTGAGACCGATCCCTGCGGACTCAGTTCGTCAGCCGGTCGGCGCCGCGCGCACCACAATCACCGCCTCGCAATCGTCGGCCGGTCGGTGCGGGAAATCGAGGCCCGGCTCAATGCGTTCCTGCAGGGTTCCAGCGCGGAGTTTCTATCCACCGGCCACCAGCCCGCCGGGTTCCGGCGCAAGCTTGTCTTCGTGTTTCCCGGGCATGGTTCTCAGTGGATCGGCATGGGCAAGGGTCTGCTCGAAACAGAACCTGAGTTCCGCCGGGGGATCGAAGAGTGCGACCGGGCGATCCAGGTGGAAGCCGGTTGGAGTGTGATCGCGGAACTCACCGCAAACGCCGACCTGGAACGTCTGGACCGGGTCTCCATCGTCCAACCGCTGCTTTTCGCCTTCCAAGTCGCGCTTGCCCGGCTTTGGCGTTCCTGGGGCGTGGAGCCCGATGCCGTTGTGGGCCACAGCATGGGCGAGGTAGCCGCAGCCTGCATTTGCGGGGCTCTCTCCGTCGAGGATGCGGCACGCGTGATCTGCCGCCGAAGCCAACTCCTTCAACTGGAAAGCGGCAAAGGGGCAATGGCCGTCGTCGAACTCTCCGCGGAAGCCGCCGAACATGAGATCGCCGAGTACTCGCGCCAACTCTCTGTTGCCGTCATCAACGGTCCGCGCACTGCAGTTATCTCCGGCGAGAAGAACGCCCTGGCCGCCGTCGTTGCCACACTGGAGAAGAAATCCGTCTTCTGCAGGCCGGTCAAGTCGGATGTCGCGTTTCACACGCCTCAACTGGCTTCCCTGCTTCCCGCCATGCTCAGCGAACTGAGCACCTTGCAGCCGCGACTCGCCTCCATTCCCTTCTATTCCACGGTGCGCGGGCGGATCCTTAGCGGCACCGAATGCGACGCCCGGTATTGGGCCTCAAACCTGAGAGAGCCCGTGCTCTTCTGGAGCGCCGTACAGCAGCTTGCCGCATCGGGACACGACCTGTTTCTCGAAGTCAGCCCGCATCCGATCCTGCTGCCCGCGATCGAGGAAGGCCTTCGCAGCTTGGGACGCGCTCCCGGCAACGATGCGGTGGTTGTCGCTTCTCTCCGGCGGAGCGAAAACGAACGAGCTCAGCTTCTGAGCGCCCTGGGGAAGATCTACACAGCCGGGTGCCCGGTCAACTGGTCGAAGCTTTATCCGGGGGCGCACCAGCCGGTCGACCTGCCCAATTACCCTTGGCAGCGTGAACGCTTCTGGTTGGAGAAGCCACTGCGGAAGTCATCCGTTCGCGCCGATGCGCCACTGCTGAGCCAGCGCCTCAAATCGTCACTCCATTCCGGCGCCAGCTTCTGGGAGACCTCGATCGGCCCGGCGTCCTTTGCCTGCCTGAAGGATCATGCCCTCTTCGGTGAACTCGTCTTTCCTGCCACGGGATTCATTGAGATGGCGCTCGAGGCGGCAACAGACCTCTGGGGCCCGGGCAGTTACGCTGTCGAGAATGTCGCCTTCCTGAAGTTCGCCATTGTCCCCGAGGGCGAAGATGCGGCCCTGACCATACAGCTTGCCGTGGCTGAGGAGATGTCCGGCGGAGCGTCATTCCGCGTGTCCAGCCGACGCTCGGCTGAATGCGACTGGAGCCTCCACGTAACGGGCAGGCTGAGTCGCGACCACGCCGAGCCCCGCGTTTTGTCCGCTCCCGCCCGCCCCCCGCTGGGAGTCCAGACCCGCGCGCCAGAGGAACACTATCGCCGCCTGCGCGATTGCGGCCTGGTCTACGGACCGTCCTTTCGCGGCCTGGAATCCCTCGCCTGCCTCCCCTCGGAGGTCTTTGCTTCCATCCGGGCACCTCTCGAAATCGCCGCTTCCCTGGCCTCCTTCCGCCTCCACCCGGCACTGCTCGACGCCGCCTTTCAGGCTGCGACCGCGGCTCTCGTGCTGGAGTCCGCCGACGCTGCCGCCGGGGTGTATGTCCCCACCGCGCTCGGCAGCTTCCGGTTACTGGCCAGCCCCGAGCCCGTCATGACCGCGCACGCGAAACTGTCTCAATGGGATGCGGATACGTTTACGGTGGATCTCTCGCTGGCTAACGAGGGCGGCCGTCCAGTTCTGGAGATCGCCGGCCTGCAGGCGCGGCGGATTGCCAACGGAAACCAGCCCGCCAGTTCGGCGGAAAATGTCCCCTCGCTCTACCGGATTGACTGGAAGCAACTGCCCCCCGGCCATTTGCATCCACCGAACCCTGGAACCTGGGTGCTCGTCAACCCTGGGACCCCGAACCACAGCCGTGAGTCACTCCGGGATGTCGCATCGCTGCTCAGGCAGGCGGGACATCGCGAAATAGTAACCACCGCCGGGGACTTCAGCCGCGAAACCGTGTGCGCGCAAAGTTGCGGCGCTTTCTGTGGAGTCGTATTTTTCGCCGCCGGTGAGGAACCAGAGCAACTTCAACAATCCGTCGAAGACTCCTGCCTTTCGCTCCTGGCTATCGCGCGCTCGATGGCCGGATCCGATTGGCCTGTCGCCACGCGCTTGTTCATCGTGACCCGCGCTGGCCAGCACGTCGCGCCTCACGAAGCCGGGTCACCGTCTCAGTCCGCACTTTGGGGACTAGGCAAGACACTCGCGCTCGAACAACCTGCCCTTCGCGCTACGCTCATCGATCTGGACCCGTTGGCCGGTTCCCACGATGCGCTGCAGTTAGTTGATGTGCTCCTGAATCTGGCAAGCGAAGCCCTGGAAGGTGAGGATCAGCTTGCCTTGCGCGGCAACGATCTCTGCGCCGCGCGGCTTTCTGTTTGCAGCGATGAGCCGCAGGCGCAGCCTGAGTTAGTCCCCGCCGGATCGAGGGCTTATCGCCTGACGATGAACACTCCAGGAGTTCTGGACCATCTGCAGCTGCGGGAGACTGCTCGTCAGGATCCGGCGCCGGGCCAGGTGGAAATTGAAGTGGCTGCGGCGGGCCTCAACTTCCTCGATGTCCTGAGCGCAATGGGGGCACGGCCGGACGCAACCGCTTCCGTTCCACTGCGCCTCGGTTATGAATGCGCGGGACGCGTCGTCCGCGTCGGCTCCGGTGTTCGTTCCCTTCAAGTGGGGGACGCCGTTGTCGCGGTTTCACCGGAATCGCTCGCCTCCCATGTCCTTGTTCCGGAGACCCTGGTCGCGCGATTCCCGCGGGGGCTGACCCTGGAACAGGCGGCAGGCATCCCTGTTGCCTGGGTCACCGCGTGGTACGCTCTCGAACACCTCGCGCGCATTCGGAAGGGTGAGTCGGTGCTCATTCATTCCGCCGCCGGGGGCCTCGGCCTTGCGGCCGTCCAGATCGCCAGGCGTGCCGGGGCTGAGATCTTCGCAACCGCCGGGACCGAGGAGAAGCGGGACTACCTTCGTAGCCTGGGTATCCGGCACGTGATGGACTCGCGCTCTCTCGCCTTCAGCGACGAGATTCTCCGCATTACCGCGGGTCGCGGCGTTGACATCGTCTTGAATTCACTGACAGGCGCAGCCGTGGAGCGAGGCATTGCGACGCTCGCCACCTGCGGGCGCTTCCTCGAGGTCGGCAAGAAAGATATCTACGAAGATCGCCAGATCGGACTGCTGCCCTTCCGCAAGAATCTCTCTTACTTCGCGATCGACCTCGCGTGGATGGCGGAAGGCAGACCCGAAGTCATCGGCGATGCGTTACGCGAAGTCCTCAGGCACTTTGAGGACGGAAGTCTCCACCCCGTCCCTCTCAACGTGTTCCCCATCTCGCGCGCGGCGGAAGCGTTTCATCTCATGGCGCAGGGTCGCCACACCGGAAGAGTCGTCCTTACCGCGGGACCGGATGCCCTCATTTCCGCTGCTGCGGATGGCCGCCCCGCGTTCGAGGACGGCACATATCTGATCACCGGTGGGCTTGGCGCACTGGGGCTCAAAGTGGCGCAGTGGATGGCGCTTCGCGGAGCCCGCAGTCTCGTTCTGCTGGGGAGATCGGAGCCTTCGGCGCTGGCCGCACGGGCTGTCGAAAGCCTGCGCGAGCATGGTGTCCAGGTCACGGTCGAACTCGCGGATATCGCGGATACTCTTCAAGTAACCCGCGTCCTGAATGCGATTGATACCGCACTCCCCGCGCTTCGTGGCGTTGTGCACGCCGCGGGGACGGTCGCCGACGGCACTGCTTTGGACCTTGACGCCGCGCGGTTTCGAAAGGTACTGGCGCCCAAGATCCAGGGCACCTGGAACCTCCACCTCGCGACGCGATCGAGGGCTCTCGACTGCTTTGTGCTGTTCTCGTCTGCTGCGTCCGTCCTCGGCTCGCCAGGCCAGGCGAACTACGCCGCAGCCAACGCCTTCATGGACGCTGTCGCCCACTTGCGCCGGTCTCAGGGCCTGGCCGCCCAGAGCGTGAATTGGGGGCCCTGGTCCGAGGCCGGCATGGCCGCTCAACGCAACCTTAGTGAAAAGCTGGTGAAGGAAGGCCTCGCCAGTCTGACTCCCGCGCAGGGCATCGCCGCTCTCGAGCAAGTCATGCGGCGGAACGATCCTCAGGTCACCGTCTTCGCGCTCAACGCGCGCCAGTGGTCCGAAGCCCATCCTACGCAATCCGGATCGGATCGCCGCCTGGTTGCCGATCTGATCGGCTCAAAACCCGCGCCCAACCCTCACAACATGCCCCCGAAGGAGGACTTCGCGGCCAGCCTTCAGGCCTCCTCCGGGCCGCGGCGGCGCGCCCTGCTGGAAGCGAAACTGCGGGAAGCCGCGGCACAGGTGCTGCGCCTTCCCCTGCTGCGAGTGGACCCCGCCGAGACCTTTGGCAGCTACGGCTTTGACTCTCTGGTGGCTCTCGAGTTTCGGAACAGGATGCAGACTCTGCTCGACGTCAAATTGTCGGCCACGATGGTCTGGAACTATCCGACCATTTCCGCGCTTGCGGTTCATCTGGCTGAGCTCCTCGGTCTGCCTCTCGATGCCGGGGAAGTTGTGCCCCGGTCCCCGGCCGCATCGCCGGGCACTTCACAGGATGCGGAGACGTTATCCGAAAGCGAACTGGCCTCGCTGCTCGACGATGAGTTGGCACATCTTGGGTTCTCCTCCCCCGCCGAGCCCAGCACGTAAGACGAAAAATGGATAGGCCAATAACAGAGAGGAAAGAAGATCAAAGGGAGCTTCTCTCAAGAGCGCTGGGGGCAGTAAAGGACCTTCGATCGCGTCTCGCGGCGCAGGAGCAAAGATCCGCCGAACCCATTGCGATCATCGGCCTGGGCTGCCGCTTTCCCGGTGGGGCCGATTCGCCGGATGCCTTCTGGAGCCTGCTCGAGTCTGGCGCGAACGCCGTCTCGGAGATTCCCGAAAGCCGTTTCCCGGTAGCGGATCTCTACGACCCGAACCCGGATACACCCGGCAAGATCGCGATCCGGCGAGCCGGCTTTCTGCCTGAGATCGACCGGTTCGACGCGGAGTTTTTTGGCATCTCCGCTCGCGAAGCCGTACAGATGGACCCCCAGCAGAGACTCTCGCTCGAAGTCGCCTGGGAGGCTCTCGAAGACGCAGGCCAGACGCTCGCAGGACTCTCACGAACTGCGACGGGCGTCTTCATGGGCGCGATAGCGACCGACTATGCCTGGCGTCAACTGGACGACGTGGCCTGTATCGATGCCTATTCCGGAACCGGCACGCACTCCAGTCTGGTCTCGGGCCGCCTTTCCTACTTTCTGGATCTGCGGGGCCCCAGTCTGACGCTTGATTCCGCCTGTTCCTCTTCGCTGGTGGCGGTTCATCTGGCCTGTCAGAGCCTGCGGCTCCGTGAGTGCAATCTGGCCCTCGCGGGTGGCGTGAATGTGGTTACGTCTCCCGTCTCCCTCATGGCCTACAGCCGGATGGGCCTGCTGGCCCCGGACGGCCGGTGCAAGACCTTTGATTCAAGAGCTGACGGTTTCGTTCCGGGCGAGGGCTGTGGCGTCGTTGTTCTCAAGCGGCTATCCAATGCGCTGGCGGATCGGGATGACATTCGTGCCGTAATCCGGGGTTCCGCCGTGAATCAGGACGGGAGAAGCAGCACGCTGACTGCCCCGAACGGGCCCTCCCAGGTGGACGTGATCTCCCGCGCCCTGGCGAGTGCGGGTATTCCGGCCAGCCGGGTCAGCTGCATCGAGGCGCACGGGACGGGCACCGCGCTGGGCGACCCCATCGAGATCGAAGCTTTGCGCTCGGTGCTGGATGGTGCTGCGGATGCGGCTCCGTGCGCGGTCGGCTCGGTCAAGACGAACATCGGTCACCTCGGCGCGGGCGCGGGTGTTGCCGGTCTCATCAAAGTGGTTCTCTCCCTGCAGCACGAACGCATCCCGCGCCACCTGAATTTTATTCGCCTGAGTCCCCACATTTCACTCGATCGTTCGCGTTTGTTTGTGCCAGTCGACCCACTCGACTGGAAAGACTCATGCGGCCCGCTGACGGCGGGTGTGAGTTCGTTCGGCTGGTCGGGGACGAACGCGCACGTCGTGGTGGAACGGGCTCCCGCACTCGCCGCCCAGGCTTCAGACGGCTCTTCTGCGGCCGAAACGTACCTCCTGCCTCTGTCCGCGCGTTCTCCCGGCGCGTTGACGGCCCTCGGAGCGGCTTACGCGAAAACCCTCGCCCGGGAGGAACTGGCCGATCCGGTTGCACTCCGCGATCTCTGCCACACGGCCGGGGTGAGACGCAGCCATCACAAGCTGCGGGCGGCCGTCACAGGGAACTCCGCAAGCGAACTGATCGGGAAACTGAACGACATCCCCCCCGCCGGGCAGGCCGAGAACCTCCTGGCGCGTGGCGTGGCATTCGTTTTCTGCGGGCAAGGCGCGCTATCGCCGGGCGCGGGGCACGATCTCTACCGGCGGGAAGAGGTGTTTCGCGCCTCCCTGGATGAAACGGATGCGGCCGTTCGCAGGCTGGCAGGCTGGTCGATCCTCGAAAAGTTGGCCCCTGCCGCGGATCCTCAGGAACTCGACAACACACGATTTGCCCAGCCCGCGCTCTTCGCTCTGCAGGTCGCGCTTTCGCGGCTGTGGCAAGCCTGGGGGATCGAGCCTTCCGCCATCGTGGGGCACAGCGCCGGGGAGATTGCGGCCGCCCACCTTGCCGGAATCCTCACCCTCGAATCTGCGGTCAACGTTGTGGTGAACCGCGCCAGCCGGATGCAGTTCGCCACGGGTCTGGGTGCAACGGCCGAGGTGGAACTGACGCCTGATCAGGCGCGCGATGTCATCCAGGAGCGCCCTGGCCTCGCCATTGCCGCGTACAACAGCCCCGGCTCGGTCGTCCTCGCGGGAACGCCCGGCGAGGTGAGCGCCGTAGTCCGGTATCTCGAAAGCCGCGGCGTGCGCTGCACCCCGCTACGCCCGAAGTACGCCTTCCATAGTGCGCAGATGGATCCCTGCGTCGAGCCGCTGATCCGCGACCTTCAGGGTTTGAAACCCGGCACGGCGGCTATGCCTTTCTATTCCACGGTGCATGGCGGCGCTGCTGCGGACGGCGATTTTACGGCTTCCTACTGGGGTAGGAACCTCCGCCAGCCGGTTCTTTTTTCAGCCGCCATCCGCAACATGATCGAAGACGGCTACCGGACCTATCTCGAAATCGGGCCTCACCCCGTGCTCTCCCCTTCCATCAGCCGGTCATTCGAAGCAGCTCGCAGGGAGTGCGCCGTGCTACCGAGCCTGCACCGGAAGCGCAACGGTCCGGCGTGCATGCTGGAGTCGCTGGGGTCCCTGTATAGCGCCGGTGCGAACGTCAGGTTCAGGAATGTCAGCGGCGGAGAATTCCGTCCTCCGCCCCCGTATCCCTGGCAACGAAAACGCTACTGGCTGGATGTTACGAAGGCCGAGCCCGCGCCACTGGCACACACCGCCGAAATCGGCTGTTATGACATCGCCTGGGATCGTTTTGACACCTGCCCGGCGTCAGCGCTGAACCCCGCGGCCGCCCGGAAGAACTGGCTTCTGTTCGAAACTGAGGCATCCGGCCAATCCGGAACTCTGGCGGATGCTCTTGCCGGGCGCATCATTGCCGCAGGCGCCTGCTGCCGCCGCGCTGCTTTGGGCACCAGCCTCGAGGCAGCCTTCGAAGACCTGCAAGGCGAGTGGAATGTGCTCCTCGTGTGCCCGGCCCAGGCGGTTCCGGAGTCCGCTGCCAGTCTGGCCGGGCAGGCATTGCGGCTGGCTCAGGCCTGTCTCGAATCTCCCCGGCAGATCCAGCTCTGGTTTGTAACCCGCGGAGCGCAACCACCGAATGCCGGCTCCAATCCGGCCGGTCTCGCGCATTCGCCGCTGATCGGCCTCGGCCGGACCCTGGCCGTCGAATCGCCGTACGTCTGGGGAGGTCTCATTGACGCCGCTCCCGGCCACGCATGCCACCCCGACTCGATTCTGGCGTGCATCGCATCGGCAGTCTCCGCCAATGAGTTCGCCATCAACGCCACCGGGACCTTCGTGCCCAACTTGTCTCGATCCGCACCGGCTCCCGGCAGTGAGCGTCTGCTGGTTCGCTCGGATAGAAGCTACCTGATCACCGGCGGACTGGGCGGAGTGGCGCTTGCGATTGCCCGGGCGCTGGTGGCCGCGGGGGCGCGCCATCTCACGTTATTGGGACGGGGCGAACCGTCCGCCGCGGCCGCGCACACAATCAAAGAACTTCGGGAGCTTGGCGTTTCCTGCACCGTTTGCCGTGCAGACGTGTCCGAGCGAAGCAGTCTTGCCGAAGCCGTCTCCGTCTTCGGTGTCGCCTTGCCCCCGCTGTCCGGTGTCGTCCATGCCGCAGGCGTGCTGCGGGACGGCGTCATCCCGTCCATCGTGCCCGCCGAACTGCCGGAACTGCTTGCCGCGAAAACCGCCGGAGCCTGGAATCTCCACGAAACCGCAGGCCAGCTCCCGCTCGATTTCTTCGTGCTGTGCTCCTCGCTAACGTCCGTTCTGGGCTCTGCCGGACAAGGCAGCTACTCTACCGCCAACGCGTTTCTGGACCGCCTGGCTTACTATCGCCAGGCCCTCGGCCTGTGTGGTCTGACCATCAACTGGGGCCCGTGGGCGGATACGGGCATGACCGCACGGCCCGGCAACAGCGTCCCGTCCAGGTGGGCCGATCAGGGCATCGCATCCTTCTCCGCTAACCGGGGGGCTGAGATGTTCCTGCGGATTGCGGCAACATCCGCCACGCAACGGTGTGCCGCAATCGTCGACTGGCCGCTCTTTCGCCGCTCGCGCGAGGGGGCCTCGCCGATCACAGCCACCCTCGCCGCACCCGCTTCCGTCGAGGAGCCGCCAGCCCCGCATGAAGAGCCACAACTCGATCTGCGCACCTGGATGCATCGCAAAGTGGCGGATATTCTGAAGGTCGGGCAGACAGAAGTTTCCCTCGAGCGAAACCTCCTGGAACTGGGTTTCGATTCGCTCATGGTGATGGAACTCCTGCGCGCGGTTCTCCAGCGCTTTCAGCTCAGGACCTACCCCCGCGAGTTCTACCAGCAACCCTCCGTGGCCGCCTTCTCCAGCTACCTGTCCGGTGAAACAGCGCCCCGCTCCGAAGCGCCTGAACCCGCGGCGGCAGCGCCATCGAAAGGGAGTTACCCTGTGCCGGGCCCGGCCAGAACCTCGGGCAAGCTGGATATCCCGGTTGTCTTCGTCCTATCCGCCCCGCGCTCGGGCTCCACCCTGCTCCGCGTGATGCTCGCGGGACATCCCGGCCTCTTCTGTCCGCCCGAACTGCATCTCCTGGGCTTCAGCACGATGCGCGAGCGCAGGTCGGCGCTCGCAGGGAGCTACTTACAGGAGGGACTCCTCCGCGCTGTTCAGGAATTGAGCGGCGGTTCCGCTGAAGAGGCGAAGGCGCTGGAAGACAAGTGGGTCTCCGCCGATCTCACCGTCCAGGCCGTGTACGCCCGGTTGCATGAGATGGCGGGCGGCCGCCTCCTGGTGGACAAGTCGCCGCCCTATGCGGCGAGTCCCAGCACCTTACGCAATGCGGAAGAGCTGTTCTCGTCAGCTCGTTACATCCACCTGGTCCGCCACCCGCTCGCGGTCATCGATTCCTTCGTGAAGAACCGCTTCGATCGCCTGCTCGGCCTGACCGGCAAGCCTCCGCGCGACACTGCGGAAGCCATCTGGGTCGAGGGCAACGCAAACGTGTCGGCCTTCTTTCCGTCCGTCGGGCCCGGCCGCACCACCACGGTCCGGTATGAGGATCTGGTCCAAACCCCCGGCGACGTCATGCGAAATTTGTGTTCGTTTCTCGCCCTTCCGTTCGACGATGCCGTGCTTACGCCCTATGAGGGAGCCCGCATGACGGACGGTCTGAAGGCGCAGTCCATCGGTATTGGCGATCCTGGATTCCTTAACCATCAGGGCATCGACGCCTCGCTCGCCGATGCCTGGCGCAAGGCTTCAGGCGCCGGGACTCTGGGGCACGGCGCGCGCACGCTGGCGGCCACGTTCAAATACGAACTTCCACCCGCGCCGCCTGCCAGCGTCGGCATGGCGGAACAGCGTATCGCAGTCCGCGGTCTTTCTCTTTGCCTGTGCTCCTGGGGCCCCCCTGACGGCCACCCCGTACTGATTCTGCACGGCGCTCTCGATCACGGAGCCGCCTGGGACGAGGTCGCCCGGGCACTCGCCGGCAGTGGCTTCCGCGTGTTTGCACCCGATCAGCGCGGCCACGGCCATTCGCAGCACGCCGGACCTGGAGGCTCCTATTATTTGATGGATTTCCTGGCCGACGCGGATACCCTGCTGCGCCAGGTCACCGCATCCCCTGTACTCCTTGCCGGCCATTCCATGGGCGCCTCCCTCGCCGCCCTGCTGACGGCCGCGCGTCCCTCCCTGGTCAGCCAGCTTGTGTTGGTGGAACCTGTGCTTACCCCGGCCCGCGGCAACAGAAGCAGTTCCGAACTCCTCACGGCTCATCTGAATGGAATCGAATGGGAGGGGAAGCCGCAAACACTGCCCGATCCGCAGGCCGCATCCCAAAGATTGCGGGAGTTCCATCCCGCCTTGAGCGCCGCACAAGCGGAGAAGATGGCCGCCCGACTTCTTGAGCCCTGCCCCGGCGGCTTCCGCTGGCGGTGGGATGAACGCATCCGCAGTCTCGCCGGCATTGCCTATCACGGCACGTCCGATCTCGATTCGCAGCGCTTCCTCTCCATTTTGAGCGAGCTTCAGGTTCCCGTTACTCTGGTCCGGGGACAAACCAGCGAACTGGTTCCCCTCGAACATGCAGCCATGCAGATGGAGGTCCTGCGGGATGGGCGCGAGGTGGTACTTCCGGGCGGCCACAACCTGCATCTTGACTGTCCCCTCGAACTGGCCGGCATCATCGAGGCGGCGGCGCGCCGGAGCAAGCCATGCTGATCGGGCAACTCTTTCTGGCGGCGGTTTCATTTCTCTTCCACCGCCTGATGAAGTACATCATGCAGGCCGGCCTGCTGCTTCGGGACGCGGTCCATGCAGTCGCCGGGCCATCGAAGAACCAGCAATGGATTGTCCTGTCGAACGAAGACATGCTGGCCCGTCCAGGCGCGCTGCCCCTCATCATGACCACCGCGCCAAGATGGAACACCCACGCCATCCTGGCCACGCTATCGCCCCTGGTTGTGCGGCATACCCTCGAAATCGACACTCTGGCCGCCGACCGCTCTGCCGGCTCCTGGACCATCGTGATCTGCACCTACGCCGGACGCAGGACGTTGACCAGCATTGGATCGCACTCCTCCCACTCCACGGGCGGCAGGGCGCAGATCCACCTGAAGCCCGGAAAATATTGGCTCGGGCTGCGCTATTACGCGTGGCGCTCGGAAGTGCAGCTTCCGGCCGTCGGCACTGACGGCAAGAGCGTTACGGCAGGCCGGAAGATCTCCCCGGAGACGAACTCTTTCTATCGGGATCTGCACACCCGCAGCAATCTGTTTTATCTGGCTCTGCACTATTACGTCTTCGTGCTGCTCAGCTACCCCGGCTTGTTTTCGGAGCGATTCATCCGGCGGGAGCTGTTGCCGATGGGGAATCCCGAAACCGAATTCCTGTGGGGCGTCCTGCGAAAGGGAGAATCGCTTCAAGTGCAGCTTTCGCCTGAGTCTTTACCCGGCTGGAACGTGCTGCTGACGGTTTACAGCCAGGCCAGTTTCCCTATTCATTCGGAGCACGTGCGGGATTCGGAGGTCCGGTTCCTGGCCCCGGCGAGCTGCATTTACCTGTTTCGGGTGAATAGAAAGAATCCCGGGGAGAAAGTCTTCCCCCGTGACTGGCTGCGCTTGCAGACCCTGCCGTGCCAACGCAGGCGGGACGTCCCCGGCAGGCAAGTCTAGCCCGGGATTGCCTGCCACGCCAGACGGGCCCCGTCTCGGGGCGCGGCGGTGTTCACGAGGATCTCGAGGAAACGATTCGATTTGCAGTGCGACGTCCACGCTCACCGTGCCGCCGGCATTGAGCCGAACACCGGACCTACTTGCTCGCCCCTGCCTTGACTCGGCAGCTGGCAAGAGGCGTGAGGTTGAAATGACAGGGGTGTTGTAGAGAAGTCAGGTCGACAGCGACAAGACGGTTCGAGCAACACGAGACCGTCCAGTTCGCTCGCCAGCCGCTTTTCGATGACTTGAGCGAGCGAGGGTGGATGCGCGGAATTCACCTCCACGCCAAACATGCCTGCTGCTAGTTTGGCGTGGAGGTGCTCACGCGTCTCGGCGACGATCATTCTGCGCGGGGTGGCTCGGCGCGATCGGGCCAGAATCCAGAACGGTCAGCTGTGACGGTTTTGAAAAGTATCCTCTTTATAATGAATGGCTTGGGAGGAACAACCGTCATAATTGACCGTTTGGCCTTTGGGGCGAGAGGCAAGTTAACGGTAAGCCGGTTTTCCGACCGGAACAGGGTCACGGTTTAAGGACTGCGGCTACAGTCGAAGTCAGAGCCATTCAGGCAGCCTGCAATCGACGGCGGGATTGGTACAGTTGCTTCAAATACTCCTGATATGCAAGCACGCGGAAATTCAACGCGTGATCAGGTTCAAAAAGAAGTGGCTGGCGCGTGAAGAAGCTGTCAATGAGTGCAGGCTCTACAGCCGGATCTAGGCGGTGGGCGGCTTCACATCGGGCGAGTAGAACCACGTCGCTCAACCAAGGGAAGTCACGGGCAGAAAACTGAACCGCATCGAGGAAACTGTTCGCGCCGTCCAAGGTCGCGGAGTGCTGTGTGAGGATCACGGCAGCTCTTGCACGCTCTGAGGCCGTGCCGTAATTCGGTGTAGCCGAATATTGCGAAAAATCGCCTGTGCGTAACGATTCCAGAAAGCGCTTCTGAGCTGAGACATCATAATCCTTCAACCTCGATGCGGCGCGTTCCGTAATGGCTTCCAGGGCACTCAAGTCTCCTCGAAGTTCATAGTAAGCCGCGAGGTAGTCCCAGGTCTGACTGAAGAATGGCATCCCCCGCATATGCAGAAACATGTCATCCGCCAGGCCAAGCTTGAAGTGCATTTCAAGAACCGGCTCGACATAGGAGAGCGCCCTGCCGATATCGCCCCAAAGATACGCGTAACGACTCTCAGCGAGCGCGTGACTGGCAGGGATAGCGGGGAACCGGTACCGGTCGAAGAGCCCGAACATAGTCGCGGGATCGCCGTTGTATTCGTATTCCTGCCCCAGCGAAAAGGCGATCGTCGCGGAACTGGGAAACTTACTGTGAGCCTCAGCGAACCGCGCATGCGCCAGTTGCCGGTCTCCACGTCTGAACGCAGCAATACCACGGAGGTGATACCAGGATTCAAGCTCGTGCGAACTCAGTTCTGCGACATTTAACGACTCAAGCTCGCCATCCATATTGGCGGCCTTCCCCTCGCGAGCGAGTCTATTAACTAGGGCTTGGACCCGATTATCGGACACTTGCCGTTCTTCGATCCGCTTCGCGCCCGTCTGCGGAAGGAAGTGCTTCTTCCACCAATTGAACATATCGTTAGCACCGGTTCGTCAGAATCAGACCCACGGACGCCACCTTGGTGGATCGCCGAGTTCGCGCCGAACGTAGAACCATGGCATCACTGTATCAAGCAACGTCCTAACTGCGCGCTGAGGCCCTTTTGCGCAGGTTCGCTGGCGGCCTGTGCAGTTGCCCATCAGCCGTTCGGGCCGCATTACAATCTCGAATTGTCGGTCAGGGTCATCGCTTTGCACATGGTCGTTGGGGAACGATAAGTCATTAGGATTGATCGGAAGTGCAAGTGCGCTTCCCGTCCATTGGCTTATTCCCGCGCGACCCCGGCTGAATCCGGCCGCACCTGATCAGGAGACCGATCCGACTCTCCGAAGGCAGTTCGATTTCGAGCATGGTCGTCTGGGGTAACCGTGACAAGTGATTGCAGTGCTATCATGAGCCCATGGCGAGCATCACCATACGACGCCTGGATGACCGTGTCAAAGCGCAACTGCAGATCCGCGCGGCTAGTCATGGCAGGAGCATGGAAGAGGAGGCTCGCGTCATACTGCGGGCCGGCCTAACGGCGAAGCACGCACCGCCGCTGAACCTCGCGCAATCGATCCGGAAGTATGTCGAGCCGTTCGGCGGCGTCGAACTCGACCTTCCTGCACGCGAACCGATTCGCAGTTTTCAGAAACTGGCGAAGTGATCGTACTCGACACCAACGTTCTTTCCGAAGCGCTCAAACCCACGCCTTCCGTCGAGGTGCTCCGCTGGCTGGCGGATCAGACTCCCTCCTCCGTATTCACGACCGCGATCACCATGGCGGAGGTTCTGTATGGTGTCGAGGCGCTTCCTCCCGGCAAGCGCCGGACTCGACTGCTGGCTGCTGTCGAGAGCATGTTCACCGAACAGTTCGAGGGCCGTATTCTGCCGTTCGATGAAGCAGCCGCCCGGCTGTTTGCGTCCATCGTCGCCTTCCGCGGCGCTGCTGGCCGTCCAATCTCGCAAATGGACGCGATGATCGCGGCGATCGTTTGTTCGAATCGCGCCGTTCTTTCAACCCGTAACACAACTGACTTCGACCGCTGCGGGATTCAAGTCGTCAATCCGTGGG
This sequence comes from uncultured Acidobacteriia bacterium, assembly GCA_903909435.1. GTDB lineage: Bacteria > Acidobacteriota > Terriglobia > Bryobacterales > Bryobacteraceae > CAIVVT01. The sequence goes on along the minus strand of CAIVVT010000061.1, from coordinate 97,833 downwards.
CCGCGTGAGCGACCGCCAAGAAGCATGACTCCCAAGTCGCGCAAGTAGTCGGCGGATCGCCCTCAGCGCGCCACGAGCATCTCGTCCAGCACTCGCCCGAACGCCCCCGAAGGCGGTTCGACCTCCAGCATCGTCGCCAGCGTCGGCGCCAGATTGTAAACCGCCGCGAGCGAGTGATAGTGGCCCGGCTTGACGCCCGGTCCCATGAAGATCAGCGGCACGTGCGAGTCGTAATTGAATGGCTCGCCGTGGGAGGTTCCGGAAGCGCCGCTGCCGGCCAGCCAGTAGGATTCGAAGACCACATACAGGTCGCCGCCGCGCCGTTCGTTAAAGCCCTTGGCGACTCGCAGCGCGATCGGGTCCTGGTTGTAGCGGCCATGCCGCAAGTCCTCGCTGGTGAAAACTCGATCGATGTGCGGGACGGCTAGCAGCGCCTTCGCGGCGGTCTCCTGGACATCCTCGAGTTTCAGCTTCTTGCTCTCGATCAGCGCGCGATCCAGATAGATCAGCTCTTCCATCCCCGCGAGCACCCAATGACCCGGGCCGTACTTGTCGGCCAGCGCCTTGTCGAGCGCCTGGGACGCGGCCTTGCCGAGCCGTCCGCCCGGCATATGGCGCGCCTGGTTCACTTCCGGCACCGGCGAGACTCCGTGGTCCGCCGTGAACATCACCAGGGTGTTGGCTAGGCCGACCTGCTTGTCCACCGCTTCCAGGAACGCGCCGATGGCCTTGTCGGTCCGCAGGCAGATGTCGTGCACGTCGGGAGAGTCCGGCCCGGTGCGATGGCCGACCGCGTCGTTCGACGAGAAGCTCACCGTGAGAATGTCGGTGCCGCCATTCTGCCCCAGTTTCTCGCCATCGATGGCCGCCTCCGCGAAGGTCTCCAACAGATCGTTGCCGAAGGCCGAGTTGTAGATGCCGTCATACAGCAAACGCCCCGGCTCGGAAGCGAGCATCGACAGCGGTTTGCCCGTGCCGGTGACCGTCCACACCTTGCCCGCGTACGTATCGGGCACCTTCCTGGCGTTGAACGCGTCCACCCAGGCCGGCAGGCTCTTGAAGTAGTAAGTGGAACTGACGAAGCGGCCCGAGTTGTGATCGAACCAGTACGCCCCATCGGCCATATGCCCGGCCGGCAGGATGGCGGCGCGGTCTTTCATGGAAATGCCGACGACTTTGGCGGGGCCGAGGCCGCTCATTTTCAACTGGTCGCCCACGGTGGAGACCAATAGCCGGCGCGGCGACGCACCCCCCTCCGTGCCGGTGGACCCGCCGAGAATCGTCTCGGCACTGTCGCTCACGCTGGTCACCAGCGACGAGGTCGTGCGGTCGTACCATTCGTTGCTGATGATGCCGCTGACGGCCGGAATCGCGCCGGTCATCGTGACCGAATGACCCACGGCGGTCACCGTCGGGAAGTGGTCCTGATGCACATTGGTAAACACCGCGCCCGTGTTGAGCAGCCGGGCCAGACCGGCGTTGTACTCGGAGGCGAAGCGCGTCAGATAATCCTGGCGAAATTGATCCGCGACGATCAACACAACCAGCTTGGGCCGCGCGCTCGCAGCCGGGACTGTCTTCTTGACGGGCGTCACCGGACGTTTTGTCTGGGCCGGCAGACCCAGCAGGCAGAATGCGGCCAGCAGGGCCACAGGCAGAAGCCGACGGTTAGTTCGCATTTTGTGAGGTCTACTCTTGGATAATCGCGCCCGAGCCTTCGACCTGGTAGGAAGTGATCGGCCCTTTCACGGTCGCCGGGTCGAACTTCTTGCCCTGCTCCTCGGCCTCGTGCTTGGCCTGCGCGACGGCCTGCTCGCGTGTCAGTTTGGTCTCGGTGAAGGTGCCCTCGGCCACGGCGGTCTTGCCAACGGATTCCTTGGGAAAAACGATCTCGCCGTCCTTCACCTTGATGCGCACTGCGGCGCCGGTGGCAGTGTCGGTGAGCATCATCCAGCAGCCCATCATCTGGCAGACCTCAGTCACTTTGCCTTTGACCTGTACGGTTCGCCCCACGAATTTCAGTGGCTTGCCCATCAGGTCGGCAATCGGGGTCTGCTCTTTGACGGTTAAAGGCGCCCCCAGTTTCTCGTCGGCAAACGCCGCCGTGAACGTGGAGACAAGGAGGAATGACAACACGAGTCCAGGTAACAACCGCATGTCACCATTGTGACTCGGCTGCGGACCGAGTGCAGCGTCTGCGCCGGATCCTGCCTACAAAACAGACCGCTAGCGTAGTAACCCTAATCTGGCCTTCAGGTTGTGTGGCGCACGCTTTAGCGTGCAGTGCCGGCACTCCTGCCGGCATCCGAAACTAAACTAAACCTGGACACGAGCGTCCACGCCGCACTCTGAAGACGTTCGCCAAACCAACCAGTCGCTTACTGCTCGCGCTTGTCCGCGCCGTGCTCGGAGGCGAGGCGGACCCTGGCCTTTTCCAGCTTCTTCTGGATCTTGGCGACTTCGCTGGGGTCGGCTTCGCTGGGCGCCGCAGCCTGCCACTCCTTGATCGAGCGTTCCCACTGCTTGATCGCATCCTTCAGCTTGTTGCGGCTCAGGCAGACATCGCCCAGGTGGTCGTAAACCGTCGCGTCGCGGTTGCCGTACTGCTGCAGAGAGCGTCGCAAGCTCTCCTCGGCCTCTTCCAGTTTGTTCATGCGGAAGTAGACCCAGCCCAGACTGTCGAGGAAAGCGCTGTTCGTCGGTTCCTGGTCCACCGCCTTGCGAATCATGTCGAAAGCTTCGGGCAGGCGCACATTGCGGTCCGCCAGCATGTAGCCCAGATAGTTCAGGGCAGACGCGCTGTTGGGATTTAGCTTCAGAACGTTGCGGAACTCCGCTTCGGCCTGCTCGAAATGCTTCATCCGCTCGTACATCGCGCCGCGCAGAAACACGATCGCTTCCTTTTCATCGGCCGATTCGCTGAGCTTCCCGGCGGCATCGATCGCCTGCTCCATGGCGCTCCAGTTCTTCGATTTCTCATGGATCTGGGCGATTGCAATCCAGATGTCGCGATCGTTCTTCCCGTCGAGCAGGGACTTGAGGATCGCCTCCGCTTCCTTGAACTGCCCCAGGTCGGCCTGCACGTTGCCCGTCATCACTTTGATCAGGCGGTCGTCCGGGTAGCGCTTGGAGTACGCGGCGGCTTCCCGCGCGGCGCTGGTGAAGTCCTTGCCCACCCGGTAAGTGTCGATGATCTCCGCGCCCACCTTTGACCCGGAATTCGGGTCCACTTCGGCAACCTCCCGGAAGGTCGCGACGGACTGTTCTGTTTGGTCGGAGTTGCGATACAGGAACGCCAGGCGCTCCAGTAGAAACGTGCGGTTGTGCTTCTCCTCGGGCGAATCGGTCTTCTTGGGCACGCCGGCCAGAACTTCCTTCAGCGTCTTGATCGCTTCGGGATACTTGCCCTCCGCCTCGTACACCGAGACCTCGTTGTAGCGGACCTCGATATTCGCGGCGTCGAGCGCATTCGCTTTGTTGGCGTATTCGCGGGCCTTCGCGAAGTCGCGCTTCTGGCGGTAGATCTGCGACAGGCGGAGCGCGGAGAGCAGGTCCCCGGGCTCTTCTGCGGAGATCTCCTCGAAGACCTTCATCGCGGCGTCGTAGTCTTCCCCGGTGAAAAGCGATTGCGCATAGGCGCGCTTGAGGTCGGTATTGTCGTGGTTCAGGTCGAGCGCCCGGCGGTAGGCCTCGGCCGCACCCTTGAAGTCCTTCATCTGCTCATACGCGCCGGCCAGCGCCGTGAGCGTGCGCAGGCTCGGATTCTTGTCCGAAACGCGCTTCAGCAGCATGCTGGCCTTCTCGTTCAAACCCTGATCGCCGTACACCAGAGCCAGCCCGGTCAGCGCTTCTTCATTGTTCGGGTCCAGGTCCAGTGCCTTCTGATACGCCTTTTCGGAGGCCAGCGAATTGCTCGCCAGCTTGTGCAGGCGTCCCAGCAGCAACCAGTTGTCGAGGTCGTCGGGAGCCATCTGGGCGATCTTCTCGTTCTGGACAATGGCGGTCTTCACCATTTCCTCATTCAGCCGCTGCTGCTGCTGGGATGTCTGGTTGATGCGGGCGGCGTAAAACCTCGCCAGCACGCGCCGTGCGCTCAGGTCGTCAGGGTTCTGCTTGAGGATCGCTTCAAAATCGGCAATGGCCGTGCGGATCTGTCCCGACTGCAGGTAAAGGTCGGCCAGTTCGTAGGGCAGGTAGGCCGAACCCGGGTCCTCTTTCATCGCCAGCTTGTAGTTCTCGATGGCCTTGCCGAGGTATTCGCCGTGTCCTCCATACTGGGCAGCCAGCTCGGCATAGAGGTGCCCCAGCGTGGCGTGGTAATACGCCGCCGCTTTGGTATTCTTGACCGGGTCGCTGGTTTGCCCGGCAAGCAGGACCGCGCTGGCAGCCACGCCCGCTATCGCCGACACGGCCAAATTCCGCAGGATCCTTGTCATTGGCACTTCCGTCCTTGTTCCACACGCATCCTTCCCAGGGAAGGCATCAGGCGTCTGTGGACACCCGGGCGCGCTGTATTTTCACTAATATAACCGATGTGCGAGACTGCGGCGCAGTTTCAACTGGTTTCGTCCGCGCGTCGCGCAGGCCGGAGCATGGCAGGCCCGGCCGCCGCATCACGCGCGGGCAATCCGGTTAGCCTGGAGATTGGAAGGCTGGAGGGAAGGCGTGAGAGCGGTGAAGGGTGAGAGCAATTCGGGTGCGCCGCTAATCGTCGTCGTGGGGCCGACGGCGTCCGGAAAGAGCGCGCTCGCTCTGGAACTGGCGCAGCGGTTTCAGGGGGAAATCGTCAATTGCGACTCGCTGCAGCTTTACCGGGGGCTGGACATCGGCACCGCCAAAACGCCCATCGGGCAGCGCTGCGGTATCCCGCACCATCTATTGGACATATTGGATCCGTCAGAGCTGGCGACGGCCGGAGATTACAGCGTCCGCGCCCGCGCGGCGATCGGTGAAATCTCCGCACGCGGCGTCCTGCCCATCGTCACTGGTGGAACCGGATTCTACCTGCGCGCGCTGCTGGACGGGCTTGCCGATGGGCCTTCGCGGGATGAGCCGCTGCGGGCGCGCCTGGCCCGCCTGGAATCAGGTAGGGCGGGGCGGCTGCACCGGCTGCTGCGGCGCCTGGATGCCGGAGCCGCGTCGCGCATTCACGCGCGCGACCTGAACAAGCTGATTCGCGCGCTGGAGATCTGCATCCTCAGCCGGCGTCCCGCCACTGAGGTGTTCCTGGACGGCAGGACGCCTCTGGAAGGCTTCAGCGTGCTGAAGTTCGTCCTGGAGCCGGACCGCCAGGCGCTGCACGCCAGAATAGAAGCCCGCACGCGCGAGATCTTCGCCGCCGGACTGGTGGACGAGGTGCGGGGGCTTCTGGCCTGCGGCGTCCCGATGGACGCAAAACCTTTTGAATCCATAGGCTATCGAGAGGTGATCGAGTTCTTGCGCGGGGCGCTTACCCTGGAACAGGCGCTGGAAGCGACGACCATCGCAACCAGGCAATACGCGAAACGCCAAAGCACCTGGTTCCGCCGCGAAACGGGGGCCACCCGGGTCGGCGGGTTTGGGGACGACCCGCAGATCCGCTCCGATTTAACACAAGTCACAGGGCGATTCTTCGCCAATTTACAGGCGTAAATGCTGTCTCATACGTCTATACTACTGCCGCGACAGATGTGAGGAAGCCCGGCGCAAGTCTCCGGGAAGCAACAACATACCTTGGCAAAAAGAAGCACCACAAAAAAGTGGTGGGTCTATTGCCATAACCGGATGAAATGAGCGTATAATCTGAAACAGGAGAGTCCACGATGACTAAAACTTTGAACCTTATTGCTCTTTTCCTGAGTATCGGCCTGATGGTTGCGAGCGCCGCCACTTACAACGTCACCTTGTTCCAACCGTCCGTTGTGGCGGGCAAGGAACTCAAGGCCGGCGACTATAAAGTGACGATCGACGGCGACAAGGCCACTATTGCGATGGGCAAACAGAAGGTTGAAGCTTCCGCGAAGATGGAGACCGCTGACTCCAAGTTCTCATCCACCTCGGTTCGCTATACCACCGAAGCCGGCAAGATGAAGATCCAGGAGATTCGTCTGGGCGGGACCAACCAGAAGGTTGTTTTCAACTAAGCGTTCGTTCCTCGCGTGGTCCGGATGCACTGATGCACCGGGACCGCTGATAGCTGCCCGGGTCGCCTCTGCTATGCTGTGTGGCGTGTTGAGGCGACTCGGGTTTTCGTGTTTTCTGGGCCTGTTGCTCCTGGCGCAGGCGCCGCTTCGCGCTGCTGCGAACCCTCCTGAGAACGTCCTCGTCCTGCCCTTTTCCAACCTTTCGGCGAACCACAACCTCGACTGGGTCGGCGAGAGCTTCTCCGTTTCCGTATTCCAGGCCCTGTCCGGAGAATTGCCGTTCGTCGTCCAACCGGAGGAGCGCGACAACGCCTTGCGGCAGATGAACGTCCGCAAGTACGCGCCTCTCACCAAGGCCAGCGTGATCGAGATCGCGGTCAACCTGGATGCCGTGATTGTGGTTGCAGGCAGTGTGGAAATCATGCCGGCGAGTAGTGGCGGGCGCGACGCGCTCAGAGTTCAAGCACAGCTCTACAACGCCCGTAAACTCCGCCATATCAAAGACTTCGAAGTTTCCGGCAAGATGGACGACCTGTCGCTGGTCCAGTCGCACCTGGCGTGGCAAATCCTTTCGGCCTTGAGGCCGGATGCTGCGCCGACGGAGCAGGCGTATCTGGCGGCGCGCCCCCCCGTACGGCTGGACGCCATAGAACGCTACGTCCGCGGATTGATCGCGACTGCCTACGACCAGAAGCTCAAGCTATTCACGGCCGCCGCACGGCTGCAACCCGATTACTCGGCGGCGTGCTACGAATTGGGGTCGCTGTACTACTCCCGGCACGAGTACAGGAGCGCGACGGAGTGGCTGACGCGCGTCGCGCCGGCCGACGCCCATTTCCGCATGGCGCTTTTCCGCTTGGGATTAGCGCACTACCACACCGGAGATTTCAAGCTGTCCGTGGAAGCGTTCGAGAAACTCTCGCAGGTGATCTCGCTGAGCGAAGTGCTCAACAATCTGGGCGTGGCACAACTCCGGGCCGGAGACCCGCAGGCGATGGGGAGCTTGCAGAAGGCCATCGAAGGCGATCCCACGGACCCCGACTACTCCTTCAACGCGGGCGCGGCGTATTACCGCAAGGGCGACTTCGACGCTGCCATTCCGCTGCTGGAATCGACGCTGGCGCGCAAGCCCGGCGACGAAACGGCTGAGCGGTTACTCGACAAATGCCGGCGCAAGGAAGCCGCCCGCCCCGGTGAGCTGAAGTCCGAGGTGTTGGAACGTATCAAAGAGAATTACGACGAGACCGCCTGGTTCCAGCTCAAAGCGTTGATCGACCCGGACGGACGCAAGTAGCTCCAATCGCTGGGGAACGCCGCCGCCATTCGCCTTCGCGATCGACGCATCCGTATATAATCGACGGAGACTACTCCCATGAGAGACTCGTTCGGACTCAGCGATCAGGGGCTCGTCAGGAAGAACAACGAAGATCGGTTTTTCACTTCTTCGGCCGCAGGCCTGTGCGTCCTCGCCGACGGCATGGGCGGGGCCCAGGCCGGAGAGTTCGCGGCGGCGCTGGCGGTCTCGGCCATCCGGGAAGTCGCCACCGCCGGGCCTCCGTCGCAAGCGCTGCTCGAGGCAGCTTTCCTGGAGGCGGATCGCCGGGTCAGGGCGGCTGCGGAATCCGATACGTCGCTGCGCGGCATGGGGACCACGCTGGTTGCGGCGCTCGAGACTCCCGACGGCGTCGCGGTCGCCACCATCGGGGACAGCCGCTGCTGGCTCTGGGAAGACGGCCGTCTGGTTCCGCTCACCAGCGACCAGAGTTGGGCGAACGAGATAGGCCGTACGCTGGGTTTGAGCGAGGAGGCATTGAGCGTACACCCGCTCCGCAACGCCCTCACTTCGGTGGTCGGCGTCGGCGCGCAGCGGCAGGTCCAGAGCCGCCTTGTTCCGGTGCACGCGGGCAGCCTGGTCCTGCTTTCGAGCGATGGCTTGCACGGTGTGGTGAGCCCCGAGGCCATCGCGGCGGTGCTGTCGCAGGACGGACCGCTGCTGTTCAAATGCCACACGCTGATCGAGACGGCACTCGCGAATGGCGGCCCGGACAACGTCACGGTCGTCCTCGGAAGAATCTGAAATCGACAGGCGTTCTGATGTCTGAAAACAGAAACCGCTAGTTTTAACGGTTGTTCCTTTCAAACTACTGATTCTAAACAGGCGATTTTCGCAAACCGCTAAAACTAGCGGTTTGCTGTTTCAAGCCGGGCCAAGCGCTCTTCTGTCCGCTGCCGATTCCCGGTTGGCCCAGGCTCTTTGGCCCTGTTCGAGGATGTGGGTACAAGCGAGTTCCCCTTTGTCAGCCTGGCTCCCGATTCCATGGAGAATTCCAGCCTGGCCCGCACACTACTTAGCGGGTAACTCATGCTGTTGGTACAAATCCGGCGCCTCGTCCTGGCCGCGGGCGCGATCCTCTTCACTCACCTGGCGTCCGCAGCCAGCTTGCGACTGCAGGCCGTTGAGGGCAATGGCATGGTTGTTTCTCCGAACGCCGTCTCCTCGCGCAAAATCACCGTCTCCGCGGAGGATGAAAACGGGAAACCGCTGGGAGGTGTGACCGTTCGCTTCCGTCTGCCCGTCCAGGGCTCCTCCGGTCACTTTGGCAGCGGCTTGGCTTTCGAAACGGTCGTCACTCCCGCGAACGGCCGCGCGACGGTGCTGGGGGTTCTCTGGAACAACCAGCCGGGGCGTGTGCTGCTGGCCGTCAGTGCCTCCATCGATGGCGAAAGCGCGGAGTTGGAGATCCCCGTCGAAATTGGCGCGCACAAGGAGCGGGAACCCGCATTGACCAGCCCGTTGCGGCCGCCGTCCTCCGGCTCCATGAAGAAATGGCTGCTGCTGGCCGCCACCGTAGCCGGCGCCACGGCGTTGGGCGTCGCCGCTTCCGCCCTGCGTGGGGCCACCAACCCGGCCGCGCCAGTGGCGCAAACTCCCTTGCCCATTGCCGCCGTCCCGCCGGCACTGGGCACTCCCGTCATCGGTATCGCCACACCCGGACATTGATATGCAAAAACGCCTTCTGATCCTCCCACTCGCCGTCTGTCTGGCCGCATTGGCCCAGATCGGCCCACCCTCTGCCGGGGTGACCGGAGGCGGCGGAACGCGCATCGTGGAGATCCAGGGGATCCCTCACGCGTGGGTGGCGCGCGCGGCGCTGGGTGAGTCCGTGGAGGCCGCCGCATCCTCCTCCGCGGAACTCTGTTGGACAGCGGCGGGAGTTCTACATATCAAAGACAAGCTGACGGGTAAAGCCGCGGCATACGCTGTTCCCGAGGGCGACGCGCGCTTCGCCTTCGATGCACAGGGAACGCTCGCCGCCGTCTGGTTTCTAACTACGGGCGAAGTCTACACCAGCGCGGCAGGCTGGACTGCGATCTACACCAGCCCGGAGGCGGACACACCGCTCGACTTAATCGTCGCGAAAGCGCGGGCGCTGGTGCTGTTGCACCGGGCAGACGACCGCTTGCACCGGACGCGAATCGACGCCATCACAGGCAGCGTGCAAGCGGAATCGACACTGGAAGACCGGGGTGGGCCGGCACTGCTCGACTCCGGCGGTAACCCTGTTTTTGCAGTGGCTTCCGGACTTTCGAACGTGCAGACGATCCGGCGGGCCGAGCAGGGCTGGATGCTGGTCACGACCGCCCACGGTTTGTGGCTCTGGCAGGCCGGGAAGCAACCCCAGGGCGTGCCGGTCGCGTCCGGTTCCACGCCGACGCTGCAGCTCTGGACCGCGAACGGCAGCCAGGATGTGGGCAGCACGGTGGTGTTGCCCCCCACCCCGATTGGCTCCACGACGCAGGCTGAGTACATTCTCGCCAACACGGGCACGCGCGACGTCTACCTGACCACGCTCCACCTCACGACGGCCGCCCCTTTTAAGCTGGTGGGCGCTCCGCATCCGCCGTGGCGGGTTGGCGCGGGCTTGCTGCAAGGCTTCTTTATTAACTTCTCGCCGACAGCGGTGGGAGCGGCGACGCCCAGTTCCTTGACTGTCAACTACTGCAACTCCGGCGATTTCGACACCGCCAACAATGCCTGCCCGGCCACAGCTGTGCAGACGAGAGACACTGCCATCACCGGAACGGGGCTCGCTGCGCCGGCTTCCGGACCGTGGCTGACCGGCATTTCGCCGGAGTCGAACATGGCCGGCGCGCCCGGATTTACGATGTTCGTGAACGGCGGAGGCTACACCGTGGGCTCCACGGTGCTATGGAATGGAACGCCCCTGGCGACAGTTTTCAGCAGTAGCGTGCAGCTGAGCGCGGCAGTTCCGGCCAGTCTGCTCACGGCGCCTGCCGATGTGAGCGTGACTGTGAGCAACCCGCCGGGCGGAAGCGCGAATGTCACGAAGGCATGGGCCTTTCACGTTTACAGCAGCGTCACTCCGAGCATTGCGCTCTTCGACCAGAACGATGCGCCGCTGACCGCGTCGCAGCTGAGTTCGAACATGACCGTGCGTGTCCGGGTCAAACTGGACCAGTCCACGGGGTCCAGCCTCTCGGGAGTGGTGGAACTCGGCTTCCAGCCCGGTCCGGCAACCGTTGCCACGGACCAAGCCATCGCGCTCGGCAGCGCGGGCAGCGATCAGCAGGTCGGCGGTCTGCAACAGTTCACGGTTTCCGCGGGAGCGACCACGGCGCAGTTCGGCACGAAAGACTACGTCACTTTGACGACGGGGACCACCGCCGGCACTCTCACGCTGGACGTGGCGTTGCAGAATGCTCTGCCCGCCACCCCGGAGAAGTACATCATCAGCCCGGCGCCGCCCGTGATTCTCAGCGCCGCGAAGGTCTCCACCTCGGGCAGCGTGGTGGTTACGGTCCAGGGCTACGACAATACACGCTCGATCTCCAGCGTCGCCTTCACGTTCCATACCGCGTCGGGTGCGGTCGTTGCGCCGGGCGCCATGAGCGTGGACGTTAGCAAGGGCTTCGCGGATTACTTCCAGGCTAACCCGCAGATTGGCGGGAGCTTCGTATTGACCGCCACGTTCCCAGCCACAGGAGAGATCCCGCAGATCGCTTCCGTGACGACTTCGCTTACCAGCAACTCCGGGACGACCAGCGCCAACCAGTAAACCTATCCGCCGCACCGTTAAACTGGAACCGTGACCAAGCCCGTGGCACTCTCCATCGCCGGCTCCGATCCAAGTGGCGGTGCGGGCATTCAGGCCGACCTCAAGACGTTCCACCAGTTCGGTGTTTACGGCGAGGCGGTCATCGCCTTGCTGACGGTGCAGAACACACGCACGGTGTCGCGCGTCGAGATCCTCGATCCCACATTTGTGGAAGAGCAGCTCCGCGCCGTGCTGGAAGACATCCCGCCGCACGCAGTGAAGACGGGCGCGCTGGGAAATGCGGCCGTTGTACGCCGCATTGCCGGACTGGCGCCGCTGTTTCGCTGCCCGCTGGTGGTGGATCCGGTGATGATTTCGAAGCACGGCGCGCCGCTGATCGCCGCCGAAGCTCGGGTCGCGCTGTGGGACGACCTGCTACCGCACGCCACTCTGATCACGCCGAATCTGCACGAGGCGGCCGCTCTGACGGGGATAGACGTGAATTCGCTGGAACGGATGCGCGCGGCGGCCCGACAGATGCGCGATCACACGGGCGCCGCCATCCTGGTGAAGGGCGGCCATCTGGAAGGCGCGGCGGTGGACCTGCTCTGGGATGGCACGGACTTCCGCGAGTTCCGCGCGGAGCGGATCGACACGCCTCACACGCACGGCACTGGCTGCACCTACTCGGCCGCCATTACGGCTCTGCTGGCCCGAGGAGTTCCGCTCACCGAGGCCGTCGAGCGCGCCAAAGCGTTCATCAGCGAGGCCATTCGCACGAATCCCGGCCTGGGATCCGGTTGCGGCCCGGTGAATCACCACGCCCGGACCTTACAATGAAACTATGGGGTTTTTGCCGGTAGACCAGCAGCTTGCCTACCTGAGGAAGGGTTTTTCCGAGATTATCCGCGAGCAGGATCTGCGCGAGCGGCTGGAAAAGTCGCGCGCGACCGGCCGGCCTTTGCGCGTCAAGACGGGCTTCGACCCGACCGCGCCCGACCTGCACCTGGGCCACACCGTGCTTCTGCGCAAGATGAAGCACTTCCAGGATCTGGGCCATACCGTGATCTTCCTGATTGGAGACGGCACCGGCCTGATCGGCGATCCGACGGGACGCAATCTGACCCGTCCTCCTCTGACGCCCGAGGAGATCGCCCAGAACGCTGAAACCTACAAGGCCCAGGTTTTCAAAATCCTCGACAAGTCGAAGACCGAGGTCCGGTTCAACAACGAGTGGCTCGGCAAGTTGAGCTTTCAAGACCTGGTCCGACTGGCGTCGAAGTACACGGTGGCGAGGATCCTCGAACGCGACGATTTCTCAAAGCGATACAAAGAAGGCACGCCGATATCCATCCACGAGTTCCTGTATCCGCTGGCACAGGGCTACGACTCGGTGGCGCTCGAAGCGGATGTCGAACTTGGCGGGTCGGACCAGAAGTTCAATCTGCTGGTCGGACGTGAACTGCAGCGCGACTACGGCCAACTGCCGCAGATTGTCGCGACGGTCCCACTGCTCGAAGGGTTGGACGGCATCGAGAAGATGTCGAAGTCGAAGGGCAATTACGTCGGGATCTACGAAGAGGCCGGCGTCATGATGAAGAAGCTGATGAGTATCAGCGACTCGCTGATGTGGCGCTACTTCGAGCTTCTGACTGACGTTCAGTTGGACGAGATCAGCGTGTTGAAGCGGGGGGCGACTTCCGGTAAGCTCAACCCGCGCGACATCAAGCTCGATCTGGCCGAGCGTATTATCGCGGACTTCCACCCGGCGGAAGAGGCGAGTGCCGCGCGCGCGCAGTGGATCGCCGAAGTGAGCCAACACCAGATCCCGGAGGACTTGGAGAGCGTTCCGGTGACTGATGCCCGCATCAATAAGATTCTGGTTCAGTCCGGTCTCGCCCCTTCGGGCGCCGAGGCTGATCGGCTGGTCAAGAGCGGTGCGGTGGCCGTCGCCAGCAACGGCTCAAATGACATGGAAACGCTGAAGCTGCCCACGCACCGCCTGGAGCCGGGGACGCACATCGTCCGGGCCGGGAAGCGCTGGAAGAAGGTGACTGTCTAAGCCATGCTCGTTCCGTCCGACATGTTGCGACTGAGTCTTGACGCGCTCACCGGCCACCGCCTGCGCTCGGCGCTCACCACGCTGGGCCTGGCCATGGGCGTGGCCACGCTGATCACGGTGGTCACGCTGATCCAGGGCGCGAACGTGTATGTCGAGACTAAGATCGCAAACCTTGGGACGGACGTCTTTCAAGTCGCTCGCACGCCTTTTGCGACCACCGATTTCGAAGTCGTCATGAAGGCGCTGAAGTACAAGCACATTACCAACGAGGACTATCTGGCCGTGCGCGAGCAATGCGCCGATTGCCGGATGGTGGGAGCGACGGCCGCGGCGAGCACGCATGCGAAACTCGGCACGGAAGAACTCACCGACGTCAACCTGATCGGCCAGACCCAGAACATGGAAGACATCGACACCCGCACGATCGAGGGTGGGCGCTACTTCTCGCCCGTGGAGGAGCAGCGCAACACGCGGGTTTGCATCATCGGCACGACCATTCGGGACCGCCTGTTTGCGGGCGGCGAAGCGATCGGCAAGACGGTGCGCCTGGCCTCGCAGGAGTTCACGGTGATCGGGTATTACGAGAAGTTCGGCTCCGTGCTGGGGCAGGACGCCGACAATTACGCGGTCATCCCGATGAGCGTGTTTCTGCAGATTCAGGGCGCCCGCTTCAGCCAGACGATCAACGTTCGCGTGCCGGGCGACGCGGCGGCTTTCGACCGGGCGCAGGATCGGGTACGCCAGATTCTGCGCTCGCGCCGGCACATCGCGCCCCGGCAGGACGACGATTTTTTCGTCGGCACGAAGGACGCCTATATCTCCCTATGGGGCCAGATCAGCGGCGCGTTCTTCGCTGTGTTCATTCTGGTCAGCGCGATTTCTGCGCTCGTCGGCGGCATTGTCATCATGAACGTCATGCTGGTGAGCGTAACCGAGCGGACCAAGGAAATCGGGGTCCGGCGCGCGGTGGGCGCGGCCGCCAACGATATCCTGCGGCAGTTTCTGACCGAGAGCGTCCTGCAGTGTCTCGCAGGGGGTACCGTCGGGATCGCGATCGGATTCATCTGCGCCGAGTTGCTGCGCCGGTTCACTGCATTTCCTGCGGCAGTGAAATGGCAAGTCGCTTTGTTGGGCGTGGTCCTAAGCTCGGCGATCGGGCTTTTCTTCGGCATCTATCCGGCGCGCCGGGCCGCCATGTTGGACCCCGTGGAGGCGCTGCGGTCTGAGTAGGACGCGCGATAGGCAACCATGACGAGATCTGAATTTGGCGAGAATCTGAACGTTGCCTGGGACACATTGAGAGCCCACAAGGTGCGCAGCAGTTTGACGCTGCTCGGCATCGTTATCGGCGTCACCAGCGTCATTTCCGTCGCCTCCGTGATCGAAGGCTTGAACCGCTTTATCCAGCAGAAGGTGGAGGAACTAGGCTCGGGCACCTACTTCATTTCGCGATTCCCGGTGGGCACCGACCCGACCCGGATGCCCGAGCGGATCAGGATTCGCCGGTACATCGAGTACGATACGGCAACCCGGCTCAAGCAGTATTGCCGCGCCGTGGATGCGGCGACGACGATCGCCACGCGCGCATCGTTTTTCGGCCAGTCCAACGAGATTCGCTATGGCGGCGAACGGGTGCAGAAGCTCTTCGTTCGTGGCGCGGAGCCGGCCTACATCGACGTCCTACCCATGTTCACGATGGACCAGGGCCGGTTCGTGAACGCCACCGATGAGGAACACGCGTCTCAGGTAGTTGTGATCGGAGCCAAGGTAGCGGACTCGCTGTTCCCGCGCCTCAACCCGCTTGGCAAGAACGTTGTGCTGAATGGCGGGCTGTACGAAGTGATCGGGGTTTTTTCGCGTAAAGAGGGCCTGTTCGGCGGGCCGGGACCAGACGACTTCGCCGTCATTCCGCTTTCCAATTTCCGCAAACACAACCCCGACGTGAAGGAACTCGCGGTGCTGTTCACGATGAACAGGAGCCTCAGCCTGAGTTCCCGCGACGCGATGGACGAGGTGACCGACGCGATGCGTCGCGTGCGCCGTCTGCGGCAGTCCGTCGAGAACGATTTTGAAGTTTTCTCCTCGGACTTTCTGAGCACGTTGTGGAACCAGCTGACCGGCGCGATCGTGATCCTCACGGGAGTTATCAGCAGCATTGGGCTGCTGGTGGGCGGGATCGGCGTGATGAATATCATGCTGATTTCGGTGACCGAGCGAACCAAGGAGATTGGCGTGCGCAAGGCGATCGGGGCGCGGCCCTCCGATATCCGCGTCCAGTTCCTGCTTGAGGCGACAACACTGTGTGTCGCCGGCGGTTTGCTTGGAATCCTGTTCGGAGGGATCATCGCCTGGGTGATACGCGCCACAGTGCCCTCGATACCAGCGACGCTCAGCTGGTTCTGGGCGATCCTGGGCGTTTGCATTTCCGCGTCCGTCGGCCTGTTCTTCGGGTATTGGCCCGCCGACCGCGCTGCCCGCCTCGACCCGATTGTATGTCTGCGCTACGAATGAGTTTTACTTAATGCCACGCAAACCCCAGGAATGGAAACTCCGCACCGGCCGGCTGCTGCTCGGAGAACGTACGCTGATCTCAGGCGTGCTGAACGTGACGCCCGACTCGCTGGCCGACGGCGGCCGCTACGTGGACCCGGAACTGGCCTTCGCCCGTGCCGTGGAACTTGCGGAACAGGGCGCGGACATCATCGAGATCGGCGCGGAGAGCGTCCGCCACGGTTCCGCGCGCATCTCCGAAGCGGAAGAGTTGCGGCGACTGGTGCCGGTGTTGAAGCGGCTGCGCGGGGCGCTTTCGATCCCCATCTGCGTCGAGACCTACAAGGCCGCGGTCGCGGAGAAGGCAATGACCTACGGCGTCGAGATCATCAAGGACCCGTCCGCTCTGATCTGGGAACCGGATCTCGCCAAGGTGGTGGTGCAGCATAACGCAGGGTTGATCATCCAGCACATGCGCGGCAAGCCAGACACCTGGGGCAAGCTGCCGGGCTTGCAGGACCCAGCCGGCTCTCTCATCACCGAACTGAAAGCCAGCGTCAGCCGAGCCGTGCGCCAGGGATTGCAGCCGCAGCGCCTGGTAATCGATCCGGGCCTTGGCATGGGCAAGCGTAAAGAGCAGAACACCGAGATCCTGCGGGATCTGGATCGCTTTGCCGACATTCCGGCGCCGCTCCAACTCAGTCCCACCGGAAAGCAATTCGTCACATCGCCGACGCTGGACATGTCGCCTTCCATGTGGACCGCCGCTGCCGTGGCGGCGGTACTGCGGGGAGCCTTCATTCTGAGGGTGCACGACGTGGCCGCGATTCGCCCGGCGATCCTGCTCGCCGACGAACTGGTGCGGGGATAACGCTACCGCGCTACCCCCCTGAGAATTGGGGGGGCGTGTCCATCCGGCGAACGCTTGGACGGGACGCCATTGCACCCAAGCCTACTTGCTGCTGGTACCGCCGAAAAGGCTGTTGAGCAGGGAGTCCTGACTGGCGGAGAGGTAATTGCTGCCCGACGTGGAGTTGGTGTTCAGCATCGAAAACAGGCTCGAGGTGTCATACTGGCTGGCTGCCGCGGAACTGCTCGTCCCGCTGGTTGCGTGGCTGTGGTGTCCTTGATGCCTGGGGGCTAGTGCCGCCGCATCGCCTGTGCCCGAGGCCTGCTGGAACTGGCTGGCCAAACCCTTCAGAAACGCGGACTCATCGCCACTGGTGCCGTCGGCCGCGGCGTTGAGCTTGGCCGCAATGTCAGCGGTCTCCTGTTTGAATTTGGCGGGATCGCTTGTGGCCAGATCCTGCAGGTTGCTCAACAGCTTGCCGATTCCGGACACACTGTCCGAGTCGGTGGCAGTGGTGGTTGCCGTGCCGGTAGTGGCGGTGGTCGAAGCGGCTGGTTTCGCCTCCAGTTTCTGAAACAGCGCTTCCAGTTGCAACAGCCCGCTGTTGCCAGAGACCGAACCGATCGATGAAGTAGACATTCAGTTCTCCTATTTGGATCCTCGCCATCCGTGTGTACCGCCGTGGACGGGAGACATGATCAGCTACGCCGGAGAGAGAATCTCCAGATCGTGGCTGGACATGGGATCGGCAGGAACAGGAGATCTGATTAGTCGGCCGGACGAAAGATAGTCAATTGGTTGAGGGGCGCGAGGTCAGATCTCGTAGCAGGACTGGCCGCGGAAAGGCCGGACGAGCGGCAGAATCTCCAACCGGCGCAGCACGTTGAACTCGACGTGGTAGGAATGCTCGTCGATCTCGCGAACCGCCTGCACCGCACACTCGCAACAGACAACGGGCCCGCAGCCGGCCCATTCCATCCTGTGGATTCGGAGCGGCAAGTTCTCACGCTGCAATTCCACGCAGCGCATGGCGATGTCCGGCGTGGTTGTGATCCACGCCGGACTGCTATCATCTAACCATTTGTTTTGTGCGACTTGCGGCGCATTTTTATGCCGCAAGACGATATGGAACGACACGGTTCCCCTCCCAGGGCGGACACAAATCGAACGAAACTATCGAAGGGCGTCCTTCAGCGTATAGCTGGAGAGCACCTTCATATAGTTGGCGCGCTCGAAGGCTGCAGGCTCGGTGACTGCCTGCGAGCTCATGCTGCCGCGCATTTGCTGGATCGATTCGTACTCGTGCTCTTCCATCCAATCGCCCAGATCCTCTTCCAGCTTGGTGAGGTATTCCGGGCCATGGCGGAGCAGCGCCGAGGTCAACATCGTCACGCGTGCGCCGGCCATAACGCTCTTCACGACATCCTCGGCCGTGTGGACGCCGCCAGTGATGGCGATGTCGGGACGGATCCGGTTGTAGAGCAGCGCGGCCCAGTGCAGCCTGAGGCGCAGTTCCGAGGAGTCGCTGAGCACCAGGTTCGGAACCACCTCAAGAGTATTGAGGTCGAAGTCCGGCTGATAGAAGCGATTGAAGATGACCAACCCGTCGGCGCCGGATTCGTCCAGCCGCTTGGCGGTGTTGGCGAAGGCAGTGAAGAACGCGCCGACTTTGACGGCCACCGGGATGCGAATGCTGGCCTTCACGTGGCTGATCAGATCGGAGTACATTTCCTCGATCTTCTCGCCGGTCATTTCCAGGTCGGTCGGCAGGTAATAAACATTCAGTTCCAGAGCGTCGGCGCCCGCCTGTTCCATCAGTTGCGCGTAGCGGATCCAGCCGCCCGTGGAGACCCCGTTGAGCGAGGCGATGACGGGAACGTCGCAGCTTTCCTTGGCCTTGCGCAGATGATTCAGGTAGGGGTCGGGCCCCAGATTATAGCTGGTCATCTCCGGGAAGTAGCTGAGTGCTTCGCCGAAGCTGTCGGTTCCCTCGGTGAGGTAGCGGTCCAGAACGCCGCTTTCGGCCGTGATCTGCTCCTCGAACAAGGAGTGGAGCACGATGGCGGATGCGCCTGCGTCTTCCAGACGAAGTATGTTAGCGATGTCCTTGCACAAGGGCGAGGACGAGGCCACCAGCGGAGTGCGGAGCTTCAGCCCCAGGTATCCAGTAGTGAGGTCGATCATGGCTTGTTAGTCTCCTTGGCTGCGCTTGCTATTGGGCCTTCACTTCGCCGGCATGCGCCTGGCCTGGCGCCGCGGCCATCTGCTCGTAAAGCCGCCAGCGATTCATGACGTCGGCTTGCGCCTCGCCCAGCAAGCGTTTGGCCTCGTCCGGGTTGCTGTGAACCAGCATGGTGTAGCGGGTCTCGTTGTAGATGTAGCGGTCTAGCGGCAGAGCCGGAGCCTTCGAATCGAGCACGAATGGGTTCTTGCCTTCGGCTACCAGTGCCGGGTTGTAACGGAACAGCGGCCAGTGGCCGGTTTGCACGGCCAGCTTCTGCTGGTCGAGTCCGTGCACCAGGTCGTAGCCGTGAGCGATGCAGTGGGAGTAGGCGATGATGATCGACGGCCCATCCCATTTCTCAGCCTCGTTGAAGGCCTTTACAGTCTGCATGTCGCTCGATCCCATGGCGACCCGGGCGACGTAAGCGCTGCCGTAATTGACCGCCATCATGGCCAGGTCTTTCTTGGCCGACTGACGGCCTCCGGCGGCGAATTTCGCCACCGCGCCGCGCGGCGTGGACTTCGACATCTGACCGCCGGTGTTCGAATAGACCTCTGTGTCGAGGACCAGGATATTCACGTTGCGGCCGGAAGCCAGCACGTGATCGAGACCGCCGTAACCGATGTCGTAGGCCCAGCCGTCGCCGCCTAGAATCCAGACGCTCTTCTTGGCTAGCGCGTCGGCCACGGCCAGCAAGTCGCGGTAGGCCGCCGACACTCCGTTGGTCGTCGTGGCCAGCAATTCCGCGACGCGTGCCTTCAGCGCGAGGATGCGCTGACGCTGCTCGAAAATCCCATTCTCCGTACTTTGGTCAGCGTTCAGAATTCCGCTGGCCAGATTGTCGCCGAGTTGAGCGGCGAAGCGCTGAACCAACTCGTGGGCGAACTTGGAATGCTGGTCCACCGCCAGCCTCATGCCGAGACCGAACTCCGCGTTGTCTTCAAACAGCGAGTTCGACCAGGCCGGGCCGCGCCCGTCGTGATTGAAGGCGTAGGGCGTGGTGGGCAGGTTGCCGCCGTAGATGGAGGAGCAGCCAGTGGCGTTGGCGATCACGGCGCGGTCGCCGAACAACTGCGTGAGCAGCTTGACATAGGGAGTCTCGCCGCAGCCCGAGCAGGCGCCCGAGAACTCGAAGAGTGGTTGGAAGAGTTGCAGATCCTTCACCTGGCCGGTGGACAGCTTGTTGCGGTCGAACTCGGGCAGGGACAGGAAGAAGTCCCAATTGGCGGCCTCGGAGAGGCGCAGCGCGGGCTGATCCTGCATATTGATCGCGCGGCGCTTGCTGTCGGATTTGTCCTTGACCGGGCAGGCTTCGACGCACAGTCCGCAGCCCGTGCAATCCTCGGGCGCGACCTGCAGCGTGTAGGCCTGATCTTTATAGTCTTTCCAGCGCGCTTCAACGGCCTTGTAGGTCTCCGGCTTGCCTTCCAGATGGCTACGCTCGAAGACTTTGGCGCGAATGGTCGCGTGGGGGCAGACCAGCACGCACTTGCCGCACTGGATGCAGAGCTTTTCGTCCCAGACGGGGATCTCGAGGGCGATGTTGCGCTTCTCCCAGCTCGCGGTCCCGGTGGGGAACGTGCCATCGATGGGCATGGCTGAAACCGGCAGCAGGTCGCCGTCGCCGGAGATCATGGGTCCGAGCACGTTCTTGACGAAGTCGGGCGCGCCGGCCGGAACCGGCGGCCGCAATTCGGTGGTGCTGGTTACCGTAGTGGGGATCTTCACTTCAGTCAAGCGCCCGATGGTCTGATCCACCGCCGCGAAGTTCTTCTGAACCACGGATTCGCCGCGTTTGCCGTAGGTCTTGACGATCGCTTTCTTGATCTGTGCGATGGCATCTTCGCGCGGCAAGACGCCGCTGATGGCGAAGAAGCAGGTCTGCATCACGGTGTTGATGCGCGTACCCATGCCGGTCTCTTTGGCGACTTCGTAGGCATCGATCACGTAGAACTTCAAACGTTTCTTGATGATCGCTTCCTGTACGGGGCGGGGCAGCTGATCCCAGGCCTGCTCGGCGCTAAACGGCGAGTTCAGCAGGAATGTTGCGCCCGTTTCGGCATACCGCAGCATGTCGATGCGCTCCAGGAACGAGTACTGGTGGCAGGCCAGGAAGCTGGCGTGGGAGATCAGGTACGTGCTGCGGATCGGGCGGGGGCCGAAGCGCAAGTGGGAGGTGGTGACGGAACCGGACTTTTTCGAATCGTAGACGAAATAGCCCTGCGCGAAGTTGTCCGTATCCTCGCCGATGATCTTGACAGAGTTCTTGTTCGCGCCCACCGTGCCGTCGGCTCCGAGGCCAAAGAAGACGGCGCGCACGCCTTTCGGATCTTCCGTCGAGAACGTCGCATCGACGTCGAGTGAGGTGTGGGTGACGTCGTCGTCGATGCCGACCGTGAAGTGATTCTTCGGCTTAGCCTTCAACGTTTCGTCGAATACCGCCTTCACCATCGCCGGAGTGAATTCCTTGGAAGACAGGCCGTAGCGGCCGCCGATCACGCGGGGGAACGCAGCCATCGGCAAGGTGCCCGCCGTCTGGCCTTCGAGCAATGCCGTCAGCACGTCGAGGTAGAGCGGCTCGCCGGTGCCGCCAGGCTCTTTGGTGCGATCCAAAACGGCGAGCGTCTTCACCGTTGAGGGCAGAGCGGCCAGGAAGTGCCCGATGGAGAACGGGCGATACAGGCGGACCTTGAGCAGACCGATCTTCTCGCCCTTGGCGACCAGGGCATCCACGGCCTCGTGGGCGGCTTCGGCGCCCGACCCCATCATGATGATGACCCGCTCGGCGTCCGGCGCGCCTTCGTACTCAAACAGCTTGTACTTGCGGCCGACGATCTCGCCAAAGCGATTCAGTGCTTTTTCGACGATGGCCGGAGTGGCGTCGTAGAACTTGTTGACCGTTTCGCGGCCCTGGAAGTAGACGTCCGGGTTCTGAGCCGTGCCGCGCAACACGGGGTGATCGGGTGACAGCGCGCGTGAGCGGTGCGCCTGGATCAGCTCGTCGGGTAGCATGGCGCGTAGATCGTCTTCGGTCAACTGCTCGATCTTGGCGACTTCATGCGAAGTACGGAAACCGTCAAAAAAGTGGATAAAGGGAATCCGCGATTCGAGCGTAGCGGCTTGGGCCACCAGCGCCATATCCATCACTTCCTGCACCGAATTGGAGGACAACATGGCCCAACCGGTGGAGCGCACGCTCATCACGTCCTGGTGATCGCCAAAGATGGACAGCGCCTGGGCTGCCAGACTGCGGGCCGCGACGTGGAAGACGGTCGCTGTCAGCTCGCCGGCGATCTTGTACATGTTCGGGATCATCAGCAGCAAGCCCTGCGACGAGGTGAAGGTCGTCGTTAGCGAGCCCGCCTGAAGAGCACCGTGGACCGCGCCTGCCGCGCCGCCCTCGCTCTGCATCTCCATCACCGATGGGACGGTTCCCCAAATGTTCGGTTTGCCTTCAGAAGACCATTGATCCGACCATTCGCCCATCGGCGAGGATGGCGTAATCGGATAAATGGCGATAACTTCGTTGGTTTTGTGGGCGACGTAGGCCGCCGCTTCGTTCCCATCTAGGGTGATCTTTTTTCTCGATGACATTGAATCAGGGCTCACTTTTGATTTTACTGCAATCGGCTCACCATTTCGTCTTTTCAGAGCCGAAGATCTCTATGTCGCAGGATCTTCTCATTTTTGTACAGATGAGTAGAGAATGAAGGGTCGGCGCTTCTGGGCCAAATGCCCCACTCGACACACGCGCTTCCATCGACGAATGCGGCCTGGTGCTGCAAATCACCCAGTGCGGCGACGAGAGCGCTCTGAGGCATCCGGCTAGCCGACCCCTTGAATGGTGGCGGACTAAGCCTCCGCCAGCACAGGAAGCAGAGCCCGATGCAGGTGCGCCGAGCAGCGGGGCGGCCAACGCCAGACTGTGGTTCGAAGAGACCTGTGTCTAGACTGAAACCTGGGAGTAACACTTGTCGCCTTCATCTCCAGGAGCATCCGAATCCTGGATCCGCAGGCTCAACGATCTCCTTGGAAGGCTAGGCTCTACGCAGCTAGTTCGATGCCAATCCCCACATTCCGTACCGCCTGATGGGCGCCTTGCTCGTCCGGGGCGCTCGGCAACTGCTGACGTTGCGAGGGCCCGCAGGACCTCGTCGAGGGTCAAACCTGTCCGACTTAGGCCTTGTTCATGACGGCGCGATTCTGATAGTTGATGGCGTGATCGTGGAGAGCGGCCCGGCCCGCCGCGTCGAAAACTTGTCCGCCGCCCGCGATGCGACGGAACTCAACGTTGCCGGCAAGGTGGTTCTGCCCTCATTTGTGGATCCGCTCACGTTCGTCAGCGGCTTACCGATGCGAAGCGCCGGGCTTCCGTCGGAGTTGGCAACGCGTCCTCTCGGGGCCAGGGACGAACGGAACGTCGAGATGGCGCTGACGCATCAGAAGCGGCAATCGCCGGCCGGTAAACTCGCTTTTCACGCGGCCCGCGTTTTGCGTGACATGGTGCGTCACGGCACCGGCACTCTTGCGGTTCACGCCGGAGTTGGCTTGCAGGATAGTCCAGGGTCGAAGTTGCTGCGAGTTGCCACGGGCCTGGATGGCACCCCGTTGGATATCGTCCAGTCGCTGCTCATAGGCCATCCCGGCTTGTCTGAATTCCACGGCCTGGAAGAAGAGTACGTGCTCTGGCTGACCGACGTGCTGTTGCCTCGCTTGGTGCGGCGCGATCCCGTGCACGCGGCTACGGTATGCCTCGGGTTCGAAATCCTCGACGACTTCCAGGCGTCCCATTGTCTGGCTGCCGCAGGACGTTTGGGCCTGGGTTTAAGCATCCACCGCGGACCACTCGATCGGGGTGCCGCCGTGGACCTCGCGCTCGCCGGCCACGTTGGTTCTCTGGCCGGACTGCATGCGTTGTCTTCCGAATCCGTTCGCGCACTGGCGGCTTCCGAGACCGCGGCGGTGCTTCGACCCATGCTGCATTTCCATAGCTGGCAAGGTCCGGAACCCCCGCGGGAGTTGGTGGATGCCGGGGCGGTGATCGCACTTTCCACCGGCTGGCACCCGGTGTTCGCTCCCGCGGCCAGTATGCCGGCGGCGCTCTCCATGGCCTGTTGCATGCTGGGACTGAAACCTGCGGAGGCGGTGACGGCGGCTACGGTGAACGGCGCAGCGGCGCTGGGCATGCTCGACCGCTGCGGAACGCTCGAGCCCGGCAAGCAAGGCGACTTTCTGGTCCTCTCCATCCCTGACTTCCGCGATCTGCCATCAACCCTCGGAGTCAACCCGGTAGAAGCGGTGGTGAAGCGAGGCGCGATAGTCTGGCAGAAGAGCGCAGTCGTCTGGCCGGAGACGTTCTGACGCTCGAAGGGAGGGCACTGGCTGCCGTGAGTTTGCCCGATCGTCTGGTCGAATGCGTGCCGAACTTCAGTGAGGGGCGGGACCCCGCTGTGGTCCATGCCATCGCCCGGGCCGCAGCGAGCGTTCCGGGGATCCTGCTGCTCGATTTGCAGCGCGATGGAGACCACAACCGCTCGGTGCTCACCTTTGCCGGCCCGCCGGAAGCCGTAGCCGAGGCAGCAGTTGCCGCTGCCGGCGTGGCTGCCCGGCTCATCGACCTGAATCTGCACGAAGGCGTTCACCCGCGCATCGGCGCCGCCGACGTGGTCCCGTTCATTCCCCTGCGTGGCATCACGCTGGAGGAATGTGCCGCACTGGCCCGGTTGGCGGGCGAGCAACACTGGAGGCGAAATGGCGTTCCCGTGTATTTCTACGGAGCCGCCGCCGTGAGAAGCAATCGCACCCGGCTGGAACAGATCCGCAGGGGCGGCTTCCGTCATTTGCTTTCGGCGTCTCTGACGGACCCGCACTGGCTGCCCGATGCCGGTGGCCCGGCGCTGCACCCGACGGCGGGTGCGTCGATTTTCGGTGCGCGCAAGTTCCTGGTCGCCTACAACGTGAACCTGCGCACAAGCGACATCGCGCTGGCACGCAGCATCGCGAGGAAGATCCGGGACTCCTCGGGCGGCTTCCCCGGCGTCAAGGCGCTGGGAGTGTACCTCGAAAGCCGCAAGCTCGCGCAGGTGACCACGAATGTAACGGATTTTGAGGTCACGCCGGTGCATGTGGTGTTCAATGCGATTCGCGAGGAAGCGGCTCGCGCCGGGGTCGAGGTGCAAGGCTCGGAGTTGATTGGACTGATTCCCCGGCGGGCGATGGAACTGGCGGGCTCGACCGACTTTCGGTGGGAACGCTGGGACGATTCGATGGTACTTGAGACGCGCATGGAAATGGCACAGGCGGGGCAATTGCACTGGCTGGAAAGCGAATCCGCCGAAGCCCCAGGTTAGTACGGGGTTTGGGACGGGGATCGAACGTCGCGCGGACTTTCCGAAGCCCGGGCCGCATTGGTCTACGGACGACGGGCGCTGGAGCGCCGCCCCGCCACGCAGGCATCGAAAGCAGCGGGGCTATCATCAACTAGACAGTGCTGGTTTCCATCGAAGCTCAAAACGCAAGACCCAAACGGCCGGATTGGCTGCGCGCTCCGGCCCCGGTCGGGCAGCAATACCGGGATTTGAAGCAGCTTGTGGACGGGCTGAACCTGCACACGGTGTGCGAGAGCGCGGCTTGCCCGAACGTTGGCGAATGCTGGAACCACCGCACGGCCACGTTCATGATCCTGGGCAACGTGTGCACGCGGCGCTGTGGGTTCTGCAACGTGCAAAAGGGCGTCCCGCTGGAGGTGGACCTCGACGAACCGCGCCGCGTCGCGGAGGCGTGCGCCGCGTTGGGCCTTCGCTATGCCGTGATCACCAGCGTGAACCGCGACGACCGCAAGGACGGTGGTGCGGGCCTCTTTGCCGCCACCATCCGAGCAATCCGCGAACGCATCCCGGAATGTAAGGTCGAGGTTCTGATCCCCGACTTCCAGGGCTCGCGGGAGGCCTTGGCAGTCGTGATGGATGCGGGTCCCGACGTGCTCAATCACAACATCGAGACGGTGCCGCGCCTGTACCGCGAAGTCCGCATTGGCGCCCGCTACGAACGGTCGCTGGAGATCCTCCAACTGGCCCGCGAGCTGCGTCCCGGGATTCCGGCCAAGTCCGGCGTGATGGTCGGTCTTGGGGAGGAGCCGGGCGAGGTGCTCGAGGTTCTGCGCGCCCTTCGCGCGCACGGCGTGGAGATTGCCACCATCGGGCAGTACCTCCGCCCGACGCCTTCCCATTTGCCGGTGCTGCGCTACGTTCCGCCCGCCGAGTTTGCAATGTACCGCGAAGAAGGGTTGAAAATGGGCTTCTCGCACGTCGAATCGGGCCCTCTGGTGCGAAGCAGCTACCACGCGGCGGAAGCGCTTTAGCCACATGCCAGTAGTCACGCCGGATGCGCTCAAGCACTGGCCAGAGCCTGCCGCTGTCGTCCCGATTTCATATCGTCTGGCAGCTTACACTGAAGGCTGCCTTCCAGAATTCTAAGCGGAGCTCTCTGCATTGACGCCTGAACTCATTGAACCCGGCTTGTGGCGTATCCCGCTGCCGATGCCTTCCGGCCCGGCCTTCGTCAACGTCTACCTGGCCCGCTCAGAGGACGGTTGGATCCTTATCGACACGGGCTTCGGCGTGCCAGGCGTGTTAGACGAACTCGCTGCCGGTTTGGCCTATGCCGGGATCGCGCCCGCCGACTTGCGGCAGATCCTGCTGACGCACGTCCATCCCGACCATGGAGGCAACGCCCCGCAACTCGCGGCCATGAGCGGCGCGCCCATCCGTCTGCATCCGGCCGACGCCGAACTGCTGGAGTGGATCTTGCGCCCCGGTTCAGCCGCGCGGATGGGAGAACGTCTGCTTGCCGCCGGTGCGGAACCGGACAAAGTGGCGGAATCCGTGGAAGCCTGCGCCCGGCTGTTCGCACTTTTCCCGCCGTTGGATGGTGCGTTGCCGCTGGTACCAGGAGAGTCATTCGAGACCGTTTTGGGCCCACTGGAAGTGATCCATACTCCAGGCCACTCCCCCGGCCACGTCTGCTTTCACTTGCAGGACCGGCGCGTGCTGATCTCAGGCGATACTGTACTGGACGGAATCTTCCCAAATGTCGGGGTTGTCGATGGTCATGACTGTTTTGGCGAGTTCCTGGATACCCTGGGCCGGCTCCAAACGGTGCCCGAGCCGCGGATTCTACCGTCCCACGGGTTGCCCTTCGAAGGGTTGCACGCCTGGTGCGCCCGGACCAATGCGGAGGCCCTGAAACGACTGCGACGCGTGGGCAAACTCCGTGACGAGGGACTCACAGCGGCCGCCATCACGCGGCGTTTATGGGATCGCGACTTGAGGCCGTTCGACCTTCAACTCGCCATCACCACCGTGCTGGCACAGATCCTGCATCTGGACCGCAGCGCAACGGAACAACCCCGCGAACAGTTGCGTATTTCCTGATAGTGGAGGCCGTGGTCGTGATCCATTTCCTGCTCTTCCTGATCCTCGCGGTGCTGTGCTGGCCGTTGGCCCTGATCGCCCTGGTGCTCTTTCCGCTGATCTGGCTGCTGCTGTTGCCATTCCGCGTGCTCGGCCTGGCGATTGGAGGGGTATTCGAGCTAATCGGGGCGCTCTTCTACCTGCCCGCACGGATCCTGCGCGGCATCTTGGGCTAACGCCGTTTCCCGGCACGCAACGACCTATCGAAAATCGCTGAATGCGAAGTGCGCGGCGCCGGAGACAAGCTGCGCCCGCGCCTTCCCGTCGGGTTGGTTCAGGACCCCAGTCACGCCGGGCGGAAGCACGACGTCGATCTTTACGCCCTTGGACGTGCGAGTCCAATGGCAGGCGATCGTTCCACGCGGCGAATCGTAGGCCGCACCCGCCGATTGCAGGTCGCCGACGGGATGCGGCTGCAGGATTACCCGCTTCCAGGCGAGTGCGGTCGGGTCTGGCGCGATGCCGGCCAACCACTGATACAGCCAGTCCTCGATGTGGCCCAGCATGAAGTGGTTCTGCGATGCGCCGGGATTGGCGTCCCAGGCTTCGGTCAGCGAGGTCGCCCCGCGCGCCAACTGCGAAGCGTAGCTGGGTGCGCTGGTGGCCGTAGCCATGTCGTAGATCACGTCCGAGCGCCCGCCCGCAGCGAGTGCGGCCAGCACGTAGTGGTAGCCGATGTCACCGGCGCTGGTGTGGTTGCCACGCGCACGAACGTCGTCCGCGATGTGACCGACGAGGGCTTTCATCGAGCCAGCGGGAGCTAGTCCGAGAACGAGCGGCATGGCATTGGAGGTCTGGCTGCCGGTTCCGAAACTCTGTTTCGCGATGTCGTAGAACTTACGCTGGAATTCCGCTCGCACGGCAGCGGCGCGGCGAGCGAGCGACTGTTCCTCAACCTTGCGACCCAGGAGCGCAGCCGCTTGTGAGGCCACAATCAGGTCCTGGTAGTAGATCGCCGTGGAGGTGATGCCCTTCGGCGTCAGTTGGGACTCACCGGGGAACTTCGGCCCGATGTCGTACCAGTCACCCAGACCATAGGACAGGATGCCCCTGTTCGACTGCCGGTCGAGGTAGTCCACGTAGCGCTGTATGGTCTGGAACGATTGCTCTACAGGCCGCCGGTCACCGTACCAGGTCCAGGCCTGCCACGGGGCCAGCACCGCCGTGGAGCCCCACTCTGGCGAATCCCGGAACCCGCGGGTAAATACTACGTACTCCGGTGCGATGTCCGGCACCATCCCGTTGACGAGTTGTGCGTCGCGCGTGTCGGCGGCGATCTTGGGGAGCACGTTCCGCAGATCGAAGTTGTAGGCGAGCCCGGCACCCATCAGGTGAACCTGTTCCAGCCAGCCCAGTTTTTCGCGCTGGGGGCAGTCGCTGAGGACGTTTTGCAGATTGCTGCGGATCGCCTGAAGAATCAGCGCGTGGATGCGGTTGAGCAAGTCGCTGGAGCTCTCGAACTGCCCCGTCGCCGCCGCATCCGCGTAAATGAATTCGCCTTCGACCGACTCGGGTTTCACACCGTCCACCTGCAGGTATCTGAAGCCCGTGTAAGCGAACTTGGGGGTCCACGTTTCCAGGCCAGTGCCTTTGAGCGTGTACTCGAACCAGACGGGTGAGCCCGTCGCGTTCTGGTCCGGCCGGCTTTGCTCATCGAGCAACTCTCCGGGAGTCAAGCGGATCTTCTGCCCGGCCGCGCCGCGCACCCGGATCCTCGGACGGCCCGCGAAGTTCATCCCTAGGTCGTACACGAAGACGCCCGGCCGAGTCTCCTTGACGCTGGCGGTTTTGTGCGTCTTTTGGACCAGCACGGGCGGCGAGAACTGGGCTACCAGCGTACCGCCGGGAGGCTCGCTGCCGGTCGCGCTCTGCCATGCCGAGTCATCGAAGCCGGCGCGGTCCCAGCCGCTCTGTTCCAGGCGGGCGTCGTAGTCCTCGCCGCCATAAATGCAGCTGAACGTGATCGGCCCCTGCGCCGTCTTCCAGGAAGCATCGGAACCCACTACCTGCTTCGAGCCATCGGCGTATTCGAGTTCCAGGCTCAACAGGAGCTTCGGGGGACCGAACGAGGCGGTGAACTTGGCATAGCGGCCGCCTGCAACGTTGTACATGCCGTTGCCGAGCACGACCCCGGCGGCGTTGCGGCCTAGTTTCAGAAGCGAGGTAACGTCAAGGGTCTCGTAGTAGACGCGCTTGCGGTAATCGCTCCAGGCGGGCGCGAACTGATGATCGCTGGCGGCTAAACCGTTGAACGTCACCTCGTGCTGGCCTAACCCCGAAACGTGTAGCAGCGCCCGGCGCAGGGGCTTAGCCACCTCGAACTCCTTGCGGAACAGCGGCAACGGGCCCGGTACGAGCGCGCCGCCCTGGGACGTGATCCAGCCAGCCTTCCATGCGCCCGCATCCAGCAAGCCCATGGTCCACTCCGCGTTTGCCGCGGACTTGGTCCATACTCCCGACTGGTCACGGGATTGGACCTGCCAGAGGCAGCGTTGGCTCGACTGCAGCGGCTTGCCGGCGTAGGGGATGTTGATCGTCTCCTCCGAGGCAACCTCGCCCGTGTCCCACAGATCGGCGCGCCCTGGAAGAAGCAGCTCCGGCCGGGAAGCGACCAGGATGTGATACGCGGTCTGCTTCTGGCCTTTCCCGGCGGATTCCAGCACCCAACTGAGCCGAGGCCGCGCCGAGTCGATGCCCAGCGGGTTCTTACGGGCCTCGCATTCCAGGCGGACGGGTTGCACCGCGGCGCTCGACAACGAGCAGAAGAGTAAGCAGGAGAGGAGGAAGCGCATAGCCTCCGACAGTCTATCGCGTCAGCAGTAGACGAATATCCATGACGTTCGTGCCGGTGGGGCCGGTGCGGATCAGGTCGCCCAGGGCGTCGAAGAAATGGTACGAGTCGTTGCGGGCGAGGAATTGCACCGGATCCAGGCTGAGTTTGCGCGCACGCTCCGGCGTCTGCCCGTCCACAATGGCTCCAGCGGCATCGGTCGGTCCGTCGGTGCCGTCGGTGCCGCCGCTCAGCACCGCGACGTTCGGGATGCCGTCCAGCGCCAGCGCGCAGGCCAGCGCAAATTCCTGATTGCGCCCGCCCAAACCATCGCCATGGATAGTCACCGTAGTCTCGCCGCCGGAGATGAAGCAGACGGGAGGGCGTGCGGGGCGTCCGGAGGCAATCGCCTCCTTGAGAATGGCCGCGTGCATGGAGGCGACGTCGCGGGTCTCGCCTTCAATGAGCGTGGACAGGACGACGGGACGGTAACCGCGCTCGCGCGCCGCCAGCGCCGCGGCATCCACAGCCAGGCGGTTGGACCCGACGATCACATTTTGAACGCGCTCGAAACAGGCGTCGCCGGGCTTCGGCGTCTCGTCGATCTCGCCGAGCAACCCCGCTTCCAGGCGGTCCCGCACGACGCCCGGAATGCGGTCCCGCAATGCATACCGCTCGATCACGCGCCAGGCCGAGGCGAAGGTCGAAGCATCGGGCGCAGTGGGGCCCGAGCCGATGACGTCGAGCGGGTCGCCGATGACGTCGGAGAGCATGAGAGCCACGACTGTTGCGGGGGCCGCGAGACGCGCCAACTGGCCGCCTTTGATGGCAGAAACGTGCTTGCGGACAGCGTTTATCTCGTTGATCGTCGCGCCGCAGGCCAGCAGCAGACGCGTGGTCTCCTGCTTCTCCTCCAACTCGATGGGTTCGCACGGCAGCGGCAGCAGTGCAGAGGCTCCGCCAGAGATGAGTACAATCACCAGGTCATCCCGCGTAGCTCCCGCGGCGAGATCGGCGATGCGGCGCGCACCGGCAACGCCGGCAGCATCGGGCACCGGGTGCCCACACTCGTGCAACTCGATGCGCTTCACACGCGCGGTGTGGCCGTACTTTGTATTAATGAGCCCTTGGGTGATGCGACGGCCCAGCAGCTTCTCAATCGCCTCCGCCATGCGGGCGGAAGCCTTACCGGCCCCCAGCACGACGATGCGCCGGTAGCGTTCCAAGTCGTATTGCTTGGGGCCCAGGCCCAGCTTAGAACCGGCCACCTGGACGTTTCGGCGAATGGCTTCCGTGGGGTCCGCCGCCTTGAGGGCAGTCTTGAAGATCGCAAGCGCGTCGCGGCGTAATGAGGCTTCGGATGCCATGAGCTCCTCAGAACAGCGGGAGCTTCAGGATATCTTCCACCGCGGCGTCGGACCCGCCTCCGCTAATGGGGATCCGGTAGTCGGCCTTCTCGTAGGCTGGCCGGCGCTCGTGGAACAACTCCTCAAAACGCACGGGGTCGTGCGCGAGCGGGCGGTGGGCGGCTCCGCTCACGCGGGCGCGCAGCATTTCCAGGGGAGCGTCGAGCCAAATCGCGACTCCGTGATTCTGGATGAGGTCCAAGTTCTCTGCCTGCGCGAAGCACCCGCCTCCAACGGCGATCACCCAGGGGACACCCCGGCTGACATCGTTGATCCGGCGCTGCAACGCTTCATGCTCGGCCCGCCGGAATTCAGACTCGCCGCGCTTGGCGAAAATCTCCGGGATCGACATTTGCTCGCGCGATGCGATGTCTTCGTCGAGGTCGGCGAAGCGCCAGCCGAGGTGTCGCGCCAGGGAGCGCCCGACGGTGGACTTGCCGGCACCCATGAAGCCGACGATAAACAATCCGGGCGTGCGCTTCAGTTTCAGGATCATGCGCTGCGTTCCATGCTGCGAAACAAACCGGCCAATTGAGATTCCATCACGGAACGTAGCACCGTGGCAAAGGGAGGGTTGAGTGGGCGCGCCCTGTGGTGAAAAGCAGCAGCGGCAAAGTCCGCTGCTTGCCGCCCGAAACGCCGGGGTCGCCAGCCGGAGTTGCGGTCCGCCAAGCCCAGGTGCGCCGCCCAACCAGTCATAATGCAGAAATGCGCGGGGAATTGCTTCCTCTCTTTCCATTGCAGACCGTTCTATTGCCGCGCGCTCCGCTACCGCTGCATATCTTCGAGGATCGCTACAAAGATCTGGTGCGCGACGTTATGCTGGCGCACAGCGAATTCGGGGTTGTCCTGGCGCGCGAAGAAGGGGTGCTAAACGCCGGCTGCATGGCCCGCATCGACCGCATTCTGCGGCAGTTTGAGGACGGACGCATGGATTTGATGGCGATTGGCGAACGGCGCTTCAGGATCCTGGGCATCGACTCGGAGCGCAGCTACTTGCGCGCCGAGGTCGTGGAACTGGAGGACGACGAATTCGAGCCGACGCGGGAGAGGACGCGAACCGAGGCGCTACAGCTGCACGCCCAGCTCGTACGCGCCGAGGACGAAGAAGCAGAAACGCCAGGCCCGGACGAGCCAATGCTGAGCTTTTTGCTGGGCGCAATTTCGCCGGATGTAGAGTTTCGCCAAACGCTGCTCGGAATGCGCTCGGAGGCCCAGCGGATCGACCTCGTCGCCAAACATCTCGCTCGGCTGATCCATCGGCGCGAGGTTGAGAAGACGATGCGGAGTGCAGCGCGCAGCAACGGGCACGGAAAGCACTGGAAGGGTTGAGCGGGCACGTGGAGCGACTGAACCTGATCGTCGACGCCGACGATACGCTGTGGGAAAACAACGTCTACTTCGACCAAGCTTTCGCCGCCTTCGTCGCCTACCTGGAGCACTCGACTCTCAACGCCGACGAGATTCGAGGGATCCTGGACGAGATTGAGCTCGCCAACTCGCGTGTCCACGGTTACGGCTCGTTGAACTTCGGCCGAAACCTGCAGCAGTGCTACCGCAAACTAGCGGAACGCGAG
This sequence comes from uncultured Acidobacteriia bacterium, assembly GCA_903909435.1. Classification (GTDB taxonomy): domain Bacteria; phylum Acidobacteriota; class Terriglobia; order Bryobacterales; family Bryobacteraceae; genus CAIVVT01. Next base: position 64,804 of record CAIVVT010000061.1, on the reverse strand, counting down.
ATCGCCCCCAGCGACCTTGAGAGCGTCAAGGGATTCGCGCTGCGCATTCTGGAGCAACCGCTGGAGTTGATCCCCGGAGTCGAGGAGACGCTGGCGTATCTCTCCCATCGCCACGATCTGACACTCTTCACCAAGGGCAATGCGGAAGAGCAGAAGACCAAAATCGAGCGCTCGGGACTCGGCGAGTACTTCTCCCACGCGGAGATCGTCAAGGAGAAGAACGTGGAGAGCTACCAGGCTTTGATCGACTTGCGCGGCATCTCGCCAGAGTCTGCCTGGATGATCGGCAACTCGCCGAAGTCGGATATCAATCCGGCGCTGGAGGCGGGGTTGAATGCGGTCTTTATCCCACACTCCACCACATGGACTCTGGAGCGTGAGCAATTGCGCGACCCGGAGCCGCGAAGGCTGGTGATCCTGCAGCGATTCGCGGACTTGCACAATGTGTTTTAACCGGCTTTGCCCCATCCGCATGACAGCCGTTCGAGATAGCGCCTTTTGAGCGGATCTAACGCCGCTCCCATATAATGCGCAAGTGACTTTACGCGAGTTGTTAGTGGCGCGACGGGCACGCTGGTACATCCTGGCGCTGCTGTTCCTGATTACGACGAACAACTACCTGGACCGGATCGTGCTCGGAATCGTGATTCCGACCGTGATGAAGGACCTGAAGTTCACGGAGTTGGAATACGGCTACGTGGTGAGCGCATTCCAGTTTTCCTATGCCGTCGGATTCCTGCTGATGGGGCGCTTCATCGACCGGTTCGGCGTGCGGCTCGGCTACGTGGTGTCGATCGGGTGGTGGAGCATGTCGGCTGCGCTCCACTCGACGGTCCGCAGCGCGGCGCAACTCGGCTTCTGGCGCGGCATGTTGGGGCTCGGCGAAAGCGGCAATTTCCCGGCCGCGATCAAAGCCGTCTCGGAATGGTTCCCCAAGCGCGAGCGCGCCTTCGCCACCGGCATCTTCAACTCGGGCTCGAACGTCGCGACCATGATCGGCCCGCCGGTTTTCGTCTGGATCGCCGCGCGTTACGGCTGGCGGACCTGCTTTGTCGTCACGCCCATTATCGGAACCATCAGCCTGATGCTGTGGTGGCTGATCTACCGCTCGCCGGCCAGGCATCGCTGGGTCACGCCTGAGGAACTTGCTTTGATTCAAAGCGACGAGGACGAGCGGCAGGACCAGCAGCCCATGAAATGGACTCGCGTGATGCGAATCCGGCAGACCTGGGGCTGCACCCTGGCCAAGTTCTTCAGCGACCCGGTGTGGTGGTTCTACCTGACCTGGCTGGCGCTGTACTTCAAGAACGCGCGCGGGTTGAGCTTGAAGGAAATCGGGTGGGCCCTACCTTGTATTTACCTAATGGCTGATTTCGGCAGCGTCTTCGGCGGGTGGCTCTCCGGGTGGCTGATCGGCCGCGGCTGGGATCCCGCGCGGGCCCGGAAAGCCTGCATGTTGGGGTTTGCTCTCTGTATGCCCGTGGCGGCGACGTCCGTACTGATGCCGAAGACCTGGATGGCCGTGGCGCTGATCAGCCTGGCTACCAGCGCGCATCAGGCCTGGTCGGCCAACCTGTACACACTGACTTCGGACCTATTCCCAAAGAGCGCGGTGGGTTCCGTCACCGGGCTCGGCGGATTCATGGGCGGCATGGGCGGAGTGATCTTCACGGCGCTTCTGCCCGGCTACCTGGTGACCCATTTTGGGTACGGACCGGTCTTCGTCATCATGGGCAGCGGGCACCTGGTGGGCTTCGCCTGCGCCCACTTCCTGCTAGGCAAGCTCGTGCGGGTCCGGGCGTAACGCCAGGGACCTACTTTGTCGCCCAGTATGCCCGGTGGCCCAGGTAGTCGAGGTCCGGCAAATTGGCAAGAATGATGCGGCGCAGTTCAAGTACGTCCACCTCGCCGGTCTTCTGATAGAGCACCTTTCCTTCAGGAGAAATGAGCATCGTGAACGGCACCCCTGACTCCCACTTCGCGTCGAAAGCGGCTTGCATGGCGTAGGTGTCGTCGGAGGCGAATTGCAGGTTGCGCGTGGAGGCGTGCTCTTTCTGGAGTGCTTTGATTACACCCGGCTTCTCGTCCGGGAGGTTCGTCGAGATGGTGACGAAATCGAAGTCGCGCTTGCGGAACATACGCCACGTTGTCTGCAAGCCCGGGAATTCGACCAGACAGGGACCACACCAGGTCGCCCAGAAATTCACCAGCAGTACCTTACCGGTCGGGTTGGCGCGCAGTTTCTTCAGTTCCGCGACAGTCGCGTCTTCCACGCGCACGGGCTCAGCCTCAATCTGGCGCAGCAGTTCGAGGCGGCTGGACGACTTCGACTTCCATTTGGTCGAGCAGCCAAACACGCCGGTGTGCGCAACCTTCACGGGTTGGTCCGCCAGCACAGCGTCGATGGCATCGCGCGTGTCGCGCGTCTTGACCAACGACTCGCGCTGGCTGCTGTCGATGCGTCCCTCGAAGCGCAGCTTGCGCTGGGCGTCGAAGATGAACACGTGCGGCGTGGCCTTCGGGCCGTAGGCGTTCGAGACCGCCTGCGTCGCTCCATCGTAAAGATACGGGAAGTTGAAGTGCCTGTATTCGGCTCGAACTTTCATCTCCTCGAAGCTGTCGCTGACATCCGTATACCCCAATTCGTCCAGCCGCACGGCGTCGGGATCGTTGGGTTCGATGGCAACGAAGGCGACACTCTTGCCTGCATAGTCCGAAACGAGTTGTTTGATGCGGGTCTCGTACAACTGGGCGGTCGGGCAATGATTGCAGGTGAAGACGATCACAAGCACCTTGCTCGCAGCGTAGTCGTCCAGGGTGTGGGTTTGGCCGTCGATGCCAGGCAACGAGAAGTCCGGTGCGGGCGAGCCCGGGGCGAGCGTCGGGTGGGCGTTGTCTTCAGCGCCAAGCGCTAAGGCAGCAAAGACGACGGCGATCGAAAGCAAAGCGGAAAATCGTGGCATAGGAGGACTCCCGTAAAGATGATGTCGCAATCCGGTGAGTGAGGCAATTCAGCCCGGCTGGCGTCCGCTAGAGGTCCCACTCCAAGCGCTCAAAGGGCGGTTGGGCCTTCCCATTGGGCGGTTCTATCCGAGCGGAACAGAGCCTCGATCACGGCCATGTTCCCAAAGGCATTCTCAAGCGTTGTGGGCACCTCGGAGTTCTCCAGAATGGCTTTGGAAAAAGCGTCGCCCTGAAGCGTGTATTGATCCACGGTAGGGATCTCCTCGGTTCGTATCCCCTTGCCATGGAAGTCCCCGCCGATATCCACGTAGATGCGCGTCGGGCGATCTGGAGGAGCGTTGAACGGGATGGGGATCTCGATCCGGCCCTTCGTTCCGATGATCTGCATGCGCTGGTAATTCACCAGCTGCGTGCTGCAGGTGAAGATCGACTGGCAGTCCCCAAAGTCAAGCAAGGCCGACGTCAGTCGATCAGTCCCGAACTTCGGGTCGCGTTCGATCAGTGCCTGAACGCGCGCAGGCTCTTTGCCCAGAATGAAGCGCGACGTCGTGATGGGGTAGCACCCGATGTCCATCAACCCGCCACCGCCATAGACCGCTACGTTGCGCACGTTCCCGGGATCATCGTTGAAGTAGCTGAACGCACCAACGATCGCACGCACCGGCCCGATTTCGCCCGAGTGCACGATTTCGCGGGCTCGCAGCCACTGGGGGTGTGAGTGGACCATGAACGCTTCACCGATCTTCACACCGGCTGTGTCACGCGCCTCAATGAGTTTGCGGCACTCCTTGACGGTCAACGAGATTGGCTTCTCGCAGAGAACGTGTTTGCCGGCCTGGGCCGCCTTGATCGACCACGGGACGTGGAGATGGTTCGGGAGAGGGTTGTAGACGGCGTCTATGTCGGGATCAGCGAGCAGATCCTCGTAAGAGCCATACGCTTTCGGAATACCGAGATTGTTCGCGGCTTCCGTGGCGCGCGCAAGTTCGCGCGACGCGATGGCGGCGACTTCGCACAAGCTGCCCTGCTGCATGCCGGGAATCACTTTGGTGACGGCGATCTTCGCGACCCCGAGAACGCCCCAACGGACTTTCGTAGCCATGGAGATAGTCTCTCGCAATGGGGATGCGGCTAGGGAAGTGGGCTTTGAGAGCAGGAACTCGTGGCCCCGGTCTCGCCGGACAACGTCTCGACGTGTGCCATTGCGGCGGCCGCGAGGCCATGCAGGTTGTAGCCGCCTTCGAGCACGCTCAGCAGGCGTCCTCCGGCCCAGCGGTCCGCCACTTCCAGCATCAACGCGGTTAGTTCACTGAAGTCCGCGTCCTTTAGTTGAAAACGGCCCAGCGGGTCGTCGTGGCGCGAATCGAATCCAGCCGAGATAATTACGAAGTCGGGACGAAACGCCCCGGCGGCGGGCAGCAGTTTCTTGCGGAATGCCCCAACGATCTCGGCGTGTCCAGCACCGGCATGAAACGGACAGTTCAGCGTGGCGCCGACACCAGCGTCTTCCCCGGTTTCGTCGTGTGCACCCGTGCCGGGATACCACGGAGATTGGTGTGTACTAAATGTGAATACGGTCGGGTCGCGGTAGAAGATGTCCTGGGTGCCATTGCCGTGATGCACGTCCCAATCGGCGATCAAGACCCGCTCGGCATGATAAACCTGCTGCGCGTAGCGGGCCGCGATGGCCACGTTGTTAAAGACGCAGAACCCCATGCCGCGGGAAGCAGTGGCGTGGTGTCCCGGCGGCCGCACCGCGGCGAAAGCATTGCGGACGTGTGAGGAGAAGATGGCATCCACGGCCGCCAGACAACCGCCGGCGGCCATCAGGGCGGTGTCAAAGGTCTGCGCGCCCAGAGCGGTATCGCCTGTACTGAGCATTGCGGCGTGGCGCGTGACGTCGTGGCGCACCACTTGGATGTAGCCGCGGGTGTGGGCCAGGTGCAAGTCTTCGTCACGCGCCAGGCGCGGCTTAATGGGATACAGAGTACCTCGCAGGCTCCCGTGCTCGAAGGCTGCCTGGAGTGCCGCGTAACGCTGTGGACACTCGGGGTGCCCGGGGCCAGGATCGTGGCGAACGTAGAGCGGGTCGAGCACGAGCCCCGTGGATGTGGGCGCGCCATGAGGCATGGACCTCATTGTACGGCGGTGTCAGTCCAACCGCTTGTGGAATCGTAATGCGCTTGAAACCAGGATCACTACACCGAACAGCCCTAACAGCAACATTTGCGACCAGAGGGCTTCGAGGCCCGCGCCTTTCAGAAAGACGCCGCGCACGATGGCCATGAAGTACCGCAGAGGATTCAAATAGGTGAGCCACTGAACGGGCAGCGGCATGTTGCGAATGGGGAACGTGAAGCCCGAAAGCATGAAGGCAGGCTGGATGAAGAAGAATGACGTCATTGAGGCTTGCTGCTGTGTGTGGCTGATGGTGGAAATGAACAGCCCCATGCCTAGCATGCTGAGCAGGAAGAGCGCGGCGGCGCCGGTGAGTAGCAGGGCGCTGCCCCGGAAGGGAACATGGAAGATGAGCAGCGCCAGCAAAGTGACGCCGACGGAATCGATGAATCCGATCAATGCGAATGGGAGCGTTTTGCCAATCATCAACTCGATGGGGCGGATGGGGGTCACCATGATCTGTTCCATGGTGCCGATCTCCTTCTCGCGAACAATCGACATGGCCGTGAGGTTCAAGGTGACGATCATAATGATGTTCACCAGAATTCCCGGGATGAAGTAGTTGCGGCTTTTCAAGTCGGGGTTGAACCAGACCCTGGTCTCCGGCGTCACACTCGGCGCGGCCAACCGCACCGGGCCGTTCCGCGAGGCGTCCACCAACCGGGCTCTGCGCTGACTCGACAGCGTATCGGCATTGAAGCCAGAGATCACGCTGGTTATGTAATTTCCGACTATCGCCGCCGTGTTCGAGTTCGAGCCATCCACCAGCACCTGAACTTCAGTCTGCTGCATCTTGCTGACATCGGCGCCGAAGTTGTACGGTACGCGTAAGACGGCATCTACCTTGCCGCTATCGAGCAGGCCCTGGGCTTCCTTTTCACTGCGGGCCACGCCGGCCAGGGTGAAGTAGCTCGTGCCTTGGAATTTGCGCAGCAGCGAGCGGCTCTGTTCCGTCTGATCCATATCGAGCCAGCCGAGTTTGACATTGTTCACGTCCAGGCTGACCGCAAAGCCGAAGATCAGCATTTGCATGATAGGTGGAATGAACATGGTGCCGCGCAGCTTCGGATCACGCAGCGACTGCCGGATCTCTTTTTTCAGGATTTCGTAGATGCGTTCCCACATGGTATTTCAGGCGATCTTCGGACGGAGCTTCTTGTTTGCGATGACGAATACCAGCACCGCGTAGATCAGCAGGAACAGCAGGTTCCAATACAGCAGGCCGAAGCCGATTCCCTTCAGGAAGACGCCCTGCAAGATCGCCACGAAATACCTCGCGGGAAAGATGAGCGAGATTTGCCGGATGATCCACGGCATGTTGTCCAGGGAGTAAATGAACCCTGAGAGCAGGAATGCGGGGAGGAATGACGACAGCAGGCTAAGTTGGAAAGCGACCTGCTGCGAGCGCGCAATGGTGGAAATCAGAATGCCCCAACACAAGGCGCCAAACAGGTACAGTACCGAGGCGACCGCCAGCAGCCAGGCGCTGCCGTGTAGCGGCACTTTGAATACTCCCATTCCGAGGATCAGCGCCAAGACCATGTCCGCCATGCCAAGCACGAAGTAGGCGCACAGCTTGCCCATCAACAGTTCGATAGGTCGGACTGGCGTGGACAGCAGTTGCTCCATAGTGCCGCTCTCCCACTCGCGAGCGATGGTTAATGAGGTGAGCATTGCGGCGACGAGCATCAAGATGACGGAAATCAGCCCGGGGATGATGAAGTTCTTTGATTTAAGCTCCGAGTTGTACAGCATTCGCACGCGTACATCGACGGGCAGCTTGACCTTGGGCGTCCCTCGAAGCGAGAGCGCACGGTCGCGGACTTCGCCCGAGTACGTAGCCACGAGAGCGCTGGCGTAGCCGATCGCAATAGAGGCGGTGTTCGAGTCCGAGCCATCGAGGATCAACTGAACCTTCGCGGCGCCGTTCGACAGAATGGTGCGGCCGAAGTCTCTGGGGATCACCATGCCGACAATGATGCTGCTCTTGTTGATGCTCTTCTCCATGGAGGAATATGTGGCGTTCAGATCGCTGATCGTGAAGTAGCGCGAACCTTGGAAATGCGCGATCAACTCCCGGCTCTGCGGAGTGCGATCCTGATCGTAAACGGCGGTTGGGATCTTGTCCACGTCGAGCGTAAGCGCATAACCGAACAGCAGCAGCAGCATCGCCGGGATGGCCAGTGCTAGACCGAGGCTCCGCCAGTCGCGAACGATGTGCACGCCTTCCTTGCGAAATATGGCGTAAAAGCGTCGGAACTTCATTGGACGTCCTTTGCTTCTTCGCGTTCGATGGAGGTGATGAACACGTCTTCCATCTTCGCGTCGGGTCCGATCTCACGCCTCAAATCGCCCGGCGCGCCGAGCGCAATCACCTTGCCGCGATCCATCAACGCCAGGCGCTGGCAATACTCAGCCTCTTCCATGTAATGAGTGGTCACGAATACGGTGGATCCACGCTCGGCCATCTCGTATATGAGATCCCAAAAGTGCCGGCGCGCAATGGGATCGACGCCCGAAGTCGGCTCGTCGAGAAAGACGATCGGCGGCTCGTGCAGGATGGCGCAGCCAAGCGCCAGCCGCTGTTTCCAACCGCCCGTGAGCAAACCAGTCGCGTCGTTTGCGCGGTCTTCAAGTCCCGCCATTTTCAGGACTTCTTCCTTGCGACTTTCGCGTCGCACCTTGGGGACTCCGTAGATCCCTGAAAAGAACTCGATGTTTTCGCTCACGGTCAAATCGTCGTAGAGCGAGAACTTTTGCGACATGTAGCCTATACTGCGTTTGACCTCTTCGCTCTGTGTCGCGACGTCGTAACCTTGCACGATGGCCTTGCCCGAAGTCGGCGCGAGCAACCCGCAGAGGATTCGGATTGTCGTGGACTTACCCGCGCCATTGGGACCCAGAAAGCCGAAGATCTCGCCCTTCGCGACCGTGAGGCTGACGTGATCCACCGCTACGAAGTCACCGAAGCGCTTCACCAGTTTGTCGATCACGACGGCCTGTTCAGGCTGCTGTCCGTTTGGCACGTGCCTCCTCCTGAGCGATGCCGGCAATGAACACGTCTTCGAGCGACGGATCGAGCGGGAGCAGTTCGAGGGGGGCGAATCCCAAGTTGGTCAATGCGGACCGGATGTGAGCGGCGTTGGCGTGTTCAGGGTCCAGGTAGAGGTGCAGGTCAGCGCCCGCCGGTTCGCAGGCCAGCACGCCGGGCATGGCCTGCAGGCTGTGCCGGGCACCCCGCTTGTCGGAGGTCTCTATGGCGAAGCAATACGGCGCCCAGGAAGCGCGCAGTGTGGCGGGCGTATCGACACGGATCAGGCGGCCCTTGTTCATCAGCCCGATGCGGTCGCAGCGCTCCGCCTCGTCAAGGTAGGACGTGGTGACGAAAATGGTCATGCCGCCCGCGGACAGATTCTTTAAGATGATCCAGAAATCGCGGCGCGACAGCGGATCGACACCGTTGGTCGGCTCATCCAGGAACAGCACACGCGGCTTGTGCAGCAGCGTACACATCAGCGCCAGCTTCTGCTTCATGCCGCCGGACAGCTTCGCCGCGGGCCTGGTTCGAAACTGCGTCATGCGCGTCATATCCAGGAACTCAACCATCAGCCGGTTCCGTTCGGGTATCGGCAGCCCGAAAAGATCGCTGTAGAAGTACATGTTCTCCTCTACGGTCAGGTCGCCGTAAAGGCCGAACCGTTGCGCCATGTATCCGATTTGATCCTTCACTGCGTCGATGTTGTCGCGAACCTCCAGGCCGGCCACCTTGATGCTGCCGGAATCGGGATCCATGAGTCCCGCCAACATTCGCAGAGTGGTCGTCTTGCCCGCCCCGTCGGGGCCCAATAAGCCGAAGATTTCGCCCTCGTCAACCGTAATGTCGAAAGATTGCACGGCTTGCAGCGCGCCGAATCGCCTGCTCGCACCGGTCAATTCGATCATGGTGCGTGTCGCTTCCGCCATGGCTTTATTGGACCCGGATCTCAACGTCGGCCGGCATGTTCGATTTCAACTCGCGATTTGGGTTAGGAACTTCAATCTTGATGCGGTAAACGAGCTTCGTGCGCTCCTCCTCAGTCTGAATCTGTTTCGGAGTGAACTCGGCTTCGGCCGAAATGAACGTGACCTTGCCGTCGTAATGCTTGCCTTTGAAAGAGTCGGTTGTTACCTTAGCCGGGGTCCCAAGTTTAACTCGGCCAAGGTCTTTTTCTGAGAGATACGCGCGGACCCAGGGATGTTCGACATCGCCCACCGTCACCACCGACGCTCCCGCCGACAACACCTCCCCCACTTCAGTCCCTTTGGTGAGGACGACCCCGTCGAAGGGGGCGAACAGAGTGCGGTCGCTTAACTGCGAATCAAGCACGCCCGCTTGCGCCTGAGCGCGCTGGATATCGGATTGACGCATGCCGATCTCCTCAGTGCGACGCTTCAGGTCGATACGCTGCGCTTCGGCGATCTTGAGTGAAGCGCGAGCTTGTTCTACGACGGCCCGCTGTTGGTCGATCTGTTCTTTGCGAGGGCCGATCTCGGCGAGTTGCAGCGACTCGGAGAGACGGCGCACAGTCGCATTCGCGGCATCGAAAGCACGGCGAAACTGGTCCCGCTGCTGTGCCGAAATGTCGTCGTTCTTGAACAACGTTTGTGCTCGCTCCCAATCCGCCGATGCCTGCTTTTGCGTGGCTTGCGCCTCTGACAGCGAGGCACGAGCCTGTTCGATTTCTTCCTTGCGGCTGCCGTTCTGAAGTTCGGTGAGACGCGCCTCGGCCTGCTGCAGTATGGCGCGCTTGAGGGCGACATCGCTCTCGATATTCGCCTTCTGGAAATCGATGGACGTGCGAAGTTGGATGAGCGAGGACTGCGACGAAGCGACGCTGGCGTGCTCGCGCTCAACCTGCCGCTGATACTCGGTAAGATCGAGGCGCGCCAGCAATTGGCCCTTGGTCACGATTGCGCCTTCATCCACAAGCAACTCTACGAGCCTGCCCGAGTATTTGAACGACAAGTTGGCCTGCGTCAGTTCGATATTGCCGCTGAGCCGGATTGTATTCGGGTCCCCGCTATGCGTCTTCCAGAACCACCAGCCACCGGCCACAGCCGCCACAACCACAATGGGAAGAATGAGCTTACGTTTGTCCACTGCGAATCTCCTATGACTACTGCGCGATGAGGCTCCGGTCGCCAAGCGCGGCGGCCAGATCGATGCGGGCCGCGCGCTGGCGGTACACTGCCACGTCTTTGTTTTCCCGAGCCCGTGAAAGGCGCGTCTGGGCGTCGGTGACTTCCAAGCTGCTGGCCACACCACTTCGGTAGCGGCGCTCGGCCTGCTCCAGTTCCTTGGTGGAGAGCGTCAACGACTCAAGAGAGACACGTGCCTGCTCCTCAGCGGAACGCAGCGCTTCGATTGCGGTCCGCACCTCGAGTTCAGCCTGCTTGAGCAGATCGTGCGAGCGGATTGCTTCGCTGCGCAGCTGCGATGACGCTTCTGCCCGGACCGCGTCCCGTCGCCCGCCGTCAAAGACCGGGATCTTCACGTTTATCCCAACCGTCCTCGTCGGCCGAAGCTTTGCCGGCTCCACTCCAATGACACCGTAGTCGCCGTAAGCGCCGACGGAAGGAAGCCGATCGAACCTGGCGGAGTCATAGCTCAATTTCGCCGAATGTTCACGGACGGTTTGGGCCTTTAAGTCAGGGCGATTGCCAATTGCGGCTTGAATCGCTTTCGCCGGATCGGGGATGTCGGCTGGCTTATAGCTCAACGGGTCGGTTAGCTCGACAACAACGTCCAGCGGGACGTTCATGGCGCGCAGCAGGTTGAGCAGTGCTGTCTGGCGGTCCTCTTTTGCTGCGATCAGACGCTGCCTTTCGCTGGCGACCTGCACCTCGGCTCGCGTGATGTCCAACCCCGTGCCCGTGCCGGCCTCCTTCTGGGTGTTGGCCTGACGGAGTAGGCGCTCAGCCAATTCGAGATTCGCCATCGCTGTTGCGACGGAATTCTCGGCGCGTGTCGCGTTCACATAAGCCTTCCCGACCAGAGCGGCGATCTGCACGCGGGCCTGCTCTGTGTCGAGTTTTGTGGCGGAGGCTTGTGCGCCTGCGGCCTGGAACTTACGGATGACGCTTAGATTGAAGACCGTCTGCGTGCCGGATGCCCGCAGATCGTAGACATCCACCGGGCCCACGAAACTCGGAATGGCGAATCCGGGAATGGGAAGCTTGATTTGCAGGCCGAAAGTCGTGAGATCCTGCGTGAAACTCCGCGCCGACCAGGCCGCATCGAAATTCGGGAGGAGCGCGCTGAACGCTTCGGCCTTGCGCGCTTGCGCTTGCCGTACTGCTTCTGCGGCGAGTTGGACCTTCGCATTGCCGTCTGGAGCCAGCGCGATTTCGATTGATTTGTCGAGACTCAACGCGATCTTCGGTTGGCTCTCCTGCGCACATAGCGCGATAGCGAGTCCGAGGATCACGGCCGTTATGCGCCGATACATAGGCTCTTCTCCCTTTCCGCGAGAGCTTGCATTCCGCCCACAATGAAGCAGACGACTCGATCCAGCATCTGCTCCATGCTCTCCTGTGGCTGGTTTTCGCCCGTAATCGCCTGGATGAACTCCGGCGCAATCAGGCAGCGTGCCATGCAACCTATGCTGAACTGTGCGCCCCAAAGCACGGTCGAACGCTTATTCACGCCCATGGCTTGTTGAAAGACAGGCATGAACCGGTCGGTTACGGCCTGCAGCGCAGGCAGCATTACCGGAGCAGCCAAACCTCCCGGTTCGGCCATGATCCGCGCCATCAGCCGCGGGAAATATCGCATGCTCTTTGCGTTGGCGGAGCGCGCCTCTAAAGCCGGACGCACGAACGCCCGCACTGCCTCGTCCAGACCAGGCCGGCCACTGCCCGAACTCAGTTCCAACTGGTCCAACAACTCCATCCGCCGGCGATTGATCGGTTCGAATGTCCTCCCGATCACGGCCGACAACAGCGCCTCTTTGGACTTGAAATGGTAGTTAACCGCCGCGAGGTTCACGTTCGCTTCAGTCGTGATTTGGCGGAGCGATGTCGCTGCAAACCCTTGGTCCGCGAAGAGCCGCTCGGCAGCGTCCAGGATCTTGTCCTTCGTGTCGTGGCGCGGTGTTGGCTCAAACGTTCGATTCATACAAACGTTTCAATCATACAATCGTTCGAGTATACAAAAAGCCTATCTTTCGACGGCCTGCGTCATCGTTGGAATGCTCTTTGTCGAAAAGGCGACGGTCTCGAGATGCAGCGCCAGCTTTAACGGAGGCCCGCCTGCTTGCGAAGTTCGGCCCAGGCGAGACGCCAACCTACTTCTGCACGCAATAGGTCGGATGCGGCCGCAGCTTGGGCGGCTTGGGCCTCCAGCAGGGCTGAATTGAGCGCCAACCCGAGCTCGACCTGATCGCGCGTCAAGCGCTCACTTTCGGTGCGAAGGTCGACCGCTTCCCTAGCCACGTTCACCATCTCAAGGGAACGCTGAACGTTGCGGTAGCCTTTTCGGATCCCCTGCTCGACATCTTCCTCGATGCGTTTCACGTTCTCTTCCGCTTGAACCACCAGAGTGGCGCGCTCCCGGACGAGCTCGCGGCGCTTGCCGAAATCGAAGAGCGTGTAGGTTAACGTGCCGCCCACGGCTCCGAAATCGTTGGGCAGTGTCGGCACGCCAGCTTGATGAAAGTACTGCACCATGGCCGTGATCTCGGGGATGTAGTCGGCGAGAGCCGCGCGCCGGGCAGCGCGCGCCTTCTCGACGGTCTCGCGAGCTTCCATCACCTGGGGACTGTGTTCGAGCGCGGCACGCACCGCTTCGTCCGCTGAGGCCAGGTTGAAAGAGGGCCGGTCAGGCTCGGTCAGTGACAGTTCGGTCTTAGCGGCGACGCCAATCAGGAAGTTCAGGGCTTCGCTGTAATCGGAGGCCAGATCTCGCGTGGCCAGCAATGCCTGGCGGGCCTCCAGTAGCGCGGCGTGACGGCCGATGGAGGCCACCTTGAGAGCGTTACCCGTATCGACAGCGTTCTGTGCATCTTTGTACAGCTCTTCCGCCGCGCCAACCTTGGCTTCCGCGGCAGTCCGCTGGCGCTGAACGATGAGCAGACCGTAATAGAGCTGCTCAACGGCGTAGTGGATCTCGTCCTCGCGGCCGGCCGATTGGGCGAGGGCGATCTCACGCTCGGTGGAGGCGACTTTCACGCCCTGCTGCACTTTGTATAGCTGCGTGATGGGCTGCGCGAGGGTCGCTCCCCCAAAGAACATATTCTGCTTCACAAGGTTGATGGGAATCGGGATAGACGGGAAGGGCGGCGGCAACATGCCCAACCCCAGGTCACCAGCGGTGAGCGTCGTCCCCAGTCTCTGGGTGAAGTATAGGTAATTGGCGGTGCCGAGCAACTTAGGGAAGTAGTCCGAGCGGGCGCCCGCCTGTTTGTGGCCCGCCTCGTCCACCTTCAGCCGCGCCAATTTGAGAGCGCGACTGTTCTGGAGCGCCAGTTGCTGCGCCTCGTCGAGCGTCAATGGACGGGCGCCCCACACGGGCACGGCGAGCAAAGCCGCCCAAATGATCAATGCACGTCTCATGCGACTCCTCCCTCGACCCCGGCGGTCTGCCGCGCGGTCAGCACATACAGGGAGGGAACAACGAGCAGCGTGAAGAACATGGAAAAAAGCAATGCGAAGGCGATTACGGCGGCCATCGGTGCCCACATCAACGAACCCGAAAGGATCATGGGGAGCACCCCCACGGCAGCAGCCAGAGTCGTCAGGAAGATAGGCCTCATCCTGCGCGCGCCGGCGGAGCGGGCGGCGTCGTTCAGACTCTCTCCGCGCGCACGGCATTCCTTGATGTAATCGACGAGCAGAATGGCGTTGCGAACCACGACGCCGGCTACCCCGATGAAGCCGATCTCCGCCACGAAGCTAAACGGCATGTGCACAATCAGCAAACCGACAGCGCCCCCGAATAGTGCTAGCGGAATGGATGACATAACCACCAGCGTCTCGACGATGGAGTGGAATTGGAACAGCAGAATTAGAAAGATGAGTAGCGTACTGATGAGGGCGGCTTTCACTATCCCACCGGTCATGTTGGCCTGCGACTCGTTTTCACCGCCGTAGGCTATGCCGTATCCGGGTGGAAGCGGAATCTGCGCTATTTGCCCGCGCGCCTGCTTCAGGAGGTTTGAGGCGTACACGCCCTCTTGAAAGAAGCTCCGGACCGTCAGCGTGCGCACGCCGTTGCGACGCACGATCCGGCCTGTTTCCCAGGAGGGGCTGAGCGTCGCAATCTGCCGTAGCGGAACCTTCGCGCCGGTCACGGGCGAGGTCAAGTATGCGTCGCGCACGTCGTCAAAGCTTTGCCGGCTGGATTCGTCCAGACGCAGGAGAATATCCACCGCCCGCGAGCCCTCCCAGAAGGTGGATACGACTACGCCATCAAAGCCCGCCGCCAGGGACTTGCCGACTGATGCGTTAGAAAAGCCGAGCCTGTTGGCCAGTTCATTGTTGAGATTCACCTTGAGTTCATAAGGGTCTTCGCGCCAGTCGCGGTGTACGTACTCTGACCCAGGAATCCCGCGCAAAATGGAGGCCACTTGCGACGAAAGCGCTTTCAACTGACCCAGCTCCTCCCCCGAAATGCGAACTTCGATCGGGGCGGAGAAGATCTCGCCCTGCTGCAATTCCTTGACGATCGTCAGCGCCTCCGGCACAACTTCGCGCAGCCGTTTACGCAGTTGGTAGACAAGTTCGGGAGTCGTGTCGACATCGCGCGTATTGACCAGAATCTGACCGTAATTGCCGGCGGGTTGCTGCGGATCGACGTTGTAATAGAAACGTGGGGCGCTGGAGCCGACGAAGGTACCGTAGCTCACCACCTTGGGATTGGTGGAAAGCTCCTTCTCGATCTTCCGCAACAACCCGTCGGTGTACTCGACCTTGGAACCCTCCGGCAGCCAGAGGTCGATCACAAATTGTTCTCGTTCGGCTGGCGGGAAGAAGCGCTGCGGGAGGTTCTTCATCAGGACGCCTCCGAGAACTACCGCCAAGACACCCGCTGTGACCATCAATCTCGGGACCTTTAGTGCAGCGCCAGCTAACGTCTCGTAGCGCGCTTCGAGCCGATCGACGAAATTGAACTTCGGCTTATCGTCTCCACCCTGAGTGTGGAGCCCGTGATGAATGAACTTCCGGCACACCAGCGGCGTGAAAAAGAACGCCACAGCGAACGAGACGCTGAGCGAGATCGCCACGACGATCGGCATACTGTGGATGAACTCGCCGACGCTGCCGTTCAGGGTAAAGAGTGTAGGGAGAAACGCCGCGATGATGGTGAGCGTCGCCACCACCAATGGAACGACGATCTCTCGCGCGCAGTGCGCTGCCGCAAAATCGAGCGACTTGCCGCGGTCCAGCAAATCGACATAGTTGTCGGCTACGACGATCGCGTCATCGACCAGAATCCCCAGCATAACGACGAGCATTGAAATGGAGACCTGCTGCAGGTCAATGCCACAAAGGCTCAAGATCGCAAAGGTGATCGACACGGTCACGGGAATTGCCACTGCGGCTACCAGCGCGACGTGGAACGGCAGCAGCAGCATGGTCACCAGAATGACGGAGACGATGGCGATGCCGAACTCGCGCATGAAGCTCGAGATCCGGTCCTTCACCATATGGGGCTGGTTGGCGACCAGATCGACCTTAAGGTCGGGCGGCAGCAAGCGCTGGACATCCGCCAGTTTTTCAGAGACGTGCTGTCCAAACTCGACGACGTTGTAGCCCTCCTGCATCTCAACCGAGACCATCATTGCGGGCTCGCCGTTGTAGCGGGTGAGGAATTGAGGGTCCTGATAGCGGCGCTCGATCTTGGAAACGTCACCCAGGTAAAGCGGTTGGCCCTCGGGGCTAACATCGACCATCACGCGCCCAATCTGCTCGGGTGTGGCGAATAATCCGTTGGATTGAATGGGGAGCTTACTTTCCGCGGTATCGAAGCGCCCGCCAAACTGTACGGCGTTGCGTGCCTGCAGGGCTTGAATGACTTTGGGCAGCGGTACGCGATATTGAGCGAGGCGCTCGGGCGTGCTAGTTATGTAGATCTGCTCTTTCTGCTCGCCGTAGCGCTTGACCTTGGAAGTCGCACGCACGGTCCGCAGCGTCTCTTCGATGCGTTCGGAGTAGTCCTTCAACTGCCGGTATTCGTAACCCTTTCCGTGCAAGGCGAGCAGGACGGCAATGGTGTCCCCGAAATCCGTATCCACGGTCGGGCCGAGTACACCCGGCGGCAGACTGGTCTGACGCAACTCCAGCATGTCGTGGCGCAGTTTTGACCAGAACAGGTCGGGGCGCTGCACGGACTCTTCCAGTTCGATGTTCAGAAATGCGAAACCCGGCCGGCTGGTGGAGTAGGTCTTGCCCTTGCGGACTTCTTCGTAGCGAAAGAGCTTCTGCTCGATGACCTTCGTCACCTGCTGCTCCACCTGTTCCGACGTGGCGCCAGGATACAGCAGCATCATCACGCCGACGCGCACCGTGATCTTCGGGTCTTCCCGGCGAGGCATGGTCAACAGCGCCCAGGCGCCCGCTGCGAACAGCAAAGTCGTACAAATCAGTGTTACCTGCGGGTGGCGCAGCCAGGCAGGTCCGGTGGTCATTCCGCCACACCCGCTTGGACTGGAGTGGCCGGCATGCCGTCGTGGATCAGTTGCTGGCCTCCGATCACCACCTGCTCGGCGCCGGATAACCCGCGGACGATTTCAACCTCCCGTCCGAAGACGGAACCAAGATCCACCCGCCGTGCGTAGACTCTGTTCTTCTCCGCGTAGAACAGGAATACCGTCGTCGCGCCCTGGGCATCGCGCACGATCGCCTGGCCCGGCACGGTCATTGCCGCCACCTTCGCGCGCGTTTCTATCCTGGATTCGGCTACCATGCCCGCGCGCAGTTCGAGCTGCGGGTTGGGTACGGAGATCTTGACGCTAAAGGTACGTGCCGCCGGGTCGGCGGCAAAGCCGATAGTCTCCACCCGACCTGCGAAACTCCTGCTTCCCAGCGACGGGATCTGAATCTCCGCCCGCTGCCCGATTCGTACCATCCCGATCTCGGCTTCGGGTACGCCGACCCGGATCTTCGCTGGCTGAAGGCTCAGCAGCACGAACACGGGGCGACTGCTGCCTACCAACATGCCCTTCTCAACGTCCCGCTTCGCGATAATTCCTGAAAACGGCGACGTCAGAAACGTGTCGGCGAGCGCCTTCTTCGCAATCGTTTCCTGAGCTTCGGCGCCTTGGAACGCCGATCTCGCGGCAATTCTGTCTTCCTTGCGCGCGCCCTCCCGGGCCATGCTGTAGCGCTCTCGCGCCGCCAGATAGGCTGCCTCTATCTTCTTGTAATCGTTGGGTGCAAGGCTCCCGCGGTCGTGCAGCGCTTTCAGCCGGTTATATTCGTCCTCCACGCGATCCAGGTCGATCCTGGCCTGGGCGAGTTCCTGTTTTCTAAGTCCCGCATCCGCTTTTTGCAGGCTGGCGGAAGCGACGCCGGTTTGGGACGCAGCCGCACTCACGCGAGACTCGTAATCCCGGACGTCCAACTCCGCAAGAACCTGGCCCGCGCGGACGGCCTGGCCTTCCTCCACGAACACCTTGCGAACCTGGCCTGGCACCTGAAAGGAGAGGTATGCGGTCTCGGCGGCCTCCACGTTTCCGCTCGCGTTGAGCGTTAGCGGGTGCTCAAACCGATTTGGCTGCCGGACCACCACCCTTTGCGGCGCTTCTTTGGACACGGGCGGAGCGGAAGTGCATGCGCCAAGCAGCAGGATCAGGGCAACGGAGACAAGGGTCACAGGTCGATGAAACAGACTTAGGGATGCGAATCTCATAATCATGTTAACGGACGCGTCAGCCGACACCCGTCATCATCCATAATGATCGGCCATTTGGCCAGAACCTGTAGCCGGTTGGCAGGGATGGCGGTCCGACCGGCGCGTTTCGCCGATTAAGAGGTGTCGGCGTGCAGGTGGGCTCAGGCGGTGACTGCTTTGGCTAGGTCAGCCAGGCCGCGTTCTTGAATCTCCGCCTCGCGCATCCGGAACTTCTGGATTTTTCCGGTCACAGTGATCGGGAATGTATCGACGAACCGGATCAATTCCGGAATCTTGAAGTAGGCGATGCGGCCACGGCAATATTCCTGGATCTCTTCGGCGCTGGCTTCATGCCCAGACCTGACCCGTACCCAGGCGCAAACCACTTCGCCCAGTCGCTGATGCGGCACGCCGATCACCTGGACCTCATCCACTGCCGGGTGCGTGTACAGGAACTCCTCGATTTCGCGCGGATAGATGTTCTCTCCGCCCCGGATAATCATGTCTTTGGCGCGGCCCGTGATCCGCAGCGATCCGTCCTCGCGCATCACGGCGAGGTCGCCGCTGTGCAGCCATCCGTCGGGGCTGATGGTCTTCTTCGTCGCCTCCGGATCGCCGTCGTAGCCCACCATGACCAGCGGCCCTCGTGCACACAATTCGCCCTGCTCGCCGACGGGCATCACCTCGCCGCTGGACATGTCCACCAGTTGAATCTCCGTGGCCGGCATGGGGCGGCCGACCGTCGAGCAGCGGAATTCGACCGAGTCGCTGACATCGGACATCACGGTCACGGGCGACGTTTCGGTCTGCCCATAGCAAATGGTGATTTCCGGCACGTGCATGGCCTTCACCACTCGTTTCATTACCTCAATCGGACACGGCGAGCCAGCCATGACTCCGGTTCGCAGCGAACTGAAATCGGTGCCTGCGAACGACGGGTGGTTCAGTTCGGCGATGAACATCGCGGGGACACCGTAGATCGCGGTCGCGCTTTCCTCCTGGATCGCCGCCAGCGTCGCGCCGACATCAAACGTCGCAGCGGGGAGGACGATCGAGGCCCCGGAAGCCACCGCCGCGATCGTGCCAATGACGCAGCCAAAGCAGTGGTATAGCGGAACGGGAATGCAGATGCGATCCGCGCCGGTCAGCCGCATGCGTTCCGCGATGAAACGGCCGTCGTTAACCACGTTCCTGTGGCTTAGCATCGCACCCTTGGGCGTGCCTGTGGTTCCGGAAGTGTACTGGATATTCGTCACATCCCCGGCATCGATCGCCAGCGGGTGGAAAGGCAACTGCGGGTCGAGCAGCGCATCCCAACCGGGAGAGTTCAGGTAGATCGCGCCTTCGAGTTCGCAGTCCTGACCTTGCAGCGACTCTTCCAGGATCTTGCGGTAATTGGCGTGGCTATCGGACTCCCGCATGAAGAGGTACTTGATTCGCGAGACGCGCAGCACGTAAGAAAGTTCATGGCTGCGGTAGGCCGGATTCACGTTCACCAGAATCACTCCGGCGGTGGCGGCTCCGAACTGCAGGTAAACCCACTCGGCACAATTGGTGGACCAGACGCCGATGCGATCGCCCGGCTTTAGCCCCAGGCTTTGCAATCCGGCACCCGTCCGAACGACATTGTCGTGGAATTCTGTCCACGTCAGGCGGACGCCCTGATGGCGGCTCACTAGGCCCAACCCCTGGGGATGCTTGGAGGCGCATTCGCGCACTAGATCCCCCAGCGTCAAGTCCCGAACTTCAGCTTCAGGTCCGCGAGCGTAACTGAGCATACCAGCCAGAATTTTATCAAGAGAAACAGGTCTGATTGAGAATGAATTAATTAAAGCGCAGCGTTTATTATTGTTTGATAAGCGTCACCTATACAAGGGCTGAAACTAGCCGCCTCCATAAGCTCCAAGGAGCTATCGACTTCCGACTTTCTCATCACGCACCGTCCGTGCCGCCCAGGCTGGGCTGTGGCTTCCGTGGAGGCGCTCGCGCAACTATCTGGTAGAAGGTTGCGAATCCGCGGTCATTCCCGTACGCGGCATTAGACGAGGAGTAGTAACCCGGAGTGCCAGGCACGCTTTGCGGTCCAGGTGTCGGTCAGGGAATCCGCACCCGCCGTAGGCGGTGGCGAATCGTCTAAGGCGGTTTCCTTGACAACTTCTGTCCTGCCCTTCTCGTCAGGCGGACGTGCCCAGTTGCGCTCGAGGCCCCCTTTTGGGCAGCGACCTGTTCGTTCTCGCCGAGACCCGCGAGACTGAACCCGGTGGGCAGGTCTTCCCCCCTGTCCAATTCAAAAGCGGGCGCGGACTTGAGCCCGCAACCGGCGGCCTACTCGTAGTGGAGCGCCTGGATGGGGTCCATCCGCGCAGCTTTCATTGCGGGAACCAGGCCTGCGATCAAGCCCACCAGCAGTAGCACAGTGGTCGAGACCACGACCGAAGTGAGCGAGACGGTCAACGAGATGTCGCCCGTGTGCGTCGTGTCTTTGAAAGCCGGGCCGAGGAATGGCATTGTGCCGATGAGCATCGTGACTCCCCACCCAGCCGTGATGCCCAGCAAGCCTCCGGCCGCAACCACCAGGGTCGCTTCAACAAGGAACTGCCTCAGGATCGTGCTTTTCGGGGCACCCAGGGCTTTTACCATCCCAATCTCCTTGGTACGGTCGATCACTGAAGCAAGCATGATATTGGCCAGGCCGACGCCGCCGATCGCGAGCGTAAGCGCACCGACGAAACCGAGCAGCACCTGGACCGCTAGCGACATGCCGTCGATGATCGTCATGAACTTGCTGAAAGCCAGAATCTCGATCGCCTTTTCGTCCGTCGGCGCGAACTTATGCAACTCGGCGAGTTTCGCGCGAACCTGCGTGATGGCCTGATCGCGCACGCCTCCATTCAGAGGCTTCCAGACTAGAAACCAAGGGTAATGGATATCGCCGAAGATCGTAAACGTATCGTACGGGATGAACACGCTATTGTTGTCTGGCGTGTTGTAGTTCGCGATTTGGAGCTTGTTCAGAAGCACGCCAATCACCGTGAACCGGATGCCGTTGAGAGTGATTTCCTGATCCTCTGCCGGAGCCTCTCCGAACAGTTGCTTGTATATTTTGGCACCCAGTACTACTACCCGCGCCTGGTGCAGACGGTCGTCTTCATTGATCCAGCGGCCGGACTCCAGCTTGATGTTGCGGACCACTCCGTATTCGGGCCAGACAGCGCGGATATCGACCTCTTTGTCGCGGTGACCGTTGTTCGCTTTGACGCCATACTTCATGATCTCGGGCGAGAGTGCGCCGACCAGCGGGACGGATTCCTTGATGATGCCGGCGTCATCGAGCTCCAGCCTGACCTTCCGCCCGGCGCGCAGCCCGCCCTGCTGTGAGGAGGTCTGCCCGTTAAAAGTGATGATCAGGTCCTGGCCCACGGCAGTGAAGGCTTTGATCAGCGCGTTCCGGAAGCCATCCCCGTACGAGATCAGAATGACGAAACAGGCCACGCCCCAGGCCAGACTGGTCGTAGTGAAAACTGTCCGCGTGCGATGAAACTTCAACGCAGCGAGTGATTCCGAGAAGATGAATCTCCAGGTCATGGTGGGGTCTCCGTGCGACGCTACTTCTCGAAGCGCAAGGCCTCTACAGGCGTCATCTCGGCGGCTTTGCGGGCCGGAGGCAGCGAGGCGCCCACAGCCACCAGGCCGAGCGCCAGAGTGGCCAACGCCAGCACGTTCCAGTGAATGGGCAGGCCCGAGAACATCTGGGGCAAGGGCAAGGAATTCACGCCCTTGGCCAGCGTCAAGACCAGGATCAATCCGCCCGCGCCACTGAGCACGGCCAGCAGCAGGCCTTCGAGGAAGAACTCCAGCAGGATGCGTCCATTCGTGGCGCCCAAAGCCTTCTTCAGCCCGATTTCATTGGTCCGTTCACTGACTGCCATCATCATCGTGTTCATCACGCCGATGCCCCCGAGAGAAAGCGTGACCAGGGAAACCACCGCCAGGAAGATCTCCCCGGCGTCAAAAATGGAATCGAACATTTCCGATTCTCTGATCATGTCCCACACATCGAGCGCACCCTCGTCTTTTGCGTCGAACTCCTTGGCGCGACCCAAGGCGGCCCGCACCTGCGCCTGGGCTTCGGCCCAGTTTCTGGTGGAGGCGGGCCGGTAGATGATGCCATTCACACGACCCTCGGAGTAGTATTCGCGCCGCTCCGGCATGTCACGCAGCAGAACGGGCTCGGGCACCAGGACCTTGTCGTTGTCCCACCCGTCGTAACTGGAGTTCTGCTCTTTTTCCGGCATCACGCCAATCACCTCGTACGGGTGGTTGTTGACATACACCAATTCGCCCAGAGGGATCGGCTTGTGTTCGAAGAGCTGCTTGCGGACCGCGGCGCCCAGGACCGCCACCCGTCGCTCCTCCGCCACGTCCGCGGCGCTGATTGTTCGCCCTGCATCGACGGGCAAATTGCGGAGCTTCAGATACTCAGGGGTTACGCCCAACGTCAGGAAACGTCCGGCGTTCGTGGAGCTACGCACGGGCACCTGATTCGTCTTGGTCTCCGCCGCGACTATGCCGACTGCGGGGCATTGCTCGCGGATGGTCAGCACGTCCTGGCGAGTGAGGAATACCCTGTGCCCGGCACGCTTGCCGCCAGCCTGCAGTTCCGTCGTGCCGCCCCACAGGAAAACCAGGTTGTCCCCGATCTGCGACATGTTCTTGCGCTGCCCGTCGCGGAAACCGTCGGACAAGGCGGACATCATCACGAGCGAAGCGATGCCCCAGGCGATTCCGAACAGCGTGAGGAAGCTGCGCAGCTTGTTGCGCCGCAGGTTGGCGAGGGTCTGGACCGTGAGGTCCCACAGCAGCTCGGTCGCATTCATGCCGCGGGTGGCGACCCGGCGCTTTCCCCCCGGTACGGCGCTTAGTCGGGGTGCGGGTTTAGGAGCTAGAGTTTGTGGCTCGACAGCGGCGCTCATAGGGATATCCCTTCCCTCGGGCATACGGTTTGGACGCCTGGAATGTTCCGTTGGTCTCTAACGGGTCCGGTGCCTGCGCTCTTTCGGAGAAGATCCTAGGGCGCTTGAATCCCGGCCAGCGCCTCGGCGGAGCTGACGACCGTACAGTATTCCCCATCCAAGTTTGCGAGTGACAGGGCGTGAACCTCAGCGGCAGTCCACATCCTTCCGTTCCAATCCTTGCGCGCGAACGTGAAGCAGGCGTCTTCCACGAGATAGACGTCGAAACCCAGACATCCGGCCATCCGGACCGTGGCCTCGACGCTGTTGTTCGTGATCACGCCGGCGACGATAAGCGCGGTAATCCCTGCCGCACGAAGTCGCAGTTCCAGGCCAGTTCCCGCAAAGGCACACGGTGTGGTCTTCGCGACAACGGGCTCGCCTGGCAGGGGCTTCGCCTCAGGCTTGAAGTCGTTGCCGGGCTGGCCCGGTCGATACGTGGAGCCGGGGAATGTGGAATCGTGGCGGACATGCCATACGGGCAGGTTGTTTTCTCTCCAGGCGGTAAGCAGTTGCGCTATCGTGCGTTCCGCCGCAGGGTGATTGCGGGGACCGGACGCCGCCCAGGCTGGATCGTCGATTGCCCTTTGCACATCGACCACAAGCAACGCTGAGCCGGGCGGGATGCGACCGTGCATAGACTGCAGGATGGCACTCCGGAACATGTCGTGTCGAGGGCTGGCGGGAGGCACGGCCTAAAGCGAAACGGCCGCGGTGGAGGGCGATCCGGCACTTCATGCCTTGGCGGGAGGGTGTAGCCTTGAGGTGTGGATCCGCTTCGCACCCAACGTGTATCCGAGGCCATGCGCGAGGAACTCTCCGAGCTCATTCGCTTTGAGTCCGCCGACCCCCGTCTGCAGGGCATCGACGTCTCGAGCGTTATTATCGCGCCGGACGGAAAGAAAGCCGACGTGTTGGTCTCCCTGCCGGGGAATGCGAAGTCCCGCGAAGAGGCGATGGAAGGGCTGATGAATGCGAAGGCCTATTTGCGCAAACAGCTTGCTGCGCGCATTGAACTCTTCCGCATGCCGGAGTTGCGTTTCGTCGCGGACTCCGAACCGGTCACCGATCGCCCCTTAGCCAAACTGCTGCGGCGTGCCCGCCGAGGGCGTCCGAAGACCGATCCGGACACCACCCCGCAGTCCCCGGCGTAACGCCCATCCCATAGAAAATCAAGCGTTTTGTTGCCGAACTCAAGCTCCGGTTGTACCCTAGTGTCAGGGTTGCGCCCCCGTGTCGGCGCCGCATTCAGAGTGGATTTTGTCTCCCGGATTTCCCCAATCGGCTTAATTGCGTGGCTGGCCGCCGCGACGCTAGCCGTATCCGCGACCGAACCGTCGAAACTGCTGCGGCTGGAACGGTCGCTCGACACCATGGGGACCACGTACTCGGTCACCCTCTACGGCACGGATCAGTACCGCCTGGATTCTGCCATCGACGACGCCTTCGACGAGGCCAAACGGCTTGAGGAGTTGCTCTCGAACTATCGCCCGGAAAGCGAGTGGAGCCGCGTGAATCGAGACGCTTTTAAGGCGCCCGTCCCAGTTTCCCAGGAGCTCTACAACTTGCTGGACAGCTGCCTGGATTACAGTCGGCGCAGCGATGGTGCCTTCGACATCACCGTCGGGCCGCTGATGAAGATCTGGGGGTTTTACAAGAACACCGAGCACATTCCGCACCGGGCGGAGATCCGTTCAGCCCTCGACCGGATCGGCTATCAGCACATCCACCTGGACGCCAAGTCGCATACCGTTCGCTTCGATGCGCCGGTGGACATGGATCCCGGCGGGATCGGTAAAGGCTACGCGGTGGATAGGATGGCCGACGTCCTGCGGCGCGATGGAGTGACCAGTGGTTTGATCTCGGCGGGCCGCTCGAGCATCTACGCGATCGGCGCCCCACCTTCGGAACCGCGCGGCTGGCACATTCTGCTGCCCAACCCGCGAGACGCGCGCAAGACCGTCTGGGAGCTTTACCTCAAGGACGAATCGATGTCTACTTCCGGCACCACGGAGAAGTTCTTCATGGCGGGGGGGAAGACTTACAGCCATCTGATGGACCCGCGGACGGGCAGTCCCGTCCAAGGCATGCTGGCCGTCTCGGTGGTGGCACCGAAGACGATAGACAGCGAGGCGTGGACCAAGCCATACTTCGTGCTTGGGCGCGAGTGGGCCACCAGTCACAAACCCAAGGAATTTCGCGTCTTTCTTTGCGAGGACAGAACGGAGATCGCATGCGTGTCCCTCCCATGAGCAGTCGTTTTCTGGACGCCTGCCGCCGCCGGCCGACTGATGTTCGCCCGGTGTGGTTCATGCGCCAGGCTGGCCGGTATCTCAAGCCGTACCGTGATATTCGTGCGAAACACTCGATCCTGGAGATTTGCAAACGTCCGGATCTGGCGGCTGCGGTAACGCTCCAGCCGGTCGAAATCTTAGATGTGGACGCGGCGATCATCTTCGCCGATCTGCTGCTTCCCGTCGAGCCGATGGGGTTGAAGCTGGAGTTTGTCGCCGGCGAAGGGCCGCTGATCGACAACGCGGTGCGCACTTCTAACGACGTGGACGCTCTCTCTACCTCGAACACCGACGATCTCGGCTACGTGGGCGAGTCGATCACCATGGTGACGCGTGCGCTGAACGGCAAAGTGCCGGTAATCGGATTCGTGGGTGCGCCATTCACGGTAGCGAGCTACATGATAGAGGGCGGCGCGTCGCGCAACTTCATCAATACAAAGATGATGATGTACCGGGACGAGACGTTGTGGCGGCGTCTGATGGGCAAGTTGGTGGACGTACTCGCGCCATTCGCCATCATGCAGGTGGCTGCCGGCGCGCGCTGCATCCAAGTGTTCGACAGCTGGATCGGTGCGCTCGGCGCAGACGATTACGTACGCTACGTTGCACCTTACTCGCGCGCTTTGATCGAACGAATCCGTTCGAGCGGCGTGCCCGTGATCCACTTCGGGACGGGTTGCGCTGGGTATTTTCGAGAACTGCACGCGGCGGGCGGCGACGTCATGGGTGTCGATTGGCGCCTGAATATCGATCAGGCTTGGATGGACATCAGCTATCGCTCCGCCATTCAAGGCAACATGGATCCCGCTGCGCTGTTTGCGCCCCTTCCCGAGATAAAGCAGAAGGTCACCGAACTCCTGAAGCGGACCGGCACTCGTCCGGGCCACATCTTCAACGTGGGCCACGGCATTCTGCCTGAGACTCCGGTGGAGAACGTGAAAGCAGTCGTGCAGATGGTCCGGGAGTTCCGGCCCTAGTTGCTGCCACAGGGAATGCCAGTTCTTCGTGCCATCATCGTCGGCGGAGGCATCACCGGCCTTTCGGCGGCATACGAGTTCGCGAAAGCCGGCCAGCCCGCCATCCTGCTGGAAGCGCGCGCGCGTCTCGGTGGCGTCATCGAGACGGATACGGTCGAAGGCTGCGTGATCGAGGGCGGTCCGGATAGCTTCTTGTCGGCGAAGCCCGCGGGTATCGACCTGATTCGAGAAGTGGGCCTTGGTTCTGAACTGATCGGGTCCAACGACAAATCCCGCGTGACCTACCTGGTGCGTGGCGGGCGTTTGGTGCCCTTGCCGGACGGCTTGCTGATGATGGTACCGACCAAAATCCTACCCATGCTAGCCAGTCCGATTCTGGGTTGGAAGACTAAATTGCAGATGGGCCTGGAGTACTTTCGCCGCCCCCCGGCGGGCGAACTGCCAGACCGCTCCGTGGCGGATTTCATTACCGACCATTATGGGCGGGAAACCGTCGACTATCTGGCAGAGCCTTTGCTCTCTGGTGTTTACGGTGGCTCTGCGGATAAGCTCAGCGTCAATAGCGTGTTGGCCCGGTTCGTCGAGTTGGAACGCCAGTATGGCAGCCTGACGCGCGGCGTTCTGGAGGCAAAGCGCAAACGCGGGGGCGCGCCAGCTAACGGACCTGCTGCGCTGTTCCAGACCCTGAGGGGCGGACTGGGACAGCTGACTCGCGAGTTGGAATCGCGCATCCGGGGCAAAATCGAGATCCGGCAGACGGCGGCTGAGGGCATCCAGTCTAGCGGGCAGGGCTTCCGCGTCCGGGCTGGTGGCGAGGCGCTGGAGGCAACGTCCGTGATCCTCGCAACACCGGCCTGGGCAGCAGGCGTGCTCGTGAGAGATTTGGACCCTGCGCTCGCCAGCCTGCTCGAAGGAGTGGACTACAGCTCGTCGGCTACGGTGGCGATCGGCTTCCGGCGTTCCGATTGTGGTGCGATTCCGCCCGGTTTCGGCTTCCTGATACCTGCCCGCGAGCGGCGGCTGCTGGTAGCTTGCACGTTCGTCGGCGCGAAGTTTCCGTTTCGGGTGCCGGACGAAATCGTGGTCCTGCGTTGCTTTGTGGGCGGCGCCGGCCAGGAAGCGGTTCTTGAGCACGATGACGAGGAGATCCTGCAGCGCGTACAAGCCGAGTTACAGGGATTGCTCGGTTGGACGGCTCAGCCTTTGTTTACACGCATCTCTCGCTGGCGCCGTTCGATGGCCCAGTACACAGTCGGCCACGGGGCCCGCCTTAACTCGATCCGCCGCCGGTTGGAAAGCCTGCGAGGGCTGTATCTAGCCGGAAATGCTTACGAAGGGATCGGCGTTCCCGACTGCATTCGGACTGGAAGACAGGCTGCAGCGCAGGTACTGGGCCGGCTAGCTGTTTAATCTTGTAAAGGTTTGGCCGCGGTTGGCCTATTCGCGATGATGGGAATTTCTCTTTTGGGCAGTCTTTTTCCCAACTCCCTGCGTCTTTATAAGTGAAAACTACTCCTTCTCTTGACCCCTGCGGACCAAGTGAACCCCACCACGAATGAAGGCTACGCGGTGGGGTTTTTCATGCATGTAACACCAAAATCGTGCATCCTGATAGACATGCGAATTCGCGTCTACTCCACTATGGCTTTGGCTTTACTCTCCGTGACTGCTTTGCTGCACGCAGATGAGGCCGACAACCGTCGTCTGGCCGACTCCGCTTCCATGTTCAAGGAGATCATGGACACGTCAGACCGAGCGATTCCACGCGATCTTCTCAAAAGCGCCGAGTGCGCCGTTCTGGTTCCCGGCTTGAAAAAGGCCGGCTTCATCCTCGGTGCGAAGTACGGCCGTGGATTTGCCACTTGCCGCACGCCGAAGGGTTGGAGCGCGCCGGTGGCCATGCGCGTGGAAGGCGGAAGCGTCGGCTTCCAGATCGGCGCGTCGGAGACGGACATCATCCTGTTGGTGATGAATAAACGCGGCATGGATCGTCTGCTTTCCAGCAAGTTCACGCTGGGTGCGGAAGCGAGCGTTGCCGCGGGACCTGTGGGTCGCGAATCACAGGCGCAAACCGACGCCACAATGCGCGCGGAGATCCTCTCCTGGTCGCGTTCGAGGGGGGTGTTCGCGGGCATAGCCCTGCAGGGCGCAACGCTGCGCGCCGATTCCGACACTGATGCCGGCTTGTACGGCAAGTCGGTAAACCGGCAGGACGTACTGAACGGGAAGATCCCGGTTCCCGCAGTAGCCGCGGATCTTATTTCGACCCTGACCCGCTACTCGGGAGTGGGCAAGTAGCCGGTCTGGCCTAAGCGTCACCGCTGCCAGTTCTCAGCCGGCTCGCGCAAGGCGCATTCAGTCCGCCAACTTGTTTGGGGTCAACTGGATCCAGCCTTGCGCCGGCTGTGCGTCAAGCGGTAACCCGTCCTCCCACAGGGACAACTGGAAGCGCACCGGAGTGTCCGGCTCTGCTCCCAGCGCCTCTAGACTTACTGCAATCTCAAGCACGCGCAGATAGGCCACCCGGATTGCTCCTGGCGTGGTGGCTCCAGGTCCTTCCGCACCGATAACTTCTACCCCGGCACGAGCCAGCTGCAGACGGTACTCGGTCTCCTCACCCGTTTTGCTGCCAGGCGCTTCGATGGAGCAGCGCACTTCCATGCCCGCCATTGCACCAGCCTGGGATACGTGGAAATCCAAGCGGATGAATAGGCTGGCGCCGTCACTGCCATATCGAACATCCTGCACGTGGATCTTGCGGCCGTGCATCGCCCCCTGCCGCTCGTCAGGCCGGTAATGTCCGGCCCCCATCCACTCGAAGTAGCTGCTGACCTCGCCGTCGATCAGCGGGGCGATGGGTCCCGTGGGCGGTTCATGGTACTCGACCACACGCAACTCAAGGATCGGGCGAGAGAGTTCGTCCGGCGGCGTCTTCCCGATCAGCCGGTAGAAGTTCGCCAGGTGTTCGCGGAAGAGTTTGTCGAACTCCGGCCGGTTTTCGCTGGAGTGCTCGGGGCCGTACCACCAGAACCAGTCGCTGCCTTCCGCGATCAGCAACTCCTCGTAAGCCAGCTTGAGCCGCGCGGGATCGAGCTTGCGGGCATCCGCAGACAGAGCGAACTTCTGCCAGAGTCGCCGGGCATCCAACAGGCACTCCCAGCCGTGGTTGTCCTCGGATGCGCCGATCCAGATGTCGTAGTTGGCGTTGATCCAGGAGCCGGGATGGATCCGCGTGAGTTCGCCCGCCGGAACGCGCTGCAGGGCCTCACTGACAGTTACGGCTTCGAGTGAGCGGTCCTCTGAGATTAGCCGGTACAGTTCTTTCAGGAAGGGCCGGCCGTTCAATTCGTAGTGCTCCCAGGCGTTCTCGCCGTCCAGGATGACAGGCACAAGCGCGTCGCGCCCCTGCGCGTGCAGGGCGCGAGCGTTCTCGCGAACTCTATCCAGGAAGTGCACGGCGGCCTGCGCCGGATCCATACGCGAGTACACGAACCCGATCAGATCGCTCAGGAAGTGGTCGCGGAAGATCAGCTGCATGGAGTGATCGCCTTGCTTCCACAACCACGGGCGGTAGGTCTCATCTACACCGGCGATCCTGCCCAATGTCGCGCCCAGGACGCCGTTGTCGGTGGCCATCCAACGGACTCCGCACTCGCTCGCAATCCTGAACACCTCATCCGAGACCGAGCCCTCCGACGGCCACATGCCCGCGGGCCGGCTTCCCAGCCGCTGCTCGGCAAACTCCAGGGCGGATTCGATCTGATAACGGGCGTCGTCCGGATACTTGAACTGGGACGGCAGTGTCACGTTGGGGTGCGAGATCGAAGCGATGTTCGAGTCGCACAACAACGGCAGAATCGGGTGGTAGAACGGAGTAACCGAAAGCTCCACCTGCTTGCTTTTCGCGAGCTTCGCGTAGGCGGGCATGACCATCCCGCAAAGTTCGATCTGTTTGCGGCCCATCAACGCCTGATCCGCCAGTGAATAGTCGCGCCCCTTGGCGACCAGTGCCTTGACCTCCGGATCGGTAGCGAGAATGATCTCGTCGAACCATGCAAGCTGCGATAGCACCTGCAGGTCGCGCATGGTCCCCGGGGAAAAGCTGCGCCGGGCAAGCTCCGCGTTTTGGTCCGCCGCGAGCCAGGCGTCGAAGAGCTCGCCGTAGCGCGGGTAGCGGTAGATCAGCCGCCCCGCATTAGCTTGGAAGAAGTACTTGAGAATTAAGGCTTGTTCGTCAGGCGTGAGCTTGTCGGCAGGCTTCAGCGCACAGCGCAGAAACGGATCATGGGCGTCGCCGCGCGCGTACTCCTCGATCTGCGCGATCATCGACGGAACGAGATTGAAGGTCTGCTTGATTCGCGGAAACTCCTCCAACATCTGGACCATGCCGTAGTAGTCCTTGAGGGCGTGCATGCGGGTCCACGGCAGTTGGTATTCGCCGGACGCCAGATCCTTGTAGAAAGGCTGGTGCATGTGCCAGACGAATACAAGCAGGGTGCGTGGCATCGAAGTTCCTTCTATGATTGAACGCTAGCAGGGGCAGCGGTTTCGCTCAACGTCCCCAGTAGCTGCGCACGGGCGCTGGCGCAGTACTGCCTTTCACCGCTCGCCACAGGATTGCGTTCATTGCGTCGTCGTCGATGCGGTCCGCTTCATCCAGATCGAATTCCTGCGAGCGCCGCGCATCGGCTGTCTTCACAGGCGGATTGCGGTCGTCAATCGTGTGGCTGGCCGGTAGTGCATCGAATGCGCGCGTGTCCGCCTTGTTGGTGAAGGCGTTCCACATCGGACGGGCCGAAGCATCGAAAATCGTCATCGGCCTTAGTCCCAGAATCAGTTCCATCGTGCGCAACATCGAAGTCGTGTTGTACATGGTCGAATCGACCCCGCGCGCCCGCGTGTAAGGCGAGATGAGGTAGGCTGGCGAACGGTGCGAATCGACGTGGTCTGGGCCGTTCTGCGCGTCGTCTTCAAGGATGAAAATTGCCGTCGTCGCCCAAAACTTGCTCTTGCTCACCGCCTCAACCAAACGCCCCACCGCGAGGTCGTTGTCCGCTGCGGCGGACAATGGGGCGACCTTGCCAGCAGCCACCCCGGAGGTATGGTCGTTGCCCAATCGCACCATCGTGAGTGCCGGCATCTTCCCCACCGATTCCCACTGCTTGAGTTCTGCGGCGAAGACCTTCTCGCGCTCGACGTCGGGGTAATCAAGGTCGAAGCCGCGGTAGTTCATATTGGTGTATGGTGCCAGCTGTGGATCTCTTGTCTGGGCGACCAGCGGCCCCGACGCGGGCAACGGCCGCGCATTCTCCACCCACCATCCGAAGTTGCGGATGGAGAGCCCCTTCTGCAGGGCGTTGTTCCAAAGACGTCCGGCCGGTGGCATCGCTGCGCGCTCCATGCCTTCGTAATCGTAGTGAGCCCGCCGCCCGCCGTAACTGTTTGGCCACATGCGCTGCACGTACGGCGGAGCGATGGCCGAGGCGCTCCAATTGTGCCCGTCAGCGCTGACGTCGGCGTTGACGTAGAAGTTGTCGAGCAGAACGAACTCTCGCGCGATCTTGTGCAGGTTTGGCGTGATCCCCTCTCCAAAGAGCGTCAGCGAAGCGTCCCCATTGCCAGTGGACATATCCCCCAGCACCTGGTCGTAGGTACGGTTCTCTTTGACGATGTAAATGACGTGCTCGATCGGCGTCGGACCGCCAGGCTGAGACGGAATCGGGTTACCCTGCGGCACGTTCGCATCGATCATGCGCTCGTCGGTGTAAGGCGAATTGTCGTACACGGTCCGGGTCCAGTCCGCGAGTTTCTCCTCGTCGAACGGCGCGACCACCGAGACCGTGCCGTGCTGGATTCCACCGACGTATTCCAATTCCGTGTTGCCGCGGTGCATCGGGGCCACGTTCTTCGTCGGGTTGGGTCCCTTGGGATTCGGAAGGCTGCGCAAGCCTCGCCCGTTCAGAATGAGCAAACGCCCGTCCGCGAGCATGCGAGCCGCTGTCGGGTACCAGCCCGCCGGGATGAAACCGCGGACTTCGCTCCTTGCATTCGAGACATCCACCACGGCCACCGCGTTGAGGTCGGAACAGACCACGTAGAGCGTCTTCTCGTCGGGCGAGAGCGCCACCGCCGCCGGTGTGCTGCCTGCTGGCTGCAGGGCGGTCAGAGCGATGTTGATCTTCTCCAGAGGCGTCAATGCCCCGTCCGCCCCTACCGCGAACACACTTACCAAATTCGTCGCTCCGCTGGCTACGAACAGTCGCGCCGTGTAAGTGGCCGGCGCGTTGTCTTCGCCCGGAGCTGGCTTGATGGCACTGTAGGCCAGGTCCATCGGTTCCGCTTCGGTGGGCGTCTTGATCAGCAGCGCGCCGCTCACGGCGTCGTGCAGAGCCAGCCGACTGGCGCCCATTCCGGACACATAGAAGATCCGGCCGCTGGGGTGCATCTGAATCTTGTACGGACGGGCGAGGGTCTTCCATTCCTCGATAACGATACCGGTTGTCAGGTTCACAACGAATACCGAATCACGGTGCAATGCGGCCGCGTAAAGGAGGTGACCGTCGTTCGAAACCGCGACGTCCCCGATGAAGTCGGTGTGCTTGCGCTGCCCCTCGTCTACCAGGGAGAAAGTGCGTCGCGTCTCGATTTTGCCGTCGCTCAGCAGTTCAAACTCGAAGACCGAAGCCTTCGAGCCCCCGCCGACATAGAACTTCGGCGACCCTGGTGCGAACGCCAGGCCCATCCAGGCGTCGGGCACACGCACGCTCGCGACTTCCTTCATCGTCTTGGCATCATGCGAGGTGACGGTCGGCGGCATGTACCCCGCCTGC
Source organism: uncultured Acidobacteriia bacterium (assembly GCA_903909435.1). Lineage (GTDB taxonomy): Bacteria > Acidobacteriota > Terriglobia > Bryobacterales > Bryobacteraceae > CAIVVT01. Next base: position 31,678 of record CAIVVT010000061.1, on the reverse strand, counting down.
AGGATCAACACATACTTGCCGTCGGGCGAGACAATCGAACTCATCGGCAGCGTGCTCAGCGGAACCTGCTCCCCCGCGGGCCGGAGAGTCCAGCCGCTGTTGAGCAGGAAACCACCGCCAGCGCGCGGGCCGACGCGTTCCGGCTGCACTGGCTGAGAAACCAGGAATATGGCCGGCAGCAGCAAACCACCGGCGAACAGAACAGCGGACCAGGATTTCTTCATTGCTTCTCTCTATTGTGACCATGTCCGGAGAATCCGTGCGCCGGCGGCCGGCCGGCTCCATGCCGTCCGAGTCGAATAGAAATCGAGGTTTCACACGGCGGTCTTCGTCGAAGTCGTGGACAGGCCTTCCCCAGCGCGCAGTATCGACTCGGTATCCGTAACTTGCGCGAACTCTCCATGCAATGTCGTCAGCGAGACGCGATGGACCGTTTCCGCATCGCACGGCGTCCCGTCCGGACCCATTAGCTGGAAGGCGGCTGTTGCGTCCGAGGGCAGGTACACGCCGTAACCCAGGTTTCCCGCCATGCGGACCGACGTCGAAATGCAGTGCGGCGTAGTCAAGCCGGCAATCACCAGTTCGTGAATGCCCCGAGCTCGAAGTTGTTCATCCAGCGTTGTACCTATGAATGCACTGTTCACGTTCTTTACGATAACGGGCTCACCATAGGCGGGTTCGACTAGCGGCTTGAGTCGAAATCCCGGCTTCGATGCGTGCAGAGGGCTGGAGAGATGCTGTGAGGAATGTTGAACGTGAAACACTGGGCGCCCGGCTTCGCGCCAGGCAAACAGGAGGCGCGCGGCATTCTTTTCGGCCCCCGGGTTGTTTCGCGGGCCCCACTTTGGGTGGTCCATACCGGTCTGTATGTCAATCAAGATCAGAGCAGTATCGGGATGCACTGAGACTGGCATAGCGGACATCATCTCCCCGTACTAGGCGGATCACAACTTGCGCCCCAGTTTGGCGAGGAGCGAAGTTCCATCCCTTCCAACCGTGTGCCGGATTGCGCGACTCTTTCCGGTTGGATTGTCCGGTGGAGCCACGCCGGTTCTTACTCAAAAAACCGTTGCGCGATCGGGAAGCGCCGGCCGATACCGAAAGCTTTCGTGGTGACCTTCAACCCCGGCGCCGCTTGCTGCCGTTTGTATTCGTTGCGGTCCACTTTGTTGACAATGTCGCGCACCACGCCGAGTGGCAGCGCTTGTTCCGCGGCGATCTGCGCCGGCGGTTTCAGATCCTCCACGTAAGCCTTCAAAATCGCGTCCAGAACGCCGTATTCCGGCAGGGAATCGCTATCTTTCTGGTCGGGGCGCAACTCGGCGGAAGGCGGCTTGACGAAGACGTTTTCCGGCACCACGGGGCCCTTGCGGCGGTTCACCACGCGGCATAGTTCATACACCATCGTCTTCGGCACATCGCTGATGACGGCGAGTCCGCCGCACATGTCTCCATAGAGGGTGCAGTAGCCTACGGCGACCTCGCTCTTGTTCCCGGTGGTGAGCACCAGCGCATTCCACTTGTTGGAGAGCGCCATCAGCGTCAGCCCTCGCAGCCTCGCCTGGATGTTTTCTTCTGTCACATCGCGGGGAGCGTCCGCGAATACAGGGGCGAGGTTGCCGATCAGATTGTCGTAAGCGCCGCTGATCGGGACCACCTCGAAGCGGATGCCCAGGTTCACTGCCAGATCGCGCGCGTCCCTTACACTGTGGTCGGAACTGTAGGGACCGGGCATCCCAATGCCGACCACGTTCTCCGCCCCTACCGCGTCCACGGCGATGCAGGCCACCAGCGTGGAGTCGATGCCGCCGCTCAGACCAATCAGAACGCGCGTGAAGCCGCACTTGCGCAGATAGTCCCGCGTGCCCATAACCAGCGCTTCATAGACCGCATCGATTTCGATGGCCAGACTGTCGTGCCGGTCGCCGCGCTTGGTGGCGGTGTCGAAAAGGACGAGGTCCTCGTCGAATGACTTCGCGGCCGCAACGATCGCACCCTCGCTATCCACGCAAAAGCTCGACCCGTCGAAGACGAGTTGGTCGTTTCCGCCGGTCATGTTGACGTAGACCAACGGCAGTCGGTGGTGCCGGGCTGCGGCGCAGAACACTTCGCGCCTCAAGGCACGTTTGCCCACGTGATAGGGCGAGCCGTTGATGACGATCAGCAACTCCGCGCCCTTGCGAGCCAGTTCGGCCACGGGGTCGTTCTGATACAGCGGCCGGTCCCAGAACTGCTTGTCGTTCCAGGCATCCTCGCAGATGGAGAGCGCTATCCGATGTCCGCGGAAAAGGCAGATCTCCTGCTCGCGGGCGGGTTGGAAGTTGCGCGACTCGTCGAAGACGTCGTAGGCCGGCAACAGCATCTTGGTTTGGTGGAACAGCACCTGACCGTGCTCAATTAGGGCCGCAGAATTGGTCGCGATGCGCGGTGAGGCGGCCGGTGCACGGCCCACGTAGCCGACTATCAGTCCCAGTGGCAGGTCCCCAGTTTCCTTTACCAACTCGTCGAGAGCCTGCTGGGTGCGGTCGAGAAACGACGGCTTTTCCACCAGATCGCGCGGTGGATATCCGGTCAACGCGAGTTCGGGAAAGACGGCGAGGTCCGCGCCGCGCGCCGCAGCTTCGCGCGCCACTGCGGCAATCAACCGCCGGTTGCCGGCCAGATCGCCAACGGTGTTGTTGATCTGGCAAAGAGCGATTCGCATAGAACCTGTTTTCATTGTAGCGACCAGTGTTTGCATCCACTCGGGCGCCAGCCCTGCCAGATCGAACGCCGTGGGCAATCGCGACAGGGCGGAGAGGTACTCTTGCAATTCACGAGAGAAGACGAGACTGTCCGCGCAGCTTGGCGACCACGCTATGGGAAGCGAAGCAGGCCCAGATTGGGAACATGAAATACAGCAGCCAAGGCGCAGTTACTTTAATTACAATATTAGGGTCTGTAACTCTAGCAGAAAACTCTGAGGCGATTGACCAACCGAGGGGGATCGACTGGAGTCCCGGGCGGATCTGGAGGAGGGCTTATGAGAATTTCTTTCTTGCCGGTTGCTGTGCTGCTATTTGCGGTCTGCGGCTTCGCCGGCACAACAACGTACGACAACTTCACCGGTTACAACCCGTATTGGCACCCTTTGGGGTATCCCAATACTTCTACGTATGGTGAAACTTTCACCGCGCCAACAAATGGAGACAGCGCGCTGCAGAACGTCGGGTTCTACCTGGCTGGGCCGGTTATCCCCGGGGACATCGTGCTGAGCGCCTACATCGCGACCTGGACGGGCAGCCATGCCGGCACCTTGCTGTTCACCAGTCCGTCGGTGGACTATCCCAATACCGGGAATGCCGAACTCACGTTTTCAACCGGGGGGCTCGCGCTTACACCAGGAGCGAGCTATGTTGCATTTTTGAGCGTCTCAGACTACTACGGCCAATCTTCAGGCTTGAGCTACATCTCTACGGGCAACGAGTTGATTCCCGGCAGCTCCTTCGCGTATGCCAACAATTTAGGGGATTTCGCTAGCTTGTTCAGCGCCGATTGGAACAGCGGATTGAAGCCGGACTGGGGTTTCACGGCCACATTTACCGCTGGCTCCAGTATTCCCGAGCCAGGCACATTGGCGCTTTTCGGCGTCGGCATCCTGGCCCTCGGAGCCGTTCGCCGCAGATTGAGTGCCTAACAACGCTCACAAACGGAGTGCGCCCTGGCGTTGACCACAGCGAGTTCCCGTTTGTGGCAGTTTCCCGTGTGTGGTTTCAGTCATCGGAACATAGAACTATGTTCCGATGGCTTTTGTTTTCTGCCTAACGCGAGGTCCTGCGCCAAGGCTGAGATGGGAGTACGTTTTCCAATTACACTTGTGGCTGAGAATCGGGGGCGAGTTGTGCTCCCATGCTCTCGGCGAGTTCCAGCATTCTTGTGACGCTGTTCCAGTTTCTGGCCGTCCCAGGTGTTTTGAGGGCACGCTCAATCGCGGCGGTGGGCAGCTTGGAATTGCCGGCACCGTTGGGAAAGTGAACGTAATACTCGTGTGCCCCGAAGCTCAACTCCTCGGGGCCGATCTTCATCGCCAGCACCTTGTCTCGGGCTTCCTGGCCGGGATCCCTGGACAGGAAGGTGACCAGCAGTTTGTTGGGCGCGATGTCCTGCCGGGTCGCAAAGGGGTTTCTGCGCACCACATCCCGCAGTTCGGAGACGTTGAGCAGAATGACATCGGCATGAAAACCACAGCGCTGTTCGATGGCCTTCTCGATTTCGACTGCAAGGCGGTCAAACTCCCGCTGCTGCGTCGCGAAGAGGACGTTGCCGCTTTGTACATAGGTCTGAACATCGCTCAGCCCTAGAGACTCGTATAGCGTCCTGAGCTCATCCATCTTGACCTTGTGGTGACCGCCGACGTTGACGCCGCGCAGCATTGAGATGAAGACGTTCATCATTACCGTCCAGGATAGTCCGGTCCTCCGGCGCAGGTTGAGTTCAACATCCCGGTGCGACGGCGAAACAAACTGCTGGAATTCAGCAGCTGGACAGGGCCAAACACCGGGTGGCCGCAATCAGGTGGCCTCCAGTGCTTTCAACTGCGATGGCCCTCTCAGGCCCTCTCCGAAATTAGTGCAGTTTCTTAATGAACTTACCGTCCGAGGCATCGACGAACACCGAACCCAGGTTGGTGGAGAGCGTTGCCCCCCAATAGACGCGCCACGCCGCGACGGGGCACAACTGCATGTTGTGTTCGAGAACAAACTGAACCGGGAGGTCAGGGTTCTTTGCCGCGATCTCGGCGATGTCCTTCTGCTTCTTCGCCGTCTCGAGCGCCTCGGGCGTATCGATCTTCACGTCGGCGATATTGAAAATTCGGTTCTGCACGCTGGCCCTGTAGGCCGACTCCTCGCCGGGAAAGACGCCCTTGTGGACGCCTACGGATGATTCCGCGACGGCGTATGTGAACTCGCGTTTTCGCTGCTTCTCGAAGGAGACGAACGTGGCCTTCCATGCGCCGTACTTGCCTGGCTCGGCTTTGGCTTCCGGAATGTCCAGATTCTCCAGTCGCAGGACTGCGGAGTCGCCATTCCAGGAGCGTGCCGTTTTGTACATTTCGAACAGCGCCGTCTGACCGCTGACGGCGACGACGGGCTTGGCAACCTTCTTAGCCGCCTCTTTGGGAGCTTCCGATGAGCAGCCCGCAAGCAAGGCGAAAACAGCGGTCGCGGGCAAAACATAGACCTTCTGGAAATTCATGGATTGAAATGTGACCCCATGCTTCTTATATGACGGATCCGGCATCAATGCAACTTTGGCCTGCCCTCCAACCCTCCGACTACCGCGTGCCATGCGGCGCTCCCAGACTGTCAGGCTCTCCTGCGGGGCGCAGTGCCATACTTCGAAGTAGCCCCGTCCGGTGTGCTGCGGACAAGTCTGGGAAGATTCGATGCGTGCACCAACTTTTCTGCTCGCCGCAGCTTTGATCCCGCTTTGCCCTCTAGCGCAGACGGAGCCCGAACGCATTCCAAGCCATATTGAGGAACCTCCCGTGGTTGTGCGGCTCGACGGAGTGTCCCTGAAATTGCCGGAGGTGGATCGAATCGTCGAAGACTTGATGGGAAAAGCTCACGTCACCGGACTCGCGCTGGCCGTACTCAACCACTCGGAGATCGTCTATCTCAAAGCCTTCGGCCTGCGCAACGTCGAAAGAAGCGAGCCCCTGACCGTGGACTCGGTCATGTACGGCGCCTCGCTCACCAAGTCGGCCTTCGCCTACATGGTGCTACAACTCGTGGATCAGAAGGCTATCGATCTCGACCGCCCGGTGACCGAGTACTTGAGGAAGCCGCTCCCGGAGTATCCCAAGTACGCCGACCTCGCAGCAGATGACCGCTATAAGCTGATCACGGCGCGGACGCTGCTCAGCCACACCGCCGGGTTTCCCAATTTCCGCTGGCTCAACGACGACGCTAAACTCGACATCAAGTTCGAGCCCGGCACGCGCTATGCCTATTCCGGCGAGGGCATCAACTTACTTGGATTCGTCGTCGAGCAGGTCACGCACCGCTCCGTGGCAGACCTGATGCGAGTGCGGATTTTCGACCGCTTTGGCATGAAACGCACCAGCATGGTGTGGGAGCCGCGCTTTGCGTCCGACTACTCCGACGGTTACGACGCGCAGGGCCGGTTCATCGAGCACACCCGCAAGCAATATGCGGGAGCCGGTGGGTCCATGGATACGACACTGTCGGACTATGCGCGGTTTCTACACGGCGTGTTAAGCGGCGAAGGGATCAGTCCCGCCTCGCGCCAGCAAATGCTCAGTCCGCAGATCCGCATCCATTCGGTGAAGCAATTCCCCACGCTCGCTCCGGAAACCACCACGGAGAACGATGGCATCCAACTCTCGTACGGGCTCGGCTGGGGCCTCTTCTTTTCACCCTTCGGCAAAGCCTTTTTTAAGGAAGGCCATGACGAAGGCACGGAGAACCATGCCGTGTGTTTTGACGACCGCAAGACCTGCCTGCTCGTTTTGACCAACAGTTCGAATGGGCACAGCCTGTTCAAGGAGTTGCTGGAAGCCGTGATCGGCGACCGCTTCACACCCTGGAACTGGGATGACTACAGCCCCTACGCGCGTTGACGGAATGCCCACCGGCCCGGCATTATGCCGCATGGATGATAGAAGGCAAACACGCGCTTGGCGGCGTGACGGACAATAGGATGAGAGTGCACAACTCGCCGCCGGACGCGTGGGTTCGCCGGTTGAGCGTGTCGCCTGAGGGAGATCGCCACCAGCGCAATGCGTAAGGTCGCTTTTACCATCGGTTATCTGAGGAAGGCTGGACCGTATCTGGACGCCCTGCGCGCCGTGGGGCTGGAGGTTGAACCCTTCACGCCCGAGAGTCCACCCGCCTCTCTGATCCCCTATTCCGGCCTGGTATTGGGCGGCGGCGGCGATATAGACCCGAAATACTACGGCGAGTCGAATCTCCAGGCTCAGGATCCGCGGCGCGAACGCGACGAAATGGAACTTGCGCTGTTTAAGCAGGCACGCGAACGTGGCATGCCGGTGCTCGGTATCTGCCGGGGACTTCAACTTATCAACGTCGCCTGTGGCGGCACTTTGGCACAGCACATTGGGGATGCCCATCGGGGTGATACCCACCTCGGCGGGACCAGCAAGCACGCCACGCACGTAGTCAATATCACGGAGGGCACGCGCCTGCGGGGCATCGTCGGCACGGCGCATTTTGAAGTGGTGTCCCGGCACCATCAAGCCATCAATGTCGTCGGCGCGGGTTTGCGCATCTCCGCCAGAGCAGACGACGGGATCGTGGAGGCGCTGGAGGATCCTGGCCCTGCTTTCTTACTCGGAGTTCAATGGCACCCGGAAGAGAATTCCCGAGTACCCGAGGAGACTGCCCTTTTTCGCGGATTTGCCCGCGCAGCCGGGGTGAAGGGCTAGACCATGCCCATAGCGTCCCAGGTCGTGCGCCGGTTCTTCCCGCAGAGTCTTGAGGTCACCCGGGCGCCGCTCGCTTCGGGAGAGTAGCCGTACTCGATGGCTGCTCTCACTGTCAGAAAGTTCTTCTCGCGGAACGGCCCGCTCGCTGAGGCTCACCCGAATTTCGAATTCCGTCCAGGTCAACTGGAAATGTCCCTGGCCGTGGAGAAAGCGCTCAGCGAGAAACGGCACCAGATTGTCGAGGCGGGGACCGGCACTGGCAAGACGTTGGCCTACCTCGTGCCAGCCCTGCTCTCGGGCAAACGGGTGGTGGTATCCACCGGCACCAAGAACCTGCAAGAGCAGCTTTTCTACAAGGACATCCCGTTTCTGGAGCAGTTTTTCCCGGCCGGAATTCGCGCCTGCCTGATGAAGGGCCGGTCGAATTACCTCTGCCGGCAGAAGCTCTACGATGCCGAGAAGGAGCCGATTCTGGAAGGGTTGGAAGAGGTTTCCGACTTCGCCATCATTCGCGAGTGGGAAGCGACCACCGAGACCGGCGACCGCGCGTCCATCAAAGACCTGACCGAGGGCTGCACCGCCTGGGCCAAACTGGATGCCCGGCGCGAGACTTGTACCGGCTCAAAATGCCCGCAGTTCGAGCGCTGCTTCATCACCCAGATGCACGTGAAGGCGATGGAGAGCGACCTCATCGTGGTCAACCACCATCTCTTTTTCGCCGATTTGGCCGTGAAAGAAGAGGACTACGGCGGGATCATCCCCGATTACGCAGCGGTCATTTTCGACGAAGCGCACGACATCGAGGATGTGGCCGGCCAGTATTTCGGCCTGAGCGTTTCGAACCACCAGGCGGAGGACCTGCGCCGGGACATCGTCTCGGTTGCGCGCCGCAAGGAGGTCCTGACGCCTGGTCTCGACCAGATGCTCTCCATGCTGGCCGACCATTCGGATCGGTTCTTCGCACTGCTCCCGGCCCAGGAAGGGCGCACCGGGTACGATGCCCAGGATCTGTTTCTCGAACGTCACGGCGACACCTACCGCAACTTCCTCGCCGTCCTCGAAATGCTGGCCGCGCACATCTCGACCATTCGAAACGCACCGGAGGAATTGGTCCCGCTGCACCGCCGCCTGTTGGACCTGCGCGAGCGGCTCCGCCGCTGGATGGAGCCCGACGGCTCCGCGACAGTCTATTTCATCGAGCGACGCGGCCGGGGCACGTACCTGCAGGCGACACCGATCGACGTTTCGGCCCTGCTGCGCGTGAAGCTGTTCTCGACCGTTTCCACGGCCATCCTGACCTCGGCAACGCTGGCCGTGGGAGAGAATTTCGATTTCCTCCGCTCGCGATTGGGCCTCGACGGCGCTCGCGAACTGATAGTGCCAAGCCATTACGACTACGGCACGCAGTGCCTGCTGTACGTGCCCCACCATTTGCCCGACGTGCGCACGCCCGCGTTCTCGGCTGCAGCGGCGGTCGAGATCCTCGAAATCCTGACCCATACTCGCGGGCGCGCCTTCGTCCTGTTTACCAGCTACCAGCAGATGCGCACGATCCATGAACGCGTCGCGCCGCTGCTCGATTACCCGGCTTTGCTTCAGGGCACAGCCCCACAGCGAGCGCTGCTTGAGGAATTTCGCACCACACCACACTGTGTCCTTTTTGCAACATCCTCGTTCTGGCAGGGTGTCGACGTTCAAGGCGAGCAACTGAGCTGCGTTATCATTGATAAGTTGCCTTTCGCGGTTCCGAGCGACCCCGTGGTTGGCGCTCGCATCCAAGCGTTGAAAGAGGCGGGCGGCAACCCGTTTTTCGACTACCAGGTGCCCCAGGCAGCCATCGCGCTAAAGCAGGGGTTCGGCCGCCTGATCCGCAGCCGCAACGATCGTGGCGTCCTGGTGCTGCTGGACAATCGCATCACGCGGCAGCGTTACGGCCAGGTTTTCTTTGACAGCTTACCCCCCTATCGCTTCACTACGGATGTGAAGGACGTGGAAGAGTTCTTTGCGAATGTTTGAGTTACGAGTAGAACACAGTTTCTCGGCGGGACACGCCCTGCGCGGCTACATTGGCAAGTGCGCCAACCCGCACGGCCACAATTATCGCGTGCAGGTGGCGGTGGAAGGGCCGCGGCTCAACTCCATCGGGCTGATGCTTGACTTTGGCGACCTGAAAAAAGCCCTGCGCGCGGTGTGCGAAAGGTTCGACCACGCCTATCTGAACGACCTGCCTGAGTTTGAGACCGTCAACCCCAGCGCCGAAGGCGTGGCGCGCTACGTTTTCCAGGAAGTGGGCCGGATCCTCGCCGCCCAACTTGAGGAAGCCGGCGCGCGTCTGAAGGAAGCCGTGGTGCAGGAGACGGACACCGCCTGGGCCGTTTACCGCCCGGACTGAAACGGGGATCCCGCCGCCGAGCGCGGCCTCTCGCGGAGGGCAGCGGTCTTCTCCCGAGGATAGACTGATCACATGGCAGCGCCGGACACCGTACGGGTGAAACTCAGTTCGGAAGAGGCAGGCTCCATCGCGCTGACTCCCGTCGTCGTTCGCGAGATGCAGTTCGGGGAACTGCTGGCGGAAATCGCGGCGGTCCACGGCAAGGATCACGAGAGAATCGCCGCGACCCTCAAGCGTGGATCCGTGACCGGAGGCGCGACACGCTTCCGGTGGCAACCTCTGGAACTGAGCGCCGCGGAGTTGACCGCCGCACTTGCTTGTCTGCCCGACGACGAACCTGGCCGCACATTGGAGTTGACCCGCTGCACGCAAGCCTTGTTTACCGGCCCGGGCGTCCGCATCGCCGTCTTGCGAGAGGTAGCCGAAACGCGCAGGCTATTCCAACGGAATTCGTTTTGGACTGCCCTTGAGCAGATCGCTGGCAAGGCGCAGTACGTCACATACAGCCATCGGGAGCGCGCGGATATCTTCAAGGCGGCGCTCACTGTCGGCCAGCGGGAGAGCATCCAACAGGTACTTCAATTGTTGAAGAATCAAGCCCTCGCGCGCCGCATTCACTTAGCCCCGTTCGACGCGATTGAGTTCATCGTGACGCGTTAGCGGACTCGGCTGTCCCGTCGGCGGGGCGTTCAATCTTTAGTGGACTTGCGGCGCCCGCGCGTCTTGATGATGACGGGCGAGCCTTCAAACCCGAAGCGTTCGCGGATCTTGTTGGCCACCATGCGCTCAATTGAAAAATAGAGTTCCTGGTAGGTGTCCATGAAGAGCACGAAAGTGGGAGGTCGCACCGAGGGCTGCGTCATGTAATAGATACGGCGTTGATAGCCAAAATCGAGCGTCTCGGCAAAGCGATTCAGTTCGCCCGTCGGAATACGTTTGTCGAAATTCGTGTATGCCGTCGCGATGCGCTTGAATAGCCCATGGACTCCGCGGTTCTCTTTGGCCGAGAGGAACACGACCGGCGCGTAATCGAGGAACTTGAACTGGTCGCGAATGTTTTGCTCGTACTCTTTCTGCTTCTTCGACTCCAGCAGGTCCCACTTGTTGACGCAGATGATCAGCGCGCGACCCTCTTCGTGCGCGTAACCGCCGATGGTGGCGTCGCTCGCTACCGGTCCCTCGGTGGCGTCCAGCACCAGCAGCGTGACGTGGGCCATGCGGATGTTCTTGCGCGCCATCATGACGCTCAACTTCTCCGCCATCTCAAACGTCTTGCCCTTGCGGCGGATGCCGGCGGTGTCGATGAAGACGTACTCGCGTCCTTCCACAACGATTGACTCGTCCACGGAATCGCGCGTAGTGCCGGCAATGGGAGAGACGATCGCCCGCTCGCCGCCGATCAGGGCGTTCAGCAGCGTCGATTTGCCGACATTCGGCCGTCCGATGATGGACACGCGCACGGGGCGCGGACCCTTCTCCGCCTCTTCGTCCTCTTCCGACTCGTTGATGGGGAAATCTTTCGTCAGCTCGTCCAGCAGGTCGTTTAGACCTTTGCGGTGCTCGGCCGAAACCGGCATCACCCGCGGGAATCCGAGCGCGTAGAACTCCGTGGTCAGCGATTCGCGCTTGGGATCGTCGATCTTGTTGACGGTGACCACCACCGGCTTGCTCAGCTTCCTGAGGATCTGCGCCAGATCGCGGTCCGCCGAGGTCATCTCGGTGCGTCCATCCACCACCAGGATGATCTGGTCCGCCGCCTCGAGGGCCACGCGAGCCTGTTTTAGGATCTCGGCAGGGATGGTCGCCAGGTCATCGGGAATGATTCCGCCCGTGTCGATCAACACGAACCGGCGGTGCCGGTGGACGGCTTCGCCATAGATCCGATCGCGCGTAATTCCGGGTTCATTCCCCGTTATCGCCTTCCTCTGCCCGAGGATGGCGTTGAAGATTGACGACTTGCCGACATTAGGCCGACCGACGATTACGATAGTCGGAAGACCGGCGGGGTCTTTACCCGACGTTTTGGACATCACCGCTCTCAGTGTAACAATGGAAGGGTACCCCCTTTTTTTCTTTCGCAATTATTCATGAGCACAATCCACGACCGCCTTCGCAACATTGCCATCATTGCGCACGTAGATCACGGCAAGACCACCCTGGTCGACGCCATGTTCCGGCAAAGTGGCATCTACCGGGCCAACGAACGCATTGAAGACCGAGTCATGGACTCCAACGAGTTGGAGCGCGAGCGCGGCATCACCATCCTGTCCAAAACCACCGGCATCCACTACCAGGGCACGAAGATCAATATCGTGGACACCCCCGGCCACTCCGACTTCGGCGGCGAAGTGGAGCGCGCTTTGAAACTGGTGGATGGCGTGATGCTGCTGGTCGACGCGAGCGAGGGGCCTCTACCCCAGACGCGCTACGTATTGTCCAAAGCCCTCGAACTGAACCTCCCGCCGATCGTGGTTATCAACAAGATCGACCGCCCGGACGCCCGGCCGCAGGAAGTGCTGAACGAGGTCTTCGACCTTTTCATCGACCTCGACGCCACCGAAGAACAGCTCGACTTCCCGGTGATTTACGCCATCTCAAGGGACGGCGTCGCCAAGCTCAAGTTGGAGGACGAAGGCACGGACCTGCGCCCACTGTTCGACGCCATCCTGCAGTACATCCCCGCTCCCGTGGGAGATCCGGAAGCGCCGCTGCAGTTCCAGGTGGCGAACCTCGACTACTCCGAATACCTCGGACGCATCGCCATAGGCCGAGTATTCCAGGGTACGTTCCGCATCGGCGAGGAAGTGTCCATCTGCAAGCTCGACGGCCAGGTGCAACGCACCAAGATCACCCGGATGTACTCGTTTGAGGGCCTGAAGCGCGTCGAGGAGACCGAAGGCCGGCCGGGCGACGTGCTCGCCATCTCCGGCGTGGAGGGCATCACCATCGGCGAAACCGTGAGCGAAGCCGAGAATCCGGTTCCGCTCCCGATCATCCAGATCGACGAGCCGACGATCTCAATGCTGTTCACGATCAACACTTCGCCTTTCGCCGGACGCGAGGGCCAGTACGTGACTTCGCGCAACCTGCGCGACCGCCTCGACAAAGAACTGCTCACCAACGTAAGTCTGCGCGTCGAAGAGGCGGGCGGTCCGGAAGCGTTCAAAGTGATGGGCCGCGGCGAACTTCAACTGGCAATTCTCGTTGAGATGATGCGCCGTGAAGGTTACGAGCTGATGGTGGGCAAGCCGGAGATCCTCACCAAGCTGATCGACGGTAAGGTGCACGAACCGCTGGAGCACCTGGTCGTCGATATCCAGGACAACTATGTCGGCGTAGTCATCGAGAAGATGGGCATGCGCAAGGGCAAGATGAACAAGATGGTCAATCACGGCTCTGGCCGCGCACGCCTTGAGTTCCTGGTTCCCTCGCGCGGCTTGATCGGCCTGCGCAACGAGATGTTGACGGACACCAAGGGCACGGCGATCATGAATTCGCTGTTCCACGGCTACATCGAGTGGCAGGGCGAGATCCCGATGCGCTCGACCGGCGCTCTGGTCGCGGACCGCACCGGATTCTCGACAGCGTTCGCCATCTGGAACCTGCAGGAGCGCGGCGAGATCTTCATTGCTCCGACCACGGAAGTCTACGAGGGCATGATCATCGGCGAGAATTCTCGATCGGAAGACATGAACGTAAACATCGTCAAGGAGAAGAAGCTCACCAACATGCGCTCCTCTACCGCCGACGAGGCCATCCGTCTGGTGCCGCCGAGGGTTTTGAACCTGGATCGGGCCATCGAGTTCATCAAAGAAGACGAGTACGTCGAGGTAACGCCGAAATCGATCCGGTTGCGGAAGAAGATCCTGAAGGCGAACCAGCGATAGATCAATCTCGCGCCGGCTCTGGCGACGTGTACGCCTGAGTCTCGCGCGAGTTTCGCGTCCGCTGTACTATCGTCAATCTGTAGATGCCGAAATCGGTACCACTTTCGTTCCGGCGTAGCCCCAAACCGATGAAGCAGCCGGACATCGCGAGGCTGGGCATGTTCGACCCGCCCGCCGAGAAGGAGGCGCGCGACCAGCGCTTTCGCGAAGTCATTCTCTCGATTCCGCGGGGCAAGGTGGCAAGCTACGGTCAGGTTGCAGCCGCCGCCGGCTATCCGCGCTACCACCGCCAGGTGGCCCGCCTGCTCCGCAATTGCGGGGATACCCTACCTTGGCAACGCGTCGCTGGTTCCGGCGGGTTTATCAAAACCAAACTCGACTCCGCGATTGAGCAGCGTCTGCGGCTGGAGATGGAGGGCGTACGTTTCGTGGGCAAACACATCGATCTGTACGCACACCAGCATTTCTTCAGGACTTGGGAGTTCTGACCGTGGGGAAACCGTTCAACGGCACTCGTCGCTAATCAGCGTTTCATTCCTCGCGGCAACTTTGCTAGTTTGAGCGCACCGCCTCCAGAGCCCCGGCCCGTCACCACCGAACCGGACTTCCGCCGACAGAGCCACTAGCCGGTGCAGTCAACGCCCGAAGTCCTGGGCGCACTAGCAGTCCCGAGTTGGCGCGCTACCTGGAGGGCTCGTTGAAGCGAGGCTAAAGCTCGGGTGGCGGATAACTTCTCTGCCAGAGCCTTCAACCAGACTTCCTGTCCGACATTGAGCACGAGCTTCAACCGCTCCATGTCGCCGGCACCTAATTCCGCCGGCAGGAGCGCGGTGAGCACTTCGATCTGCCCGGAGCGGCGCTCCGCTAGTCCCGTGGAATCCGGCGCGCCTGCTTCTACAGCTGACAGCAATGCGGTACTCGTCTGTTCGCAGGCTGCCAGAGCAATCAGGAACTCGTCTCTTGCCGGCATGTGTGTCCTTTCACATTCAATTGGCTTACGTTCACATCTCGCGTCACTAACTAAGCGGCGGTCGCAGTGGATGCGGTCTGAACTCCGTAGAGAGTGTAATTCAGGCTCTGAATAGAGGAAGTCAAAACACCCTGCTGATTCGTCAACATGGCCAGCAGGGTGTCGGCGGCCTGGAGTTTCGCTAGCGTGGTCTTCTGGGCAAGCTGGATCCTCACGTTCATGGCGTCGATCTGATCCTGCAGCCGTTGTTCCGCGCCTTGATCCTGCGTGATGCTCTGCTGGATCATCCCGGTGCTCGCATCGCCATACGCGTCAAGAGTCTTAGAGAGGGCCGAGAACCCCTTTGTTCCGTTGCCGATGAAGGTCAACGCGTTGGTCAGTTGTCCTCCGGTAAAGGAGGACAAGACGCTCGCATCAACGCTCATCGTGCCCGTCCTGTCGAACGCGACACCAAGATCCAACAGCGAGCTGACGCTGCCCGTTTCTTTGTGGAACATGACGTCCCGCATCAGGCTGCGGACGGCACTCACCATTTGACTGCCCCCCAGCACGCCGGTACTCGGGGCGGTCGCAGCCGCAATGCTGGTAGTCAAAGAGTTGTATGCGGTGGCTACGCTCTCGAGCGCGTTGGCGAGTGCGTTGGCATTCCCGCTCACGCTGACGGTGGTCTTCGCCGTCCCGACCGTGAGGGCTTTGAGGGTAAGCGCAACGCCCGGGATCACGTTGCTAACCTGGTTGGATGTCGAAGTCGCGGCCTTCCCATTCACTTCAAACTGGGCCAGCGAGCCGGTTTTGTCCATTGCCAGCAGATCCGGACCGGACCCATCAGAGGCCGCGGTTAACGTGATCGCGCTGGCACCGGCAACCGTAGCCGTGAGGGTCAGGAAGGAACCGTCCGTGGTGGTCAAAATAGACGCCGTCACGCCCGCCTTGGCACTGTTGATTGCATCGCGCAGCCCGTTCAAGTTGTTGGTTTGGCCAGTCAGAACCAGCGGGTTCCGGGTGCCCGCAACTGAGAGATACAAGGTGTTCGTGTCTACCGGCGCAATATTGGTGACGGCAGGGTCGGCAACCGGTGCTTCCAGCGTGGCCGTCGAAACCGAGGCCAGGGAAGTGACGTTCCCGATGATGTAAGTGCCCGCCGTTGCTCCGTTCCCGCTTATGGCGGCACTGACAGTGTCGGCGTTGTCTGAGGCGGCGGTCAGCGCTCCCGAGGTCGCCAGGGAGCCAAGGAAACTGATAGCTGTGGACAAGGTGCTGACGGCCGCCTGCAGGCCTGTCAGCGCGGTCACTTCACTCTTCAGCGTTGTCTGGTCGTTCTGCAGAGCGGTCACTGGTATTTGGGCGATCTGCTGAGTCCGCGTGAGTATACTCTGCATGTCGGACGAGTACTTGCTTACGCCGGTGAAGGTCTGCGGATTTGCTATTAACGCCAATGCACTAGCGAGCGAGGAAGTAGATGTGCTCATGACAGTTTGCCCGTTGGCGCCGGCCCAGCGGCGCGAGTTGATGGACGCCTCCACTTAAAGAGATCGGCAGTATTAGTGGATTCTTTAGGCCAAACCAGCGAATCAGCCGAGAAAGCTTGAATGCGCCAGCGGTCATGGAGTCGCTGGGCTGAACGGGATCGGGGCAGGAAGCGGACACACTACGGGCGTCCAGGGACACGGTGACGAGCCACCGCAGCCTCACTTGCATTTGGTTCAGGCCAAAGCTCGGGTTTGATTCGAGAGGGGTTAAGCCTTGCGGAACATGGCGATCGCCTCGATTTCGATCAGCAGTTCAGGACGGCAGAGAATGGCCTGAATCCCGGTCGAAGCGGGTAGCGGATCGAGCCCCAGTTCCTCGAAGAATCGGGTCCGCTCCTCGTTAAACACGGCGTAATCGCGGTCGATGTCCCGAAGGTAGCAGGTGGTCCGAACGATGTCTTTCCAGGTGGCGCCTTCACTGGCCAAAAGGCCGGTGATGTTGTCGTAAGTCCGGCGCAGTTGGGCCCGGAAATCGCCCACGTGAACCGTCACACCCAAGTCGTCGATGCTGGCGGTGCCCGAGATGAGGAGCACGACGACCTCGCCCAATTCAAGCCTCAAAGCCCTGGAAAACGAACTCGGCTTCTCATAATCGTAAGCCTCGTTCAGCACGTCAAGGTTCGTAACCTTTTTCTTTTCAATCGGTTGTACACTTGCCTGAGCGGCAATCAAACGGTCGGCCATGGTGCTTGGTTTTCCCTTGAGGCGATTGAGGACCGGATGCTACGATTTCCCCGCCAACCTCCATCGTACCTTGCCTTGGCACTACGGTGCAGGAACGCGGCTGATGGCGGGTCGCTCGGCCGTATTCCAGCCCGATTTCACGGTTGGGCCGGCAGCGGTTCGTACACCACGAAGGCGAACCGCTTGGAATCCGGCGACCACGAGTTTACATTGATGGTGCCCTGCCCGCCGAAGAAGGTCGTGAGCATCTCGATTTTGCCTGGCTTCACCTGCTTGCCCGGCGTAGGCATCAGCCGCAGCGAGACTCCCTCCAGCTTATCGTTGTGCGTCTTCACGCCTTTCGGGAAGGACAGGAAGACCATCCACTTGCCGTTTGGAGAGATGTGCGGAAACCAATCCTCAAACTCGTCGCTGGTCACCTGCTGCGCTTTGGCGTCGCCCGGTCCGGCCCCCTCGGGAGGCATGCGCCAGATGTCCCAGCCGCCCGAGCGATCGGAGTTGAAATAGATCCACCTGCCGTCGGGGGAGTACTCCGGACCGTCGTCGTAGGCGCCTTTCGAAGTGAGCCGCTGCTCCGTGCCACCCTGTACAGGCACTCTGTACAGCTCAAACTTGCCGTTGCGCTGGCCCACAATCGCCAGCCACTTCCCGTCGGGCGACCAGCCGTGAAAGTAGCTCGGCGCGGTTTCCACCATCAGCTTCGCGCCGGAGCCGTCTCCGTTGGCCAGGAAGACCTGGGACTGGCGGGACTCGCGCGTGGAGGCCGAAAAGGCCAGATACCTCCCGTCGCGCGACAGGTCGTGGTCGTTGTTGCAGCGGTAGCCCACCGGACCGAGGTCGATCTTCTCGAGCTGTGCCGGGCCGCCCACCGGCAGACGGAACAGATCGCCGCGGGTGTTGACCAACAGGTACTTGCCGTCGCGCGACCAATTGGGCGCTTCCACAACCTCGTCCGCGGTGTAGACGGTTTCGCTTTTGCGCGTCGCCAAGTCGAAAACGGTCACCTTGCTGCGGTAGCGCGGCCGGGCGGCGACGGGCGGGAGCGGTTCGATTTGCACATTTGAGAACACGGCGGTCTCCAGGATCTTCTCGTCGTGCGAACAAACGCCGATGCCGGCGTAAACCGGGTCGGTCAGAACGACGGTCTGGGGACCAGTGGAGAGGAGCTCCTCGCCTGGCTTCCCGGCATAGATGGTGAACTGGTTGCCGCGCCGCTCGATCCTGATCCGGGTCGGCCCGTTGAGCGTCGAGCGCAGTTCCTCCGTCTTCCCGCCGGCCGCGGAGCGGAATTGCAGCGAAGTCAGGCCGTCGCCATGCAGCGCGACGTCAGCGTAGGCGGAATCCGGCGCGAGGCTCTGTCGAAGCATCAGTACGGCCTTGCGGTGATTCACCGCGCCAACCCCGATGAACTGAACGTCGGCGGTGAATCGAACATCGCCCGAGATGCGTTTCCAGGCGAACTGGAGCGCGTCCGCGGCGCCCCAGATGTTCGCGCCTCCGCCGGTCACGCGGTATTCATTCCTGGAGGCGTCGAATTGCGCCGAGCCGGCGGCCGGGGTGGCTCCAATGTCCTGGCGGGACTCGAACTGGCCGACGGCAGTCTGCGCCGCAAGGGCGGCGGCAAGAGCGAGCGTGATGAGAGAAAGCCTGAGAAGTGCGTGCATTAGGATCTGGCGACAGCATATCATCGCCACCCACTGGACCCGAAAGCGCTGCCGTCACTCGAACCCGGAACTACGGCCGGCACTCGCGGTGGCCTCCCGACGAATGCTGGTTCAGCTGCTGTGCCGGCCGGAAGACAATGGCGTGCCAACTTGGACGCATCTCTGTTTCGCCCCCAATAGCCGCTGGCCCCAATTTGTTGTCTGATAGAACTTAGATCTGCGCTTCTGGAGGTCATCCCCGATGAGATGTTTGACGACGGTGGCTTGTCCGGCGCTGCTGCTGGTGCTGGCGGCATCTACCCTGCAAGCGGGTGGGAAGAACTATAAGAACTTCGACGTGGCGCTGTACGCGCGGGTCTACGAAGTCCAGAAGATGAAAGACCCGGCCTGGCTCGAGAGCCACTGGGAGGCCGTCTCCAAGCACATGAAGGTGGACAAGATCTACCTGGAGACCCACCGAGACATGGTCGTAATCGACCAGGAAACACTCGACCAAGCCAAAGCGTTCTTCCTAGGCAAAGGCGTGAAGGTTTCAGGTGGGATCACCGTGACCGTGAATGAGCGGAACATGTTTGAGACCTACTGCTATTCCGAGCCCGAGCAGCGTAAGAAGTTGAAAGAGGTGGTCGAATTCACGGCCCGTAACTTCGACGAATTCATTCTCGACGACTTCTTCTTCACCAACTGCAAGTCCGACAGCGCCATTCGCGAGAAGGGCACGCGGAGCTGGACCGAGTATCGCCTGGCACTGATGGACGAGGCCGGCCGGAACCTGGTGGTGGGCCCCGCCAAGGCCGTGAATCCCAAAGTCCAGGTCATCATCAAGTACCCGAACTGGTACGACCATTTTCAGAACCTGGGCTTCAACCTGGAAACGGAACCCAAGTTCTTCGACAAGCTCTACACCGGCACCGAGACCCGCGACCCGGTCAATAGCAACCAGCACTTGCAGGAGTATCACGGCTACTCGATCGTGCGTTACTTCGAGAACATCAAGCCGGGCGGCAACGCCGGCGGTTGGGTGGACCACTATGGGCCGGAACCGCGTGACCGCTTCGCGGAGCAGATCTGGCTGACCATGTTCGCCAAGGCGCCCGAAATCACGTTCTTTAATATCGGCGCAATTTATTCGCCAACGAAGCAGGCGGACGGTTCGCTGTTGCCCGATTCGAAAGCGGCGGAGATCGGCGGCGAAGTCTTCGCACAGCTCGACAAGTTCCTCGGCGATCTGGGGAAACCCGTCGGCGTGAAAACGTACAAGCCCTTCCACTCCTATGGCGAGGACTTCCTGCCGAGCTATCTGGGCATGATCGGCATCCCCATGGACATCGTGCCGGAGTTCCCGGTCGATGCCAAGACCGTGCTACTGACGGAGCAGGCGCGCTTCGACCCGGCCATCGTCGGGAAGATCAAACGCCAGCTCGTCGCCGGCAAGAACGTTGTGATTACTTCCGGGTTGTTGAAGGCGCTGCAAGGCAAGGGCATCGAGGACATCGTCGAGTTGGAGAGCACCGGCCAGACGGTCTCCGTGCGCGAGTTCCAGCAGGGCTGGCGAGGCGGCAGCATCAAGGCGGACAGCGACATTCTGGTCCCTCTGATCCGTTACGCCACCAACGATAGCTGGGAGACGGTGAGCGCCTTTACCTCGCCTTCGAAGACCACGGGCACTCCGATCCTGCACTCGGCCAGGTACTCCAAGGGCATGCTCTTCGTGCTGACCATCCCGAACGCCATCGGGGATTTGTACAGCTACCCGCCTGCGATCCTGAAGACCATTCGAGACGTGGTTGCAAAAGACATGTTCGTCCGTCTGGACGCGCCTAGCCGGGTCAGTCTGTTCGTCTACGATAACGACAAATTCATCGTCGAATCGTTCCAGGAGAACCCGGTGCAGGCGCGCATCCTCACCGAGAAGCGCATCACCAAGCTGCGCGATATGCTCACGGGCGAGATCCTGACCGGCGCTGCGCAAGGCCCCAACACGGTCTTCGAGACGGCGCTGAAGCACGGGACTTACCGGGTGTTCGCGGCGGAGTAGTAAGCACCCCCGATTCAACCATTTCCTCACGATCGCGGCTCCTTGCCGGATCGGAGCCACGACCGTCAGGGAGTGGTTGTATCAAACCAGCCATCCCACTTTCAACGCACCAATGGGCCGGTGGGCCCCAGTCACTTCGAGACGGCCGGTGCGATTTCCCGGATCCTGATATTCCGGAACAGCGCGAACGTAAACTGATCGTGCAATTGCAGGCCGATCGGCCCAACCAGCGAGCGCGCGGGATCGCCCGCGAATTCCGCCGCAGGCTTGCCGTTGACCTTCACGCGGATCCCGGAGTGCCGGCTCTCGATCTCAATCTCGTTCCACTCGCCCGTACGCTGCAGATTCGCAGGCGCGGCGACGAAACTGTAGATGCTGCCGCTCATATACTTCTCGGGCGCCCTGTCGTCGATGAGCTGGATTTCGTAGCCGACGTGAGCAGGCGAACTCTTCAAAGCAGTGACTAGGTCGGGCCGGGCGCTGTCCGATTCACCGATGACGAAGTGCGCTCGCGAGAGATCCCGGATGGAGATCCCGCTGTTGGTGCCGGGCGGCATGAGGTACTCGACGTGCAAATCGAACTCGTCGTAGATCTTCACGCTGTAAAGCCATGCTTGCCGGTAATGCCATTTCTCGTATTGCTCGCGCGTCGCGGGCCAGGCTGGAAATGGATCATCGATGTTGGGATGGCTGCGCTGGCCCAGCAGCACCCCGCCCGGCAGAACGGTCCAGGTGCACTCGCCGCGCACCTCCCACCCGTCGAGGTTCTTTCCGTTGAACAAGGGCTTCCAGTCCTGCGCAAGCATCAGGCAGGGTAGAAGGGCTATAGCCGCTAGCAGGGTTGAGAATCTCATACTTGCATCTATTCCAGTTAACCGGGTCGTGGCGCCCTGCCACAGGTTACGCGTGTTTCTTGCTGTCGAACTTCCACGCGCTTTCGACCATGGCGTCCAGCGTCGTGTAGTTCGGCTTCCAGCCCAGGGTCTGCTGCAGCCGGGTCGAGTCGGCCACAAGAATGGCCGGATCGCCCTCGCGGCGAGGACCGATCACGTAAGGAACGCTCCTTCCCGTCACTCGTTCCACCGCTTTGATCACTTCAAGTACGCTGAAACCCTGCCCCGTCCCGGCGTTGAAGGAATGGCTCACGCCGCCGCCCAGCAGATGGTCGAGCGCGGCTGAATGTGCGGTGGCGAGGTCGGAAACGTGGATGTAATCGCGGACATTGGTCCCGTCCGGAGTGGGATAGTCCTG
Organism: uncultured Acidobacteriia bacterium; assembly: GCA_903909435.1. Lineage (GTDB taxonomy): Bacteria > Acidobacteriota > Terriglobia > Bryobacterales > Bryobacteraceae > CAIVVT01. The sequence goes on along the minus strand of CAIVVT010000061.1, from coordinate 9,816 downwards.
GCCGAAAACAGTGAGCGGCTTGCCGGTTCGGATGGCGCGAAAGACCAGCGGGATGAGGTGCGACTCCGGCTCGTGTTCTTCGCCGATGCCGAAAGCCTCTTCCGCGCCGCAGGCGTTGAAGTACCGCAGTGCGACGAACCTCAGTCCGTTCCCCTCGTCCATCCAGCGCATGGCTTGCTCCACCATCAGCTTGGTGTGGCCGTACGGGTTTACAGGCTTGTGCGGCAAGTCCTCGGTAATCGGCGTGCTCTCGGGGTTGCCGTATACCGCCGCCGTGGACGAAAACACGATCTTGCGCAAATTTGCGCGCGCCATCGAATCCAGCAGGCTGAACGTGGCTCCGCAGTTGTTGCGGAAGTACATCTCGGGCTGACGCACCGATTCACCGACAGCAATGAATGCCGCAAAATGCACCACGGCGTCGAAAGCGAAACGCTTCAGCAGAGCGTCGAGCACGGGCGTGTCCAGCAGATTGAATTCGTGGAGCCGGCCCTCGGGAACATTGTGGGCGTAGCCGTGAGAAAGATCGTCCACGACCTGCACATCGTGGCCGAGCCGGAGCAGATGATGAGTTGTGTGCGAGCCGATGTAGCCGGCGCCGCCGGTGACTAAAATACGTGCCATAAGGGTGTTACCGCGGGCCTCCCGGCGACCCGCTTCCCCTACGGTATCAGACCGTCGCGAATGGTCGTTTACTGCTTCAGCGCCGCCTCGACCGCCGACGTCAATTCCGGTGCGTCCGGCTTGACGGCCGACTCGAAGCGCTCAGCGATCTGGCCGTCCTTGCCGATCAGGAATTTGGTGAAATTCCATTTCACGTCGCCGCCCTTGGCCGTGGTGAGGTACTTGTACAGCGGCGTAATATCGTCGCCTTTCACCGATACTTTCGACATCATCGGGAAACTGACGTTGTACTTGCGCGAGCAAAACGTCTTGATTTCTTCGTTGGTGCCCGGCTCCTGGGAGCCGAAATTGTTAGCCGGAACGCCGACAATCACGAAACCCTGGTCCTTGTACTTCTCGTAGAGCGCCTCCAATCCTGTGTACTGGGGGGTGAATCCGCACTTGCTGGCGACGTTGACGATGAGCACGACCTTGCCCTTGTATTCGGCAAGCGGAACCGGCTTTCCGTCAATGTTGTTGAGAGTGAACTCGTGAACGTTGGAAGCTGCTGAGATACTCATGGCGAATGCTGACGTCAAAACGGTGGCGAAAAGTAGATTTCTCATCCAGCCTATAGATGCGCCCGTCCGCCGAAAAGATGTAGCGCGTTTTGACGGGCTTAGATCCAGAATCGACCCGAATGGGCTGGTAGCGCCGCCCCTTCTGCTATATACTTCGTCGCGAGATCCACAAAAAGAGATCTAATCATCCGTTGTGCTGCACTACCGCTTTTGTGCCTATCGCCGGCGCCGGCAGCTCCAACGGGGTCGTTCAATCGAACCGCCAACCAGGGAGGTGCGGTATGCGTGCATTGACGATATTTGCCTTGACTTGTGCCATCCTGGGGTCCGCTCAAGCTGAGCAACCCAAAGGCCGCACCTGGGGCGAGCTTTCCCAGGAGGTGCAGCTGGATTGGACTTTGCGCCTGGTGCTGCCCGATGCAACCGTGATCCAGGGCCAACGGGCCAGCTTCACGCCTGATGCGCTTACCCTCCAGGTGCTGAAGACGAGCAACGCAGCGCAACATCCGAAGGGGCAGGTCACGATCCCGCGCGAACAGGTGAAGACGCTCGGCATCCGCAAGAGCGGGATCAAGTTTCGCACGATTGGCGCCCTCGCGCCGGTAGCGGCGGGTACTGCCGCGGCGGGAATGATCGCGAGTGACAAGCACCTTGAGAGCGCCGTGGCAGGAGCGGTAGTGTTCCTATCCGTCGCCGTCGCGGGCGGCACCGCGGGTTTCTTCATCGGACGCGCGGCGGACCGCTCGTTTCACACCGTAACCGTAAAGCCCTGAAGGCCGGTGTTAGGCGACCCAGCCCGTCGCTGCATCGTCTCCGGACGGCGCACCGTCCCGCCCGCCGGCATCTTATAGAATAGGCGGGAACCGCCACGCTGGCCCGGACCTGTCCGTTCTGGCGCTGCGATTCAACTAAGCGCTCAAGGACGGCAATGCGATCACCTGTCTGGTGTCTGGCGACGGTTTTATTCTTCAGTTGCCAGGGGCTTGCGCCCGCGCAATCGGCCACCACGGGCGCGCTGGCAGGGACTGTCCTCAGTCCGGCGGGCGAGGCTATCCCCAATGCTTCCGTGACAATCGCGTTCGCGGCCACCAGGCAGACGCACGCCTCCACCACGGCAGCCGACGGCAGCTATCGCTTTTCGCTTCTCCCTCCTGGCACTTACGAAGTCCATTTCGCAGCTACGGGTTTCAAGACCTCACACATGGCCGCGGTCACGGTGAACATCTCCGAAGTGGCCACGCTGGACCCGACGCTCGAGCGCGGCGACGCCACTGAGCAGGTTGCCTGCCAGTGCCGTTCCGTTGGCTCGACTGCGGCTACCGGGACCGTGGTCGATTCGAAGACGATCACCTCGGTGCCGCTTACCACGCGCAATTTCACGCAGATTCTCTCAATGTCTTCGGGCTCCGCCGCGGACGTCAACAATGCCGGCACGCTCGGCCGCGGTACGCGCGGCGTCAACGTCAACGGCAACACCAATGCCGGGGCCTACACCCTGGATGGGGCCAACGCGCCCAGCGCCGTGCCTAACCCGGACACGATTTCCGAGTTGAAGATCCAGCCTTCCCAATACGATGCCGCTTACGGCGCAACCGTGCCGACCACCGCGCTGATTACCAAAAGCGGCGAGAAGGACTTCCACGGCGATGTCTGGGAGTTCGTGCGCAACGACATTTTCAACGCCAACTCGTTCTTCCGCAACGCCACCGGCCAATCCAAGCCCAACCTCAAACAGAATCAGTACGGCGCCACGCTCGGCGGTCCTGTACGGCGCGAGAAGCTTTTCTTTTTCAGTTCCATTCAGGGCACCCGGCAGGTAAACGGGCTGGATACAACCTCCACCTCAAACCCGATCCTGCCGCCGCTCACGAACGACCGTTCGGCAGCCGCGCTGGCGGCGCAATTCTGCCCGGGTAATAATCTTTTGTCCAGCGGTCAACCCGATCCGCGCTACCTGACCTACGCCGGCGGGAAACAACTCGACTGCCGCAACCAAAGCACGGCCGCCACCGCGCCGATTAACCCCGTCGCCCTGCAGCTTCTGCAGGCGAAGCGCGCTGACGGTTCGTACCTGATCCCCGTGCCGCAGACCATCCTGACCTCCGGCGCAAACGCCGGGCTCGGCTTCTCCTCGTACAGCCTGCCGTCCACCTACAACGAGAACCAGTATCTGATCAATCTGGACTACATCCTGTCGCCCAAGCACACGCTCTCCGAGCGCGGTTACGTGGCCACCATCGACCAGTTCCGGACGTTCGGCTCGCCCGGCGGCTACCCCGGCACGGCGATCCTGCCGGGCAACGGCACGCCGCAGGCCCTGCAGGCACGCGACTACGTATCGAGCCTGAGCCTGACTTCCTCACTGAACAAGAACGTGGTCAATGAAGCCCGCATGAGCTTCACGCGCTCGCTGCAAAATGCCGAGGGCGTGAGCGCGCCGACGGCTACCTCGCTCGGCATGACCTCCGCGACGCCGTTTTTCAACCACCCGCCGGAGCTGACCGTGCTCGGTACGCTGGGCAGTTTCCGCATGTTCGGCAACACCGGCAACGACTTCGCGTCCAACAGCAAATACTACTCCTGGGCCGACAATCTCGCGTGGGTCCACGGCCGCCAGACCCTCCGCGCGGGCGGGGTCTTCCTGACGCAGTTCAATTTCCGCGACGACACCGGCACCGCCCGTGGCAAGGCCACGTTCCAGACTTTCAGTGACTTTCTGCTGGGCCTGAGCGCTGCGGATAACCTGAGCCCCGCCGGACGCAGCAACGTGCAGTGGATTCAAGCTAACGTCGGAATCGGGCCAAATGGCGAAGCCCAGGCCAAGTACCGCAGCAACAGCGGCGCAGCGTTCGTGCAGGATGACATTAAGTTCAATTCCCGCCTCGCGGCCCACGCCGGCCTGCGCTGGGAATACCTGGGCCCGGCTCAGGACGCCGACGGCACCATCGGCAACAGTTCGCTGTCCCTGCTGCGCCAGACCGCCATCCCGCCAGCCGCGGGGACGTACGTCGGCACGACCCTGGCCGCCAACTACAATCCAAACCTCGTCAACCCTTACACTGGCCAGCCCTTCGGTCCGCCGCCCGCGGGCGTGGTCGTGCGTTCCACCAAGAGCTACTACGGCAACAACACGCCTCTGGACGCTTTCGCCCCGCGCTTCGGTTTCGCGTGGCATCCCCTCGGCGTCAAGGGATTGTTGACCGTCCGTGGCGGTTACGGCTGGTTTTTCCAGGCCCCCGGGTCGGTCGGCACGGCAACGGGTGCGCCCTTCGCGCAAAGCTTCTCGAATTCGGATGCGAGCAACAACCTGTCGAGTTTGCAGAAGCTTTTCCCCACTCCGGCCCTGGGCTACGTCGCGCGAACCGTGGATTCCCAGCTCTCCGACCGCATCGTCGGCCCGGACTACCGTATCCCACGCCTCCAGCAGTGGAATTTGAGCACCCAACTCCGCCTGTCCCACACGCTGTCCCTCGACACCGGCTACGTCGGGTCGCGCGGCGACCGCCTCAGCCTCACGCGCGGGCTCAACCAACCGCTGCTGGCCAGCACGGCGAACCCGGTGAATTGCGGCTACGACGGCGTCGCTTCCGACTGCATCACCACGAATACTTCAGCGAATGCGCGGCTGCGCGTGCCCATTCTGGGAGAGACGCCCACGGCCCTCCTGAACGGCGCTTTCTCCGGCGCGTCCACTTATCACAGCCTCCAGGCGACGCTGCGCCAGCAGATTTCGCGTTCGCTCACCTTTCAACTCGCTTACACCTTCTCGCGCGCCGCGACGAACACGGCCATTTACAACGATCTGAACAACCTCGCACTCGATTGGGCGCGCGCATCGTTTGACCGCACGCATCGCGTGACCACGAATTTCAACTACCTGCTCCCCACCCTCGCGCACGCCACCGGCTTCACCGGTGCGCTTTTGAAGGGCTGGTCGCTCTCCGGCATGGTGATCCTGCAAAGCGGCTTGCCCATGACGCTGACCGATTCCAATGGCGGCGGCGTTTACGGCCATGCCGGGACCTCAACCGTGACGCTATGTCCCGGCGCATCCTATGCCGGCCTTTCGACTCCGGGCAGCGCCTCGGCCCGCCTGAACAACTGGATCAACACCAGCGAACTGTGTGCACCCGCGGTTGCCGGCTCCGACGGTTCCTCCGCCTACGGCACGGCGGGGCAGAGCATCATGAACGGTCCCAGCCAGGTGAACACGGATTTTTCGCTGGGGAAGACGACCAAGGTCGGTGGAATCCGCGAGGACAGTGTGCTGGCTTTCCGCATGGAGTTCTACAACGCCCTGAACCACCCGCAATTCGCCAATCCGGGGACCAACGTCGGCACGGCAACGTTAGGCGTAATCACGCAAACGTCGGTGGCGCCGCGCCTGATCCAGTTCGCCGTCAAGTACCTGTTCTGACCCGTACCGCTCCCTCACGGTCGCGGCTCCGTTCCGGTCGGAGCCGCGACCGTGAGGGAGTGGCGGGCGGCATGTTACTCGAACGGCTGCCCGAACGTGATCCAGTTGCCTTCAAGATCCACTACGCGGAAGTCGCGCAGACCCCACGGATGGCTAACCGGTTCACCCAGCACGTTCGCGCCCTTTGTCTTCAATTCTGCGCACAGCGCGTCCGCGTCTTCGATGTAGACGTAGGCCGAGCCGATGCCCGTGTGGCGCTCTGTCCGCGCGATCAACACCACCGTCACCTCGTCGCGGTCCATGACGCCCATGTCGTCCTGCGCGTAATTGATATGGAAACCGAGCGCGTCGCGGTAGTAGGCGACGGCTGCCGGCACGTCGTCGAACGGCAGTTCCGGCAATGCCTTTTGCAGCATGGCCGGCAGTCGCGGCGGGAATTCCGCGTTGTAGGATTGGCCGAACCACAGCGTGTGGCCGTCAGGATCGCGGATCTCGAACATCCGCATTTTGATCCAATTCACCTGCTCCAATTCAGACGGTACGCCGCCGCGAGCGCGGATGGCCGCCTGCATCGCGGCAACGTCGTCCGTCTGGAAGAACAGGATGGCGGTCCCTGGCGGTCGAGGCGTGTCCCAGTCGCAGGGGGCGTAGTCCTGTTTGCGGAATTGCAGGCGCGCCGGGCCGTACATCGCCTCCATTGCGCCATCTCGTTCGCGCATCTCGAACCCCAGCACTTCGCGATAGAACTGTGTGCTCCGCTCCGCGTCCGCGACCCCAATGAGCCGCATGACAGGCGCGGTAATGGTTGGCTTGTCTTGCATTGGCAGCCCCTTCACGAATCGAGAACGTTTCGCGCGCGAGTTCTAACAGGATAGCCGCAAAAGGGCGAATTGGACGCGCTCTCTCCAACTGCCGGGATCAAGGCGGGGTCTTCTCCGCCGCAGCAGACAGCGTGATTGAAGCTCAGACGGCCAACGCCTGACGGACCCTTCGCAGCAATGTCTCCCGGGAGATTGGTTTTGCGAGGGTATCCAGCGCGCCGAATGCCTTAGCTACGCGCAGAAAAGTCGCGCCAAACGCGCCGGAAATCGCGATGATCCGGGGGTCCGGGAAAGCCGCCTTGATCATCGGGATGGTCTCCAGCCCGTCCTGTTCCGGCATGACCAGATCGATCAGAACCAGGTGCACGGGGTGAGCGCGCAGTTGGCGCATCGCCTCTTTTCCGTTTTCGGCCAGCAGCACTTCATATCCAGCCTCCTCCAGAATGCGGCTGAGATACCTGCGCACGCCGGCGTCGTCGTCGGCCACAAGTACCGACTTCTTAGAAGCCAGCCCGTTGGCGGCCGCAATTGCGGATTTCAGATCGAGAGCGCAGGCGTTTGCCCCAATTTCTTCATACAGCGACGGCGCCAGGCGAAAGGCGGAGCCGCCAACCAGGACTTGCACTTTGCCCCTGAACCTGGCTCGCACCGCATCGATCAAGCGGACCACGTTAGGGATGTTGAAGAGCAGGGTTGCGGATACGCCTAAAACATCTGCCTGATGCTCCTCCACCGCTGCCACTACGGCGCCGACCGGCGTGTCTGTGCCTAGAAATCGGACGTCCCAGCCGTTGGCCTCGAGCATGTCGGCGACCATGTTCGCGCCGATCTGATGGAATTCGCCCTCCACCCCCGTGACGACGATCCTGCCGCGAAGCTGTGCTGGTGGCTCAATCAATGGATAAAGTTGTGCCAGGACAAATTGGGTGATGGCTGTGGCCATGTGCTCCTGGGCAACCGTGATCTCGTTTTGCTCCCACAACACGCCGATCCGCCGCATGGCGGCTTGCAGCACTTCCGAGTACAGGTCGCTTACGGGATGGCCCTGGCGCACTGCTTCGAGCAGCAGGTTGAGCGCTGCCTGCCGGTGTCCTCCGAGTGCCGCGTTCGCGTAGACTCCGGCCAACTGCTCGAGCTTTCCGATTGGCTCGGCTTCGGATTTCCCGCCACCCTGCAGACACGACTCGACGCCTCTCCGCAAATAGGAGGCGGCGATATCCGCTGCCGGCGCCGGCAGCCGGGCATTCAGCTGCCCGCCGATCTGCGTTAGGTTCTCTGACAAAAACCTGGGCTTGATGTCCCGCGCCAGGAGCATGCGCGCGGCCCACTCGCAGTAATCCACGAATGCTTCGACCTCGCCGCACTCGATCGCGGCGGCTAGAAAATCCTGGTGGTAAACCGCGTCTTTTATCCCAAATTCGCGCGCCCGGTCTCCGTACTTCAGTTCCCAGTCGGGATGCCGGGCCAGGAACGCGGTGGTGACTTCCTCCGCGACGGCGGCGCGACAGGCCCGAATCGCGCGGGCAATTTGGATTCTGCGCCCGAATTCAATTCTCGCCATAGGGGGCTCGGCCTCATTCCGGCTGTTTCAGCTTGTCCAATTCGCGGTCCAGGCAATCGGGGCAAAGCCCGTGGCTTAGGATCAGATCGCTCCGCCTCAGGTACTCCACCACGGGCACCCATTTCAAATCACCCGCATCGATCTTGCCGCATAGCGTACAAACAGGGAGTACTTCCTGCATCTTCTTGAGGTGCCAGTGGGAATCCTGCAACTCGTCGGACGCTCTTTTGAGTTCGGCGTGTGCGATTTGCAGCGCTTTCGCTTCTCGGTCGTTCTCCCGCAATTGCACCGCTAACTGGTTATTCAGCGACATCAACTCTCGCTGTAGCCCAAGTTCGTGGCGCTCAGCGCTTTCCCCGATCAGGACGAACCCGTCTGGCCGCACATCCAGATGACACTCCAGCGTGAAGGGAATCTGATCGAGGCTGAGGAAATTCAACCGGTGGCGACTCGCGGTGTCCCTGACCCCGCTCCCGACCTCGGCCCGCAATAGCGCCACATCCGGCTGAGTGAGAAGCAGCCAGAGGGATGCGCCCCGCAGGCGATCGGGCGTCCCACCCAGTTTCTCTTCGGCCGCTTGATTAAGCGCGACGATCGCACCGTCCAGTCCGGCCTTCAACCAGAAGACACTCGAACTGTGCTCCAGGAAAGCCGAGATCACCGGCGCGGAGTCGCGCATTTCGTCGGCGTGTGAGACGTTGTCTTGATCGCCGATGCGGTCGAGAACCCGAAGGAGGGTGAAGGAAGGGTCGAGTTTCAGCCCCTTCGGAATGCCAAGGTGGGACTGCGCGTGACCGCTACCGGAATGCCAGTTGCGGAATGCGGCCTCGCCGGTCCAGCGGGTGACCAGATAGAACAGCGCCGAATCCTCGGAATCCGTAAAGGTCTCGAGACCGAGGAATCCGGGCACGCTATCCACCAGCCCGGGCCGGCTGAGGAATGCCTCGCGGACTTTGTCCTCGAGTCCATTGGCCACTTTGAATCGCGATAAAGCGATGATCATCCAGAGCTTCCCAGTCAGTCCCTAGCTGGTTTAAAGCTTATACCGAATACACGATTCGGGCCAACCGTTCCCTGGAGTTGTGCAATCGTCGGAAGGAATAGTCGCCAACCGTCAAAATCTCTTCGACCCCTTCTCAGCCCGGCCACAACTCCGGATTCAGCAGGCTGGGCGGCCGTTTGCCCGTCAGCGCCGCTACGACGTTTTCCGCCGCCAAAGTGGACATGCGGCGGCGAGTGGCGACCGACGCGCTTGCGATGTGCGGAGCGAGCACGACGTTATCCAGTTGCAGGAGCCCGGGGTGAACCTTGGGTTCCTCCTCGAACACGTCGAGACCGGCCGACGCGATTTGCTTCGCCTGCAGGGCGGCCGCCAGAGCGGCTTCGTCCACCACGGGTCCGCGCGAAGTGTTGACCAGAATCGCCGTCGGTTTCATCAGCGCCAGTTCGGCCGCACCGATCAGATGCCGCGTGGAGGGCAGCAGCGGGACGTGCAGGCTAACGAAATCCGCCTGCCGCAGCAGTTCTTCTTTCGTCATACGTTCCAGGTTCAACTCTTGCGTGACGCCGGCCGCCGCCGCCTGTTCGTCGCAGTACAGGATTCGCATTCCGAACCCGTGCGCACGGCGCGCGACCGCCAGCCCGATCCGGCCGATGCCGAAGATGCCGATGGTCTGGCCCCCGATGTCCTGACCCACCAGCAGGTCGATCAGCCACTTCTTCCATTCGCCGCTGTGCACGTAGGCATGGCCCTCCACCACGCGCCGGGCGGCGGCCATCAGCAGCGTGAACGCGAAGTCGGCCGTAGTCTCCGTCAGCACGTTGGGCGTGTTG
>CAIVVT010000060.1 GCA_903909435.1 uncultured Acidobacteriia bacterium | reverse complement strand
GATTTCGGGCGAGATGATGGAGTAGGGCGGCTGGAGCGAGGTCACGGGGCCCAGTGCCTGAATGCGCTTCAACTGGCTTACGTTGAAATTCGACACGCCCACCCAGCGCACCTTGCCCTCCTGCTTGAGCTGGAGCATCGCTTCCCAACCCTCTTCGATATCTTCATCCGGCTCAGGCCAGTGCATTTGATAGAGGTCGATGACGTCCAGCTTGAGCCGCCGCAGGCTGTTCTCGCACTCTTGCCGGATCGAGTCGCGCTTGAGCCTTGGGACGATTTTTCGATTCGCATCCCACGTCCGTTCGCAGTTGGTGAAGACGTAAGGTCTCGGCGAAATGCCCTCCAACGCCCGCGCGACAACCTCTTCGGAGTGGCCCAAACCGTAGACGGCCGCCGTATCGATCCAGTTGAACCCGGCTTCGAGCCCTGCGCGAATCGCAGCGATGGATTGATCGTCGTCCTGGGGGCCCCAGGCGAACGCCCAGCCTCCGCCGCCGATGGCCCAGCAGCCCACGCCCACGGGCGTAATCATCAAGTCACTATTGCCGAGCTTGCGTGTTTCCATTATTAGTTGCCTTCTTACACCTCTAGCACAGTACGGAGGCGCCTCTGTACTTCCCCGGAGCAACATGCAGATCGGGCAGTGAAACAGATGGGTGGGATGGTAGCGGGGGAGGGGGTCGAACCCTCATGACCAGTGAAGGTCGCCGGATTTTGAGTCCGGTACGTCTGCCAATTCCGTCACCCCGCCAGGAGTGGGGACAACGATCAGTTTAACATGGCGGGATTCGCCCCCGCCTCAATGACTGCCGGGTTCGCAGCTCAAATCGTCGTGAATGCGCAACTCCCCGGCGCGCCGCCATGCTTTTGATAGCAGGCGGTTTGCCGGGTTGGCAAATGACGCGGATTGACCCGCACAGGCCACGCCGGAATACGCCCGTGCGCCGCCAGGTCCGTTTCGAGGCCGGAGGCAGGAGTCTGAAACATCGCAATAACCCGGGGCATAGAAAAAGGGGCGCCGAAGCGCCCCTTTTGAACGGCACGATCTGAGAAAACTCAGAAGGTGAACTTTGCTGTCAGTTGGACGCTCCGAGGGTTGCTCGAGAACACTTTGTCCGGCTGATAGAAGTTGGCTTTGGACGGGTTCAGGAAGTTATAAACGTCCGTGCCCGTGTAGCCAATCGAATTGACGTCGTTGATGCGGGTGCCAGTGTATTGCGGGTGGTTCAGGAAGTTATAGAACCTGCCGCCCAGCTCGACCTTGCAGCGCTCCTTGTAAACGTTGAAGCGCTTCACCAGGCTGAAGTCGATGTTGTTGATCGGGTGAAGATGCTCGGTCTGGCGGCCACCGGTGGTCAGTACACCCTTCTGCGCCGCGATGTAGCGGGCGTTCGGGTTGTTGGCTACGAACGCCACCACAGCTCCGGAGCTGTTCTTGAGAGCGGTCAGGCCGGTGCCGACGTTGACCGTGCCAGCCGGGTTGATGACCGTGCGGTCGCCGGCAGCGTCGCCGTTGAGGTTCGCGTCCACCTGGCTCTGTGGGGTAACCAGGCTGCCCGTCTCATAGGTGTAGATCGGAGCGAGTTCCCAGTTGCCGACGAGGTTCTTGAGGAACCAGTTGCCGGACTTGAAGAACGGCATGTCGTAGACCGTCGCCATTGTGAACCGCTGACGGTGGTCGAGTGCGGAACTGGAGCGCTCGGCGTTCAGGTTCTGGAAGTCCTGGACGCGGCGGGGGTTGGTGTAGGTGCTGAACACTTCGGCCGTAGAGTTGTCGATGTTGTGGCTCCAGGTGTAGGAACCGACGAACTGCAGCCCGTGGGAGAAGCGGCGGGTGACCTGCGCGGCCATGCCGTGATAGGTCGAAGCGCCCATCGGCATGAAACCAACGATGTTGGTTCTGAAGCCGGCATTCAGGTACTGGGGCAGGAAGCGGCCCAGGCCCGAGCCAGGGGTGTTGTACAGCTTGTTCAATCCAGCCTGTGTGTTGGTCAAAGCGTCCAATTGACCCTGGCTGGGGGCGGCCATGTAAACAGGCAGCGCGTTTTGGGGCGTGACGATGGATCCGACATTCAGGCGGTCCTGGATGGGGAGCTCAAGTCCGCGCGTTCCGAGGTAGCGCAATTCGACCGTGTAATCCTCGTGGATCACGCGCTGAATGCCGATGTTCCACTGCAGGGACTTTGGTAGCTTCTGGTCGGGAATAAATCCACCAGTGAGGCTGCGGGCTGTCGCCGCATCCAGCGTGCCCGAAGAGGCGTTGGCCGGGATGCCGCCGCCAGCCAGGAAACTGCCGCCGGGGTTGCCGCCGACGTCCACCGTCTGCTGGAACTGCGGTGCAGCCGAGAGAATACCGAGGTTGTCGAACAACTGGTCGTAGTTGATGCCGAAACCGCCGCGGATGGAGGTGCTTCCGCTCTTGCCCGGCGACCAGGCGAAGCCGACGCGGGGTTCGAAGTTCATGTTCTGGGGCTTGGGAACGCCGAAGGAGATCAACCCGGGGACATTCGAGAGCGAGTTAACGCTCTGCAGACGCTCGCCGTAGGGGAGTGTGGTCCGCTCGTAGCGCACGCCGAGGTTGACGGTGAAGTTGGGACGGAGTTTCCAGGAGTCATTTACGTAGGCGCCGAACTGGATCTGGTCGCCGTAGTAGATGAAGTTGCCCGTCGTTCTTTCGCCGAAATACGGAATCTGGTCGGTGAGGTAGTTCTCGAGAGTATCCCACTCGTAGTCGCCGCGCCCGCGCTGGGTGAAGGACTGCGGGCTGATGTACTTCTTGAAGTCGCCGCCAGCCGTGATTGTGTGCGCGCCCTTCAGCCAGGACAGGTTGTCCGTCACCTGATACAGGTTCTGAATGGTCTCCTGCGGTGCATTCGGATTGGGTCCGATGTTCACGCCGAGTTCGTCGATGGTCAGGTTCGGGAAAGAATCGAGCCCCGGGAACTTCTGGCTGCCGACGTTGTAAACCTGCGAGTAACGGTTGTACCCGAGGCGGAACTCGTTGGTCAGGCTAGGCGTGAAGTTGTGGAACTCCGTCAACGTCGCCAGATAGTTCGGCTGGTTGAATGGCACCCAGAACGCCGGCAGATTCGCTGCGGTGTCCTGCGTGGCGTAGTTGTTCCGGACATAGCGGCCGCGGAGTTGGTCCTTGTCGCTCAGCGAGTAGTCCACCGAGAGCAGGTACGTGTAAGAGTTCGAGTAGCTGGGCGCCAGGAACGAAAACTGGCCCATCTCAATGGTCTTCCCGGCGACAGTCGGGAACGCACCGCCGAAATTCGCAACGTCGGTGGCGCTGGACTGCGCGGGCAGGTACTGCTTCAGGGTTGAAAGGTTATTCGCGCTGACGCCGGGGATGCTGGCGAGCGCGGCATAACCGTTGGTGGTCGGGGCGAAGATCTGTCCGCCTGAGCCCGATGCGCCGTAGGGGGCGTATTCGTAATCGAAGAAGAAGAACAGCTTGTTCTTCTTGATCGGGCCGCCGATGTTGCCGCCAAACCGGTTGTAGTCGTAACGGGGGTGCAGGTCCACGCCGTTCACCACATTGATCTGATCCGCGGCGTTCAGGTTGCGGTTGTTCAGGTATTCGTATCCAGCGCCATGGAATTCGTTGGTGCCGCCCTTCAAAACCTGATTGAACTGGCCGCCCGAGGAGTGGCCGTACTGTGCCGAAAACTGGTTCGCCAGGATCGAGAACTCCTGGACCGCATCGTTCGGGATGCTCGCCAGGGATCCAGTGACGCTCTTGTTGTTGTTGTCGATGCCCTCAATCGTGAAGTTGTTGTTGCGCGGACGCTGTCCGCCAACCGAGGGGCCCGGCCCAACGCCAACGGTGCCGCTGCTGGAAACGCCCGAGGTGTAAAGCGCCAGGTTCAGGACGCCCGACCCGGAACTGGTCACAGGCAGATCGGCCAGTTGTTTAGCCTCGAACGTGCTCTCAACCTGAGCCGTGGTCGTGTCGATGGTAACCGAAGCGCCCGTCACTTCAACCACCGTCTTCGACTCTCCAACCTGAAGCGTCACGTTCGTTGTGGCTGTCTTATTCAAACTGACATCGACACCCTTGATCTCGGAGACGCTGAAACCCTTGGCCGTGACCTTCAGGCCATAGGCGCCGACTGCCAGGTTGCCTAGCCGGTACTGACCGGACGAGGACGATAGCGTCGAGGCCGCAACGCCCGTCGCGGCGTTCGTCGCTACGACGGATGCCCCAGCCACAATCGCGCCCGTGGCGTCGTAAACAGTACCCACCAATTCACCGGAAACCGATTGTGCGGTAACCGCTGCGGGGATGAGCAGGATGCACAGGGCGATTACCCCGAGCAGCCTGCCAAAAAGAGACTTTTGCATACTAACCTCCCGTCAATACGTAAAAAACCGACGCAACTCGAATGGAGCCACGCGGGATACCGCCAGCCCCAACCAGAGCCGCACCCCAATCAGGGCACGGCCAGAAGTTCAACCAAAATTCAGCAGCCAACACCGGCCACGCTACTGTGGCGACGCGAGTGGGCGAACATGGGCTGCAGAGCGCCCTGCTGGAAGTGCTCGACCGGGGCCTCAATGGACCGCGGAATGAAGCCTTCGAACGAAAAATGGGATCGTCTGGCTCGTCTGCCCGGACAGGGGGCAGAAGCTGCTCCGCCGCAGGGGAAATCCACTGGGCGACGGCAGTTCGAATTCACCATCGCACGCCGGGAGCTAAGCTCCTTTGGCTGGCGCGCCTCAAAACTTGAGGCTGCGTGTGCGGCAGAGTCACTCATCACAACGACTCCCGAAGCGGCTGGTGCGCCGGATGCTCGATCACGGCACTACAGCCTAATCGTACCGGGGTGACCGGTATGCGTCGATTGTAACATCAGTAGAACTAAAAGAGAACCGGAACTCCGAATCTCCAATTAATGGAATCGGTTACAGATAGATCCATATTTCGGTAGAAGTGGCGCCGCGCGGATCGGATATGCTGAATGGTTGGATCCGGCATGCATCGCCCGGAAGTAGTCCCTTTACGCAGGAGAATTTACCCATGAGCCAGGAATACTCACGCCGCGCCTTCGCCAAAACCGCCGCTTCAGCCGTGGCGCTGGCGGCCGGCCCCGCGATTCTCCCCGCGTCCGCCGCCGCGGATCGCGTGAACCTGGGCTGGATCGGCACGGGTACGCGCGGACGGTACCTGATCGAACGGGCCTTCGCCGGCAACGCCTCGAAGCTCAAAGTGACGGCGCTGTGCGACACGTTCAACGCTAATCTTGCGAAGGGCAAGGACATCGTTCAGACCAAGGGCGCCAATACCCCGAAAACCTACACGGATTACCGGGATCTGTTGGCCGACAAAGAAGTTAACGCGGTTTTCATCGCCACGCCGGAACACCTGCACCACCGTATGTTGCTTGATGCCATTGCGGCGGGCAAGAACGTGTATGTGGAAAAGCCGCTGGCCCATACCGTCGAAGAGGCGCAGGAGATCATGCGCGCCGTGGCGAAGTCGAAGAGCGTCATTCAGGTGGGCACGCAGAACCGCTCGAACAGCCTGTACCAGATGGCTAGGACGATGATTTCACAGGGAGTTATCGGCGACTGCCACTACGTCCGGGCGTTCTGGTACCGCAACGCACTGCCCAGCGGCGCACCGGCCTGGCGTTACCCGCTGGACAGCGCCCTGACCGCCCAGAATGCCGACTGGAAGAAGTTCCTGGGACCGGCGGCCGACAAGCCTTTCGACGCCCATCGCTACGGCCAGTGGCGCCTGTATTGGGACTACTCCAGCGGTATCGCGACCGACCTGATGGTTCATCAGACCGACATTACGGCCTTTGTGATGGGGCGCGGCATCCCGTCGTCGGTGGTTGCTACCGGGGGAGTGCTGCGCTGGACCGAGGACGACGACCGGGAAGTTCCCGATACCTGGAGTGTGCTGCTCGATTACCCGGACAAGTTTCATGTAAATTATTCTTGCTACCTGGGCAATGCTAAGAATGGATATGGAGAACAGTATTTGGGCAACGAGGGAACCATTGAGGTGCTTAATCGCTCGACGCTCAATTACTATCCGGAAGTCTATACCCCGGGCATGAATGAGGCTATGCAGAAACGCAAGGAACTGACCCTCACCATACCCGGCAACGACAACCTGGCCGTGGAAGCCCACATCCGCAACTTCCTCAATTCGGTGCAGGGGACCGAGAAGCCGATCGCGCCGCCGCAGGCCGGTTATGAGGCGGCGATCCCCGGCTTCCTGTCCGTGATGAGCTACAAGCAGAAGCGCGTCGCACTGTGGGACGCCAAGACCGACAGCTACAAAATGTCCTAGCCCGTTTCCGGTTATCGCCGCGGTTGGGCCGGTAATCGACCGGCTAACTCGCGGTCGCGGCCCCGGTTCAGAACGGTGCCGCGACCGCAGGCAAGCGGTCCGCAGTCTACCAATCCACCGGCTTACCCTTGTTCTGTTCGATTAGCCACTTCTCCAGCGGCTCGAAGTACGCTCGCAGGGCCGACCCGTCCATCTGCTTCGTACCGGTGAGTTTCTCGAGCGCGTCCGGCCAGGGCTTCTCGACACCCATTTCAAGCATCGAATTGAGCTTCGCGCCCGCTGCCTTATTGCCGTAAATGGAGCAGCGGTGCAGCGGTCCCGTGCAGCCGGCTGTCTCGGTGAGCGCTTTGTGGAACTGGAACTGCAGCAGCGCCGCCAGGAAGTAGCGCGTGTACGGGACGTTGCCCGGCACGTGGTACTTCGCTCCGGCATCGAAGAACTCCTCGCCGCGCGGTGAGCCGGGCGCGATGCCCTGATACTTCCGGCGCATTTCCCACCAGGCCTGGTTGTACTTCTCCGGGGGGATCTGGCCCGAGAAAACCTGCCAGCGCCACTGGTCGATCAGCAGCCCGAAGGGCAGGAACGCTACCTTTTCCAAGGCCTTCTTGAGCAGCAGTCCCGTGTCTTTGGAGGCGTCCGGAACCTTCTGGATGAATCCCAGCTTTACCAGGTAATCGGGCGTGATGGAGAGCGCAATGGTGTCTCCGATCGCCTCGTGGAAACCGTCGTTGGCAGAATTGCGGAACAGGAACGGCTGCTTGTTGTAGGCCCGCTGGTAGAAGTTATGCCCCAGTTCGTGGTGCACCGTGTAGAAGTCCTCGGCCACGATGTCGATGCACATCTTCAGCCGCAGGTCGTCCGCGTTATCCACGTCCCAGGCCGAGGCGTGGCAGATCACGTCGCGGTCGCGCGGCCGCACGAACATCGACCGCTCCCAGAACGTTTTCGGCAGCACGGCGAACCCGAGCGAACCGAAGAAGCCCTCGCCGTAGCGGACCATCTGCAGCGGGTCGGTCTTGCGGTCTTTCAGGATTTTCGTCAGGTCGTAGCCCGGATCGGCATCCTTCGGCGCCAGCATGGGGTAGAGGTTGTCCCAGGTCTGCGCCCAGATATTGCCCAGCAGGTGAGCCGGAATCGGGCCATTGGCCGGCACGACGTCGCCGTACTTCTCGTGCAGCTTCCAGCGCACATAGGCGTGTAACTGCAGGTACAGCGGCCGGACTGCCTGCCATTGTTTGTCGAGCTCTTTCGCGAAGTCGTCCGGCGGCATATCGTAGCCCGACCGCCACAGTGCGCCGGTGTCGGTGAAGCCCAGTTCCTTGGCGCCCTTGTTCGACAGCTCGACCAGCCGCGCGTAGTCCTTCCGCATTGGAGGCGCAATGCGGTGCCAGCCCTGCCAGACGTCGAGCAGCTGTTTTGGATCCTGGCTGGTGGCCATGATCTTCGTGATGTCGTCAATGCTCAGGCACTTGGACGCGTCTCCTCCCGGGCAGTACTTGCCCTTGCCGTAAGCGGCGCTGAGCGCGGCAGCGAGCTGTGCCGCTTCGGCGCTCTCCTTCGGGTCGGCGGGTGCGGGCAGCGTGATGCCGAGCTTGATCAGCAGTAGCTTGCGCTTTACGTCCTCCGGCAGCGTCAGGCCGTCGAACCTGGCGGCTTCCTTTGCCAGCCGGACTTGCGCCGCGATTTGCTTTTCGTTGGCCTCGGCGGCGATGGCTTGGGTGTCGCCGGTGATGAAGGTCTCCTGGACCCATTGCGCGCGGCTGGCCGCGTTGGTCAGCTCCAGCAACTCGGTCTCGGCCTTTTCGGCGAACGCCTTGGCTTTCTCCGGCGTGCGGTCCGAGTTGCATCCAGCCAGTCCTGCCATAATCCCAATCATCGCAATCGAAGTGAATCTGCGCATGAGCAAGTCTCCCGCTGGCAGTCTAATAGAATTCGAGGCGTAAGTGGGAAACTCCTCGCGGGACTGGCCTACCCTGACGCCCTCCAGGTGCCCTGCCAGCCGTTAACAGCTCTTCCTGTCCTGGCCTCCGCTCCCTGGGGAGTATTCAGTATGAATGAAAAAATACGGTTTCACGTCCGCCTGGTTTGAAAACTTTCAAGGTCATAATCGGGGTCGATTCGCATATGCTGTGGTTGGTGCCTGTTTCCACTCCGCCCTGATCCCTGAGGATCGGTGGCGCGTATGCGGGTAAACGATGGCTCGGGACCTCGCGGTTTGGCGGGGTCCGACCCCTTCCGGCGGGCAACCGCGGACGAAAGCTGACCGGGTCTTGAGAAGTATTCTAATTCGGCGGGATACGATTCTGGCGGCACTGCTTTTGCTGGTGTGCGGCATTGCAGTCCAGTTGTTCCGCAGTTTCGAAGGCGCCCGCTCCGCCGCGCAGTCGGTGGAACGCACCTACCACATCCTCAATACCGCCGATTCGCTCCTGTTTGCGATTA
Source organism: uncultured Acidobacteriia bacterium (assembly GCA_903909435.1). Taxonomy (GTDB): domain Bacteria; phylum Acidobacteriota; class Terriglobia; order Bryobacterales; family Bryobacteraceae; genus CAIVVT01. The sequence goes on along the minus strand of CAIVVT010000060.1, from coordinate 39,589 downwards.
AAGATGCCCAGGACGGGCAGCGCGGCTACCTGCTGACTCGCGATGAAGTCTTCATGCAACGGTACCATTCAGCCATTGCGAAAGAGCAGCCATTATGCGGCCGCCTGGCGCAGCTCGTCGCGGGCAACCCCGTGCAGGCTGCCCGTGTCCAGGAAATCGAGCGCATCGCGCGCCGGCGGTTGGAGTTGCTCGCGCAGATCCTACAGGCGGATCGGAACTCGGATCACGCCGCCGCACTAGCTTTGCTGCGCACTGGCGAAGGCCAGCGGCTGATGGACGCCCTCGGCGACGTCGTTCACCGGTTGGAATCCGAGGAAGAACATTCGCAGGCGCAGTTTGGCGCGGTCGCCCGGGATCGTCAGGCCTCGCTGAAGTGGACTTTCCTGGCAGGCTTCGTGTTCTTGCTGGTGCTGCTTGCCGTCGCGGGCGTCTCGACCGACCGCTTCATCCGTGTGCTCCAGCGCGCGGAGCGCAGGTTGCGCGAGAGTGAGGAGCGGCTCCGCCGGGTGCTCGACAACGTTCCGGACGTGATCGTGCTCTACGACCGGCAACGGCGGATTCAGTACATCAACTCAGCCACGACGGCGATTACCGGCATGGCTCCGGCGGACTTCTTGGGCCGGCGTGAGGAGGACATCTGGCCGCCGGAGATCTCCGCGCAGGTTGTCGAATTGCTCGAGACGGCGATTCAGACGAAGACGCCGCAGGACCGCGAAGTCGATTTGCTCCTGCCTGCCACGGGTCAGCGCCACCTGCTGTCGCGCGTCGTGCCATTGCTCGATGAAGCCGGTGCGGTGCGCGAATTGGTCGGTATCACGCACGATCTCACGGAATGGAAGCAGGCCCAGGAGACGCTGCGGCGGCGCGCCGAGCATGAGTTGAACATTCTTCAGTCGATGGTGGCCGCTACGCCGGTCGGACTGCTGATGCTCGATCGCAATCTACGGCAGGTTCAATGCAGCCAGCGCTGGCTGGACGACCTCGGCCTGACCCGCGATAAGGTGATCGGGCGGCTCCATTACGAAACTTTCCCGGTGCTTCCCGAGATCTGGAAAGACGCTCACCGCCGCGGCCTCTCGGGCGAATCGCTAGGCGCGCGCGACCAGTCTTTCACCGCGCCCGACGGGACCGTCCACTGGGTGAACTGGCAGATCCGGCCGTGGGGCGATCAGGGCGAGACGACCGGCGGAATCATCATTTTCTCCGAGGACTTTACCGCGCACAGGCGGATCGAATCCGCAGCCCGCGAAAGCGAATTACGCTACCGGGGCCTGTTCGAGCACATGCACGAAGGTCTGGCCTACTGCGAGATGATCTTCGAAGACGGCCAGCCCCGGGACTTCATCTATCTCGCCGTCAATGCCTCGTTCGGGCTACTAACGGGTCTTCAGGATGTCGTCGGCAAACGCGTTTCGCAAGCGATTCCCGGCATTCTGGAATCCGATCCGGAATTGATCCGAACTTACGGGCGCGTCGCTTCCACGAGGATTCCCGAGGCGATCGAAGTCTGGGTCGAAGCGCTGCAGATGTGGTTCTCGATCTCGCTCTATTCCCCCGAGCAAAGCCGCTTCATCGCGATCTTCGACGTCATCACGGAACGCAAGCGGGCCGAGTTGGCAGCGCGCGAATGGCGCCGCGCCTTCGAACAGACGGAAATCGGCATCGCGCTGGTCGAACCGGTCTCGGACACGTTCACCGCCGTCAATGCCACTTTTGCCCGGGAGCGCGGCTATCTTCCGGAGGAACTGATTGGCCAGTCGATCGCCGTAGTGAATCCGCCCGAACGCCTGGAGTTGATGAAGCAAATCGTCGTGCAGGCCAACGCGGAATCCGGCCATGCTGCCGCCGAGTGGACCCATCTCAGGAAGGACGGCAGCCGGTTCCCGGTCTACTTGGATCTGACCGGCGTGCGGGACGAAGAGGGCCGGCTGATTTCGCGTGTTGTGATCGCGCAGGATCTCACCGAGCGAAAGCGCGCCGAGCAGGAGCGGCACCGCAGCGACGAACTGTATCGCGCCATCGTGCGGAACCTACCCGGTACCGGTGTGTTCGTGGTCGATCGCGACTTGCGCTATGTCGCGGTCGAGGGGGATTTGCCGGCGCGAATTGGCTTCGCCCGCGAGAACCTGGTGGGCCGCACCGTTCGCGAAGTGCTGGAGCCCTCGCTGGCCGCGGCCAGCGAACAGCGCTTCCACCTGACTCTGGACGGTGGCACGGTGAACGTGGAAGGCGAGTTCCAGCAGTGCCCCATCTGGACGCGCTACGCGCCGCTGCACGATGCCTCCGGCGGCGTCTTCGCAGCCCTGGCGCTTTCTACCGACATCTCGGCGCAGAAACGGGCCGAGCGGGAGATCCTCCGTTTGAACGAGGACCTGGAACTGCGGGTCCGCAACCGCACCGTCCAACTGGAGGCTGCGGTCAAGGAGTTGGAGGCTTTCAGCTACTCGGTATCGCACGATTTGCGCTCTCCCCTGCGCGGCATCGACGGCTGGAGCCTGGCCATGCTCGAGGATTTCGGGGCGAGTCTCAACGACACGGCCAAGGGCTACCTCTCGCGGGTGCGTTCCGAGACCCAGCGCATGGGGCTGCTGATCGACGACATGCTGCTGCTCTCGCGGGTGACCCGCAGCGAGATGAAGCGTGGGACGGTGGACCTTTCCGCACTGGCACACGGCATCGCCGGGCGGCTGCAGGAAGAACAACCCGGCCGCCGCCTTGAGTTCCAGATTCAGGACGGTCTGAGCGCGTTGGGAGATGCGCGACTGCTTGAGGTGGCGCTGACGAACCTGCTGGGCAACGCCGTGAAGTTCACCGGGCCGCGAGCCGTTGCGCGGATCGAATTCGGACAGGCCGAAACGCACGGCGAGCGGACCTTTTTCGTTCGCGACAATGGCGTGGGCTTCAACATGGACTATGCGTCTAACCTGTTCGGCGCGTTCCAACGCCTGCACAGCGCATCGGAATTCCCCGGCACCGGAATCGGACTCGCCACCGTCCAGCGCGTTGTCCGGCGGCATGGCGGCCGGGCCTGGGCCGAGTCAGTGGTGGGCGAAGGCGCGAGGTTCTATTTCACTTTGGGAGCTGACCAATGAAGACGAGGATCATCCTGCTGGTTGAAGACAATCCCAGCGATGCGGATCTGACCCGGCGCGCGCTCGACAAGGCCCGCATTCAGAACCGGCTGGTGGTTGCCGAGGACGGAGAAGAGGCGCTTGATTACCTGTTCGGGACCGGCGCGCACGCCGGGCGGGACGTTTCGATTCTGCCGGCGCTCACACTGCTCGACCTGAACCTACCTAAGATCAGCGGACTCGAAGTACTGCGGCGAATTCGGGCTGACGTCCGAACCCGCCGTCTGCCAGTGGTCATTCTGACCTCATCGCGGGAGGACCACGACATCGCCGCCGGGTACGATCTGGGCGTGAACAGCTATATCCGCAAGCCGGTCGATTTCGCGCAATTTGCCCTGGCCATCGAGCACCTCGGACTGTATTGGCTGGTGTTGAACGAACTCCCGCCTGAACTGGAGAATGGCGTCCATGAGTAAGCCGTTGCGCTTGTTGCAGGTGGAGGATTCGGACAGCGATGCCGATTTGATCCTCCGGAATCTCCGCAGGGCCGGTTACGACATAGTATTCGAGCGGGTGCAAACCGCTGCCGCCATGCAGCAGGCTCTCTCGCGCGGCCCCTGGGACGTCATCGTCTCGGACTATCGGATGCCGGATTTCGATGCTCCGGCGGCGCTGGCGCTCCTGCAGGCGACCGGCGCCGATATTCCATTCATCGTGGTCTCCGGCACCATCGGCGAGGATGCTGCTGTGGCTGTGATGAAAGCCGGCGCGCACGACTACCTCATGAAGGACCGGCTGACTCGGCTCGCTCCGGTGGTTGAGCGCGAGATCCAGGACGCCGCAATGCGCCGGAAGCAGCGCGAATCGGAAGCAGCCCTGCGCGAAAGCGAACGGGTCTACCGGCTGATCTCGGAGCACAGCGGCGACGTGGTCTGGGTCTACGATTTCGAAGCGGGCCGCTTTACCTACGTCAGCCCTTCCATCCGGCAGCTGCAGGGCTACGCTCCATCCGAATACCAGGCGCTTTCATTTCTTGAGGTCTTCGTTCCGGAAGCGCGCGAGATTGCCGCCGCCAACATGCTCGAAAGGGTGGAACGGCTGAAGCGCGGGGTCGTGCCTGCCGCCGTTGAGGTCCGGCAGACGGAGTTGCTGCATAAAAATGGCGCGCGCGTACCGGTCGAAATCACCATTTGGATTCCAACCGAAGAGGGCGACCGGCTCGAACTGGTTGGAGTCACCCGCGATATCACCGAGCGCCGCAAGTCCGAAGCGGCGCTGCGCGAGTCCAGCCTGTTCCACCAGCAAGTCGTCGCCAGCGCTAGCGAGGGCCTCATCGTCTACGACGACAGGCTGCACATTCTGGCCTGGAATCGCTTCATGGAGCAGATGACCGGCATTCCCGCTGAACGAGTGATCGGCCGCTACGCCGGCGACGTGTTCCCCTTTCTGGTGGAAAACGGCGTCATGCAAGGGCTGGAGCGGGCGCTGGCTGGAGAGGTCGTTCGCTCGCCGGACTTTCGTTTCGACATCGAGAGCACTGGCAAAACCGGATGGTGTACGGACACCAGCAGCCCGCTGCGTGACGCAGCGGGGGAGATCATCGGTGTCATCGGCGTGGTACACGATCTGACGGAGCGCAAACTGCTGCAGGACCAGTTCACTCAAATGCAGAAGATGGAGGCCATCGGCCGCCTCGCGGGGGGAGTTGCCCACGATTTCAACAACTTGCTGACTGTCATCAATGGCTATAGCGGGCTGATGCTGGGCCGCTTGAGCGAACACGATCCGCTGCGGAGTCCCGTTCAGGAGATTCATCAGAGCGGAGAGCGCGCCGCCGGGCTGACTCAGCAGTTGCTGGCGTTTAGCCGCAATCAAGTCATCGAGCCCAAGGTCTTCAACTTGAATCTACTGGTTTCCGAAATGCGGAATATGCTCCACCGCATCATCGGCGAGGACATTCAAATCGAACTCAAGCTCGATTCCGCACTTGGCCAGATTCTCGCGGACGAGGGGCAGTTTACTCAGGTAATTATGAACCTGGCTGTCAATGCTCGCGACGCCATGCCCAAGGGGGGCCGCCTTAATCTCGAGACCAGGAACGTCGAAATAGGCTCGGGAGCCATCGCTCCGGCGACTCCGGGGAGCTTCGTGCGGTTCTCGGTGAGCGACAACGGCACTGGAATCGCCCCGGAGATTCTTCAGAACATCTTTGAACCGTTCTTCACTACCAAGCCCGTTGGCAAAGGCACCGGGCTGGGACTCTCCACGGTCCACGGGATCGTCCATCAGTGCGGCGGCTGGGTCACTGTTGACAGCACCCTCGGGCAGGGAACGACGTTCCACGTCTTCATCCCGCGCACCCACGCGGATCTTGCCAGCGAGGATGCGTCTGCGTCTTCTCCTGCCAGGTTGCGCGGTTCGGAAACCATCCTGGTGGTGGAGGATCAGGATGAAGTGCGCCACTTTGCGATCGAAGCTCTGGACGGCTATGGATACCGGACGCTGGAAGCCTCCCAGGCGGACGAGGCAATGCTGATCGCTGAGCGCCACGCGGGCCCCATCCACTTAATGCTCACCGACGTGGTGATGCCCCATCTGACCGGCGTCGAACTGGCGGCTCGGCTGAAGCCCATGCGAGCGGACATGCATGTGCTCTATATGACAGGTCACACTGAGCAGGCCGCCTTCGGCGAGGGCTTCTTCGAGGCGGGTGGAGCGCTGCTGCGCAAACCTTTCACCGCACATGCGCTGGTGCGCAAGATCCGCGAACTCCTGGACCCTCCGGAATGCCCGCTGCGGATTCTGGTCGCGGGCGAAGACGATGCGGTGCGAGGCCTGTTCAAGAGTATTCTCGAAGGCGCTGGATACGCCGTGTCCGTGGCTCCAGACGCCGGCACGACACTGAGTCGGCTCGCCAGCGAACATTTCGATGTCCTGGTGACCGGAGGGTTAGCGGACGGAAGTAGCAGTGCGGAAAGCCTGCGTCGAATCCGCGCTAGCCATCCTTTGCTGAAGCTCGTACACCACAGTTTCGACGGTACGCATCCGCCCACTACGGACATTCCGCTGGCCGAGCCGGTTACGGTTGACCGGTTGCTGGCCGCAGTCAAGCTCGCGCTCGCTTAGCCGGAACGGAGCCGCGCGCAACGGCATTGGTTCATGCAAACAACGCTGTCGCGCTCTGCGCTACACCGCCCGGAAGACCGCGATCGTTTCGACGTGATAGGTCTGCGGGAACAGATCGGCGACGGTCAGCTTCTCAAAGCTGTAGCCGCCCGCAATCAATCCCGCCGCGTCCCGTGCCAGGGTCGCTGGGTCGCAGCTGACCACGCGAATTTCTTTCGGCTTCAACCGGACGAGATGCCCGACCACCCGCTTGCCGAGCCCGCTGCGTGGCGGATCGGCCAATACGAAATCAGGCGTTGACTTGCGCCCCTCCAGGTATTGCTCCGCCTGCATCGGGTGGATGGGAATCGTCACTCCGGCCCGCTCCGCATTGAAGGTCAAGTCGCGCGCGGCCTGATGGTTCGACTCCACGCCGGCCACCTTAGTGAACTGCTTCGCTAGCCGCAGGGTGAACAGGCCGACTCCACAGTACAGGTCGAGCGCGATATCGCCCTCCGCGCCTTCCACCGCGGCGGCTGCCAGCGAGTCCACCATAAAGCGGTTGACCTGGAAAAACGCTCCGTGACTCACGCGGAAAGTCGCGCCCGCGCATTCGTATTCCAGACCGCCCAGGTCGGCCCCCGGTATGTGTTTGCCCAACCACTCGAAGAATCCCTTCGCCACGCCCCGGCTGCCTTCGGTTTCGAGCACGTTGACCATCGTCTTATCGCCGTTGGTGAACAGTTCGAGGGTGCGGACGAAGCGCGGCCAGCCCCGGTCCAGGATCATGTACCGCAGCGCTTTGAGGCTTTCGTTGATCTTCGGCGCGGAGATAGGGCACTGCTCCACCGGCACCAGGTCGTGCGAACCCGCCTCCAGGAACCCCAACTCGCGGCCGTCCGAATGGAACTGCGTGCGATTGCGGTAGCCCCACGGCTCTCCCGTCAGAACCTTGATCTCGTCTGGCGCTTTGATCTTGCCGACGCGCTGAAACACTTCGCGCACGATCTCCGCCTTCTGCGCCGCTTGAAACTCAGCGCTCGCATGTTGGTAGGCGCAGCCGCCGCACAATCCGAAAACAGGGCACTGCGGCTCCACGCGTAGTGCGGAGCGTTCCAGCATCTCGGTGACGCGCGCTTCGGCGAAGCCGCCGTGGTCTGCGGCGATTCGTACCCGGATTCGTTCTCCGGGCAACGTGTAGGGCACCATCAGGACTTTGCCATCGGCCCGGGCGAGCCCTGAGCCCCCGTAGACCCACTTTTCGATCACCAGTTCGGGTCCCGGCTCGGCAGGCGGCTCCGCTTGCCCCGCGGCCTCGGTAGCGGTTTCCCGCGGCAACTCCAGCGTCGGCTCCGGCGCGTGTTCCTCGACATCCTGCGGGGCGGATTCTGCGGTTATCGTCTGGGCCGACTCGACGGTTGCGGACGGCTGCTGAGCCTCAATCTGCTCGGAAGCGTCGTCCCCGGGTGCGTTGTTGGTATCAGGAAGCATTGCGTAGGATGGAAGAGAACCCCTAACCGAATGAAACCACGTATTCTCAGCGGCGTCCAACCGACGGGCAACCTCCACATCGGGAATTACCTCGGTGCGCTTAAGAACTGGGCCAAACTCCAGTATGACTATGAGTCGATCTTTTGTATCGTCGATCTTCACGCCATCACGGTCTACCAGGACCCGGCCGAACTGCGCCGCAAGATCGATCAAACGGCGGCACTGTTCATCGCCTGCGGCATCGATCCGAAGCAATCTTCGGTCGTCGTGCAGTCCATGGTGCCCGGCCACGCCGAGCTTGCCTGGCTGCTGACCTGCGTCACCCCGGTCGGCTGGCTGGAGCGCATGACGCAATACAAAGACAAAGCGGCGAAACAGGAAAGCGTTGGCACCGGCTTGCTCTGCTACCCGGTTTTAATGGCCGCCGACATCCTGATCTACCAGGCGAATTGCGTCCCGGTGGGCGACGATCAATCGCAACATCTTGAGCTGACCCGCGACATCGCGCAGCGCTTCAATGCCGCCTATGGCGAGACGTTTGTCATGCCGGAAACGCGTCTGCCCACCGTCGGCGCACGGGTCATGGGGCTGGACGAGCCGGAGAAGAAGATGTCGAAGTCGGCCGAGGGTCCCAACCACTCCATAGGGCTGCTGGACCCGCCCAGCCTGATTAAGAAGAAGATCATGCGCGCCACGACGGACTCGAACCCGGCCGTCGATTTCGAGACCATGGGTCCCGGCGTGGCCAATCTCATCACCATCTTTCAGGCCTTCTCCGGGTGGGACGACGCCAGCGTTAAGTCGCACTTCTCCGGTCTGCGCTACGGCGACCTGAAGAAGAATGTCGTCGAGGCGGTGGTCGCAGGTCTGGAGCCGATCCAGCACAAGTATGCTGAGATCGTGGCAGACCCAGCCTATTTGCGCGGCGTCCTGCGCGAGAGCGCGGAACGGGTGATGCCATTCGCGAATGCCACGGTGAACCTCGTGAAGTCGCGTCTGGGTATCTACACCGCGGCTTGACGGACCCCCCGCCCGGCCAGGAATCGTCGATGAACCACCGTTTCACCACTCGCTCACGGTCGCGGCTCCGATCCGGAACGGAGCCCCGACCGTGAGCGAGTGGTGGGATTGTGGCATGGTTGTTGCCTGAGGGCCTTTAGCGCATGGAACAGGAGCCGGAATCCCGCTCATGGTCGCTTCTCGCCTACCGGCGATTGCTTCGGGAGAACCGCGACTTTAGGCTGCTGTGGACGGCACAAATCGTTTCGGAGATTGGCGACTGGTTCTACACCGTCGCCTTGTACTCCCTGCTGCTGGAACTCACCGGCAGCGCCGCCGCTGTAGGCACGGCAGTGTCGCTACAACTCCTGCCGCAGGTCTTCGCCGCGCCCATGGCTGGGGTGTTGAACGACCGCCTTTCACGGCGCTCGGTGATGATTTTCGCCGACATTTGCCGGGCGGCGATCGTGCTCTCCATGTTGCTGGTGCGGTCGGCGGACATGGTCTGGCTGGTCTGGCTGCTGCTGCTTCTCGAAACCCTGATGTGGGCTCTCTTCGAACCCGGCCGTTCGGCCCTGATCCCGCGACTGGCCCGCTCTGATGAGGAGCTGTTGGTTGCCAACGCGCTTTCCTCCACCACCTGGGCCTTCAATCTCGCCATTGGGGCGGGCCTCGGCGGGCTGGTCGCGTACGCCTTCGGGCGACAGACGGTGTTCGTGCTGAATGCCCTCTCCTTCATCGCTTCGGCGTTGCTGCTTGCCGCGATGCGGGTCCGCGAGACGCACTGCGACAATCTGCCGCCGTTCCGCGGTGTCGATCTGATCGACTTCAAACCAATCCTGGAGGGCGTCCGCTACGTTCTGCAGGACCGCCGCCGCTGCTCCACCATGCTGGTCAAGGCGGGTATGGGGCTGCTCGGAACGCATTGGGTGATCCTGCCGATTCTGGGCGAGCGCGTTTTCCCCATGGCCGTGCACCTGCCCGGCGCGCAGGCGCACACCACGGGCGCAGGAACGCTTTCCATGAGCCTGCTTTTCGGCTCGCGCGGACTGGGTGCCCTGGCCGGGTCCTATTTCTCGGGCGCCTGGGCGCGTAACCACGAGGCGCGCATGCGCACAGGCATCGCGTTCGGCTTTATCCTGGTGGCCTGCTCCTATGCCGGGCTGAGTCTCGCCCCGAACATCGGCCTGGCCTGTCTGGCCGTGGCGCTAGGCCATGCGGGCACGTCCATCGCCTGGGTCTTCTCCACAACCATCCTGCAGGGGCTGACGGAGGACCGCTTCCGCGGGCGTGTGTTCTCGGCGGACTTCGCAGGCCTGTTCCTGTCGATGAGCGCCGTCAGTTACCTGGCTGGCCGCATGGTGGATCAGGGCGTGTCCGTGCGCGTCATCGCGCTCGCCACCGGCGTCACCGCGCTGCTGCCGGCGGTGCTTTGGATGCGCGCCCAGACCTACTTCCGGCAGTGCGATTCGGGAATTGTTAAGCCTGCGTAATCCCGGGCTCCGGTTTTTCGTCATGCAAGACTGAATGGTCATCGGCGGTCACATGGCTGACGAACGCAAGGCGGATTCGATGCAAACCAGGATCGCTTGGAAATACGCTTTGGGTGCAGTGGGCGCGCTGGCCACGGTCTCCCTGCTTGGGCAGTATGGCGGATTCAGTTCCAGGCCCGCCCAGGCCATGCCCCGGCCGCCCCAGCAGCAGGCCGCGGCACTGCAGTCGCTGCGCGCCTACCTCGGTCTGAGCGACGCTCAGGTCTACCAACTCCAGCAGTTGAGCAACCGGAGCCTGGCTGAGTCCAAAGCCACGTCTGACAAGATTCGGGCGGATCAGGCAGCACTGCACGAGATCCTGACCTCAACCAACCAGCCGGACAATGCAAGGACTGGCCGGCTGGTTCTGGAGTCGACCTCTCTCAGATCGGAACTGGAAGCATCGCGCCAGGCGTTAGTCGAGAAGACGACTGGACTCCTGACCCCCGACCAGAAGCAAAGGCTGGCGACCCTCGCTTCGACCGTGCTGAATCAGCGCCGGATTTCCCCTGCGGCGATGCCGCAGGGGTGGCCGATGATCCACGCGGCGTCGAAATTGGGTTTGATCGCGCCGCCCGGACGGGGAGAACGGCTGCGCATGGGCCTGGGTTCCGGCGCGCAGTTGACCGCCCGAAATTGAGCCTTGGTCGAATTCGGTTTCGGAGGCCGGCTGGCCGGGTGGAGGAGGCTCGGTCGGCTTTCAGGATTCCCGCCCGCCGGTCGGCCGGCTCTCCTGGTGGGGATGCGCTCCAGCGCCGAGCGGACTCTCCAGAGTCCGTTCCATCGACCGACCCAAGGCGGGGTCTGGAGCCCCCCAACGGCGCTTGAGCACAGCGCCAACTCGCCCACGGTTAAGCGCGGCGCCAATTTACTTACGTTAGAGTCACTTCGACGGACACGTCCGCCTTGCCATCTCCAGTCGGCACGACGTCGCCCTCGATGGCTTTTCCGTCCACCACCAGCGACACCTTGTTCCCCGCGCCTGCCCGCTTCACCTTGATCCGGTAGGTGACGCCCCGGTACTTGCGCGTAGCCTCGAATCCCGGCCAGGCCTGCGGAATCACCGGTGCGATCTTCAGGCCCTCAAACTCGGGCCGGATACCCAGGATCCACTGCGTGATGGCGTAGTAATTCCACGCCGCCGTGCCCGTTAGCCATGAGTTCTTAGCCTCGCCAAAACTCGGCGCGTCGCGGCCCGCGATCATCTGCGAATAGACGTACGGCTCGCAGCGGTGCACGTCGCCGATGGTCTCGCGCGCCGAGGGGTTGATGCGCGAGTAGTAGTCGTGCGCGGCGTCGCCGTTGCCGACCTGCGTCTCGGCGATGATCACCCACGGATTGTTGTGGCAGAATATGCCTGCATTTTCCTTGTAGCCCGGCGGATACGAGGAGATTTCTCCGAGGTTCAGGTAGTACTCCGAGTACGCCGGCTGCTGCAGCACTATACCGTGCTTTGTGGCGAGACGATCGCGCACGGAATCGAGTGCCTTCTGCGCCAGCCCGTCCTCCAGCCCGATTCCGGCCAGCACGCAAAAGCCCTGCGTCTCGATGAAGATCTGGCCCTCTTTGCACTCTTTCGATCCGATCTTCTGCCCGAAATCGTCGTACGCGCGCAGGAACCACTCGCCGTCCCAGCCGTGTTCGCGGATCACGCCGTCCATCTTGGCCGCCGCCGCGAGGTAGCCCGCGGCTTCCGTAGCCAGGCCGCGCCGTGCGGTGATGGCCGCGAGTTCCTTGCCGGCCAGTACGAACAGACCCGCGATGAACACCGACTCGGCGACCTTGCCCTCTTTATTCGTGGTGGTCTGGAAGGACTGCCCCGGCGTGTCGGAGAAGCAATTCAGGTTCAGGCAATCGTTCCAGTCGGCACGTCCGATCAGCGGTAGCCCGTGCGGCCCCAGGCGCTCCAGCGTGTAGCGGAAGCTGCGCTGCAGGTGCTCGTACAAAGGCTGTTCGGAACCCGCCTCGTTGTCGTATTGCACGGGCTCGTCGAGGATGCTCCAGTCGCCCGTCTCCTTGAGATAGGCCGAGACGCCGATGATCAGCCAGTGCGGGTCGTCGTTGAAGTTGCCGCCGACGTCGTTGTTGCCGCGTTTCGTCAGCGGCTGGTATTGGTGGTATGCGCCTCCCGTGGGCAGTTGCGTCGCGGCCAGATCGAGAATGCGCTCGCGGGCCCGCGCCGGGTCCATTTGCACGAAGCCGAGCAGGTCCTGATTCGAGTCCCGGAATCCCAGCCCGCGCCCGATGCCCGATTCGTAGAACGACGCCGAGCGCGACATGTTGAACGTCGCCATGCACTGGTACGCATTCCAGATATTCACCATGCGGTCCGTGTGCTGATCGGGGGTGTGCACGTCGAGAATCCCCAACAGCCCTTCCCAATAGACCCGCAGTTTGTCGAACGCCGCGTCCGCCTGTGCGGGGTCCAGGTACCTGGCAAGCACCGGCTTCACTGTCCGCTTATTGATGGTCTGCGAGCCCGGCGGGTCGAACTTCTGGTCCCTTGGGTTCTCGTGGTAACCCAGCACGAACACGATCTGCTGCGTCTCGCCGGGCTGCAGCGTGAGTTTGACCTGGTGTGAACCGATCGGCGACCAGCCGTGCGCCACGGAGTTCCCCGCCGCGCCGCGCTCCACCGCCAGCGGCTTGTCCCAGCCGCGGTACGGCCCGAGGAAGGCTTCACGCTGCGTGTCGAAACCGTCAGGCTGGCGCGAGCAGGCGAAGTAGGCGAAGTGGTCGCGCCGCTCGCGATACTCCGTCTTGTGGTAGATCACGCCATCTTCGATTTCCACCTGACCCGTGCTGAAATTACGCTGGAAATTAGTCGCGTCGTCCTGCGCGTCCCATAGGCAGAACTCGATGCAGGAGAAGGCCGAGAGCGTCGCGGGCGTGGGCCGGTGATTAGTCACCGTGAACTGCCAGATCTCCAGGTTTTCGTCGAGCGGCACGAAGTAGCGCGTGCTCGCCGCGATGCCGCGATAGCTGGAGCCGATGGTGCTGTAACCCATGCCGTGGCGGCAACTGTAGTCTTCAACCTCGTGCCTCGTCGGCTGCCAGGACGGCGACCAGAACTCGCCGCTTTCGTCATCGCGCAGGTAGATGTAGCGCCCACCGAAATCGAACGGGACGTTGTTGTAGCGGTAGCGCGTGATGCGCCGCAGCCGGGCATCGCGATAGAACGAATAGCCACCGGCAGTGTTCGAGATAATGCCGAAATACGCCTGGCAGCCGAGGTAGTTGATCCACGGCAGCGGCGTGTCGGGGCGCGTGATCACATACTCCCGGTTGGCGTCGTCGAAGTGCCCGTATTGCATATTGAAAGTCTCCTCTGAAAGCCGCTCGGACTTTCCACCGCTCCCTCGCGGCCGCGCCTCCGCTCCGGCCGTAACGGAGCCGCGGCCGCGAGGGAGCGGTATTTTAGCCTTGTCCCGTCCGTCCGCCTGTTCTCACGCGCCGCCCGGGACTGCAAACGGCGAGTATATCGGAGCGTCGAAGGCCGCCACAATCCCCGAGCCTCTCAAAACCCTCAGTTCCGGATGCGCTTCTCGGATATAATTCGGAAGTCCCGTCCCCGTAGGGGTGCGCGGGGTCTCAGTCTCGTCGCGGCCGGCGAGGGAGTAATTACAACTCATGCACCTTCAACTCATCGATATCGCGATCATCGTCGCGTACCTGCTCTCTTCCGTTTTCGTCGGCTACTGGGTCTCGCATCGCGCGTCCCGCGACATGAAGGCCTATTTTCTGGGCGGTAACACGCTGCCCTGGTACGTGTTGGGCATCTCCAATGCCTCCGGCATGTTCGACATCAGCGGCACCATGCTGCTGGTCGGCTGGATGTTCGTCTACGGCTTGAAGAGCGTGTGGATTCCCTGGCTCTGGCCCACGTTCAATCAGGTCTTCCTGATGGTCTTTCTCTCGTCCTGGCTGCGGCGCTCCAACGTGATGACCGGCGCCGAATGGATCCAGACGCGCTTCGGCAAAGGCCGCGGCGCGCAACTGTCGCACATCATCGTGGTGGTCTACGCCTTCGTCAGTATCATCGGCTTCTTCACCTACGGCTTTAAGGGCATCGGCAAGTTCGCCGTCAACTTCCTGCCCTGGCACTTCACGCCAAACCAGTACGCGCTGATCCTCATCGGAATTACGACGGTGTACGTCATCAAGGGCGGTATGTTCAGCGTGGTGATCACCGAAGTCATCCAGTTCTGCATCCTGTCGATCGCGTCGTTTGCGGTGGGTATCATCGCCATGCTGAAGGTCGCTCCAGAGACGCTCCACAAGTTCGTCCCGGCCGGCTGGGACGATCTCTTTTTCGGCTGGAGCCTGAACCTGGATTGGTCGAAACTCATGCCCGCGGCCAACGGGCAGATTGCCGACGACGGTTACGGATTGTTCGGCTTCTTCGTCATGATGCTGGCCTTCAAGGGTGTGCTGATCAGCATGGCCGGGCCCGCGCCGAACTACGACATGCAGCGCATTCTCTCGTCGAAGAACCCGCGCGAAGCATCCATGATGAGCGGCTGGGTCAACGTCGTGCTGACCTTCCCGCGCTACATCCTGATCACCGGCTTGACCGTGCTGGCGCTCGCGTTTTTCAGCGACGATATCCGGCGCATGCCGAAGATGGACTTCGAGCAGGTGCTTCCGCTGGCGCTCGGCCGGTTCGTTCCGGTGGGCCTGCTCGGGTTCCTGATCGCCGGGTTGCTGGCTGCCTTCATGTCGAACTTCGCCGCGACCGTGAACGCCGCTCCGCCCTACTTCGTCAACGACATCTACAAGCGCTATATCAACCCGAATGCCAGCCCCAGAACCTACATGCGGCTGAGCTATCTGGCCTCCTTCGCCGTGGTGGTCCTGGGCGTGTCGATCGGCTGGTACGTGTCCTCGGTCAACTCCGTGGTGCTCTGGATCGTCTCCGGGCTTTGGGGCGGCTACACGGCCTCGAATTTCCTGAAATGGTATTGGTGGCGTTTCAACGGCTACGGCTACTTCTGGGGCATGTTGACGGGCATTTCTGCGTCTCTCACACTCCCGACGATCCTCTCCAAGTTCGCCGGCGTGACGGCCTTCGCGTCGCTTAAATCCATCAACACGGACGTGACCTTCGTGTTCCCGCTCGTGTTCCTCATCTCGCTGCTGGGCTGCCTGCTGGGCACGCTGCTTACCAAGCAGGAAAACGACGCCGTGCTGATGGAGTTTTACCGGCGCGTGCGGCCGTGGGGCTTCTGGACGCCGATCCTGAAGAAGGTTCTGGCCGAGGACCCAACCTTCCAGCGCAACCCCGATTTCCTGCGCGACATGTTCAATGTGGCGGTCGGAATCTGCTGGCAGATTGCGCTCGTCGCTTTACCCATTTACATCGTCATCCGCGACACCCGCGCGTTGATCGCGCTCGCCGTAGTCGTCGTGACATCGGCCATTTTGAAGTTCACCTGGTACGATCATCTGCGCCAGATCGAAGCCCATATGAGCGCGACGGAGGACCGTCCCGCAAAGGCGTGATTCCCTCCCGGTGTCAGTGGGAGATCGGCACCCACAGCGGCATCACGTAGGCATAGAACAGTACGATCACGCCGATCGACGATGCCAGCAGCACGCTGTGTTTCAGCGTGAAGCGGAACAATCGCGATTCGTCGCCTTGCGCCAGACCCGTGGCGGCCACGGCCACAGCAATGCTCTGCAGGCTGATCATCTTGCCCATGACGCCGCCGCTCGAATTGGCCGCCGCCATCAGTACAGGGCTCAGCCCTAACCGGTTTGCCGTGACCACTTGCAAGCTGCCGAACAGCGCATTGGCGGAGGTGTCGCTGCCGGTCAGGAAGACCCCGATCCAGCCCAGCAGGGCGCTGAAAAACGGAAAGGCCGCACCGGTCCCCGCCAGCGCCAGACCCAGCGTGGCCGTCGCACCGCTATAGTTCATCAGAAACGCCAGTGCGAGCACGGTGCTTACCGTCAGGACCGGTCGCGCCAGTTGCACCGCCGTCTCCCTGACGACTCTCAAAAATGCAACGGGCGACATGCGCGCGACCATTGCCGTGAGCAGGCAGGCCAGCAGGCAGGCCGTGCCCGAAGCCGCCAGCCAGTCCACTTTGTAGCGCGCCGCGTACGGACCCGCGTGCGCCACCGCCGGCGCCTGCTGCAGCACCGCATTGTGCAGCAGCGGCCAATCCAGCAGGACGGTCTGCCGTCCCAGAATCGGCTTGGCCCAGTCGTTGCCCCAGGCCAGCACGCACAGCACCAGCAGTCCGTAAGGCAGCCACGCGCTGAACACCTCGCGCACGGTGTGGTGCGGCGGCCGGCTCGCTTCCGGTTTGTCTCCAGGCAAGGAGAAATGGTCTTTCGGCTTCCAGGTCTTGAGCACGGCAATCAGCGCGCACATGCCCGCCAGCGAGGCCAGGATGTCCGTCAATTGCGGCCCCAGCAGGTTCGAAACCAGCAATTGCGTCGCGGCGAAAGCCGAGCCGCAGGCCGCCGCCGCGGGCCATACGCCGCGCAGTCCCCGCCACCCGCCCATCACCGCCACCAGGTAGGCCGGAATGAGCAGCGACAACGGGGCGCACAGGCGTCCGACCATGGCGCTCAGCAGCTCCGGCTTCAACCCAGTGATGCCTGCCAGCGTGATGATCGGTATGCCGATCGATCCAAAGGCCACGGGCGCGGTGTTGGCCAGCAGGCAGATGCCAGCGGCGTAGAACGGCGAGAAGCCAAGGCCCGTCAGCATGGCGGCGGCTACAGCCACGGGCGCTCCAAATCCTGCCGCTCCTTCGACAAATGCCCCGAAACAAAACGCGATCAGCAGCGCTTGCAGACGCCGGTCGCCGGTCAGGTTACCGATCGAGTCCTTGATGACGTCGAAGCGGTTGGTCGCCACCGTCATGCGGTAGAGCACGATCGACCAGAACATAATCCAGCAGATGGGGAAGAGTCCGAACGCGGCCCCGTAAGCGCTCGCGCTTAAAGCCAGCGTCATGGGCATGCCGTAGACGGTAGTGACGACTCCAAAAGCCGTGAGCAGTGCCGCGAGAGCCGCCAGCCAGCCGGGCTTACGAAAGCCGCCCAGCAGGACCAGCAGCACCAGCAGCGGGATCGCCGCGATGCCCGCCGACCAGAGCAGGCTCCCGCCCGCGGGTGTGTAAATCTGTGCCCAACGCATGCGGCGTCATTTTACAGGAAATGGCTGCGCCGATTGTTGGCCGGGTCCGAATGCGGATTGAACTGGCTGGGACTTGGGGGCCCTAATCGCAGGTCATCCATCGTGCTTGGCTGCAGTGCTGCGCTTCGCGGCGGACTTTACCGCCGCCTGCTTGCGAATCGCCCCGGCCGGCGCTCCGGTTTCCACCGGCCGCCGCTCCAGGTAGCGCACCCACAGTGTCTCCGCGCCTTCGGCGTCGAACGTCTCGCGCCAGTAGCGGCGGAACTTCTCCTCCAGCGCGCGTCCCTCCGCGTTGAGCTTGGCGAGCACTTCCCGCACCGGCCCCGGTTCGCCCGCCAGCTTGCTCAACCGCTCGGCCAGCACGACGCAGTCCTGGCGCGCTCCCAACAAACCTTGGATCTTCCGCACCTGCTCCAGGCGATCGGCCAGCATCGGCCCGTACATCGGCTCGAACAACTCCAGCGTGTAGCGAAACCGCTTGGCCGACAACCGGAAGGCGTGCAGTTGGGCCGGCGACGAATTTGCTCCGTGCGCCGCGCGTCCCAATGCGAAGAACTCGCGCGCCAGACGCGGCAGGATGCGCCGGGCATTTTCTCCGGAGTTCGCGGAGGTGTTCCAGGCGAGCGGACGGATCTTCTTCTTCATACTCCGCCGCTCTCCCGATTGGCCGAGCTGGTCGCGTGGACGTGCAGGCCGGACGGCCAGGTCCTGCGCGGTTCCTTGGATTTCAGCAGCAGCAGGCGTCCGCGCAGAGCCAGTTCGCCTCGGCGGCGCTCCGTGCGCATGCCCTCCAACACCACGCTGTTTTCTTCCAATCCGTCGTCGATCAGCCGCTCCATGCCGACGTCCAGGTCGCGGACGCACCCGGCCGCCTCCATCACAGGACGCAGCGCTTTGCGCATGGATTTAACCGGCTTGGCGCTCAGCAGGGAGGCGAAAATGCGCAGCGCCTGCGAGAACCTGCGAATCGACACGCGCAGATCGTGCACTTCATCGACGCCGGCTTTGGCCGTGCATCGCTCCACCTGCTCCAGCATTTTCGCCAGTCGCGAGTCCAGCGAGACCCTGGCGAAGTGCGCAGGCGGCGATGTCCAGCTTTGAATCCTCGTGCTCACGATGCGGCGCTTTCGACGACCAGGGGCCGGCCGTAGACCTGCCAGAATGCCGCCGCCGCTCCCTCGACGGCCCACTTCTCCAGTTCTATGTCCTGACTGGCCTTCAGTTTCAGGATGACTCCATTTGGAGCCACCGTGCATTCGATTTGCTCCACCCGCTGTTCGCGGCTGCGGTCCAGGGCGTCGGCGATGCGCAGCAGCGGGGCCAGCAGCGTAATCGCCCGCCGGTTCTCCGGGGGCAGGGCCATGAACTCGCCATGCCGCGGCACCGGCATCGACTTGCGGTGGTAGCGGCAGAGCATAGCCACGTGCAGCCGTTCGGTATCGGTGAAGCCGCCCAGGTCGGCGTTGGACACGATGTACAGCGAGTGCTTATGATGGCCGGTGTCGCTGATGGCGTGCCCCACATCGCGGAGATAGGCGGCGGCTTCCAGCAGGCGGCCCTCGCCCGGCGGGAGTTGGTGCAGATTGCCGAGCGTGTGGAACAGTTCCAGGGAGAAGTGCGCCACCTTTCGGGCGTGCTTCAGGTCCACGCCAAAGCGGCGTGCGAACTGCTCCACCATGTCGCGCTGCTCGCGGTTCAGGCGCGCCTGTTCGCGCCCCGCTCCGCGATCGGCCAGGTCCCGGATGATGCCGTCGCGGACGCCCGCCGCGCAGTAGCTCAACCCGCTCAGGCCGAATGTTTCGAGCGTGCGCAGCAGCACGGCCACGCCCGGCAGAATGATCTCCGCCCGGCGGTACCCCAGCCCCTCCACTCTGCGCCGCGACGCCAGGTCCAGCTTCGACAATTCGCGGTACAAGCGCCGCAATTGCGCGGTAGAAACCTTCTTCCGGTCGGCCAATTCACGGTCCGCGCGCGGGATGCGGTTGGCCGCACAGACTACCGCGGAAGCGGAGGCGGCCGTGCCGATGGCCCGGTCGAAATGGCCCGAACCGATCTTCTGCGCGGCGACGGCCAGTTTCTCGGTGATGAACTCTTCCATCCGGCTGAGAGCGTCGCGCGAGGGCGGGTCGTCCTTCAAAAACACGGACTGGACCCGGACGGCGCCGAGCGGCCGGGAAAAGGCGCGCTTCAGCCGTCCGTTTTCGGCTTCGATGATCTCGGCGCTGCCCCCGCCGATGTCGATGATCAACAGCCGCTCTTCCGGGTGCGGCCATCTCGACTCCACGCCCAGGTGAATCAGGCGGGCTTCTTCCTGACCCGAAATGATCTCGACCGGCTGGCCGATGATGGCTGTGGCGCGCTCCAGAAACTGCGCCTGGTTTTGCGCGTCCCGCACGGCCGAGGTGGCCACCACGCGCGTTGCCAGCACGTTCTGCTGGCGGTACGTGTTGGCCATGCGCTCCAGCGTGGACAACGTCAGCGCCGCCGATGCCTCGTCGATCTGGCCGGTCAGGAAGACGCTTTCGCCCAAACGGGTGACTTGCCGGTCCTCGGCCAGCACGCGCGGAGGGGTTCCGGATTCGACTTCCGCCGCGAGCATGCGGACCGAATTGCTGCCGATGTCGATTGCCGCGTACTTAGGCATTTTCGTGGGTTGGGCTTTCCGCCCCTGGAGCCTTCATTATGGCGCGCATTGTGGCGCGGGGGCGGCCCGCCGGGCACGGTTCACCCACAGCCACACGCAGAACCCGAGGACCGGCAGCAGCGTGGCCAGGCCGAACGCCTCCGCGAACCGGTGCTGGTCCATCATGCGCCCGAACCACGGCATCACCAACGCCACCAACGCCGACCAGGAGCCCGCGCCGAGCCCCGCCAGCAATCCGGAGTTGGCCGACCCGAAGACCCGGGTCGCGTAGGAGATACTAACGATCACGTTGCCGCCCGCGACGAACATGGCCCAGAACAGCAGCAGCAGCGTGCCCGCGTAGCTGCTCACCCACGGCGTGGCTGCCAGCGGCAGCATCAGCACGAGCGCGATCCAGGTCAGACGCCGGAATCCGCTTAAGCCTTCCCGCGCGCGGCCCCACCGGTCGGCCAGCCAGCCCCACGCGAAGTAGCCAATTTCCCATCCCAGCGGCGGGATCCACAGCACGCCGGCAATCTCGCTCTGCGTCTTATGCAGTCCCCGGTCGAGGTAGATGGGCCCGTGGTAGAGCACGAAAGCCAGCGGCAGGCCGCACAGGGCGTAGCTCGCCATGTAGCTCCATAGCCGCGGGTCGCTCCAGGTGAGTCCGACTCTTTCCGGTCGAGGTGCGGCGGGGTTGCGGGGCGGGATCAGGCGCAGATCGTCCCGCTGGGAGAGCGCCAGCCAGACCAGTACCCACAACGCGCCCACACCGCCCGTAAACAGAAACGCCCCACGCCAGCCCCAGGCCTCGTACACCGGGCGGATGATCAGCGGCGTCAGCACCGCGCCCAGCGACCCTCCGCTGTAGGCCAGCGCAGCGCCGCGCGATTGCAGGTGCCCCGGCAGCGTCTGTACGGCCGTGCGCAGCCCTCCCGGGAACGTGGCGCCCTCGCCGAATCCGAGCGCCGCGCGGGCAATGGCGAAGCCCAGGAAGCCAGCGACCAGGGCGTGCGAGGCCGAGGCCAGGGTCCACAGTACGACCGCCGCCGTCATGCCCCAGCGCAGTCCCCAACGGTCGAGCCAGCGCCCCCACAACGGATTTGCCGCCATGTAGGTGACCGAGAACGCCGAGATGATCCAGCCGTACTGCTCCGCCGACAGGCCGTTCTCGCGCAGGATCACCGGCGCCAGCAGCGCCAGCGTGTTGCGGTCGATATAGCTGATCAGCGAGACGGCCAGCATGGCTGCCGCCGGCGTCCACAGCTTGACGCTCCGGGTCATCCTCAAGAGCTTAGCAGGCGCCTTCCCACAGCCCTCATGCCTATGCGTTTCATCGCTCAATCCCATCCGTTCGTCCGGAACTTCGCCGCTTCGTCGGAATCGCGGCATCCCGAACGAAACCCGGAGGCAGACTGAAACCATGAAACGAGCGCTTCTCTCCCTCTCCGCCGGAATCGGCCTGATCCTCGGCTTCTGTTCGCAACCGCGTGAGATCCACGCCGCGGAGTCGCAGCCGCACCTGGACAAACAGATTCGCGAGGACTTTTATGCGGGATTTCGCGGCGACCGCCCGGCCTTCGACCGCGCCGTCGCCGCCACCCGGAAGATCCTGGACGCACAGCCGGCGCATGCCGAAGCGATGGTCTTTCTAGGCTCCGCCACGCTCGCTCTTTCCGGACGCGCCTTTCTCGACGATGGCGATATGCAGAAGGGCACCGAACTCTGGGAGCAGGGCATGGCGCTGCTGGACAAGGCCGTTCAACTCCAACCGGCGAACATCGACGTGCGCAGCCAGCGCGGCAACACGCTGCTGATCGCCTCGCGCCGCGTGCCGCCGGACTGGCAGCCCGCGTTGCTCGAAAAGAGCCTGGCTGACTTCAACGCGATCCTCGAACTCCACAAGGATCACTTCTCCGCGCTACCCGAGCGCGAACGGGGCGAACTGCTGGCGAGCCTCGCGGACGGCTACGACCGCTCGGGCGACAAGGACAGGTCGCACGCCTGCCTGGAGCGG
The DNA here is from genome assembly GCA_903909435.1 of uncultured Acidobacteriia bacterium. GTDB lineage: Bacteria > Acidobacteriota > Terriglobia > Bryobacterales > Bryobacteraceae > CAIVVT01. The sequence continues at coordinate 17,598 of CAIVVT010000060.1, read as the reverse complement.
ATCGTGAAGGAACTGCCGGGCACGGAGTACGCCAGGCGGGCCGAAGCCTGGCTGAAGGATCCGTCGTATCCTGTCGACAAGCGTACCTGTATCGACTGCCAATAGAACGCGAGGTAAGCTCCCATGCCTTTGTCCGACGCATTTCGAACCGATCCGGCGGCTGGGCAGGAGTCGCTGTCCCGGCGCATATTGCTGACGCTCGCCGTCAACAGCGCGCTGGGGTTGGGGATTCTCGCGATCTACACCGTCTTTGAGTTCAAAGACATCGCGCGCAGTCCCTGGACGCACGTGTTGCTGTATCAGATCTACACGCATTGCACCGGCGACTTGGCCGCGTTTCTGCTTCCGCCCATCGCCTGCCGGCTTTCGCGCTACAGCGGGTGGAGGCTGTGGCTGCCCTACCTGGCGCTGCTGATCCTGGTTGGCGTGACGGGTCCGCTGCTCGCTACGTCCGTCGCCTTCCTGCTGCCGGTCTTCCCCGCCGGCACGTTCTGGACGGTCTTCAGCTCGGTGGCCGAGATCAGCGTCCTGATCACCATTATGATTGGCGCGGCCATGTATCTGGTCGAGAGCATGAAGGCGCGCGTGCAGGCCACGACGCTGCAGCTGCGCACACAGCAACTGGAGCGCGAGCGCGCTTCGAAACTGGCGGCGGAGGCCCGTTTCGACTCGCTCCAATCGCGCCTGCAGCCGCACTTCCTGTTCAACACGATCAACTCGATTCTGGCCCTGCTGCCGGAAGACGCCAAGCGGGCCGAGGAGATGCTGGAGCGGCTGGCACGGCTGCTGCGCTTTGCGCTCGACTCGCAGCAGGCGCCCGTCGTCCGCCTGCGCGACGAGCTGCGGTTGGTGAACGACTACCTGGAAATCGAGCGCACCCGCTTCGGGTCGCGGCTGCGCTTCCAGATCGACGCGCCGCCGGAGCTGACCTCCGTCGAAGTGCCCGCCTATGCGCTGCAGACGCTGATCGAGAATTCGATGAAGCACGCCGTCGCAACGCGCCGCGAAGGTGGCTTCATCGCGGTCAAAATCGCCCGCGACGGCGACGCGCTGATCGTCGAAGTCCGCGACGATGGGCCCGGCTTCTCGCGGCAGGCCTTGCGCGCGGGACATGGGCTCGACATGCTGGAGCAGAGGCTCGAGGCGTTGTACGGTTCCATGGCTTCGATTGAGATTGGCGCGGGGCAGGACGGCGCGTGCGTGCGCTTCCGGCTCCCCGTCCTGGTGAAAGCATGAAGCCCCGCGCGTTCCTGGTAGACGACGAACCGCTGGCCCTGCGGCGTCTGGAGCGGATGCTGCGCGAGGACGGGCGGGTCGAGATTCTGGGGACGGCGACGGACCCGGAACGGGCCTCTCTGGAAATCGAACTGCTCGCGCCGGACGTCTTGTTTCTCGACATCCAGATGCCGGGGCTTACCGGCTTCGATCTGCTGGGACGGCTCGACCGGCAGCCGCTGGTGATCTTCACCACGGCCTACGATCAGTACGCGCTGCGGGCCTTCGAACACCACTCGGTGGATTATCTGTTGAAGCCCGTCGAGCAGGAACAGCTCGACCGGGCGCTTTCGAAACTCGAACGCATGGTGGGGGGCGACGCTCCGCGTCCGGAAATCAAGGACCTGCTGCGCCAGATCAGCTCCGCGCTGCAGCCGCATCAGAGCGCCGGCCTGGACCGCATTCCCTCTCGTTCGGGCGAGCGCGTGCACTTCCTGGAACTCTCGCGCATCACCCACTTTTTCGCCGAGGACAAGCTGACTTACGCGGCCACCGGCGACAAGAACTGGGCGGTGGATCGCACCATCGCGGAACTCGAAGAGAAGCTCGATCCCGCGCGCTTCGTGCGCGTCCACCGCTCCACCATCGTCAACCTGGAATTCGTCAACGAACTCTACAGTTGGTTCGGTGGGCGGATGATGCTGCGCCTGAAAGATCAGAAGAAGACGGAGCTGACCGTCTCGCGCGAACGGCTGAAAGAACTCAAAGAACGCCTGGGACTTTGAGGGTTGCGGGCACCAGGCGGGGCTCGCGCAAAATGCAAAACCGTAAGAAGTTACGGTTTACTTTTGCAAGTAATTGAATCTAAATGACTTTATTTTGGAAACCGTAAGAAGTTACGGTTTTGAGATTCAGCGGTCGTGGCTTAGAGTGCTGCGCCGTCCCGGTTATCGAGCGGCTTTTTCGCCAGCAACTCCGACACCGTCACGAACTCATACCCCGCCGCCGACCATTGCGGCAGCAGCAGTTCCAAGGCTCGCAAGGTCGGGCGGATATCCGGGTTATGCCGCAATTCGCGGCCGTCATGCAGGCAGAAAATGGCGCCCGGCCGGGTCCGCCGGCCCAGTCGTTGGGCGATGCTCGCACCGTCCAGAATCCAGTCCCGGGCAATCGTCGTCCACATCACGCAGATCATCTCCAGTTTGTGCTGCGCGTTGCGCTGCCCGAACCAGCGGGCGCCATAGGTCGGCCGGAAGAGCCTCGGTTTCACACCCGCAATGAGTTCGATGGAGTCCTGAGCGCGCGTCATTTCGTTCAGTATGAAACCGGCCCCGCGCAGGTACAGCGCCTCGTGCATGTCCGTATGATTGCCGATCTCGTGGCCCTCCCCCACGGCTCGTATCAGGACCTGCGGCAGGCGCCGGGCGTGATGGCCGCAGACGAAAAAGGTCGCCTTGGCGCGATATTGTGCGAGCAGCGTCAGCAGCTGCGGCGTCGACTCGCTCGGGCCGTCGTCGAACGTTAGCGCGATGGCGCGCCTGGTGCGCGGCCCGCGCCACACCGACGGCGCGAGTAGCCATGCGCTGCGCCCGCGTACGGCCCAGGCCATCAGCGCGACAGCGGAAGCGATGAGTAAGAAGACGCCGCCAAACATGTTTCTGAAATGGGGACTTATGGGCATTCTCTCGCTTCTCTTCGACGCCGTGCGACGGTTACTGTACTGATTTACCCGCGATTGGTACTGCGGCTCAGTACCAGGTACAGGCTTACGGGCGGATCACCGTGACGAGGGTGAACCCCTCAGCCTCGCCCGGCGGGACCAGACGCTCGGCGAAACGGTCCATGACATCCTCGGGAACCACGCGCGAGCGCGCCGCATTGCGCGACTTGCAGAGTGCCAGCGGCGTGTCGAAGAATACGGCCTCGGCCTCGCAGCCTAGTGCCTCGGCCGTCCTGATCCAGGATCTGCGCTCCTTCGGCGTGAGCGAAGTCGCGTCGAGTATCGTAGCCGCCATGCCCGCCTTCACGCGCGCCTCGAGCAGGTAGCGCAGGGTAGGGAAGACCAGCCGGTTGGCGGCCTGGTTCTGGACATCGCCCGTCAGGAGCAGCCGCACCGCGTCGGAGGAAAGCACGCCCGTGCTTTGCTCCGAGGCCCACTTCGACTTACCCGAGCCGGGCAGGCCAACCAACACGATCAACTTCTGGCGCGCTCCCACACCTCGAAGATATCGCGTCCGCGGGCCATGCCGGCGAGCGGGCCGGGTCAGCGTTTGTGTTAGGATTCCGCCATGCGCTGGATCGCCCTTTCCCTGTTGAGCCTGGCCCTTGCGATGGCTGCCCCCAAAGACCATTTGAAGATTAACTTCATTGACACGGAAGGCGGGCAGGCAACGCTGCTGGTGCTGCCCTCGGGCGAGTCGCTGCTGGTGGATGCGGGCTGGCCCGGCAATGGCGGACGCGACGCGAAGCGCATCGTCGAAGCCGCCAAATCGTATGGGTTGAAGAAGATCGACTACGTGCTGGTGACGCATTACCACATGGACCACGTAGGCGGCGTTCCCGAACTCGCCGCCGCGTTCCCCATTGGTACGGTCGTCGATCACGGCGCGAACAACGAGACCGACCCCGGCGCGCAGAAGCTGGAAGCGGCGTACCAGAAGGTCGTCGCCAGCGGCGTGAAGCGGTTGAGCGTGAAGCCCGGCGACGTGCTGCCGATAAAAGGCGCGCGCGTCGAGATCGTGGCGGCCAACGGCGAGCGCATCCCGCACAGCGTGGCCGGTGGCGGCCAGCCCAATCCGGTTTGCGGTAGCGAGCCGCGGCGTCCGGCCGATACGAGCGAGAACGCCCGCTCGATCGGATTTGTGCTGACCTTCGGCAAGTTCCGCACGGTGGATCTGGGCGACCTGACGTGGAACAAAGAACTCGATCTCGCTTGCCCGGACCACATCATCGGGCCGCTGGATCTGTTCATCGTGTCGCATCACGGCTGGCAGGAGTCGAATTCGAAAGCGCTGGTCTACGGCTTGAAACCGCGTGTTGCCGTGATGGACAACGGGGCGCGCAAAGGCGGCTCGCCCGCCGTGTGGCTCAACCTGACGTCATCCCCCGGGATTGAGGATCTGTGGCAGCTGCACTACTCCATCGAGGGCGGCGAGAAAGCAAACGTTCCAGCCGAGCGAATCGCCAACACCGACGAGCATTGCCAGGGATTTGGCATTGAAGCCGACGTGGCGCCCAGCGGCGCGTTCAGCGTCAAGAACCTGCGCACCGGCTTTACCAAGGAATACGCGGCCCGCTAACGCCTTGAGCGTGGGACGACCAGCCAGCGAAGGAACTTCGCACCCGCCGCGGCGCACGCTTTAGCGTGCAGCGTGGACACTCCTGTCCACGTCCGGGAGCATGCCGGCAGGAGTGTCGGCACTGCACGCTAAAGCGTGCGCCACGGGCCAGCGGGGAGCCGTCAGGCAGTCCCGGCGGGCTTCGAAGTGGCCACTGAGATGCCTCGCGTGTCGTCTCTCGCGACCGCGCAATAGAAGTGATACAGCACGCCGTTGCGGTAGATCAGCGACGGCTTGTGCGCGTACTTCTCGTCCACCGAGTCCGCCGCACCCACGTCCACCAGCACGCCCTCGCACTTTTCCGTCGTCAACAGGTCGGGTGAAAGTGCGACCAGATCCCGGGCGACTGCTTTGCCGTCCAGGCCAAAGTAAAAGAACGCCCACTTCCCGCCGTATTGCAGCACGCACGGGTCGCTGGCGAACCACTGGTCGGGACTGCCCGCCGCGCCGTTGCGCAGGATCGGATTCGCGTCGTGCCGGGTCCACTTACGCAGGTCGTGAGAGGTCGCCACGCCCGTCTGCTCGTGCCAGCGCGGGTCCACAGTTTTGGCGTTGTAGAAGAGATGGAAGACCCCCTTTTCCTCAACCAGGCATGGCTTGTAGAGCCCGCCGCGCTCCCAGGCCGCGCCGTCCTCGGGGTGCAGGCAAGGCGGATCGAGTTCCCACTTCCGCAGGTCGCTCGACCAGCACAGGCCAATGGACGCGGAGCCCTGCTCGTAGCCCGGCTTCGGATAGGCGTGGTAGACGCCCAGGTAGCGGCCGCGAACCTGCTTCAGCCGGCCGCTGGAGAACAGGCCGTTCTCGCGGACGATCCAGTTCATGGCTACGTTGTAGCGGGTGACCTCGCTGTTGGGATCTCGTCCCAGTATCAGGCCCTCGGGCTTCCAATCGAGCAGGTTCGCCGACGAAGCGAGTCCGGTCTGATACCCGGCTCCGTCGAAGGCCACGAACGTCATGTAGTAGCGTTCGCCGTGTTGGAACACGAACGGACAGTCCACCGCTTTTTCGTCGTATGCTCCCGGTGTGCCGGAGGCCCGCACGACGAGCCGGTTCAACTTGTAGGGAGTGCGCAATTCGGCTGGGATGGCCGCGGCGTGGAGCGTTGCGCCGGCGAGGGAGCCCGCGGCGGCGGTCCTTAGAAATCCGCGACGGGTAGTTGGCGGCAGGGGCATCAGCTTAATCTATCCGATAGTGGGGCGGCTGTCCGAGCCGCTCGGGGCCTCCAGGCCCCGCAGACTCACCTGAGCGGAGCGGACTCGGAGAGCCGCCCCACTGCGCTGCCATCGCGATGCGTTCACGGCTCAGATGGGCGGGTGCGGTAGAATTTACCTTTCGGTCCCGGACCCCTGATGGTTCTCTCCAGCTCCGTCTATTTCGTCTTCCTCGTCGGGATTTTCCTGCTCTACTGGCCGCTATCCCGATGGCGCGCCGGCGGGCTGGGCGTCCTGCTGTTCGCTAACTACTTTTTTTACGCGAAGTGGGACCTCTTCTACCTCATCCTGATCCCTTCCGCTTCTTTCATCGATTACTGGATCGGACTCGGCCTCGGGGCTGCAAAACGACCTTGGACGCGGCGCCTGCTGGTCTCGTGCAGTCTGCTGATGAATCTCGGCATCCTGGCCACCTTTAAGTACATGCCGTTTTTCCTCGCGGCGTGGTCGGGTGTTACCGGCCACAAGGCCCCCGACTGGCACTGGACCTTCGCGCTAGGCATTTCTTTTTACTGCTTCCAGTCGCTCACCTACACCATCGACCTGTACCGCAACGACGGCAAGCCTGTGCGCAGCCTGCTGACGCACATGACGGCCGTGAGCTTCTTTCCGACCACCTTGTCAGGACCGATCACGCGCGTCCTGGCATTGGCCCCGCAACTCGAGAAGACCGGCAAGACGCTAACCACGGAGGAGAGCGGACGCGCGCTGTTCCGCATCGCTTTGGGCGTGTTCAAGAAGTTCCTGATCGCCGATTACCTGGCCGAGAATCTGGTTAATCGCGTGTTCGATACGCCCGGGCTGTACACCGGCATGGAGACGTTCATTGGCGTGTGGGCCTACGCGTTCCAGCTCTACTACGATTTTTCGGGATACACCGATCTAGCCATCGGCAGCGCCCTGCTGCTGGGCATCAAGCTGCCCGAGAATTTCAATCGGCCCTACACGGCGTTGAACATCAGCGATTTCTGGCGGCGCTGGCACATCTCGCTTTCGAACTGGCTGCGGGATTACCTATATTTCTCGCTGCCCGGCTTGCGGTCGAAATGGAAGATTTTCACCTACGTTAACCTGACCCTCACCATGGTGCTGGGCGGACTGTGGCACGGGGCGGGCTGGACGTTCGTGGCGTGGGGCCTGCTGCACGGCGTCGCGCTGGCGGCGCACCACGGCTTCCGCTCGGCACGCGGCAATCCCCGCCCCTCGAACAACCGCTGGATTCGGGCTTTTTCGACCTTTTTGACGGCAAATTACGTCGTCTTCTGCTGGGTTTTCTTCCGCGCCTCGTCGTTCCAGAATGCCCGCGACGTGCTGGGCCGGATCGCATCGTTGACCGTCTCTTTCGCCAACATTTCCACCGCTCTCTGCGCGGTGCTGGCCGTCGCGGCGGTGGCGCATTTCTCGCCGAAGAAGTGGTACGACTTCTCGCTGCGCCAATTCGTGCGCGTGCCTTTCTACGCACAGGCCGCGATGCTGGCTTTGCTGGTGCTGGCCATCGAGTACATCGCCGTGACCGGCGCCGCGCCGTTCCTTTATACGAAGTTCTGAAAGTATGCCCTGGCCCCGTCATCCATTGCTTTTCCTGGCCGCCCTGGTGGCGATCATCGCGGCGCCGCGGTATATCCCCAAGCTGCACGACTGGCGGCTGTTCGATTGGTCCACGGTGAGCCGCGTGATCGATTTCCAGTCACGCAAGCAGAGCCAGCTCCCGCTGGAGGAAGAGCAGGCGCGTTTGCGGCCCGACCTCGTCCCGGCCAAGCCGGGAGCGAATAGGTTCGTCGATCCCACGGGCTCGCTGAACCCGTTCTATGCGGCGCTGCTGAAGGCTGAACAGCACGTGCCCGGCGCGGTGGTGAAGGTACTGCACTTCGGCGATTCGCCCACCACGGCGGACCTGATCACCGCCGACGTGCGCTCGATGTTGCAGGCGCAGTTCGGCGATGCGGGCCACGGCGTCTACTTGATCGCCAAGCCGTGGGCCTGGTACGACCATCGCGGCTTCGTGTCGGCCTCTTCCGGGTGGACGATCGACCCGGCCACGAACCACGCGCAGCAGGACGGCTGGTACGGGTTGGGCGGGGTGAGCTTCACTGGAGAGCCCGGTGCATGGTCGAAAGTGACGCTGCGGGAGCGCGGCCAGACGCGGCTGACGCTGCATTATACCGGGCAGCCCGGCGGGGGCAAAGTCGTGGTTGCAATCGACGGCACGCCGCTCCCGACGCTCGACACGTCGATGCCCCGGAAGACGGCCGCCCACGAGACGTGGGAAATCCCCGGCACGACGCACGAGATCGAGCTTCGCGTGGAAGACGCGCCGGTGCGATTATTCTGCTACGAGTTCGAAAAGGACGCGACCGGCGTGGTTTACAGCAGCATCGGACTGAACGGGACATGGGCCGGCGTGCTCAGTTCCTATACCAACGGGCCGCACTGGAACGAGCAACTGCGGGAAGCCCATCCCGACCTGGTGGTGTTGAGCTACGGGACGAACGAGAGCGGGTATAGCCGCTATCTGGACTCCACCTACAGCAAGGATTACCAGGAGATTCTGCGGCGTATCAAAACGGCGCTGCCGGGTACGCCGATTCTCGTGATGAGTCCGATGGACCGGGGTGCGCGCGAGAGCGGGGGGGGCATCGGAACGATCCAGACACTGCCGCGTCTGATCCATATGCAGTCCCGGATGGCCGCCGAAAACGACCTGGCATTCTTCAACACCTTTGAGGCCATGGGAGGCGAAGGCACGATGGGCCGCTGGTACCAGGCCGAACCGAGGCTGGTCAGCGCGGATTTCATTCACCCCCTTCCGGGCGGGGCCCGCATCGTCGGAACGCTGCTGTTCCAGGCCATCACGGACGGCTACAACGCCTGGAAGTTAGATCAAATGCGCAAGCCGGTGGCCGCGCACGCACCCAAGTCCCGGCCGGTAGCGAATGGCAAGGAGAGCAGCGGCCAGTGAAGCGCTTCGTTTGGATGGCACTGGGTTTGATGCTGGCCGCGCAGGGGCTTCCGGCGCTCAATGCGACGGAGTCCGCGAAGAAAAAGAAGAAAACGGCCGCCGCCAGTTCCAAGCCGACGAGGAAAGGACGGGTGCCGAAACCTCCGCGCGCCTCTCCGGAGCAGCGACTGGAAGCGACGCACTTCGTTCAGGAGCACGCCGGGGACACGATGGACCTGGGAATCCAGAATCCGGCGGCGCTGATCCCGTTTTTCGAACGGCTGCACCGCGCGCAGGAACCTGGCACCGCGGAGACGATGCGCGTCCTGCAGTTTGGCGATTCGCACACGGCGTCGGACGATTGGCCGCAGGCGATTCGCGCTCCGCTGCAGGCCAGGTTTGGGGATGGGGGACCCGGTTTTGTCCACGCCGGCCGCCCGTTCGAGGGCTTTCGACGCTACGACGCCAAGGGCTCGATGTCGCGTGGGTGGCACGCGGCGGGCCTGCTGAGCCGCGAAGGCGACGGGCTGTACGGCCTCTCGGGAGTAAGGATTTCCACGGAGCGCGCCGGCGAAACGATGACGCTTGACGCGGACGGCTCGTCGGTGGAGTTGTTCTATTGGAAACAGGCCGGCGGCGGGGCGGTGTCCATCGATGACAACGGCCAGGCGCTGGCGACGATCGCGACTGCGGGTGACCTCGGTCCCGGATTCTGGCGCACGCAGGTCGCCGCGGGCCCGCACCATTTCGTGCTGCGCACGGAATCAGATGATCCCGTAACCGTCTTCGGTTGGACGGTGGAAAAAGAACACGGCGTCACCTGGGAGACTCTGGGGCTGAACGGCGCGCAAGCCGATCAGTTGCTGTTGTGGAACGACGCGCTGCTGGAAGCGCAGATCGCGCGGCGCGACCCGGCGCTGATCGTACTGGCCTACGGGACCAACGAGGCGCGGCGCTCGGACTGGACGCTGGAGACCTATCGCGACATGCTGCGGCAGGTGCTGAAGCGCCTGCGATCGGCCGCTCCGCTGGCGAGTGTGCTCGTGATCGGCGCTCCTGATCAGTCGATGCGAACGGGCGGGCGCTGGGCCACTTTGGATGGTGTGGATCGCATCCTTTCGGCGCAACGCGAGGCTGCTCTGGCCGAAGGTTGTGCGTTCTGGAACCTACGCATGGCTATGGGCGGCAAGGGATCCATGAAACAATGGGTAACGGCGGGTCTGGCGCAGGGCGATTTTGTGCACCTCACGGGGGCGGGTTACCATCTCTGGGGGCAATCGCTGGCGCAGCTGCTAATACAGAATTACGGCGTTTACCAGACCGTGCGCCGGCAAGTCTTCGGGAATACTGAAAATGGACCGTCGCTCAAAACTCATTGAAATTCTTAGCCGGGTTGCTCAAAAAGAAGTAAATCCCTCCGACGACGAATCGTTGTTCGACTCCGGAACGCTCGATTCCTTCGCACTGCCGGATCTCGTTTCCGCGCTCGAACAGGAGTTTGGCATTTCGATCCCGGACTCGGATATGAACCCACGCAAGTTTGAAACCGTCGCTCGCATCAGCGAGTACCTGGACGCGCGGCAATAGCGGATGCCCTTCATCAGAGAGTTTGGCAGCTGGCTACCCGAGCGGGTAGTGACCAGTGAAGAGGCGGGAGCTTGGGTTGGCTCCGACGCAGAGTGGGTGCGGACCGTGAGCGGAATTGACGAACGCCGGTTTGCCAAGGACGAGGAGTCCGTTTCGGACATGGCAGCCTGGGCCGGTCTGGATTGCCTGGAGCGAGCGGGCGTGCCCGCCAGTGCGCTGGGCATGGTGATTGTCGCCAGCAGTTCATTCGACCGCTGCTTCCCGGGGCCCGCGGCCGAGACCGCACTGAAATTAGGTGTTCCCGGAATCCCGGCACTCGACATCACCATGGCGAGCGCGGGGTCGCTGTTTGCGCTGGCCCTGGCCAGGCGGTTGACCAATCCGGCAGGCCCGATTCTGGTGATCGGTGCGGAGAAGATGTCTTCGGTAGTGACCCGCGAGCCGCAGGAGAAAGGCGTCGCCATCCTGTTTGGGGATGGAGCCGGCGCGGCGCTGGTGATGCCAGACTCGGGCAAGCTGGAAATTCTGGACGCCGAACTGGCTTCCGACGGCACCTACGCGGCGGATCTGTTTCTGGATCCCTACAAGCCTTTGTATATGAATGGCCGAAGCGTCATCATGCAGGCTTCCCGCAAGGTGCCGGCCGTGATCCGAACCGTTCTGCAGCGGCACGACATCGCGCCCGGCGAGGTCGCTTCGTTCCTGATGCACCAGGCGAATCAGAATCTGATCGTGAGAATCGCCGCGGCGCTGAAGGTTCCGCTGGAATCTTTCTACTCGAACATTGTGCGTTACGGCAACACATCCTCGGCGTCTTTGCTGATTGCTGCCGCCGAGTGGAGCCGCTCGGCGCCACCCATGGAGAAGGGCACGCCAGTTGTATTTGCGGCGTTTGGGGCCGGCTTCCACTGGGGTTCCGTGCTGGCGCGCGCCGTCTGAGCGAGGCGTGCCTGAGTCCGTTCGTGCTGAGCCGGGCTCCGTGCCGGCTGCGGCGGTGCGGTTGTTACATCGATTAACTTCTCCGCTGGAGCTGAACCGTGCTCCGTCATCTGCCGTAGTTCCATGAGACCCTGTATATCAACCATGAAAAGCGCATTCCTGCTCGCCTTTGCCGGCACTTTGCTTGCCGCGCCTCAGCCACCCACGCTGCGTCTTCCCACCGACGTCGTTCCTGCCCGCTACAGCCTGGAACTCAACCTGGACCCGGAGAAGACCGAGTTCTCCGGCGTGGTGACCATTGAACTGAAGGTCCGCAAAGCGACGGGCCTGGTCTGGTTGAACCAAAACGGACTCACGGTCAGCGCCGCCACGGCCGAGCAGGCTGGCGCCAAGCCGGTTGTGAAGGTCGTTCCGGGCGGCGACGATTTCGTCGGATTCGAGTTGTCGCCGCCGCTGGCCGTGGGAACGGCTCGCCTGCGTGTGGAATACACGGGCAAGGTCAACCTTAAGGCGGGTGCGGGGGTCTTCCTCAGCAAGCGCAACGACGACAGGTACCTCTATACCCAGTTCGAGCCGATTGACGCGCGGGCCGCCTTCCCGTGCTTCGACGAGCCGGGTTTCAAAGTCCCATGGCAGGTGACGCTGAACGTGCCGGCCTCGCAGACGGCGGTCTCCAACACGCCGGTGCTGAGCGAGAAGGTGGAGGGTGCGGCCAAGCACGTCGTTTTCATGCCGACCACGCCGCTGCCCAGCTACCTGGTCGCCTTCGGAGTCGGGCCGTTTGAGTTTGTGGACGCCGGGAGAGCGGGCCGCAACAAAGTGCCGGTCCGCATCGTGGTTCCGCGCGGAGACGGCCCCCGCGCGAAGTACGCCGCCGAGGTGACGGCGGAGATCATCACGCGGCTCGAGGAATACTTCGACATCCCGTACCCGTTCGAGAAAGCGGATCAACTGTCGGTTCCCATTTCGTTCGGCGGCGCGATGGAGAATCCCGGTCTGGTGACCTACGACGCCGGCCTGATACTGGCCCCGCCGCAGGGTGAGGACACGCCGCAGCGCCAGCGGCTCTATGCCATCGTGGCCGCGCACGAACTGTCGCACCAGTGGTTCGGCGATCTGGTCACCATGGCGTGGTGGAACGACACCTGGTTGAACGAGTCGTTCGCCACGTTCATGGAACAGCGACTGGTGGCGAAGTGGAAGCCCGAGTGGCAGACCAAGGTGGACGACCAGGGTTCGCGCAATTACGCCATGTGGATCGACCGGCTGGCCACAACCCGCCGCATCGACCAGCCGATTGAGGCGAAGAGCGATATCGCAAACGCCTTCGACGGCATCACCTACCAGAAGGGCGGGGCGGTGCTGAACATGTTCGAACACTCTATGGGCGAAGAGAAGTTCCGCCAGGCGGTACGCTTCTACCTGAACAAGCACGCTCAGGCAAACGGCACGGCGCAGGATTTCCTGGACGCGCTGGGCGAGATGGGCGGGCCGAAAGTTCCGGCCAGCTTCCGGACTTTTCTGCAGCAGCCCGGGTCGCCCGAAATTGAAATGACGCTGAAGTGCGATGCCGCCGGAGCCCGCATCGAGATGGAGCAGGAGCGATTCCTGCCGCTCGGCAGCGTAGACGCCGCGGAGCATTCCTGGCAGGTGCCCGTGTGCGTCGCCTACGACGACGGCGGGAAGCGCGCCACGGAGTGCACCACGCTCGCCGCGAAGACCGGGACGCTGACACTGAAGGGCAAGGGCTGCCCGGCCTGGTTCCTGGGCAATGCGGACGAGGCGGGATACTACTACACGCACTACGAGGGCCCTGTGCTGATGAAACTGGTTGAAAACCGGAGCAACCTGACGCTAGCGGAGCAGGCCGGTCTGTTCGGGGAGTTGGACAACGTGATGCGCGCGGGCCGGCTGCCTGTGTCGGAAGGCCTAAAACTGGCGGTCCAGTTGAAGGACGAGCCGAAGCGCCAACTCGCCGAGTCTGCGATCCAATCCGCGGGCGTCCGCCTCGCTTTTTTGCCTGCGCCTCTGCGGCCCAAGTACGCCGCATATGTGCGCGAGACCTTCGGTCATCGTGCCCGCAGCCTGGGGTGGGTGTCCAAAGACGGCGAGAGCGAGGATAACCGCCTGCTGAGACCTGCATTGGTGGGATTCGTCGCGCGAGAGGGCGAAGATCCGGAACTGATTGCATCCGCCAGGGAACTTGCGAACAAATGGCTGGAGACGCGCCAGACTCTGCCCGCCGACACCTTCGCCCAGATCCTCGGCGTAGCCGCCCGCAACGGCGATGTCGCGCTGTACGAGCAGATCCTGCAGACGGCCCGGAAAGAGAAGGACGAGTTCTTCCTGCAGGCGCTGGTCAGTGCATTGGGCTCGTTCCGCCACAAGGAACTCGTCGAACGCAACCTGAAGCTGTTTCTGGACGGCACGTTCGACTACCGGTTGTCCTACAACCTCGTCTTCGGACCGCAATCCTCACCGGAATTAGCGATGCTGCCGTTCGAGTTCATCAAGGCCAACTACGACTCCGTCGTAGCGAAGTTGCCCAGCGCGGCCGGCAGCGACTACGCCGCATTCCTGCCGCAAACGGCTGGTTTTGCCTGCAGTTCAGCGGAAGCCAAAGAGGTGCAGGAGTTCTTTGGGCCAAGGATGGCCAAGGTCAACGGCGGCCCCCGGAATCTCGCCCAGATGCTCGAGAGTATCAAGTTGTGCGAGGCACGCAAGAAGATTCAACAGCCCGACCTGATTCAGTATTTCGCAAGCCGCTGAGCAGGCTCAGGTTAGGGAAACCAGCAAGTGCGGGACGGTGCGCTGCCGCCGCCCCGCTTCCATCCGCCCTCAGCCCGCACGCCGAAAGCAAAGGGAACAACGGGAAGCCCTTTTGACGTAGTAGACTACGGGGAAGTCAGAATGGCGTACTGCACACAATGCGGCAACCCGGTGGGGGACCGCGATCTCTTCTGCGCTGAATGTGGCGCCCCGCAGGCCGGCCGGGCTGGCGGAACCCGTTCTGCTCCGGACTCCCCAAATCCCGCCGCTTCGTTCGCGCCGCCTCCGCCACGCCCGTCCACGCCTATCCATCCTGCGCCTGAATTCATGGCCGGATGGCCCGACAACAAGGTCGCCGGGCTGTGTTATATCCCCTTCGTGGGGTGGGTCTTCGCCATCGTCGTGCTGGCCGCCGAGCGCTTCCGCCATGCCACAGAAGTGCGATTCCATGCGTTTCAGGGCCTGTATCTTTTTGTCGTATACCTCATTTTGAAGTGGGTTTTCGATCCGCTGGCATCGCACAACGGATCTCTGCGGCAAGTCACCGACTTGATCCAGTTGGTGGTGATTGGCGGTGGTATCTTTATGCTGGTCAAGACGAATCATGGGCACATGATCCGCTTGCCCTTTCTGGGCGAGCTAGCTGACAAGTCCGTCTCTGAGCAAAAATAGGGCTGACGGAAGCTCGTGAAGGGCTTTGATCGTCATGGTATAATTATTCATTGTATTGAATAATTAACCGATTCGCTTCAGGAGTGCCCCGTCGCCATGCCATCGCTTCCCCAATCCGCGAACCTCAAGTCCATTAAGGCCGGCATCGTGGGCTTCCGCGGCTATAGCGGGCTCGAACTCCAGCGCATTCTCGGCCGGCATGCAAGGGTAGAACCGTGGCTACTGGAGCACCGGCAGGACGCCGCAGCGGAGGTTCACCCGGTGGGCAGACCGGGGCCGCCGCGGATTCCGGCCACGGCTGAGGCGGCCTCTCAGGCCGGTCTGAGTGTGGTGTTCCTGGCCACGCCACCGGAGGTTTCGCTGGAGTTAGCTCCCGGCCTGCTTGCGCGGGGCATCCGCGTAGTGGACTTGAGCGGCGCTTTCCGGCTCCGCACAGTTGACAACTACGCGGCCTGGTACAAGGAGAAGCACACCGAACCGGCGCTACTTGCCGAGGCGGTGTACGGACTACCTGAGTTTTACAGGGAATTGGTGCCGGCGGCCAGACTGCTCTCCAACCCGGGCTGTTATCCCACCGCCGCGAATTTGGCGATCCGTCCTTTGGTTAAGGCGGGTGTAGTCGATCTGGACCGGGGCATCGTCTGCGACGCCAAGTCCGGGGTCAGCGGGGCGGGCCGGAAGGCGAGCCTCAAGACCAGTTTTTGCGAAGTGACGGAGAACTTCTCGGCCTACTCGATCCTCAACCATCGTCACGTGCCCGAGGTGCTGATGCACTCCGGTCTGGACGAGGCGGATTTCAGCTTCACGGCGCATCTGCTGCCCGTGGACCGCGGCATTCTCGAGACCATCTACTTTCGCGCGAAGGGGATTGAATCGGTGGAGGAACTGGCGGGCGTCTATCAGAAAGCCTACGCTCACGAGCCGTTCGTGAGGCTTTATGCGCCAGGTGTGACGCCCGATTTAGCGGGAGTGAATCGAACGAATTATTGCGATATTGGCGTGTCATTCGACGCGAAAACGGGCCGTGCCGTAGTGGTTTCCGCTATCGATAATCTGGTTAAGGGTGCCGCCGGTCAAGCTGTTCAGAATATGAACCTTATGCTTGGCGTGCCGGAGACTGAGGGGCTGCTTTGAAGGTTCTGCTGAAACTGGGCGGGACGTTGCTCGACGATCCGGCCTCGCGAAACTCACTCGCACTCCAAATCTCCGCTGCGTTGCGGCTGGCGTCGATTGTGGTGGTGCATGGCGGCGGCAAGCAGATGACTCGTTTTCTGTCCGAGAGAGGCGTGGAAAGCCGATTTGTGGGTGGGCTGCGCGTGACCACGCCGGAAGTGGTGGATGCCGTCCTGAAGGTCTTCGCCGGGAGTGTCAACAAGCAACTGGTCGGGGCTCTGCGCGCGGCGGGTGCGCCGGCGGCGGGTCTCAGTGGCATTGACGGTGGTCTGGCCGTGGCCGAGCAGATGAACCCGGACCTGGGCGCCGTGGGGCGCATTGTCCGCGCCGATGCAAGAGTCCTGGATGCGCTGCTCAGCGGGGGCTTTCTGCCTGTGGTGGCTTGCGTGGCCGGAGGAGACTCCGGAAGCGATGCCGTGTTCAACGTGAACGCAGACCAGATGGCGGTGGCTTGCGCGGCGGCTTGGAAGGCGGACCGGTTGCTGTTTCTGACGGATGTGCCTGGCGTAAAAGGAGTTGACGGCGCGGTGCTCCCGCGGCTTACGCCCGCAGCCGCGCGGGAGCTGATCCGGAGCGGCGTGGCCACCGGTGGGATGCAGGCCAAGTTGGAGTCCGCATGCGCCGCGCTTGCCGCAGGAGTCGGCGAGGTCCGGATTGCACCCGGCGCAGAGCCGGGCATTCTCGACCGCCTGCTGCGGGAAGAAGCGTGCGGGACCGCGCTGGTGCAGGACGAGGCTGCGGAATGACCCTGCGTAAAGCCAAGATGAGCGACATACCCGCTCTGACGACTCTGATCAATGGCTTCGCCCGCGCGGGTTCCATGCTGCCCCGCACCGAGTTCGAACTCTCCGAGGGGATTCGCGATTTCACGGTCGTTCTGGCGGACAACGTGATCATCGGCTGCGCGGGGCTGCATTTCTACGGCCCGACGCTGGCCGAGGTTCGCTCACTGGCGGTAGATCAGACGCGGCAGAAGTCGGGCGCGGGGCAGGCTCTGATGGAGGCGTTGGAGCGGGAAGCCCGCGAATTCGAACTCGACGCGGTATTCGCTTTCACCTACGTGCCAGGGTTCTTCGAGAAGATGGGCTACCACGAGGTTGAGCGCGGGGATTTGCCGCTAAAGGCTTGGAAAGACTGCCTCAGATGTCCGAAATTCCAAGCTTGTGACGAAATTGCCGTGCTTAAACTGCTCAAGCCGGGAGCGAACCTGCTCCACCAGGCGCCCGTCGAACAGAATCTGGTGTTGATCTCCGCTTTACGCCAAAACTAGCCTTTTCCCCTGCTACGCGTACTCCGTCACAGACCGCAGCCGCGGTGAGGATTACGGCGAATTAATATGAGATTTGACCAGTAATCCGTATATTTTTATCAATTTATCGCTGGACTCGTGGTCCTATACAAATTGTACGGTGAGATTTTTTGCGCGATGTCGTACCTACTAAACAGAATGGCAGGTTATCACCGATCATGAGAGCGCTGACTGTCGAGATCCAGAATGCCAAAGGTCGCATCCTCTGCAGTACCATCTTCCGGCCTAGTGGCAAGAAGTTGCTTTCAAAGGGCCATCAGCTTACGGACGAGGACGTTACTCTACTTCAAACCGAGGGGATGGATCAGGTCTGGGTAACGGAATTGGAAGACGGGGAAGTGACGGAAGACGATGCCGTCGTCCAAGTCGCCAACTCACTGGCATGCGGGTCCGTGGAGTTGCGCATCGCACCCGGCGGCCGCGCCAACCTGTTCGCCACGGAGCCCT
>CAIVVT010000059.1 GCA_903909435.1 uncultured Acidobacteriia bacterium | reverse complement strand
TCGATTTTAACGGTTTCGATTTCTCCGAAGCCGGACCGGGCGCGGGCCCTGGCGGTGGCGGCTTCAAACACCCGCAGGGCAGTTCGCGGGACTTCTCCGACCTGTTCAGCCAGTTCTTCGGGCGCCGGGGCGGCGGCGGGCCGGCGGAGGCCCCCGCACAACCAGGCAGCGACCTGGAGTACGCGCTGCGAGTTGATTTCTGGCAGGCCATTAAGGGAACGCAGGTGAAGTTGACGGTCAGCCGCCTGGACCCATGCGCGCAATGCGGTGGGACCGGCGCTGCCGGCGGTGGATCGGCGGCTTGCCCGGAGTGCAGCGGTACGGGACACGTTCAGCAGATGGCCGGTGCAATGAAGTTCTCTCTCAGCTGCCAGCGTTGCGGCGGCACGGGACGGCTCAAGAACGTCTGCCCGGCCTGTCGCGGCGAAGGCCGGGTCGGAAAGAACGAGAGCGTCGAGGTCCGGATTCCTCCAGGCGTGGCGTCGGGTGCGCGCTTAAGGGTCCCCGGCAAAGGTAGTGCGGGCACGCAAGGCGCCCCGGCTGGCGACCTCTACATCACCGTAAATGTGGAGGATCACCCCGTCTTCGAACGGGAGGGCGACGACATTCACATTCGAGTGCCGGTGAAGGTGACGGAAGCCGGACTGGGTGCGCGGATCGAGGTGCCCACCGTGGACGGCCGGGCCGAAGTGAAGATTCCGCAAGGCACGCAGAACGGTCAGAAGCTCCGTCTCCGGGAGAAGGGTGTATTCAATTCGCGCAGGAACCTCCGGGGCGACCAGATCGTCGAGATCGTGATTCAAGCTCCCGACGTGCGCGACGAGCGGACGCGAGATCTGCTCAAGAAACTGGCGGAAGTGGATCACTCGGATCCGCGCGCGGAGTTGTGGTCGAAAGTCTAGGATCGAAGGCAGGACATCGTGCCCCGAACGCGTTCCAAAGCGGCCTACATGATTTCGGCTGTCGCCGAGAAATACGAAATACACCCTCAGACATTGCGGTTGTACGAACGTGAAGGGCTGCTCAAGCCTTCGCGCAGCGACGGGAATACGCGCATGTATACCGACGAGGATCTGGAGCGCCTCGAGGTGATCCTGCAACTCACCCGCGAGCTGGGCGTCAACCTGGCGGGCGTCGAGATCATCCTCAACATGCGCGAGAAGATGAGCGCGATGCAGCAGCAGATGGAGCACTTCGTCGCCGGGTTGAACCAGGAACTCTCTAAGAATTTGCGACCGCCCGAGCCCGAAGGGAAGCACTCCTTGATTCGCGTCGCGCGCGTGGAGAGCATGAGCACCGTCCAGGTGGTTGAGGCGGCCCCCAAACCGCACCGCAAGCAGAAATGAAAGTACGCCCGGCAGAAGCCGTGGCGCACCCATCAGCGTTTGACGATGTCGATCCGGCCGTTGGAGTCGGTGATCTTCAATTCACACCCGCCGTTGCCAATCTTGCCCTGGATCGACTCTGAGTTGGTCTGTCCTGCGACCGTCACGGGGAACTCGGTGTGGATCCCGCCGAAGCTGGTTGCCGCCGAGACGTTGTAATTCGCGTTGGCGGGCAGCGCCAGCTTGATCGGGCCGAACGTCGTCTTGAGGTTGATGGGCTGGCACCCGCCACTCGCGTTCGAGGTGACTGTGATGGAACCGTTCGAGTTGGAGGCCTCCACCGGCCCACTTACGTTTTCGATCGTGATGCCTCCGAAGCTGGTGTGCACCTTAGCGGCACCCCGCACGCCAATCGCCTTCACCGCACCGTTGCCGCTGGTGACGTCAACCCCGCCTGCATCCTGAATCTCGGTGGCTCCAAACGACGTGCGCACGGTGACCGTGCCTCCGATGCGACTGGCCCGGGCCGCCCCGTTGCTGCCCGTGATTTCCACCGATTTCCCGATTTCCGAAGCTGAGATCGCGCCGAAGCTGTTCGTGAGCGACGCCCAGCCCGTGACGTTGTGCGCTTCGAGCGCTCCGTTTGAACCACGCACGGTCAGGTCGCCGCGAATCCCGTTGGCGTTGACCGCTCCGAAGCTGTTACTGATGGAGGATGCGCCGCCGGCGTCGGTCAGCGTCACGGCCCCATTGTTGTTGACGATGGTCGCACCCTGACCTGCTTTCGTCACGGAGATGCGCCCAAACCTATCCTTCACATTGACTCTGCCTGTAACGTCCGAAATCGTGATGGTCCCGTTGCTGTTATTAACGCTGACGTCGCCGTCGTTGCCGGCCACTTCCACTGAGCCAAAGGAGTTTTCCAGATTCTGAATTCCTTTGCCGTTGCGAAGGACGAGCGCACCGTGCCCGTTAACGATGCGCGAGCCCCCCTTGCATTCGGACGCTTGTACCTCGCCGAATTCGTTGCGGATTTCCAGAGGCGCCGACTCGGGATAAGTGATGTCGAAGTTCACCGAATAGGAACTGTTCTTGAATCCGAGCCAGCCGTTGTTGCGCTCAGGGTAGACCGTCCGGATCGAAACGCCGGAGGGCGTCTGTTCCACCTCAATTCGCACCTTGCCTGCCAACTCCTCCGCCTCGGCGGGGTTACCTGCAGCGGTTCGAATCACGGCGTGGACCACCACATCGCGTTGGGACACGCCCCGGACCTTCACCTCGCCAAACTTCGACTCGACGCGCAATTGGCGGCCCTCCGGAAGCGCCATCGTGCGATCGAAGTTGCGGGTAACTTCCTTCTGATTGCGCCCATACGAAGAAAGGGCGCAAGCGAATATGAGAAGAGTTGCGACTAGGAGTTCAGTTCGATGATTCGGCATTCTGTAAAACCTCCTGCAATGTCTTCTGCTTCTCCTGGTAGAGCGAGACGAGTTCCGTGCTGAGATGGGCGTTCAAGCGGTTGTGCTCCAGGTTGTCCTTGAGGTCTGCGATGGCCGCATCGAGAACCGTCAGTTTCTCCCGGTAGTTGGCAATCAGCGGAGAAGGCGACTGATCCAACACGGGTTCCGCGATTTTCGCCAACTGATCAATGGAACGGACGTAAGCCGCCTCGGACGCATGAACTTCCCGCAGTGCCTGCTCGGTAAGGAATTGACGGCTGGCCGCGGTTATCTGGTGCGGAGCGGCGGACCGCCGCACCAGCCAGAGACTCGCAACCGTCAGCAGCAACACCGCGGCCGCCGATGCGAAGAGTCGCCAATCCAAACGAGTTCGACCGCCTATTTGAAGGCGCGAGGGCCGGGCTGGCAGGGCCTCCGCGATGCGATCCCAGAGGCTGGGGCTTTCCCATTCATGGTGCAACCCCCGAGCGGCCAGTGAGACTGCGTCCCATGCCTGCAACTCCAAACGGCACGCCTCGCAGGATGCGGCATGAGCCCGCGCGGCGGCCAGCGATTCCGGATCGTCGTCGCGCAGGGCGTCCATCAGGAGGCTGCAATCCAAGTTCACTTGATTCTCCTCAAAACCGCGCCATCCCCCTCTGAGAGCAGACGCTGCAGTTCGCGGCGGGCCTCGAATAACCACCCCTTCGAGGTCCCCAACGGGATGTCCAGCACCGCGGCGATCTCCGAGTGCGCAAGACCCTCCACCTCCGCCAGCAGGAATACCGTGCGGTGCTTCTCACTCAAACGGCCAAGTGCGCGCTGCAAAGCGATGCGCAATGGGACATTCGTTTCCTGTCCGGTGATATTCTCCGGCAGTTCCTCGATCTGACGCCGGCGCCCGCGTTGGACGTCGGTACAGGTGTTCACCAGAACCCTATAGACCCAGGTTGAGAAAGACGACCGCCCGTTGTACGTGTGAATGCTGCGCTGGACCTTGAGGAAGGTCTCCTGCACGGCGTCTTCAGCGTCCTGATGATTGCGCAGCATGTTCCACGCGATCGACTTCATACGGGCTCCGTGTGCCCCGTACAGCCGCTCGTAGCCCAACCGATCCCCCTGGAGACACAACTTCGCCATCTCGGCATCGGGGGCCAGTTGAGTCGCGCCAAGGGGAACCGTATTGGCTTCGGGCTGCACTCCCGAGAGGTCCTTTTCTGCTGCTTGGATCGTCTGCACCGGAGTGTCAGCCAGCGTCAACCCGGCAACGCCTATCATTTTGCGCTCAGTTCTCGCTACGTTTCTGCACTTCTGACGGAGGAGCGGGCACAAAGGTTGGAGAATTGTGGACGCGCATGGGCCTGAGCGGAGCCCGCCTATGCGGAGGCACGGACCTTAACGATTTCAATGTCGCTATTTGCCGATACAAAATGTCGAGAAGATCCGGTTCAGGATGTCGTCGGCAGTGGTAGCCCCGGTGAGTGCATCCAGGGGCGCCAGCGCGTTGTAGAGCAGCACCAGAAGCAAATCATGGGGATGGGCGAGTTCGAGCCCTGCGGAGGCCAGAAGCAGGCATTCGCGAGAATCACGGAGTAGGCGCTCGTGCCGCAAGCTGGTGATGAATCCAGACTGCGGGTCGAGTTGACCCTCGGGCGTGAGCGTCAGCAGAATGCGCTGCCGGAGCCGGTCAATTCCAACTCCCTCCCGCGCCGAAACGTCAGTCACTCCGTCCAGATCCCGCATTTGCCGGGGAAGGTCGCATTTATTGCCAGCGACGAGGTACGGGCCGCCTTTGCCCGCGCGTTCCAGTAGCGCCTCATCGCCGGGCGTCATGGGTGCGGAGAGGTCCAATACGACAAGCGTAATATCCGCATCCGCCATCGCCTGGAAGCTGCGTTCTATGCCCAGTCGCTCAACGACATCGCGTCCGGCGCGGATGCCCGCGGTATCGACCAGGCGGACTGGTACCCCGGAGATGGCGGCGACTTCCGAGACGGTATCCCGGGTAGTGCCCGGGATCTCGGTCACGATGGCCCGGTCGCGTTCAAGCAACGCATTAAATAGAGAGCTTTTGCCCACGTTCGGGCGGCCTACGATGGCGAGCGACAGGCCGTCATGGACCAGTTTCCCGTAGCGGAAGCTGTCGATCAGGCGGGTTAGGTCACCGGTGACGGAGGTAATACGCCTGCGCACCTCGTCTTGCGGAGCTACGGAAACGTCATCCTCTGCAAAATCAATGCCCGCCTCCAGAAGTGCGATCAACTCCAGCAGTTGAGCCTTGGCGGGTTGCAGAAGCTTGGAGACGCCACCTTCGAGTTGCCGGGCTGCTACCTTGGCCTGGTGCAATGTTGTCGCATTGATCAGGTCATTGACGGCCTCGGCCTGAGGCAGGTCGATGCGCCCGTTCAAGTAGGCGCGGAGCGTGAACTCTCCGGGGTCAGCGAGCCGGGCACCCGCCGACAAAGCCCGTTCGACGCAGTGGCGCAGCACAAACGGGGAACCGTGGCAGGAGATCTCCACGACGTCTTCGGCCGTATAGGAGCGCGGTGCGGCAAACCACGTGACGACTACCTGGTCGACAGTATGTTGTTGATCGTCAACGAGATTGGAGAGAAAAGCGTTCCAGGGACGCCAGATGAGCGCATTGGAGCAGCTCAGGAATGTCGTCGCGATCACGCGGGACTGAGGGCCAGAAAGTCGCACGATGCCTAACCCTCCCGCGCCGGGTGGCGTGGAAATGGCTACAATCGTGTCCCGCAGGTTCACCGGAATTGAATTGGGTTAACGCCGGCCACGTCTCGGCGGAGGCGGCCCACCGGGTCCGCGACCCCCTGGTCCCCGTCCGAATCCTGGCCGCGGGCCTGAACCGGGTCCACGGAATTGCGTGGGTTGAGGCGGAGGCTCCGGCAGCGACGGCATTCCCGCAGGATATACGACCACGTGCCGGCCCGGGCCGACGCCGGCGCTTTCCGTGCGGAGATCGGTCTCGCCCCGCAGCGCGAGGTGCACCACGCGGCGCTCCCGGCTGTTCATGGGATTGAAGCGGTACGGGGTGTTGCTCTCCCTGACCCGGCCCGCAACGGTGAGCGCGCTCAGCCTGAGCTCTTCCTGGCGTAGCAACCGGAAATCGTTGGCATCAAAGCACAAATAGGCGTGCTCGTCGGAGCCCATCTTCAGCACTTCTTGTGTCAATTGTTCTAAAGCGAGCAGGGCCTCGCCCTTGTTGGCCATCAGGCAGGAGACATCCGGCCCCTCGAACTTAACGACCAGGGTTGGCCCTTCGAAATAAGCCTCAATCTCGTCGCCGTCGTAAAGGTCGAAGTCGATGTCGAGGTCGGCGGCATCGAGGACGCGGTCGAGAAAGTCCTCGATCTGATCCCCGACAGTGGCAATGGTGTATTCTCGTCTGCTCATGAATTGTGCAACGCCCGGCTACTTCTTCTTCCTGGCGGGCGTGACGGCGGCAATTGGCGCGACAGCGGCTTTGTTAAAGAAATACTGCTGGAAGATGCCGACCACGTTGCCAGTGAGCCAGTATAACACCAGCCCGCTCGAAGCACTGTAGAACATGACGCTGAGCACGATGGGCATCAGCATCATCATCGTCTTCTGCGAGGGATCCTGGCCAGGCGTTGGCGTCATCTTCTGCATGAGCACCTGAGTGACCAACATGCCAATCGGGAGGACGCGGATGAATGCCGCTTCGGGCTGCGAGAGGTCGCCGACCCACAGCCAACTGGCGCCGCGCAGCTCGATTGCCGTCGAAAGAACCTTGTAAAACGCAATGAAAAACGGCATTTGCAGGACGATCGGGATGCACCCGCCCATCGGGTTGATGCCGTGTTTCGAGTACAGCGCCATCAACTCTTCGTTCTGTTTCTGCTTGCGCGGATCGCGCATCGGGACGTCTTTGTACTTGGCGTTCAGTGCGTCGATTTGCGGCTTGATAGCCGACATCTTGTTCATCGACCGCATGCTGGTGTAGCGCAGCGGCAGCATGATGAAGTTGATCATGATGGTGACGCCAATGATCGCCCAACCCCATGAATCCGCAGATTTATTGGTGAGGTTGTCGTTCACCCAGTGCAATCCCAGGAACAATGGTTTGGCGATGAACCAGAACCAACCCCAATCAATGATCTGGTCCAGTTTCTGATCGGTCGCGCGCAGAATGTTGAGGTCTTTAGGGCCGATAAAGATCCTCATCTTCAAGGACGGCTGGCCGCCTATGGCCGTGCCAACGTGCGGCGTCTCTTCCGTAGCGTCGGGCTTGGCCTTGAAGGAATCCTGCCAGACCTGAAAATCAAAGCTAGATCCCGACTCGGGTAACACTACAGCTGTAAAATAATTGTCTTCGAGGCCTGCAAACAAGAAATTGCCGGAATGCATGACCGGACCATTCTTAGCCGTCTTGGAATCCTCGGTACTGAGCTTGTTCTTCTCACCGTCAAAGAAGACGGCGTGCTGCTGCCCCGCTTCGTTATGCGTAGTGCGGTCGCCAAATCCGCCGCGCCACGAAAGCAGGTGGGGAATCCCCTGGGTGCCCTGGGCGACATCGGACCCTACCGTCACGTCGTATTTCTTCTGCTCGAAGCGGTAGGTCTTGCGGGCGAGCACTGAGCCGTCGCTGTATTCGAACTCGACAGTGAGCGGATCCGGCTGCTTCACCGAGAAGAGCACTTTGTCGAGGTCCACGGATGGCCTGGCGTGGGGGAAGATGTAGCTGAAGGGCCAGCCCGCTTTGGCGTTTCCCGCGGCGCTGGTCAATTCCACCGGCTTGCCGTCGCTGTCCTTGTACTTCTTGAGCTTCCAACTGCGGACCGTTGCCCCTTCGTTGGAAAGTTCGACGCGATAGACATCTGTCTCGACGATCTTTGTCTCGCGCTGTGCGGCCATGACCGCCTGGGTGGGTGTGGCAGACTGCGGCGTCTTTTGAGCGCCACTCGCTGGCAACGGCTGGGCCGTCTGCGGCGGAGGGGTTTGAACCTGCTCCTGGACCGGGGCCCTCTTAGGTGGAGCCGGCTTGGTCGCGGGCATGAAGTACTGCGTCGTGAGCAGCACCAGTCCCATGAGGCCAAACGCCAGGAGGAGTCGCACCTCCATCGACAGTTCCTTCGTCAGGTCCAGACCGAAGAACGACTTTTTCTCGGAGCTCTGATTTGGATCGGCCATGGGTATTGTTGAATCCTATCGGACGGGATCGAAACCGCCTGCGTGAAAGGGGTGGCAACGGGCGAGCCGTTTCAGCCCCATCCAGATTCCGGACAGCGGTCCGTGTCTGCGAACAGCTTCAGCCATGTACTCGGAACAGGTCGGGTAGTAGCGGCAGGCCGACGGCAGCAGCGGCGAAATCCAGCGCTTGTAAACCGCCAATGCAGCTAGCACTATCTGTTGCATCGGTCCAGCACTCGCTCCACTTCACTGTCCAAAACCGCTTGCGAAGCGTCATATGCCGGACGTCGCAAGTTCCACACAATCCGCCAGCCCGGACCGAGCTTAGCGAGCCGCCTGCGGACGGTCTCTCTCAATCGGCGCCGCATACGGTTCCGCTTCACGGCCTTGCCGAGAGTGCGCGGCGAGGTGAATCCCACCTTTGCCAGCTCCTCCGACTGAGGCGCATCGGGCACCTTCCAGCAAAATGCAACGCAAGTCCGGCAGATGACTTTGAAACCGAGGTCATAAACCTTGCGGAATTCCGCGGGCCTGAGCAAACGCCGCGCTTTGGGGAAGCACTCAGCCCGCGGGGGAATTTCGGGGAGCAATTAATGAGTGGCGTAACGGAGGGGCCGCTCGTCGCTGACGGTTAACTTGTGGCGGCCTCTGGCGCGCCGGCGCGCCAACACGGCACGGCCATTCTTGGTCTTCATACGCACACGGAACCCGTGGGTCTTGGCGCGGTGGCGATTATTCGGCTGAAATGTTCTCTTCGGCATCGAGTGTCCTTTGGCTTGCCAGAACGCCCTCGGGACAGAGTCCGGGCGCAATGCGAGTACAGCCCCTGATGGGACAAATTCCAATATAGCGGGGCGTGGAACCCGCCGTCAAACCCGTGCCGGGCACCGGAAGGCGCCATCGAATGGCAGAACCCGATGCCGGAACCGCGCATCTAGGGATACGTATGTCACTTCAAATTAGTTCACAGGCGCCTGATTTCACCCTGCTTACCGACACCGGCGCGGAGTTCACGCTGTCCACACTGCAAGGCAAGAATGTGGTTTTGTACTTCTACCCGAGGGCCGACACGCCCGGCTGCACCCGCGAAGCCTGCGGTTTTCGGGACGATTTCCCCCGTATTGAGGCTGCCAATACAGTGGTCCTTGGCATTTCGCCCGACAAGCCGGCCGCACTGGCCAAGTTCAAGGCAAAGTACAAACTCCCGTTCACTCTGCTTTCCGATGTCGACCATGCCGTGGCTGAGGCGTACGGCGTATGGATGGAAAAGTCGAACTACGGCAAGAAGTATATGGGTATCGAAAGAACGACATTTGTCATCGCGGCTGATGGCAAGATCGCCAAGTTGTTCCCCAAGGTTAAGGTAGACGGCCACAGCGAAGCTGTTCTTGCGGCGTTGAAGGAAATCACGGACTGACTTTGGCGCAGCCTGTGAAGCGGTCTTGCGCCGCTTGTGCGAGCATGATCTGGGAAACACTCAGGCATGTACTCACCCGTCGTCGCTAGCCTGCGTTGCCCGCTCTGCCATGGCGGCATGTCGGCTGTGGCTGCGGGTTCGGGGGCTGCGCTGCGTTGCGCGAGTGGCCACAGTTTCGATGTCGCCAAACAGGGCTACGTCAATCTGGCCTCTCCGGCACCCGCTTATCCGGGTGATTCGGCGCAGATGGTCGAGGCACGAATTCGCTTTCTGGCCGCCGGACACTACCGGTTTATCGCACAAGCGGTTGCCGGCGCCGCGGCGGCGTTGTGCGACGCAGGGGCGGCGGGATTGGCGGTGGAGGCGGGTGCCGGAACCGGCTACTACCTGGCTGCGATCCTGGACGCACTGCCGGGCTTTGCGGGGTTGGCGCTGGATGTCTCCAAGGCGGCGCTGCGCCGGGCATCCCGAGCCCACCAACGATGTGGGGCGGCTTTGTGCGACGTATGGCGCGAATTGCCGGTCAAGGACGGGGCGGCTCAAATCGTACTGAGCATTTTCGCTCCCCGTAACGGAGACGAATTCCGGCGAATTCTCGCCGGGGATAGCGTCTTCATCGTCGTCACTCCAACTGCTTCTCACCTGGCGGAACTTGTGGGCTCACTGGGCTTGCTCTCCGTCGATCCCAACAAGGACGAGGCGGTGGCGACAAGTCTGGAAGATCGATTCAGCAGGGTAAGCCAGCAGCGGCACGAAAGTGTTCTACGTTTGTCGCATTTGGAGGTTGCGGCATTGGTGGGCATGGGACCCAGCGCATGGCATATCAAACCTGAGGAATTCGACGCGCGAATCGGCGCTTTGCCCGAGGTCGTTCAAGTAACCGCGTCCGTGGATGTGACCACCTACGGTGTCAGAAGCTCCCTTGATTGCCAGTGAGGCGGCTAGCTAACCAATAATTCTACAATTGTAGCGCCGCTGCCACCATCGGAGGGTTCAGCGAAGTAGAACTTGTCCACGTTGGGATGCTTCTTGAGGATCTCCTGCACCGTGCGGCGCAAAACACCCATCCCATGGCCGTGAACGATCCGGACGCGAGCGACTCCGGCGAGAAAGGCCGAGTCGAGATAGCGTTCAACTTCTTCTCCCGCGATGTCCGAGGTCTTACCGATCAAATTGATCTCGCGGGTGAGCGTGTCCCAACGCGGCCCGGCCTGGAACGAAACACCTTGCGGCAGCTTGGTGGATCCTTGCGCGGCTGGTAGGATCTCTATTACTTCACTTGGAGGAACCCGCATCTTCAAGAATCCGACCGCGACTTCGACATTCCCGTTCTGCATGATTCTCAAAACCTTAGCTGGATCACTGACGTCCCTCAAGCGGACCCTGCAGCCCTCGTGAATCTCCTCTTTCGCGACTTGGGGAGCGGGTTTTCGGTCGTCCTTGATGGCCTCGACGGATTCCTGAAACTCGCGTTGGGTTCGCGCGACCTGGCGCAGGGATCGCTCAGCCGCCTTGCGCTGCTCCGGGGTGGAAAGCACCTGATCGATCACCCGCGTGGCTTCCTGTTCAAAGCGCTTCTGTGCCTCCGCAGAACGGCTTTCGATTTCGCGCATGCGTTTTGCGGCCTGCTTCTCCATATCGCGAAGCAGTTTCTGCTCCCGCTCCTTAAGCTCCAACTCCAGTTGTCGTAGGCGCTCGGTGGCGACCGTCGCTTCGGTTACTCTTTCCTCCAAACGGTTGAGGAACAGCGCAATATCCCGCTCCGTAGTGGACATGGCTGAGCGGGCCCGTTCGATCAGATGGCGCGGCAGGCCCAATCGCGACGCGATATCGAGCCCAGCGGACTTGCCGGGAGAACCAGTACGCAGCTGGTAGGTCGGTTCGAGCGTCTCCTCGTTGAAGCCCATCGAGGCGTTGAGGACTCCTTCCGTGTTGGAGCCGTAAACCTTGATCGCGAGCAGGTGGGTGGAAGAAAGCGTGAACGCTCCGTAGTGGCGGAACTCCTCCAGAATCGCGACTCCCAGTGCTCCGCCCTCTTCGGGGTCGGTCGCGCGACCAAGCTCGTCGAGTAGCACCAGCACTCCGGGCGCGGCGTTCTCGACCATCTCGCGAATGCGCGCGACATGCGCACCGAAGCTCGAAAGGCTCTGCTCAATCGACTGGTTGTCTCCAATGTCGGCCAAAACGTCGGGAAACACCGGCAGTTCCGCCTCACTGGCCGGCACCGGGAAACCCGCTTGCGCCATCAACGCGAGCAACCCGACGGTCTTCATACTCACCGTCTTGCCGCCGGTATTCGGTCCGCTGATGAGCAGCGTACGCTTCACGCCGTCCAGTTCCAAAGAGACAGGGACCACGCGCTTGCGCTGCCTGCGCAGGACGTCTTCGAGCAGCGGGTGGCGGGCGTCTTTCAGTAACAGGCGCGGCCTGTCCTCAGGGGCGAACCTGGGAATCACGCAGTTGAACTCTTCGGCAAAACGCGCCTTGGCGAAAGTGAAGTCGAATTCGCCCAGCGCACGAACCGCGGCGCGAATCTCCGTTGCATGCACCCGCAGTTTCGCGGTCAGTTCACGCAAAATGCGGTGCACTTCGCGCAACTCCTCTTCCGTCAGGCGAACCAGATCGTTGTTCAGATCGATGGTCTCCAACGGTTCGAGGAACAGGGTCTGGCCGCTACCGCTGGATCCGTGGACTACGCCTGGCACGCGCTTGCGGGCGCCGGGGACGACGGGCACCACAAACCGGTCGTTGCGGATGGTGACGAACTCCTCCTGCAGCAATCCGTCCTCGCGATGCTGTTTAAGGAAGCGCTCCAGCGAGTCGGTGATGTTGTTGCGCTGGCGCTCCTTCTCGCGGCGAATGCGAGCCAGTGCCACACTGGCGTCGTCGGAAACGCTGCCGTCCGGCAGGATTTTGCCCGAGATCTCCCGCAGCGCCGGACGGAAATCGCCGAGAGCGGAGGCCCGTGCGGCGAGCAGCGGATAGGCTGCGCCAAAGCCGGAAAGCGTGCTTTTGACTTGGGCAGCACGCTCCAAAAGAGCTGCCAGCGAGGCAATCTCCGTGCCTTCCAGGACAGCGCCCTCGATGCGCAGCTTGGCGGCGGCGGACTCGCAGTCCGGCAGATCGGTAAAGCGCAGACCTATCGGCGCGTCGCCACCGCGCTTGCTGGGGCGAGAGGCTTCCGCGATGTACGACCTCGCCTCCGACGTCTCCGCAAGCAGTCGTTCCAGGGCGGCGCGGTCCTGCGACGGCTCGGTGGCGGCCAGCAGGCGCTTGCCCACCTCGCTGCTCACGTACCGGCCGATCAGAGCCAGCAAGCGGCCATATTCCAGTAATTCCAGACTCTCGGCGTTCAAACCTGTCGTTTCCTTTGTTCCAGTAAAGCGCGCGCGCTGTCGAGCACGCCCGGCGTACCCGGGGCCATCTTCAGCGCTTGCCACTCGTCGAAAGTGAACCAACCCGCATCGGCAACGTCGCTGGCCGCCAGCACGGTTCCGGCCTCGTACTCGCACAGGAAGTCCACGATCACGTAGTGGAATTCAGTGCGTCCCTCCGGGTCCGGCATGATGCGCTGAAACAGCGCCGCCACGGCGACGGGCTTCACCTGCAGGCCGGTTTCCTCCAGTGTCTCGCGACGGACGGCGGCTTCCAAGCGCTCTCCGGTTTCGACCAGCCCACCCGGCACGGTCCACCAACCCTTCAGGGGTTCCTTGCCGCGCTCGATCAGAAGCACTCGGTCACCGTCGAAGACAACCGCGCCCACACCCAGCAAGGGACGGTCCGGATAGCGGCGCGTGCCTCCGTTCTGTGCGCTCATGAGAATCCCTTCGGTGTCGATGACGATCCCATTGTAGGGGAACAGGCGGGCTTGTTCCGGCTCTACCGCGACTCCCCGAACTCGACGCGGTAAATGGAGTTGCGAGTGCCGACAAACAGCGTCTTCCCGCCTGCTTCCCCGAACGCAAGGCTTGTCGGTCGCTCGGAGGTCTCAACCTGGCCCAGCGGCTTACCCTCGGGCGAGTAGATGTAGACCATGTGCGCGGCGACGTAGAGCCGCCCCTTGTCGTCGGTGCGGAGGGCGTTCGTGACGCCCGCGATGCCGCTGACGAGAACCCGGTCACCTGAGGCGTTCCCCTGGCGGTCCAGGTCGAAGGCGTGGATTGTCCTGTCGTCGCTGATCGCCACGTAAAGCGTCTTCCCGTCGGGGGAAAGCGCGATCCCGGTCGGACGCCGGTCCCAGCGCGCGAGCGCCACCGCTTCGCCCTTCGAACTCATCCGATAGACGCCGTGGAACGAGAGCGACATGGTGTCACGGGCCGCGCCCAACGCCGGATCGGTGAAGAAGACGATCCCATCCTTGCGGATTGCCAGGTCTCGCGGCGAGTTGAGCGGGCGGCTCTCGAACGTGGAAACCACAGGATCGAGCGGGCCGTCCGGCCTCAACCGCACGATGCGCTGGGCGCCAGACTCGCATACCAGCAGCCGGCCGTGCTCGTCCACCGCTAACCCGGCCGGGTTCTTGAAGATGTCGGGTAGAAGCGTGACTTCCTGACCGCTTGCCCAGCGGTGGATGCGCCCGCGAGGGCTGTCGCTAAATAGCAGGTGGCCGTCGCGCGAGGCAGCAATCCCGCCGATGTAGTGAAAGCCCCCTACGATCTTCTCGATGCGATGCTCCAGCGAGGGCTCCTGTGCTGCGGCGCACGCCCGGAGCAGCAGGCAAACGGCAATCAGACACGGGTCGGCGAGAAACATGCGCTCCTATTGTACGAACCGAATAGGCCGCGGGGCCTACGCTTCTTTCTGGCTGACCGTGTGCAGTCCACACTCGAGCTTCTGCCCGCCCCAGCGGCCGCTGCGGGCATGTTCGCCTTCCGAGGGTTTGGCGGTGCACGGCTGGCACCCAACGCTCGTGTAGCCCTGCGCGTAGAGCGGGAGTTCGGGAATCTCGTTGGCCACCAGGTAGCTCTGCACTTCCACCCAACTCCAGTCGAACAGCGGACTCAGTTTGCGTAGCTTCAGTCCATTCGGGAAGGAGTGAACCTCATCCGGTTGCAGGTTGGCGCGCGTTGGTGACTGCTCCCGGCGAAGCCCGGTGAACCAGGCGTCATGCGGCGCCAGACCCTCCATCAGAGGCTCAACCTTGCGCATCTGGCAGCATTCACCCGGACGCGACTGATACAGGATTCCACACTGTGACTCCTGCTCCTGCACGCTCAACCTGGGAACCAGATTGACCAAGTTCAGGCGCCACTGCCGCGCGATCAGGTCGCGGTACTCGTAGACCTCTGAGAAGTGGTAGCCCGTGTCAAGAAAGAGGACGGGTATCGAGGGCACGTATCGCCTTACCAGGTCAACCAGCACGACATCCTCAGACTGAAAACTACAAGTGATGCAGGGCCGTTCCGAACTGCGCAGAGCGCCCTCGATGATTTCCTGAGCGCTGGTTAACGGGTCGCGCATGGGATCAGATTCCCTCACCTTCCACGTAATCATCCTCCAGGGCGAAAACACCAGCATGGTGGAGCGCTTCGAGGAGTTCGGCAATAGCAGTTGCGGGGTCGGAGGAGAGCCCCGACGCCTGCACGGCAGCCTCGGGCCTGGGTGTGGTCGCGACTACAAGCAGTCCGGCATCCAGCAGGAAGTCCGCAGGCACGTCCTCATTTTCCAGAATCAACGCGTGCGAATGACGCAGGAGTAAATGGCGTTCCAGTGCCGGGGCGAGTTCGGGCCGCTCCGAAAGGTCGATCAAACAAGGCCGATGGCCGAACAGCGCGGCGCGCTCGGATGAATGGAGCGATCCGGAGTGGTGCTCGTCGTCCAGACTCGACTCGATCAGCCCGGCGCCCAGCGTCAGATTGCTGAGGCGATCGATCAGGATGAACGCTCCGGTTGCGCGATTCTCGCGGTACAGGTCGAATGGCAACGCGTCTGCCGTTTCCAGTTCGACGAGGCCGATGTCGTTCAGGCGCAACTCGTTGGTGCGCACCTGCGTCTGCGTGGCCGGATCCAGTCGTTCGGCGATGCGTGCCAGACGAACCGGCGTGATGCGTGTGCCGTGCTGGAGCAAGTACGCCGCACCCTCGCGGGCGGGTTCCTCGTTCATCCATACGATGGTCGTCTTCAGGCGTCTAGCCCGCTGCGGCGTGCTGCTGGCGGCGGTGATCCAATCGCCGCGCGAGGCATCGATCTCGCGATCCAGTTCCAGCGTGATCGACATCGGGGCCCAGGCCTTATCCAGGTCGCCGTCGAAGCTGACAATGCGTTTGATGCGGGCCGGTGTCCCGGTAGGCTGAATTCGAATTGCATCACCCGGGCGGATGGTGCCGCTGGCGATCTGCCCGGCGTATCCGCGGAAGTCGAGGTGCGGCCGGATGACCAGTTGCACGGCCATGCGGAAGGGCCCGTCGGAGGCCGGTTCAGCATCGACGTTCTCCAACCAGTCGAGCAGGCTGGGGCCCTTGTACCAGGGCGTGCGCTTCGACGGTTCGACCACGTTGTCGCCGTCCAGCGCACTGATCGGGAAGTAGCTGGCCGTCGCGCCAACCAACGTGGCGAGCAACTCCTCAGACTGCTTCTGAATCCTGACGAAGACTTCGTGGTGAAAGCCCTCGAGGTCCATCTTATTCACGGCGAAAGCCAGCTTGCGGACGCCCAAAAGCCAGGCGATGGTCGCGTGGCGCACCGTCTGCGGCAAGATACCCTTACGCGCGTCCACCAGCAGGATGGCGACATCGGCAGTTGAGGCACCCGTCGCCATGTTGCGAGTGTACTGCTCATGTCCGGGTGTGTCGGCGACGATGAACTTGCGGCGCGGCGTGCCGAAATAGCGGTAGGCGACGTCAATCGTGATCCCCTGCTCGCGCTCGGCGCGCAGGCCGTCGGTCAGCAGCGAGAGGTCGGGACCGTGCGCCGCGCGGTTCACCCGGCTGCGGCTCACCTCTTCGAGATGATCCTCCCAAATCGACTTGCTGTCGTAGAGCAGGCGACCGATCAGGGTTGACTTGCCGTCGTCCACGCTGCCCGCCGTCGAGATTCGCAGCAAGGGCTTCTCCACGATTTCGTGCATCAAAAATAGCCCTCGCGCTTCTTCAATTCCATCGACCCTTCCTGGTCATGATCGATCACCCGGTTTTCCCGCTCGGAGCGGCGGAAAACCGACAGCTCAACCAGGATCTCACCTGCGGTCCGGGCCTTCGAACGAATCGCCCCGCTGCAGGGCGTGCAACCCAACGAGCGCATGCGGCACGTCTCCGTGACCGGCGTTTCGCCTGGCAGCAATTTCACGTTTGCTTCCAGCGGGATCAGCGTGTCCTTCCGTACCACCACTTGACGGGGTTCGGCGAAGTACAGCGGCACCAATGGGATCTTCTCCACTTCGATGTAGCGCCAGACGTCGGACTCTGTCCAATTCGAGATGGGAAAGACGCGGATACTCTCGCCCGGATCCACCCGCCCGTTATAGAGATTCCACAGTTCAGGGCGCTGGTTGCGCGGATCCCACTGGCCCTCGCGGTCGCGAAAACTGAAGACTCGCTCCTTGGCCCGCGAGCGCTCTTCGTCACGCCTCCCGCCGCCGATCGCGGCATCGTAGGCCCCCTCTTTGAGTCCTTCCACGAGTGCGCGCGTCCGGAGCAGGTGGCAGCACTTGGCCGTGCCCAGATCGTACGGATTGGCTCCCGCCTCGACTGCGGCGCGGTTGGTGTAGACGCGCAATTCGGCTCCGATTTCCTTCGTGAACCGGTCGCGGAACTCGATCATCTCCGGATATTCGTAGGTCGTGTCGATATGCAGCAGCGGGAACGGGATCTTGCCCGGGAAAAAAGCCTTGCGGGCGAGGTGTACCAGGACGCTACTGTCCTTACCGATGGAGTAAAGCAGCAGCGGTTTGCGGAACTGGGCCGCTGTCTCCCGCAGGATGTGGATGGCCTCGGCCTCCAGATACCGCAGATGGGGTAAGGCAAGTTGCGACATAAAGGTAGTTCCAGTTTACCGAAACAGGCTAATCTCTATCCATGATTGGTAGATTCAATAGTGAGGGCGGTCGATTCCAAAACCTGACGAAGTTGTTCTATTTCTTCACTTTGAGCTTCTGCTCAATTTCGTGAAGTTTCTTCTCGCGGTCTCCGCTGGCCCAGGCTTGTTCGAGTTCAGGGTCGCCTACGCCTGCCATCCGGCCCAGTAACAGGTAGGCCGGCAGGACATACTCGAGATGGCGCCAGTGGGCCATTTCCTCCAACGGGCGGAGGCCGCGCTCATACAGATGCGTATAGGTCGCCCCGGAAAGGCCGGATTCCGTCAATGTCAGCAGCGTCCTAACGCCTTCCAGTCGGTCCTTCAGCACCGTCGAGTTCAGCATCTCCACGAACCACGTAGTTTCGACCCGAATCCCCCGGTCAGGGTCTTTTTGGGCCAGTATGGCAATGGGCTTCAGGGCCCGCAGAGCATTGGCGCGGACGTCGGGATCGGGGTCCCGGAGGGCCTGCTGGAGGTCGTTCACCACATCGGCCTTGCGGGGGGCATAGCCCAACACGTAGGCCGCGACGGCACGCTGCTCCTCGTCTTCGGATTCCCGCAAGACGGCCTTGAGCGCTTCCAGGTGCAAGTCTGCGAAGCCCACAAACCGGCGCTGAATCACGTTGCAGGCGATGTTGTCCATCAGCGAGTGGCCCAGTTTGATGTCCTCGTGGGCATCGCCGTTGCGGGCCGCCTCGGCCAGCGCGAGCGTGAAGTCGTGATAGGCCTGGACGACCTCCTCCGGCAGTTGCAGGTCGCCCTGCGGCTGATCCCGTAGCTGGAATCCGCCGGCGCCGCGCTCTTCGATCCCGACATAGAGAATCGCCTTGCCCGCGTCGCAGCAGACCGCCTCGACCGAAGCGCGCGCCACGCCTTCCACGGCCACTAAGGCTTCCTCCAGCTTGGACTTGGAGGGAGGCAGCGGTTCGCCCGGCTTCACTCCGAGCGCACGCATGATCCTTTCGTTGGATAGCTTATGGGTGCCGAAGATTTCGACGTCTCCGACCACTGGCGTCTGAGCCGCCATCACCATTAAAACCGCCGTTGCGAGCATAGTTTCACTGTCGCACGGCCGCCAAATGGCTTATCCCGCGCAGATAGACCCTTTCTGTCCGGTTGGACTCCTGGTTAGACGCCGGGCAGTTCCGCACCGTTGCAGCGGGCGGCGGATGGCAGGCACAGACCCCACCGCTCCCTGACGGTCGCGGCTCCG
>CAIVVT010000058.1 GCA_903909435.1 uncultured Acidobacteriia bacterium | reverse complement strand
GGAAAGGGCGTGGGGCTTGTCATCCCCACGCTGCTTGCCTGGGACGAGAGTGCCGTGATCTACGACATCAAAGGTGAGAACTGGGCCAAGACAGCAGGATTCCGATCGCGGCAAGGTCATTTGTGTTTCAAATTTTCCCCGGTGGAGGACGGCACGTCCTCACGGTTCAATCCACTCGCCGAAGTTCGCCTATTCACTCCTCGCGATGTTTCCGACGCTCAGAATATAGCCGGCATGATCATCAGGAGCGGCGAGGACAGCCCCATGGAACGGCATTGGGAGGATAGCGCCGCATCGCTGACCACCGGCATGATTCTGCATGCGTGCTACACCGCCGCGATCGAGGGACGAATCGCCTGCCTCGCGGATCTCTCAGGTCTCTTTACCCGGCCGGGCACTGAATTCAGAGAGACGCTGAACGAGATGCTGAGCTACCCGCATGATCCGGAATTCAAACTTGGATGGAAAACCCCCGGCGGCCTGAACACGACTACGCACCCAGTTGTTTCTGAGAAGGCGCAAGAGATGCTCGACAAAGAGAGCAAGGAATTGTCGGGCGTCCTCTCAACCGCAAAGACGGCGTTAGCTCTCTACAGCGATCCGCTCGTTGCCCGCAACACCGCAGCCAGCGACTTCACAATCAATGACCTGGTGAACGATGAACGGCCGGTGTCGCTCTATCTGGTGGTTCCTCCATCCGACAAGATCCGGCTCCGAAGGCTCATCCGTTTGATGTTCACGATGGTGGTCAACCGGCTCACCGAGCGCATGGCCTTCGAGGGGTCGGAGCAAAAGCGCAACAAGCACCGGCTGCTCTTCCTGATTGACGAGTTTCCGAGCCTAAATCGCATGGAAATTTTCGCAGATGCGCTGTCCTACATGGCCGGTTACGGGCTGAAGGCCTATCTGATCACTCAGGACATCCGTCAAGTCGTGGATGCATACGGACAGAACGAAAGCATCGTTTCGAATTGCCACGTACGGATCGCCTTTGCACCCAACCAGGTCGAAACGGCGGAACTTCTATCAAAGATGACCGGCACGGCGACAGTCCAGAAGGCAAGCTTCAACTTCTCCGGCTCCCGGTTCTCGCCAGTTATGTCGCACGTGAACGCCAGCGTGGACCACATCGAGCGACCGCTGATGACGCCTGACGAGATCATGCGGCTGAGACCGCCCAAGAAGCAAGGCGACGGAGACGCAGAGATCATCGTCGAACCCGGCGACATGCTGATCTTTGTTTCCGGGCATTACCCGATCCTCGGAATGCAGATGTTGTATTTCAAGGACCCAGAATTGGCGCGGCGCGCGGCGCTCGCTCCTCCCGCCGTGCTGCAGACCCTGGAAGCCGGTAAGCGCATTGCGCAGTCATCGCCGGGCCATACCAGGAATGTCATCAGCCGCCCTGAACTCGTTAATGAAGACGCTACGAGCGAGTTGGAGAGAGGCTTCATTGAGGAGCTTCGGAAGACATAGGGTATGCAAAAGAACCACATCGAACTCGCAGGATATTTGGCGACACGGCCGGAACTGCGATTCCTCCCCTCGGGAACAAAAGTCGCCAATGTCCGCATGGGTGAGACGTACCGCTTCGTCGGACAGGACGGCAAGCAACAGGCGCACACCAACTGGCACAGCTTGGTGTTCTACAACGAAGTCGCGGAAGTCGCGATGACCTACGAGCAGGGCGAGAACATTTGGGTCGAAGGCACGATGCAACAGCGAAAGTTCACACCCGCCGATGGAAGCACGCGGACCGTGCACGAGATCCACGTTAAGAGCTGCCACATCGTGGCGGCAGCGCGCATTGAGCGCGAGACCTCGCCGGCCAACGACGAATCGCAAGTATCCGGCGCAGCGCAGAGTTCAGGAGCAAATCACCATGGCGACGAGTGGCCTGTGGGGCCGGCTTAGGCACACCGGTCCCAGGACGGCAAAGTTGATTGGCGCGACGGCACTGTCCACGTGCGTCGGTACCTTTCTATTGATGGGCATGCTTGGCGTGAGGATCAACGCCTCGCCATCGCTCCCTCTCGGCCTGTATGTGGAGACTTCAGACCAGTCAGGCTTGGTCGAGTTCTGCCCGGCAGAACCGTTCGGCTCTTTCGCGGCGGCGCGAGGGTATCGTTCAAAAGGAAACTGCCCGGACGGCGCGTCGCCGCTCATGAAGCCGGTGATCGCACGGGCCGGGGATCTCGTTGAGACCTCCAGCCGGGGTATCGCCGTGAACGGTGTGCTGGTCCGGAACACAGCGCCGAAACGGCTGGATACGTTTGGACGGGCCATGACGCCATGGCCCTTCGGGACTTACCGCGTCGCTCCCGGCAAGGTCTGGGTCGCGTCGACCTATAATGCCAGGAGCTTCGATAGCCGTTACTTCGGTCCGGTTGCAGTTTCCTCAGTTCGCGCCCATCTGCGTCCACTTCTCATCGAACCGTGAAACTC
>CAIVVT010000057.1 GCA_903909435.1 uncultured Acidobacteriia bacterium | reverse complement strand
GTCGGACAGCCGCTCCAGGACGAGCCCGCACAGCTGCAGGTCACTCTTCACGTACTTGAGCGTCTTCTGCGTGATGACGCTGTTGCGCCAGATCAGCCGGTTCACGCATTGTGGCGCGATCACGCGCAGCGTCCACTTCAACATCGGGTTGCCCGAGGTGTGCGCTTCGGCCAGTTCGACCTTTTCGACGTTCACCTGGTACTTCCCGTCGGGCACGCTATCGTGGTCGCTGCGCTCGGCGGCTTCCTCCGAACGGTAGCCAGCGTCAAATTGGGACAGATCAATCGGTTTGTTACTCATCGTGTTTGCTCCTGGTTAGAACTCAGTTCGTTACGGACAGATCGGCGGCAATGGGCTTCAACGGCTCCACCGCCGTATTGAAGGCCTGAATGAAGGTGGGGTAATCGAGATCGAGTGTTTCCGGCAGGCGCCCGGTGCGGTCACCGGCTTCGTAGTACAGGCTGGGTTTGGTGCGAATCACCCGGCGCGTTCCATCCTCACCGTTCAGGCCCGGGCGGACTTCCAGGTCGCAGTACAGAACCATGTCCACCATGCCGAGCACGATCTTGCGGGCCTTGTCCGGCAACGTGGGCACGACTCGCGTGTACTTGCCGGTGCGCGTCTCAACCTCGATCTCCCTGGAATGCGAGACGAGGAAGAGCCCGTAGGGCAGGAAAGCCAGCTTGGTGAGAACGCGCTGGAATTCGTTGTTGATCAGCGCGTAGCCCTTGCCGTAGCCGAGGTCGGACTCGTGCTCGACCTTGAACTTCTTGAGAATGTAATCGGCGCAGAATTTGTAGGCGTTATCGACGGTGTCGATGATGATCGTCTTGAAGGCGTGCTGGCCGGCGACAATCTCCGCGCACGCCGCCAGCAGGTCGTCCCAGCCTTGAATCGGCACTTGGAAGACGTCCAGTGCATTGAGCCCGGGCTCGGTGGCGAGAAACAGCGCACTTTCGGTGTGCGAGCAGAACTCCGATTTCCCGGACTTAGTCTGCCCGTACATCAGGACCGTCAGGTCAGCGAGGTCCGGTTTGGGCGCAGTCTTAGCGGTTGGCAATAATGGCATTTCGGTGAATCTCCTTTAGAAAGCCGGTTCGGTGGTTTCGGGCAGAACGCGAAGCTCCTCGTTAGGCGCCACACGCTGGTAGAAGTTTTCGAGCACGTTGGGATTGCCGTTCGAGCGGCAGAGCGCAAAGTAGGCGCAAGGCCGGTGGTAGTTGAAGCAGAAGCTGGTGTTCTGATAGAAGACGCCGCGTCGGCGCGCATCAAGAAACGCCTGCGTCAGCTCCCATAGCTCGCTGCGCAGAATGTCGAAACGGTCGCGCGAGAGGTAGAGCAGCTCCCGGTGGAACATCAGCGGGTCGGCGTACTTGTCGGCAAGCCGCTGCTGAAACTCTTCATCCGATTCCGGGAGTTTGCGTTTCGCCGCGCTCTTGCCCGACTTCGATTTCGCGAGCAACTCGGCGCGGCGCATCTCGAACTCTTCGATGGACTCGCCCTTGCTCTGCTGCAGTTTGGCTTTGACCAGGATGTTGTAAATGATCCCGGTGATGGGGATGCCCATCGTCACTTCGAGATAGTGGGCATAGATGGTGATCTGGAAGTCCATCCACAACCGCTCCAGGTAGTCGGCGTCCATCTGGGACGCCGTTTTATGCTCCAGAAGGAAGTACTCGCCGCCGACACAAACGACGCCGTCTACCTTGCCGGCCAACACAAAGCTGCGGGACGCGGCGTCGGTTGCCGGATTGATGATCGGGCCTTGGAAGGTCTTCTCCAGCGCAACCACTTCGAACTCTTCCGCCGCATACCGCGCGGCGTAGGCCGTCATCATCGCCGTGGCGTTGAGCCAGTCGC
>CAIVVT010000056.1 GCA_903909435.1 uncultured Acidobacteriia bacterium | reverse complement strand
GGCTATCTCCTCTGACCCATCCGCCGATCCGTTGTCGGCCACGATAACCTCACCGCTGATTCCATGCTCCTTGAGTGCGGCGAAGGCCTTACGAACGCAGATCCCCACCGTCTTGGCCTCGTTCAGGCAAGGCATCACAACGGACAACTCTAATGCTCCCTCCCTTGCGGGAGCGAGTGCTTCGGGATTGCGGAGATCGCGTTCTGTGGAGTTCGTCATCTATGTTCTTAGGGCTGGAATGACCGCGAATTCGACGCAAGCCGCTAGCTTACAACAGTTTAAGCCCGGACGATTAGTTCACCGGGCGCAGTTTAACTCTCCAACGCGCCCTGGGGGCAATGCCGCTATCGAGCATTTCAGCGCAGTTGCCGGATGTGTTGCGATCTACACACGCCAGCAAAAGTCTCCCGTGCCCTGCGGTCCCGAGTCCGCACACTCGGCAGCACTCAGGCTGTCTAGTGGGTCGGCACCGCGACCGGCGACTGGTAGTTCCGAGCGATGAACACCGCGGCGACGTTGTCCTCGAATGCCAATTCGAAACGCGAGTCCATTCTCAGCAGTTGCGCCAGCGGTTTCCTGATGGGTGCTATAACAAGTCGCGCCGACGAGAGCATTGGATCGGAGGCCCAACCGCGCTCCCCATTCCATGTGGCCAGAGAGCGGTCGATGCGCTGGTCGCCGTGGAGTGCGGCACGCCCATCGATACTGACGGGCAGAGCAGGTAGATTCCAGATCAGGTAGCCTCCCCAATCGTAGGTGTTATACA
Source organism: uncultured Acidobacteriia bacterium (assembly GCA_903909435.1). Classification (GTDB taxonomy): domain Bacteria; phylum Acidobacteriota; class Terriglobia; order Bryobacterales; family Bryobacteraceae; genus CAIVVT01. Next base: position 143,055 of record CAIVVT010000056.1, on the reverse strand, counting down.
GCGACCCTCCGAAGTTGTGATCTTTTGCGAACTGAACCGCACGAACGGGCTCTTCCTTGGCCACCAATTCCTGCAACCTGGGATTGCTGACTTCCAGGACGGCGGCACTTAGAAACACCAGAAGTCCCACTGCGCCTGTCACCAATAGCAGGGCCAGAGCGGGTAGTTTGCCCCGCTCGCGCCCTTCGCTCGGCAACTCTGAGGCGAGGACTGCTATCGCCAGTACCGCGACAACCCAGGCGTCGCGCAGCGAGCGGAAAGACACGATCGTGGCGAACGTCAACATGCCCGTCTCAAACAGAGGGAAGCGTCTGTTCCAGGCCAGTGCGCCGACGGCGCCTAGTGCGAGAAACAGTACAGCATAGTCGCTGAATTGACGAAATGACATGGACTGCATTTCGCTGACCGTGCTGAGGACGCCCGACTGCGAGGCCAACCCATAGGCCGTTCTGTAGATTCCCCAGCCGTAGGGGTTCACCAGTGTCGCAAGGCAGCATGCGACAAACAAGCCCCACAGCTTCAGTGGGCCAAGTGCGGTTTTCTCTTTGGTCCGCCAAACTGCCGCTGTGGGCTCCAATGCCGCGGCGCCCAGCATCAGGAGTCCATAAATGAACTGGATATGGAGATTCGCCCAAAGGGCAAACATGAGTGGCAGCCAGACTAAGTCACGAGTCTTCCCGCCCTTTCGAACATGCATCAGAACGTCGGTTTCGAGCACGAAGAACAGTATCGTGAAAAGCCAAGGCCTGGGAGTAAATAGAGGGGAGATGCAGACAATCGCGACGAAAGTTAGCAGTACCACGACGGCGAAGTCGGACTGGAGCCGCCTTGCCAGATGGTAGATGGCTGCGGCGATCGCCAGCACCATGCCGGTCGAGTATGAAACGAGACCAACCAGACCCCATCGCAGGAACAACTTCAGGGCCAGAAGATCAAACAACCAACTGTAGGCCTCCCATGGTCTAGCCATCCCCAAAATGGAAAACGGGTCGGCGTGAGGCACTGCGCCGTGATTCAGAATCCACTCGCCTGTGCGTAAGTGCCACCAGATATCAGGATCGGCGATGCCGTTCCCTCGCATGCAGATGAATGCCGCACCCGCGAGTAGAGCGCTGAGGAGTATTGAGCGCGCAAACCCATCTAGGCGAGATGAAAACGAATCCATCGGAAGGGCAACACTCCAGTTGCGGGTATATACAATGAGAGCGCTTCGAACAATGAAGCAATACTACTCTGGGCCGACACTGAAGATCAACTTCTGAAGTACAGGCCGCAATGCGGATCCGCCGAGCCGGTTTTTCCAAACTAACTCGTGCGTCGCGCCTCAGCCACAGTTCTTCAGAATCTGCGAACTTCAACCCTCCAACAGCGAAGCCGAACGACGCACATTTGGCACCAGACGGTCACTGCCGCGGCGAAACCTGCTCGACGGGTTGCCTGGGATTGGCATCGACGTTCAGTCGCCAGACACGGCGGTCACGGTAATAGGAGAGCAATCGCGCGTTCGTTTCGGGATCGAGATCGTGAGCCCAAACTACCTTCGACTCATCGATTCGGGCTTCATTGTAGACCCATTCAATGGTGGCGAGGTGATCGCGCCCATAGCTGACTAAGACGAGATGACGCCCGCGCTCATGCTCAAGGTGATTCTGCACGGCAGCGCGATCCTGATTTCCGGGAGGGGTGGCATACCAGGACATCTCGAATAAATCGGTCGGAAGTTGTAAGTGCAGTACAGGCATAGTCGCGCGAAACAGAGAGACCCCGGCGCAGATGACGGGGAGCGCCCGGATCGCGAACTGGAATGGCCGCCTGCCGCCAACTTTCGCCGCGGCGAGCATTCGAGCAGCCTGGATCAGCGCCAGCAGAAGTAATCCCATTGCGGGCGCGCCATAGTGTGGCAGGAACCAGGGATTCAGCGCAAGACCTGTCGCATAAAACACGCCTGCGGCAAGGATCCAACGCCAGCGATGACTGTATCCAAGGGCGGGTATTCCCAGAAAAGGCAGGGTCAACATCGGGCCCAGAAAGAAAGCCCAGAACTTGCCGAATGCGAACAAGCGTAAGGCCAAAAAACCAGCGATGGTCTGATACGTCCGAAACAGCTCGTGCTGACTCTCGTAGAATTCCTTCAGGTTGTGGTTCAGGGGCGGGTTTGTGGCAATCGTCGACTGCCACGGAAACACCGCCAACCCATAGCGCTGCATCGACAAGGTGTAGCCCAGGACCAGCGGGTTGCCAGTCACTCGCCAGTTGTAATAAAGCAGACCCGCCCCTCCCAGGCTGAGAACCAGGGCTGCAGTCGCGATTGCCGGCAGCGCGGGTCTCCAACCGCGGAAGTTCATTTCCCGGACCGCGACGGAGGCCAGCATCGCTGCGATCGTCGCTAGAAGCCCCTCAAATGGTCGACTTGCGGCCAAAAGAACCAGTCCGGCGGAAGCGAGCGCCGCATCGCGGCACTTCCCTCTCATGAGTACACGCGGTAGTCCCCCGAAAAGCAACGTGCCCCCGATTGCCGCTACGGCGCCGCCCCAGTAGCTGTTTCCCCAGTAGCTGAATACACCGAATCGAAGCGCCACCAGAAACGCGCCGGACAGCGCCCAGCGCCGGGGAACCCACGCGGCAAGCATCCATCCGGTAAGGCCTGCCAGCAAGGCCGTCGCCAGCCACGGTCCCGCCAGAAAGTCGCCCAATAGGAATCTACCGCCAGCCAGCAAGAGCCCCTGCGCGGGCGGATACATTGATGCGTAGTTTGGCCAAAACAAAACGTGCGCGGTCTCAAAGCTGCGCCAAAGCGGATGGTGGGGGTTCGCTAAACTCCCGTGCAGAAACGTGTCCGCGGAGAGCAGGTAGCTGAATTCGTCGTGGACCTGCGGAGCACGGCGCACCATCATGGGCCAAGCCAACGCGTGGAGCGTGAGGGCAAGAGCCGAACTGAGCACGAATGCTCGAGTGGGATGCTTCGAGCAACGCCGGAACAGGCAGTCTATGGTCTTCAACTGGAACCGCCCGAACCCCAGAGCCAATGCGGCCAGCACCAGCAGCAGTTCAACCTGCACCACAGGCGAATTGAGCAGACCCGGGAAGACTCCGTTGATGATCGAAGGACTCACTGCTTCGCCTGCCTCGGACCGCGTTCTGCAAGCGAGGATGCCCGGACTTCAGACTCCTCCTTTGCCAGTTTCAATAGCGACTCAAGCGTGGGCTCTGGCCGTGCGCGCATGAAAATCTGGTATGCGAACAGCCCTCGCGAAATGTGGATCAGAAACTTGTTGATGAGCAGCAGAACCCGGCTGACCATGTTGTCCCCGATCGCGAGCGGGAAGGGGGCAGGGACACCCCGGGTCTCCAGGATCTCAAACCCGGCTTGTCGCAACGCATGCTTTAACGAACCGAAGGTGAACAGGCGCGTATGTGTGACGTCGAGGATTCCACGCTTTCCATAATTGAATTGCCCGAACAACAGCATCGCGCGAGTGATGAAGCATCCGACATTCCCAGTGCTGATAAGAAGTTCGGCCGGGGGACCGAGTGCTTGGGATTGTCGCAAGTCCTCGAGGAACTGCTCAGGCCGGTTTAGGTGCTCGACAACGTCCAGCAACAGGACTTGGTCGAACCCAGCCTTTACGACCTCGGGAACGCCTGCATTCAGGTCGTGCGGGACGAACTCGTCAACGCATCCGAGCCCGGGTCGCGCCAGATCGACCCCCACGACGAAACAGTGTTTCTGCGTTCTCAAAACCGAGCCCATATAGCCGCCCGCACACCCCAGGTCCAGCACGCGGGCGCCTTCTGGGATAGCCTCAAGTGCGAGCGTGTGCGGACTGGTGTAGCCAAGTTTTACGGTGTACGGCGAGGACTGCATCTCAGCCGGAGCGCAATCGAACCGGCGATCGTAAAAGAGACTCAGTTCCTGAAGCCGCGCCTTGACTGCCGCCGCGACAACATTGGCCGCATACCTGAGGCCGTTCACCCGACAGATCTCATCACCATAGTATGTGGGAATAGGCAGTTCCCTAATGGTCACTCCAGCGATCATCAGCTGAATGAGAATCTCGGTGTCAAAGTGGAAATCATTCGAGTTCCGCTCGAAGGGAATCGTCCGCAATGCCTTGACCGAGTACACACGGTATCCGGAATGGAACTCGCTCAAGTTCGAATGAAGCAGTTTGTTCTCGACCCACGTGAGGATCTTGTTGCCTACGAACTTGTATATGGGCATTCCGCCCCTGAGCGCGCCCATTCCGGTAAGCATGCGTGATCCGAGCACTGCCCCTGCCGTTCCGTTACGCAGCGGCTCAAGCAGCGCGGGCAGGCATTCAGGGGCGTACTGGCCATCGCCGTGCACCAGCGCGACGAAGTCGTAGTTGCGCTCGATGGCGTAGTGGTAACCCAGTTTCTGATTGCCACCGTACTTTTGGTTCACAGGATTGAAAAGTACTTGAATAGGGAATGCTGCGTCAGCAGCTTTGCTCGCGATGTGACTATGAGCGAAGGTATCGTCCGCTGATGCGTCATCTATAATCAGAACTTCTATATCGTAGAGCGACGAAAGCTCGCGAGGAATGCGACCGATTACCGACGTGATGGTCTTCTCCGCGTTGTAGGCGACGATGAAGACCAGGACATGCGGCTTCTGGGAATTGGTCATTCTGCACCTGAGCTTGGCCAAGCGGCAACACCATCTTAAACTACCTATTCCGGGCAGAAGATCCAATCCGGTTGCCCAAATTCGCGATGCGGAGGTGAGAGCATTGCTGCGAGGCGCAGGAGTTTCGGCGGGTCGGGTGAAGCGGCCGCGGCACTTTGCAGAACCCCGGGCATAGCAGCCAGGGGATCTGCCGCGACAGGTCGGTCAATTGGCCGTCCGTCCGGCGTGCGGTCGCAGCAGATTGATCTGCTCTTCCAGTTCTCGAACATTCACTGGCTTGGAGACGAAACCTTCCATGCCGGCGGCGAGGCAACTTTCCTTGTGCCGATCCATCGCGTGCGCTGTCATCGCGATGATGGGCGTGTGCCGCTGCAGCTTCTTCTCGTACTCGCGAATCGCACGGGTCGCATCGTAGCCGTCCATCTCGGGCATCTGGAGGTCCATCAGCACGAGGTCGAAGCGCTGCTTCTTGTACTCTTCAAAAGCGATTTTGCCGTCACCCGCTACGACGACGAAATGTCCTAACCGGGCAAGCAGTTTCGTCGAGATCAATTGGTTGACCTTGTTGTCTTCAGCCAGCAGAATGCGCAGGCCGTTGGCTTCGGCGCTCACTGACGTCTTGGTCTTCCCTGGGAGTGGCTTGCGTTCCGGCAGAGCGGAGGAGGATGCTTGGGGCCGGACTCGCGCATGGAGGGTCTTCAGAATGGCCGCGTGAAGGTCTTTCGGTTCGAAGGGCTTGGCCAACGTCGCGCCCACGCCCAGCATGAGACAGCGGCCGGGATCGGGAGCTTGGCTCCCGGAGTAAAGGATCAGAATTGAGAGCCCCCCCAGAGCAGGCGTCTTCCGAATCCGTTTCACCAGGGCAAGACCATCCTCTCCAGGCAATTGGCGCTCCGTGATCAGGACATCGAATGGATGATCTCCCGCGCCGGCTTGAATCAGAGCCTCAATCCCGGTAAATGCATCGGGGCGCACCACGACATGCATGCCAGCCCTCGTGAGGCTCTCGTGCAGGAGTTCCCGGCTGGTGGCATTGTCGTCCAGGACTAGCACTCGCAATCCGGCGAGATGCTTCTCGAGCCCTTGGATGACGGTGGCTGAACCACCCGAGGCCCGGCCGAGCCGAACTGTGAAATGGAAAGTACTGCCTTTGCCCACTTCGCTCTCGAGCCAAATCCTGCCGCCCATCAGTTGCACCAGGCGGGAACAGATGGATAGACCGAGTCCGGTACCGCCGAATTTTCTGGTCATCGAGGCATCGGCCTGACGGAATGGCTCGAAAATGTGCTCTTGCTGATCTGCCGGTACACCGATGCCGGAGTCCCGCACGCTGCAGTGCAAAAGCGTAGAATCCAGATCACCTGTTTCTACCTTCAGGGAAATCAGGATCTCGCCGCGGGCCGTAAACTTGACGGCATTGCCCGTGAGATTGGTAAGCACCTGCCGCAACCGCAGCGGGTCACCGTGAACCAGTTCCGGGACCTCTGGATCAATGTTGCAAAGAAGTTGAACGCCCTTTTCCTGGGCCTGTAAAGTGAGCGGCTTAACGGTGCCGTAAATCAGCGCGGGAAGATCGAAGTCAATCAACTCCAAGTCGACCTTGCCGGATTCGATTTTAGAGAAATCGAGGACGTCATTAATGACCGAGAGCAGGCCCTGAGCGGAACTTCTGATGATTTGGAAGTACTCGCGCTGTTGATCGTCCAATGTGTCCGATTCAATCAGCTCCGCCATGCCCAGTATCCCGTTCATCGGTGTGCGCAGTTCGTGGCTCATGTTGGCCACAAACAGACTCTTGGCGCGGTTGGCCGCCTCTGCCGACTCCCGGGCCAAACGGGCCTCTCGCTCCGCATGCTGGCGTTCCACGACTTCGACGGCGAGTTTGGCATTCGCGCCTGACAGTTCTGCCGTTCTCGCCTGCACTCGCTCCTCTAGCCACTCGGTCCGGTGCTGGATGACCGCCCACATACCATTGAAGGCATTGGTCAAGACACCGAGTTCGTCATTCGATTGGGCGGCCACCCATTTGAACTCACCACTCTGATCGTCTTTTAGTTTGAGCGCGACTCCTGTGAGCGTCTGGATCGGCCGCAGAAGATGCCGGGCGATTGCCGTGAATATGAGAACGCAAAGCAGGATCCCCGATAGGATCGCGATGATGAGGAACAATCGCGCGCGGCGGATCGAGGCGAGCAGCGGCTCGCGATCCACGCCAGCGTAGAGCGTTCCCAAATGGCCACCGGACACGGGGTGAGTGAAGACGGCGAGTGCCTTCGTACCTTCGGGCCAGGAGAATTCGAACCAGTCGGAGCCGCCCGGATTCCGCAGTTCCCGCAGTTCCGGCGGCAATTCCCGGCCGAAGGTGTGCGCTAGCAGTTCGCCGCTTGGGGATAGAAGGCAAGCCCACTCTAGTTTTCGAAGCTTAAGTTGCCGAAGCAGCACAGGTCCTACGGCTGCGTGAGGGTCATCGGAGAGCGCAAGTTCAACTTGCGCTGAGGCTCGCGCGGTGCTTGCCTGCCCCGCGCCGATGAACTTCTTCTGGAGGCCGCCCGCTATGTCGCGTTCCAGAAGCACGTACAGCACGGAACCCAACAGCAGCATGAACAGCAACTGGAAGATGGCGAGTTTAGACAGGATGCTCTTCATTGGCGATCCGAGCCCGGACAGCTAGTCGAGTGCAGCACGATTCCCATCGCTGGTAGCGTCTGTTTGGTGTCAACCGGACCGGTCAGTTCCTGGATGGGCCGCAAGGGCAGGCATCCGGTACACTCGGCCGGGCGACTACGGCCAGACTGCGGATCGACTGCGGCGACACGCAGTTTGAATAGTTCCGCAGACAAAACTCCGCTTCCGCGGGCTGTCATCGCGCAAGAGAAGACGCTTCCAGTAGAATCATACTGCACCTTGTCGCGAAGGCGCACGGGCGCAAGTTCCAGCCCAAAGGTAACGGCCTGCTCGATTCCTTGCGCCAGTGGCATCGGGCACTCCATGGACTCCTGCATGCTCGACACGATTCAACCGCGGAGACCGGGCAAAATGCACGACAATCCGCCCAGCCGTGGCGGCCTGTCCTGTTTCCGCGATAGGCGCCAGGACGCCGGAAGCTTCGACCTGGCGCAGCCGGACCGTTCCGGGAGAGAGCCCGGCGGTAAGGGGGCGAAAGGGCTAGCGGACAAGCGCTGCCACCAAGACCCCAGCCGTGATCAGCACCGCACCGAGCACGTTGCCGACTGTCGGCTTCTCCCCGAGGAAGACGAAAGCCATGGCGACCGCCAGTGCCACACTGAGTTTGTCGATGGGCGCGACACGCGATGCCTCTCCCAACTTCAGCGCTTTGTAGTAGAAGAGCCAGGAGCAGCCTGTGGCGATCGCGGAGAGTGCCAGGAACAGATACGAATGCCGCGAAATGCGCATTAAATCGCGGGCATTGCCTTGAACCAGGACGATGCCCCAGGCGAAGAAAACAATGATCAATGTGCGCAGCGCAACGGCCAGATTGCTGTCTACCTCCCGAACGCCGATCTTGCCGAAGATGGCGACCAGCGCGCCGAAGAAAGCGGAGAGGATGGCGTAGGTAACCCAGGTCATGACTCCAACACTAGTTCAGATCGGTTCGACACGGGTCGGGCGGATTAAAAACCCCGATACTAGGAGCATCCGAGCATGTCGCACTGGACTTCAGCCTCGTTTCCCTTTGGCATTTCGCTGTTCCTGGCCTCGAACGCCGGCGCTTTGACCCGCGTTTCGTTCGCCGCCGCTCCAGACGCCGCGCCGTCCGATTGGCCGCACGCCGGGGAGCGTTCTGCGGACGAACCGCTGCTGACCCAAGCCATTTTGCAGCTGAACGAATACTTCGTGGGTACGCGGCAGATCTTTTCCCTGCCGCTACGCCCCTCCGGCACGCCTTTTCAATTGAGTGTCTGGCGCGCGTTGGCGGAGATCCCGTACGGCCACACGCGCACCTATCGCGACATCGCCATTCTGCTCGGACGGCCATCGGCGACGCGCGCAATCGGGGCGGCCAACGGGCAGAATCCACTGCCCATTTTCGTACCGTGTCATCGCGTAATCGGATCGAATGGTAGCCTGACCGGCTTCGGCGGAGGACTGGACGTCAAACTCGCGCTGCTGCGGCTAGAAGGCGTGCTCTTACCAGGCTGAGGAGCTCCGAACCGTGCTCCACCACTACCCGAATTGGCAGCATGAGAATGCGTGGGTCGGCCTGAAATCGCGCTGGCAGATTGAGCCAGTCCTTCTCGGTGGTCACCAGTACTCCCGCACGCCGGAGCAGTCCGTCGATCTCAGCCTCGGTGTAATGGTGGTGGTCCTCGAACACTTCAAAGAACGCGGGTTCAAAGCACGGACCTGGGGCATCGGAGGCGTTCGCCGGATCGCTCGCAACACGGATTTGGCTCAGTGTGGTGCGAAACGCCTCGGGATTGCCTAGGCCGCAGAAAGCGCCCGCACCCGCAGGCAAGCTCTCCAGCCCTGGGACGACTCTGGAAATGAACAGGGGCACTCCTGGATTGTGGATCTGGATCTCGCGCAACAAACCGGCGTATGTGCGCCCCACGACGGCCCGTGTGATCACAACAGCGTGAGCCCTGCGTAGCGCGGAGAAGCCCTCGCGGAGGCGTCCCAGAGGCAGCAGGCCGCCGCCCAGCGGGTCCAGCGCGTCGATCAGCACGATGTCGCAATCCCGCCGCAGACGCCAGTGCTGGAAGGCATCGTCGGCGACCGCGCAATCGATGCCGCAGCGGGCCTGTAGCTCGATCAGAACACGCGATCGGTCCGCGCCCACTCCGACCGCCGCGTACCCTCGCCGCAGGTGGATCAAAGCCTCTTCCCCAGCCTGCTCGACAGGGACCGTCTGCCCCGCGGCGAGCGCCAGGACGGGAGGCCCGGAGCGCCGCCGGTAGCCCCTCAGCAGAACCCCAGGCGTCCGTCCCTGCTCCTTCAGCCACTCGCATAGCCACACCACGAACGGCGTTTTGCCCGTTCCGCCCACACTGAGATTGCCGACGCTGACGACACAGCAACTCCGCCTGCGGCTGCGCGAGTTCAAGCCCCGGTCCAGCCAGACTGCGGCGCGCCAGACCCACGTCAGCGGACCCAGCGTCAGGCGTTTCCACAGCGGAGCCAGCGGCGCCGGGAGCGCCTTCTCGTACGCCTCACGCAGCCCCGTGACGGCGCGTGCGGTCGCACCGCGGCGAGCGTCAGCCAGCGCGCGGGCGCGGCCGCCCAATGCCAGCTGGCGCGCGGGATCATCGAGCAGACGCAGCAGCACGCCGCCCAGCTCGCGGGGGTCCTCCACCCGTAACCAGGCCTCCTGGGAGTCGAATTCGGCGGCGATTTCCGCGAAATTCTCCATGTGCGGACCGGCTACCACCGGTACGCCAAACGCGGCCGGCTCCAGCGGATTGTGCCCGCCGCGATGGGGGAAAGTCCCGCCCATGAACACTGCGTTCCCCAGGCGGAACAGACCCGCCAGTTCACCCATCGAGTCAACGAGGAGCACGCCGGGTAATTCCACGGAACTGCCGTCCGCAAGCTGCGAGCGGCGCAGGAAGGGAATGCCGGCCGCCTCCAGGCGCTCTGCCGCGGCATCGAAGCGCTCGGGCTTGCGGGGCGCCCAGACCAGCAACATGCCGGGGAAGCGCCCGCGCAGCTCCAGGAATGTGTAGATGACCAGGTCGTCCTCGTCCTTATCCCCTTCGCGCTCGGGCGGCATTGTACTGGCGGCGATCAGCACCGGACCCGGCCGCAGCCGCTCAACCAACCCGGCCACCGCCGGTGCAATCCGCGTCGCGTGCGGGTCGAAATCGAACTTGAGATTGCCGGCGGCCTCCACCCGCTTGGCGCCCAGTTCACGATAGCGGGCGGCGGCGCGCTCGTCCTGTGCCAGGATTGCATCGGGCCGTGAGAGCGGCGCACGGAAGAACCACCTCCAGCGCCGGTAGGAGGGCATGGCCTTGTCGGAAATGCGCCCGTTCACCACGACCAGCGCGGCACCCGAGCGCTTCACTTCGCGGTACAGGTTGGGCCAGATCTCGGTCTCCATCACCACCACCAGCGCCGGCTTCAAGCTGCGCAGGACCGAGCGCACCGCGAAGCTCATGTCGGCCGGTGTGAAGAATACTCCGGCGGCGAGTCCCGCTAGTTTCTGGTCGGCCATGGCGCGCCCGGCCAGCGTCGTGACGGAAACATAGACCGGCGCCCACGGCATCGCCGCCCGTAGGTGCTTGAGCAACGGGACGGCGGTGAGGACTTCCCCGACCGAGACCGCGTGCAACCAGACCGCGCCGGGGGCCGTCCTGTGAAAAGAACGTGGGAGCAATCCCAGTCGCTCTCTGAGGCCGAGCGCATACCGCCGGTCCCGGAACACCCGCAGCGCCAGATACAGTAGGAGCAGGGGCAACGCCAGAATCGTCAGCGCACGGTAGCCAAATTCTATGAGATTCCTTTTCACCATCTCCGCTCTTTTACTGTCGCTCTTTGCACTCGCGGCGTGGTGCGGCGGCGCTCCTCATTCCAGCGAGGTCGTGCAGCCTTTCCGCCCGGCTCCCGCCCCCGCTTGGCCGTCCCATCAGACCATCGGGGAGGTCACTTTCGCCGCTGCTCGCTATGAAAGCGATGCCGACACACGGCCCATTTTCGGCAAGGTCAACCTGAACGAGCACGGCGTTCTGCCCGTGCTTTTGATCGTTGAGAACAAGAGCAATCAGAGCCTGCTGCTCGACCAGATGAAAGTTCAGTTCATGGTGCCTGGTGGGATTCGCCTGGATCCAACGGCGCCCAAGGACCTGCCATACCTGATCGGCCCGAAACGCCCGAACACCGGACCGAGCTACCCTGTGCCGATCCCCCTTCCCAGGCGCAAGAAGTTGAATCCGCTGGCGGAGGTAGCAATCGATTCGAGGGCTTGGGGCGCCAAGAGCCTGCGGCCCGGCGAGTCTACGCATGGGTTCTTCTACTTCCAGACCGAGTGGCGTCGCAAATCCTATATCTACATCTCCGGAATCCGCGAAGGACGCTCGCTGCAGGAACTCTTCTTTGCCGAAGTGCCGATGGACAAACCGGAAGACGCGAAGGAAATCGAACCGGCCGCGCAGGCGCATTGAGACTGCGGCTACAGCCCGGCCTTGTTCCATAGCGCATCGACTCGCGTCTTCACCTCGGGCGACATCTTCAACACCTCAGGCCAGCGCCGGTTGAAGCCTTCCGCTGGCCCCTTGCGGGTCGCATCCACGCCCATTTTCGAGCCGTAATCGGGCAAGCGCGAAGCGTGGTCCAGCGTATCGATCGGGCCGTGCACGAATTCGATGTCGCGCTCCGGGTCGATGTTGTTCAAGGCGCGCCAGGCGACTTCGGACGAATTCTGGACGTCCACGTCCTCGTCCACCACGATGATCACTTTGGTTGACATCGCCTGGCCCAGTCCCCAGATGGAGTGCATCACCTTGCGCGCCTGACCGGGATAGGACTTGCGGATCGAGATCAGCATCAGGTTGTGCACGACGCCCTCCGGCGGCAGGGCTACATCGCGAATCTCCGGGATCTGCATCTTCATCAGGGGCAGGAAGATACGTTCCACCGCGCGGCCCATGAAGAAGTCCTCCATGGGCGGTGGCCCGACGATGGTGGCGGCGTAAATCGGGTCCTTGCGATGGGTGATGCATTCGACGTGGAACACCGGGTAGTCGTCGTCCAGGGAGTAGTAGCCCGTGTGGTCGCCGAATGGCCCTTCGCGGCGCGTCTCCCCCGGAACGACGTAGCCCTCCAGTACGATCTCCGCGTTTGCGGGCACTTCCAGATCGCAGGTCTCGCACTTCACCATCGCGACCGATTCACGGCGCAGGAATCCGGCGATCATCATCTCATCCAGGTCGGGAGGCAGCGGCAGGATCGCCGAGTACATCGTCGCGGGATCGGCCCCGATGGCCACCGCCACGGGCATCTTAGCCTCCCTGCCCTGCTGTTGCAGCCGCCGGTAATGCTCCGCGCCTTGCTTCTGCGTCTGCCAGTGCATGCCCGTGGTGCGGTCGTCGTAGACCTGCATCCTGTACATGCCACAGTTGCGCTTGCCGTTTTCCGGGTTCTTCGTGAACACCATCGGCAGCGTGATGAACGGGCCGCCGTCACCGGGCCAGCAGTGCAGGACCGGGAACTCCTGCAATGAGAAACCGTCCCGGCGAATCACCTCCTTGCACGCCCCGCCGGAGACCGTTTTCGGAAAGAAACTGCTCATGTCCGCCAGCTTGGGCAGCATTCTCAGCTTGTTGATCAAACCGGAGGGCATGCGCAGTTCGAGCATCTCGACGATGCGATCCGCGTGCTCCTGGAGCGAGTCCACTTCCAGGGCCAGTTCCATCCGCCGTTCCGAGGCGAAAGCGTTGATCAGGAGCGGGACCTGCGAACCCCTGGGCCGCTCGAACAGCAGGGCGGGTCCGCCCGATTTGACGGAGCGGTCGGCGAACTCGGTGATTTCGAGGTAAGGATCCACCTCAAATGGAATGCGCCGGAGCTCTTTTTCTTTCTCAAGGCGTTGGATGAAAGCGCGCAGATCGGGATAGGCCATGGGGTGGTTTGCCTCCGCAATTTACTATGATGAAGGTTTCGCCCACCAGATGGATAGGAGTCAGAATGTCACAACGAGTTGCACTGGTCACCGGAGGAAGCAGGGGCATTGGCCGGGCCATCGCGCTTACGCTCTGCAAGGCCGATTATGCGATTGCCATCGCCAGCCCCGAGCTTGAGAAGAACGAGGAAGTCGCGGGCGAGATCCGCGCGCTCGGCGGCGAGTGCATCACGGTCGATTTCAACGTCGCCTCCCAGGAATCGGTGAAGGCGGGCGTGGACGGCATCATCAAGCAACTGCACCGGGTTGACGTGCTGGTCAACAATGCCGGCATCACGCGCGACGCCCTTTCGATGCGCATGAAAGCCGACGATTGGAACAAGGTGATCGCGGTGAACCTGACGGGCACGTTCTTCACCAGTCAGGCCGTCATCCCGCACATGATGAAAGAGCGCTGGGGCCGCATCGTCAACATCGCGTCCGTAGTCGGCGAAGCGGGCAACCCGGGACAGGCCAACTACGTGGCCTCGAAGGCCGGCATCATCGGCTTGACCAAGTGCCTGGCCCAGGAGCTGGCGTCGCGCAACATCACGGTCAACGCCATCGCGCCGGGCTTCATCGACACCGACATGACCGCCGTCCTGACCGAAGAGCAGAAGCAGAAAATGATGGTTAAGGTGCCGCTCAATCGCCTCGGCCTGCCGCAGGACATCGCCAACGCCGTGAAGTTCCTGGCGAGCGACGATGCCAGCTACATCACCGGCCAGGTTCTGCGCGTCAACGGCGGAATGTACATGTAGTCAGGCCGCTGTCAGCGACCCGTCGCAAAAACGCCAAACGGCTGAATTTCAGCCGTTATGGGCTCGCAAGTTACTGAATCTAAATGATCATGTTTTGGAAAGATGGCTGATTTCAGCCATCTGCGCCGCCTGACGCGCGCCGTTTACCACCGGCGAATCTCTCCATCGCCAGCAGATTGTTCACCCTCAATGCCGAGCGCCTGCGCCCCCCGGCCAGCACAGAACCGCGAACGACAGAGAGCGGTCAAGTCCGCTCACTGGAGACACACCCGCACTGTCGCTGCTTTCGTGGCGCCTCCTCAGGCTCCATCAATGCTAACGAATTCGGGAAGATTACGAAATCAGAATCTGCGACACTGCGCCAGAGTGCTGCGGAATGGGTTTGAAGGACGCAGACCTGCCGAGAGTCCGTCAATTCCTCGCGGCGGACCCTCGGAAGTATGCGAACGCCAGGGTTCGTCCTCGCGGGGCGATTACTCGATGATGCTAAACGAGTAGAGTTTGCCCATCTGGGCACCGGCGCTGCTCGAAGTGTTAGCGCCCGGCGGCAAAATGCCGTATTCTCCCGGCTTCAGATTGGAGAGGCTGACGCTGAAGGTGCGGCTGGCGATCTTCTTGCCTTCGAAGGGAATCAGATCGCGGGTCGCCCCGCCAGCCACGTGCATCACCCCGCCGGTCACAGTCCTAAACTCCCGGTAGCCCTTGTTCTCGCGGAGCTTGAGGAGTTGGTATTCCGTGACCGCCACGCCTTCGGGAGCATAGATCAGGATCTCTACAGGCGAAGCCAGTTTGGTCCTGCTATTCGTCCCTTGGACGAGCCCGTTGATATCGCCCTTCACGATTCCCACGGTGGCGACGCTCTTCAAGACCCCTCCGGTCTTCCAATTCACGACTTCCGGAAGCAGGTCTTTCCACTCGCCGTCTCTCTTGAAATACACGCCAATCTCGCGCGCGGCGGCAGCTTCGGCGACAGGCTGCGCGGCGGCCGGCGGTGCGGATCCCTTGGCCTGCATGGCCGCAATGATTTTGTCCGGCACTCCCGCCGACTTTAGCGCGATCATTTCATCCACGCCCAGTTTGTAGTTCCCCGGCTGGGACTGGACCATAGTGACGATCAAATCCGGCCCCAAGCCGGCTTTCACCATCTTCAGAATTGAGTCGTTGTCGAGAGTCTGGCAGAAGGCCAAAGCACCCAACAGAAACAGGCCCGTCAGCAATCGAATGAATACACGCTGCATGATCCCCTCATTCTAGGGCCGCCTATGCGGGTAATCCAGTTCTTTGTACCGTGTGCCGCAACAAAGTTCCGCCGCGCTTCCCACGCAGCGTCGTGCGTGCGTAGTCCGGGGCTCAATAGCGTCCGATGTTTCAGCCAGCCTACTGCTTGATCACCGTGCCGTCGCGCCTGCGGATGATGCCCCAGCCGCCGTTGTTCTTTTCCCGCGTACCGCCTTCACCGTAACCGTAGGGATACTTCTTCGCTTCCGCCTCGTTCACTTCGATGCCCCATCCCGGCGCTTCGTTGATGTAGTAGTAGCCGTTACGGATTTCGGGGCAACCGGGGAAGACCGACCTGACCTTCTCGGAGAACTGGTTGCACTCCTGGATGCCGAAGTTATAGGCCACCAGATCCAGCGTGATGTTGGCGGCGTGACCGAAGGGGGAGACGTCTCCAGGGCCGTGCCACGCGGTCTTGACGCCGAAGAACTCGCCCAGCGCAGCGATCTTGCGGCAGGGCGTCAGCCCGCCCGCCTGCGTAACGTGAACGCGGATGTAGTCGATCAGGCGTTCGCTGATCAGCGGCGTCCATTCGTGCGGCGAGTTAAACAGTTCGCCCATGGCCAGCGGCGTAGAGCACTGCTGGCGGATCAGGCGGAACCACTGGATGTCCTCGGGCGAGAGCGCGTCCTCCAGATAGAAGAGCCGGAAGCGCTCGACTTCCTTGGCGAACCGGACGGCCTGAATCGGCGAGATCCGCTCGTGGACGTCATGCAGCAATTCGATCTCGTCGCCAAATTCCTGGCGCACGGCCTCGAACATCTTCAGGGCGCGGTGCAGGTACGCCTCGGGCTCAAAGACGGGGTCGTTGTGGAGCTTTTCGACCTTGACGTCCGACGGGCCAGCGCCGTAGCCCGCCATGCCGGGCACGCCGATCTGAACGCGGATGTTGCGGAAGCCCTTCGCGCGCAGTTGCTTGACGTTCTCGATCAACTGCGGGATCTCGGCGCCGCCAGCGTGCGCGTAGCAGTCCACGGCCTCGCGGCATTTTCCACCGAGCAATTGATAAACCGGGAGGCCGCACTGGCGTCCCTTGATGTCCCACAGGGCCTGGTCCACGCCGCTGATGGCGTTGTTCAACACCGGGCCATTCTTCCAGTACGACGAGTCGTACATGGCCTGCCACAGGTCTTCAATGCGATCAGTGGGCTTGCCGATTAGAAAAGGCCGCAGGTACTTCTCGACGGCGGCAACCACGAGGTCGGCGCGCTGGGTGAAAGTGCCGCAGCCGTAACCGTAGAGGCCATCCTGGTCGGTGAGGATTTTCACGACGACCAGGCGCAATCCGTCCGGCGCGGTGGCGATCACCTGTACGTCCTTGATCTTTGGGCTGGGTAATGCGCGGACGGCTTTGGCGGCCTGCTCGTCGGCGGCCATCTGGCGCGGCGTCAGCGCTCCGGCGGCCATCAGGCCTAATAGCGATCTTCGATCCATGGGACTCCTTCCAACGGCGACCGCGATGGCGGGCGGACGAATCCGCCACGCTGCGGGAACTGACCGGCAAGAACTCACCGGCGCAGACAGTCCGATTTGAGGAGGCTCCGCGTTAGACGAGGAGCGACTGGCTGACGAGCGCGGTTTGAAAACGGGAGCCCACCGGCTCGCGCCTCTCGCGGTTTTTCATCATACGCCCGATGGGGTGGGCGAGGCCAGTCGGGAGGCCGAAGCTGAGCGAAAAGCGACTGGCGGGCAGGGAGGTCCGCCGCACCCGCTAGCGTTTTTCGCGGTCCTCCACCATGCGCTTCAGGGACTCGATCTGGGCGCGGATCTTGCCTTCCCGACCGACCAGCGTCAGCACGTAGAGCAACAGGACCAGCCAGACGGCGCTCAGGCCGTAGGCGAGATATTCAAAATTGCGGGCGGCAGCGTCGTTCATATTGGAGTTCCTCTTATCGACCCTGGAATCTGCTCTAGAATGCGTGGATTTCGCGGCGCAGCGCGTCCAGTTCGCGCTGACGGCGTTCCTGCTCCATGCGCACGGCAATCAGGATGATGGCGAATAGCAGCAGCGGCACCCAGTTGCCGTAGAGCATGGCCCGGTAGCCCGTATCCATTTTGCCCTGTCCGTAGAGCACCGGCTGCGGGTGCTGTGTGCGAAACCACTTGATGGAGAAAAACACGAAAGGCACGACCGCGAAGCTCAGGATTGACATCACCGCGGAGAGGCGCGCGCGCTCGGTGGGTTCCTCCACGGCGCGGCGCAAGACCAGGTAGCCGGCGTAGAGCAGCCAGCACAGCAGCATCGACGTGAGACGCCAGTCCCAGGTCCACCAGATGCCCCAGATAATACGCGCCCAGATCATGCCCGTGATCAGGTTGGCGGCTCCAAAAGCGAGGCCGACCTCAGTCACCGAGACCGAGAACGCATCCCACTTCAGATTCTGAGTCCGCAGATACGCGATCCCCGAAATGAGCGACGCAAAGAAGCACAGGAATGCCGTGAAGGCCGCCGGAACATGGAAGAAAATGATGCGGAAAATGGCGCCCTGGAACGCCTCGTCCGGCAGATTCGTCAGCATCAGCCAAATGTTCCGCAGCAATAGCCCGGCTGCGATCAACCCGATACCAATCAGGATTTTCTGTCTCATCCTCAGCCCCTTCCAAAATACGAAAGACTGCATCGAAACGACCGCTGCGCCACGGCCGCAACTCGAAAACAACAGCCGTGCGGCGTGAGCACTAGCCTACCAAGACAGTGTCGATCAAGGTGACGGCCAGTGCGGTAAAAATGATATCGAATCCGACCAGCAAGCGGACCCAGGCCAGCATGTCGCCGCTGATCGGTTCGCTCGCCAGCAGCGGCGTGGTGAGCTGCATGGACGCCATCAGGCACGGAATCATGATGGGGTATACCAGCATCGGCAGCATCAACTCGCGCAATCGCATATTGACGGTAAGCGCCGAGAAAACCGTGCCAACCACGGTCATGCCCCACGTCCCCAGCAACATTACCAGCGCCAGCCAGGCCGGCTGTCCGGTCCAATGGATGTTATAAAAGATGCCGAAAATCGGCAGGCAGACGCACTCGATGCCCAGCAGCAGAACGTAATTCGCAATCGCTTTGCCCAGGAATAGTGCGGGCCCCGGCACGGGCGAGGAGATCAGGGCGTCCAGGCAATCGTTGTTCAGTTCGCGCGCAAAACTACGATTCAGCACCAGCACCCCGGCAAAGGCGAATACCAGCCACAACAGCCCGCCCGAAATCTCGCGCGTCATGTCGGAGGTAGGATCGAAGGCGAAGCTGAACAGCAGCAGGATCACCAGCGCGAAAGATAGAGAGGCGTTGACCGCCTCTTTCGTGCGCAGTTCGCTGCGCAGGTCCTTGGCGGCGATGGTGAACATCTGGCGCAGGAATCTGGTCATGCGTCCCCGTAGTTTCGATACAGCCAGCCCGTGTCGGCGAGCATCTCGGCCGTCCGCTCTCCGGAATGGGCCATCCCGCCGCGATTCAGCAGCACCACATGCGAGGCCAGTTCCATGGCCTCCCGCAACTGGTGAGTGGACATGATGACGGTGCCGCCCTCGGCCAACGAATCGCGCAACAGACTCTGCAACAGCGCGATGGCACGGTCGTCAAGCGACGTGAACGGCTCGTCCAGCAGCAGCAGTTTCGGATGGTGCAGGAACGCCCGCGCGACGGCCAGACGCTGCCTCATGCCGCGCGAGAACTCACGCACCAGGCTATCCTTGACGCGGTCGAGCGCGGTGCGCTCCAGCCACTCCATCGCCGCCTTGTGCGGGTTCTCCAAAGCGTAAAGCTCGGCGAACAGCTTCAGATTCTCGTAGGCGGAGAGTTCGTCGTAAACCGCGATGCCGTGACCGATGATGCCGGTCAACGCGCGCGAAGAACGGTCGCTGTGTTCTCTTTCGAAAAGCCGGACTCCCCCCTTGGAGGGGCGCGAAAGCCCGCCGAGAATCCGCAGCAACGTGGTCTTGCCGGCGCCATTGCGGCCGAGCAGGGCGACGCATTGCCCCGCCTCGACATCGAATGCGATGTTGCGCAGCGCGGGATAGTCGCCGTAGTATTTCCAGACCGATTCGACGGCCAGCGCCTTCATGCCTTGCGGCCGCTCCCGACTCCGCCCTTCAGAAACATGGCGGCGAACCCGAGAGCGAGAATGGCGAAGCAGAGCACTAGTACCTTCCAGAAGTTGCGGTCGTAGCCGGCCGGGGCAATCGACTCCACTTGCGGGCCGTCGTCTTCCGTCTGGGTGGCCGCGGCCTGCCCCATCTGACCCGGTTGGGCTTGCGGAGCACTCTGGGCGGCGCGGAACGTGCCAGTCCCGTTCACCTTCACCTGGAAGACCGGCTTCTTCAAATCGTAGATGGTCGCACCCGTTTGCGGTTCCTTGCCCACCAATTGGAGGGCGTCGCCGCTGGCATCCATGCCCGGGGCGACAACCAGGCGGGAGAGTACGCCAGGTTCGAGAATCCGTCCGGCAAACTCGGCCGGCTTGGGCGCCGTGTAAGAAATCTCGAACCGCGACTCACCGGGTTTGACAGGGTAGTCCACGGCATACACGCCCTTCTCGCCCAGGGGCATCAGGTCGCGTTCGAACGGCATGCCGCCGGGCCCGGTGACGTGGGCCTTCACCTCTTCGAACTTAACCCCGGCAGGCAGGAAGAAGCGCGCCGTGCCCTTTTTCGCATCGAACCAGGAGATGAGCGAGTCGTTCGTGTAGATGATCATCTCGGTCGTGATCAGGTTCTGCCCATTACCTTCCAGGAAAACGATGTGCTGCGTTTGCTTGGCCGCATCGAGCTTGGCCTTGACGTCGTAAACGATCACTTCGATGCCGCTTTTCGGCATCATCGGAGGCAGGTTCTGCGTGTACTGCACGCCCTGCCAGTTGGCTTGCAGCAGCAGCATGCCATCCGTGGCCATGTCGAATTTGAAGCTGCCATCGGCGGCGGTCTCGGTTCGGCCGATCGGCTTCATGCCCCCCGCGCCGACTGAGGTCAGGCGGATGGTAACCCCCGCGGCGGGCTGACCGTTCGTTTTGTTGACCACCTTGCCATCGACCGCAGCCAGCGCCGGCAGCGCCAGTGCCAGGAAAAGAGCAATCGCTCTGAGAGCTGCCTCTCCAGCACGGTCGCGGCTCCGGAGCGAATCCTGAGACATGCATGCGAGGCGCATCAGACTCTCACCTCCTGCATGGGTTTGCCGCATTCGCCGCAGAATTTCAGCGGCTTGTCGAATCGCGCGTTGCAGTGCGGGCAGACCAGTGGATCGATGCCCGGCGGTTCCGGTTGCACAGGCGCGGGCTCTGCTGGCGCGGGCCCAACTTTGGCCGGCTTCGGCACGGGTGCGGGCTTGGCGGCACCGGATGCCGAATCCAGCTCGGCCATGACTTTCGCCAGTTCCTCCTGCAACCCGTGCTTGGTTTTTTCGTAATCGGAATCGGAGAGCTTGCCGAGACGATATTCGAACGTCAAGTCGCGCAGATTCGAGTAAATGGCGGTCTTTCGCTCCTCCAGGTGGGCCAGCGGATTGGGCGGGGGGCCCAACTCGATATCCGTAGGACGGACCCACAAAACGAGGACGAGCACGAGTGCAAAGAGCACGATGGAAGAGGCAAGGAACATTGTCTTAAACTACTTCAAAGACGTCCGGTTTGCAGGCAGCCATCTACTTGCGGCCGGAGTCCATGTCAGCGAGATCCTTCTCGATGCGTTCGCGGTAGCGAGCGAGTTCGGGGCTGTCCGGTTCCACGGCCACACTGGAGGCCTTCCCCGCCAGCGCCGGACGCTTCGCCATATAGCGTTGCAGGACGAGGCCTACCAGCGCAAGCCCGCCACCCAGACCGACAAACGGCATCAGCCAGCTGAGCAGGTAGAAGCCTTCGGTCGGAGGCTTGCGCAGAATGATCTTGCCGTACTCCTTCTCGAATGTGGCAAGAATCTGGTCGTCGCCGACGCCCGCTTCCACCATCTGCAGCAGACGCTCGCGCAGCGGGCTCGCGGAGTGGCAGTTCTGCATGTTGCAACTGGTCACGCTGGCCCCGCAGCCACACTGGCACGACAGCAATTCGCCCAGCGAACGCACGTGCGGATTCTCGAGCGGCACGCTGCCCGTGAGCAGCACGCCCGACATC
The DNA here is from genome assembly GCA_903909435.1 of uncultured Acidobacteriia bacterium. GTDB lineage: Bacteria > Acidobacteriota > Terriglobia > Bryobacterales > Bryobacteraceae > CAIVVT01. The sequence goes on along the minus strand of CAIVVT010000056.1, from coordinate 121,653 downwards.
AACGCGACGAGAGCAAGCTTATTTCGCAAGGGTAGTCTTTTTCTCATAGACACCGACCACCTCCGTTCGAGCATAGGCAAGTTTGACCTTGCTCGGGACCAGGCAGGTTAACGTGCCGAAGAATACGACCCAGAAACCAAGCCAGATGCAGGAAACCAGGGGGTTCACGTAAACCTGAAGCAAGGCGTGCCCAGCTTCGGTCTCGCTCATGCCCGCGAAGTTCAGGTAGAGATCCTCGTTCAGGCGCCGCCGGATCGCCACGATGGAAGTAGGCTGCTGCGACATCACGTAAACCCTGCGCTCCGGGAAGAGCATGCCGACCGGGGCGCCGTCGCGGAATGCCGCCACCGAAGCGCGCTGCCAGGTGTAGTTGTCGTTCGAGCCGCTGGTAATCTCCCGGATCTGCAGTTCGTAGTGCGCGATGCTCAGCTTGTCGCCCACCTTAATATCCTGGGTCGTGTCCTTGTTGAAGGCCGCGCCGGTGAATCCCGCGAACATCAGGATGATCCCCATGTGCACCAGGTAGCCGCCGTAGCGGCGGGTGTTGCGATGGGTGAGTTCCACGGCAGCCATTACCAGGTTCGCCTTCGTGCGGGCGGCGATCGCGCTGGCGCCCTTCCAGAATTCCATGACGATGGTAACCGTCACGAAGACGCACAGGCCAAAGCTGATCAGCGCGTAGAAGTGATAGATGCCCGCGACGGCCAATACCGCGATGGTCGCAACCATGAAAATCGTCGGCCAGCGGAACGCCTTTTTAAGGCTCTCCCAAGAGGAGCGTCTCCAGGCGATCAGCGGCCCGACGCCGGTGAGCAGCAGCAGGCACAATCCGATCGGGACGTTTACCTTGTTGAAGAATGGGGCGCCCACGGTGATCTTCTCGCCGGTGACCATCTCGCTGATTCTGGGGAACACCGTGCCCCAGAGCACGGCGAACGCGCTCGCGAGCAGCAGCAGGTTATTGAACAGGAAGCTCGACTCCCTGGACAGAACGCTCTCGAGCTTGGTCTCGCTCTTGAGGTAATCGAGGCGCCTGAAAATCAGGATCACCGTCGCCGAGACGCTAATCGCAAGGAACCCCAGGAACCAGTAGCCGATCGACGATTCGGCGAAGGCATGCACCGAACTGACGAATCCCGAGCGAGTCAGAAATGTCCCGAAGATGCACAGGAAGTAGGTCGTGGACACCAGGACCATGTTCCACACCTTCATCATGCCCTTCTTCTCCTGCATCATCACCGAATGCAAAAAGGCAGTGGCCGTAATCCAGGGCAGCAGCGATGCGTTTTCCACCGGATCCCAACCCCAGTAGCCGCCCCAGCCAAGCACCGCATAGGCCCAGCCCGCTCCGAGTATGACTCCGGTGGTCTGGAAGCCCCACGTGATCAACGACCAGCGGCGCGTGGTGTGAATCCACGCATCGCCCTTCTGTTTCGTGATCAGCGAGCCCATGGCGAAGGCGAACGGCACGATGAAGCCGACGTAGCCCAGGTACAGCATGGGTGGGTGTATGGCCATCATCCAGTACTGCAGCAGCGGGTTCAGGCCCTGGCCATCCGGCATGGCTTGGACGCCGCGACCCACCGCCAGCACGTGGAACGGAGGCTCCACAAAAGCGTTGAGGACCAGGAAGAAGATCTGCGTCAGCTGGAGTACGGCAACCACCCATGGCATCATGCCGGTATGGCGCTTGCGGTTGGTCCAGACCACCACCGTGGAGTACACGCTCAACAGCCAGCTCCAGAGCAGCAGCGAGCCTTCCTGCCCGCCCCACCACGAAGCGAACTTGTACATCACGGGCATGGCGCGATTCGAGTGCGCCGCCACATACGCCAGGCGGAAATCGCTCGTCGTCAGGAAATAGACGAGGATGCCGCTCGCGATGGTGACCAGCGTAAACACGCCGATTACGGCGCGCTCGGCGCTCTTTTGCAGGTATGGACGTTTCCAGACGATCCCGACGATAGAACCGGTGAATGCGTAGATCGACAGGCAAAAGGCAAACAGAATGGCTAACGCGCCAAGAACTTCCATCGCTTGCTCCCAGTAGAAGTCAGAATCGGGCGTTTAAGCGGAGGGTGGATTGATGTTCAGCGGCTTTTGGACTTTGCCGCCGCCACCCGGTTTGGCTTCGTATTTCGAGGGGCATTTCGCCGCAATGGCGCTGGCATGGAATGTGCCGTCGGGCTGCATTCTGCCGTCTGCCATCGCCTGCGCATTGTCCCGGAAGGTGTCTGGCAAGGGGTCCCGGCCGGTGTAGACGACGCTGAGTAACTGGTTGTGTTCCTTCTCGCAGATCGTGAACTTCACCGCCGTCCCTGCCCGTTGGATCGATCCGGGGAGCACGTCCCCAGTGACGCGAACGCGTTTGCTCAACTCGCTGGACGGCAGGCCCTTCAGCTCCGAGATCGTCTTGTAGTAGGTTTTGGATTCGTTGATCCCGCTAGCCGCCAGCCAGCCGAGAATCCCGAGAATGATCGTGATCAGCGCGCCGAATCGCCAGTACTTCTTCATGGCTTCACCTTTGATTCCAGTTTGGACCTTGCCTCAATTATAGACCGGATCGGAGGCGCTCCGTTTGCCAGGAAATCCGGCCTTTCCCGTTAACAATCAGGTATTTGATGCAAGTCGAGTACCAAAGGGTCCAGTATTGACAGGCCGGGAGTTACAAGCTCGCTCCAGTCTCCATAAGGTCAGAATTACCGGCCTGTCGGCATGTGAGACACCCCTCGGGCCGGTAATCGAACGCGAACTTGACGAATGATAATATTTATTGTTTAATAATTATTATCGATGGAGTTTTCCGCGGTAGATTCCGAAAAATTTGCGGTGCAGGAGTTCCGCGAGCGGTGCCGCAATGCCGGGCTGGCGCTGACCCACCAGCGCGAAATCATTTTTCGTACAGTTTACGAAATGCGCAGCCATCCGACACCCGAGGCCATCTACGAGAGAGTAAGGGAGCAGCTCCCTTCGATTTCGCTGGGGACCGTGTACAAAAATCTGAAGACCTTCCTGGACACTGGCCTGCTGCGCGAGGTGAGCCCGATGCACGGCTCTTTGCGCGTGGACGCGATCACGGAAGACCATCATCATGTCGTCTGTACACAGTGCCGCATGGTGGTGGATCTGGGCGAGGAAGAGCTGGAACCAGTGCGCCTTCGGGTACAACTGCCAGATGGATTCGTACTGAAGCGATGCGTCGTGGAGTTTTATGGGCTTTGTCCACGCTGCGCCGCAAAACCCGACAAGCCCCGATAGTTGGATAAAGGAGTAACTACATGCTTGGAGTTGGACAGAAATTTCCCGAGTTCAATGTGACGTCCGTCGTCAGCGTCGACCCGAAGAAGGCCTTTGCGCCATTCTCGAACAAGGACGTTGCCGGCAAGTGGCTGGTAATCTTTTTCTGGCCTAAGGATTTCACGTTTGTGTGTCCTACCGAGATCGCCGCTTTCGGCAAATTGAAGCAGGACTTCGCGGACCGCGATGCCGTGCTGGTGGGCGCCAGCATCGACAGTGAATTCGTGCACCTGGCCTGGCGCCAGAATCACGCCGATCTGAAGGAACTCCCGATTCCGATGCTGGCCGACGTGAAGCGTGAACTGAGTTCGGCTCTGGGCATCCTGGACCCGGGAGCCGGCGTTTCGCAGCGCGCCGTCTACATTGTCGATCCCGAAGGCACCATCAAGTTCGTCATGGTGACCGATCTCTCCGTAGGCCGCAACACCCAGGAAGTTCTGCGCGTGCTCGACGCCCTGCAGACGGACGAACTGTGCCCCTGCAACTGGAACAAGGGCGAAGAAACCATCCACGTCTAAGGGCCCATGGCCCACTTCTGCCGGGGCTGCCGTTGGCGGCCCCGCCCCGCTTCCAACCCAGTCGTAACGGAGTAGCCGCCGCGCGAGAGCGGGGGTGGCGGATTCGTTGGCTGTTTTCCCGATTGCCCCTGGCGATTGGTTAGTTATATCGGCTCAGCTCGGATTTTAGTGCCCTTATGTCTCTTCAACCCATCCTCGACAAACTCCCCGATTACGCGCGGGATCTCAAAGTGAACCTGCAGAACGTGCTGCAGCAACAGGAACTGACACCGCAGCAGACCTGGATGTGCGCCGTGGCCTGCGCGATTGCCAGCCGGAACAAGGAATTGACCGACGCCATCGTGGCCACGGCGACCGCCCAGGTGGCTCCCGAAGCTCTGAATGCGGGACGCGTCGCGGGCGCCATCATGGGCATGAACAATGTGTTCTACCGCTTCCGGCACTTCGTCCAGGACAAGCCCGAATACGCGCAGGTGCCCGCGCGGCTGAGGATGCAGACCATCCGCTCACACGGCGGTGACCCGATCGATTTCGAACTCGCCTGCCTGGCGGCTTCGACCATCAAGGGCTGCGAGGCATGCGTCACGTCGCACGAACACGTCGTGCGCGAAAAGGGCCTGAACGAGAACCACGTCACCGCGGCAGTTCGCATCGCGGCGACGATCCACGCTGTGGCGACTGTGCTCGACGCCATTTGAGGCGTCTGGCCAACACGGTCCTTGAATTCAGGCTTTGTCCGGTTTCATCACCGCGATGAAATCGAGATTGCGATAGAGTTGCTTGTAGTCGAGCCCGCAGCCGATCACGAAGCGGTCGGGGATTTCGAAGCAGCAGAAGTCCACCCGCAGTGGGACGATGCGGCGCGGGGTGCGGTCGAGCATGGTGCACAGGGCAATTGAATTAGGCCCGCGTCCCGCCAGAGTCTGCAGCAGATAGCGCGCCGTGAAACCCGTATCGACGATGTCTTCCACCAGCAGGACATCGTCTCCCTCGATCGACTCGTCCAGGTCCTTCGCAATCCGCACGACGCCGGGAACGCCACCGTGGTCGGAGAAACTGGAGATGGCCAAAAAATCGACCTTTACGGGAATGGTCAACTCGCGGGCCAGGGCCGTCAGGAAGAACACCGATCCCTTCAGAACCCCGATCAGCTTCAGGTTGCCGCTGCGGTAGCGGACGGAGATGTCGGCGGCGACCTCCTTCACCCGTTTGTCGACCTGCTCGCGAGTCAATAAGACTCGCTCGATCATTGGGAGGGCCGGCGTCTTCATGCGGGGTTTTCAACTCCGGAGGGCGCAAGACCGTACTTCAGCACGAGTTCCAGCAGGTCCTTCTGGTAAAACACCTGGATGTTGACTCCAGGATAGATTTCCCGGAGCAGCCGGATTTTACGATTCTTCTTGGTCACCAGGGATTGTTTCATGGTGGTCAGTTCGACGTACATGTCGGACTCGGGCAGGTAAAAATCGGGAGTGAACGCCTCCAGCACGCGGCCGGAAGCGTCCCACGCAATCGGGAAACTCCTGGGTTCGTACTCCCAGGCGATGCGGTAGAAGTCGAGCAGGTTGGCAAAGGTCTCCTCGCTCGGATGGTAGAACTGGGCTTTCTTGAGGCTGGCGTGGCCTTTCGGGCTCATCCCGTAGCGGGCCAGTTGCAGGCGAAGTTGGAATTGCCTTTGCGCTTCAGCTGCGGGAGCGAGGAACCCGAAGCTGTCGAGCGCACGCCCGCGGGCCGCCGCTGCGATCAACTCAGCCATCGGCTCGCCATCGAATGTCCCGGCATTGAGAATCAGATCGAAGTTCTCAGGGGCGGGAGTGGCTCGACGGAAGCGGAGCCGGCGGAGCAGATGCGCTTCCTTGTCACGAGTCTTGATCTGCAGCTTGGCAGCCGCACGGTCGAGCCGGGAGTCGAGCATCACGTTACCGGTCCGGCGATTCGCATGCGCCACGACGCGGACGCGCAACAGCGCGGGAAAGCCGTCGAACAGCAGTTCGGCGCCATCAACGCCGATCACCAGGTGCGATTGAGAGGCGAGCCGTACGACCACGGACGCAGCCATTGCGGGCCACGCCTTCTCTGGCCAGGGGGTCTCACCAGGCTGCCCGAACTCCTCGATCAGCAGCGCGTCCAGGTGCGCCGCGCTGAGGTGTTCGTAGCCCAATCGTTGTGCGGCCAGGCGGCCGATTTCACCGGTGCGGCAACCCGGCTCTCCGGAGACAGTGACTATGGCCATCGGCTCACCGATCCCAATCCCGCGGGAGGCCCCTTCGTCCAACGCCGTGCGGCGGCTTCAACCAAATCGAAAGAGCTTGCAGGCAGTCACCTCCGGATCGCTTCAGGGCCATAATGGCGTATAGACTTCAACCTCAATCATGCTCTCACGACGCGCGCTTTTCCAAACACTTTCAGGCCTCGCTGTTGCGGCTCCGGCATGGGGCTCGGGCAGCGGCCTAAGCTGCGATGTCGCCGTCATCGGCGGGGGGACGGGCGGCTGCGCGGCTGCGCTCGCCGCGGTGCGCAACGGAATGCGCGTGGTGATGAGCGAGGAAACGGAATGGATCGGCGGGCAGTTGACTTCGCAAGGCGTCCCGCCCGACGAGCACGCCTGGATTGAGTCGCACGGTGCGACCGCCGCCTACCGGGCCTATCGCCAGGCCGTGCGGCAATACTATCGCGATCACTCGGACTTGAGCGACGAGGCGCGCGCGAACGCTTTATTGAACCCTGGCGGCGGAAGCGTCTCCGTACTGACTCACGAGCCAAAAGTCTCGCTGGAAGTCCTGCGGGCGATGCTCGCGCCTTACGAGCGTGACGGCCAGTTCACCCTGCTTACCCGTCACAAGCCGATTGCGGCGGACGTGGTGCGGGAGCGCGTACGCGCGGTGCGACTGCGCAATCTGGAGACGGGAGCGGCGGTTAGCGTGGAAGCGGCCTTCTACCTCGACGCGACCGAACTAGGCGACCTGCTGCCGCTGACGAAGACCGAGTTTGTCACGGGTTTTGAATCGCGCAAACAGACCGGCGAACTGCACGCTCCCGAAGAAGCCCAGCCGGACAACCATCAGGCCTTCACGGTCTGTTTCGCGCTGGGCTACGACAAGCTGAAGGACCATACCATTCAGAAGCCAGCGGAATACGCGTTTTGGCACGACTACATCCCGCAGATGACGCCGGCCTGGCCGGGCAAGCTGCTGAGCTGGTCCATGACCGAGCCGATCTCGCTGAAGGAGCGCAAGGTCACCTTCGACCCCGAAGTCGAGGCCGTCACCGCCGGGGTGATGAACCTGTGGATCTACCGGCGCATCGTGCGGGCGAAGAATCACCGGCCGGGTTTTGAAGGCGGCGATGTCACGCTGGTGAACTGGCCGCAAAACGACTACTGGCTGGGCAATCTGTACGGCAATACGCCGGAGGAAGCGGCCCGGCATCGCCGGCGCGCGAAACAGCTCAGCCTCTCGTTGCTGTATTGGATGCAGACGGAGGCACCGCGCGCAACGGGGCCCCGGGGTTGGCGCGGCCTGCACTTGAGACCCGACCTGATGGGTACGGCGGACGGACTCGCCATGTATCCTTACGTGCGCGAAGCGCGGCGGATTCAGGCTGAGTTCACCGTGCTGGAACACCATGTTGGCGTCGATGCGCGAATGAAGGCAACGGGCAAGTCGCGGGAAGAGACCAGGGCGGAGCGCTTCGACGACTCCGTGGGCGTGGGCAGCTATCGGATCGACCTGCACCCCAGTTCGAAAGGCGATAACTACATTGACGTCGGTTCCCTGCCCTTCCAGATTCCGCTGGGCGCGCTGATCCCGAAGCGCATGGAGAACCTGCTGCCAGCCGCGAAGAACCTCGGGGTCACGCATATCACGAACGGCTGCTACCGGCTGCACCCGGTGGAGTGGAACATCGGCGAGAGCGCCGGGATGCTGGCGGCGCATTGCGTTGCTCGCAAGCTCGCGCCGAGGCAGGTTCGCAACACGGAGAAGCTGCTGCGCGAGTTCCAAGGCAAGCTGACGGCGCAGGGGATCGAACTCGAATGGCCGAGGGCTTGAGCCGCTATCCTGAACTCATATGCCAAAAAACGTCGCCGTGGTGGCTGGGTCTACGGGGCTGATTGGCAAGTACCTGCTGAACGTCCTGTTGGAGGACGCCTTCTACGACCACATCGTCGCACTGACCCGACGGCCGCTGGGCATCGACGCTCCCAAATTGGAGCAGCGCCTGGTGGACTACGACCAGTTGAAGGGCTCGGACCTCGCGGGGGCAACGCACCTGTTCTGCTGCCTCGGCACGACGATGAAGACGGCAGGCAGCCGCGAGGCGTTCCGGCGCGTGGATTTCGAATATTGCGAACGCTTCGCGCGACTGGGGCGCGAGGCCGGCGCAGCGCGCCTGATGCTGGTTTCGAGCGCAGGAGCGAACCCACAGGGGTCCAGCTTCTACCTGAAGACCAAAGGCCAAACCGAGGAAGCGGTGTCCACGCTCGGGTTCGAGGCGCTGCACATCTTCCGGCCGGGAGTGCTGATGGGCCAACGCGACGAAGAGCGCGCCGGAGAACGCATGGCTGGACGCATCTCGCGCGCGTTCGAGTTCTTGATGATTGGATCGCTATCCAAGTACCGGCCGATGCCGGCCGGCGTGCTCAGCGCTTCGATGGCTGCCGCGGGGGAACGCGGGGAGCAGGGGAAGCACATCCACTACTACCGCGACATCGTGAAACTGGCAGGCTTTTCGCGCTGATTGGGAAGACCTGCGGAGAATGGGATTGCCGTCCGAAGCGAGGCGGCTCTCCAGAGTCGCGCGGGGTCCCAGACTAACTGAGTCCCGGAGCGGGCTCTGGAGCGCCCACGCGGCGCCGCAGCGCCGCCTCACTCACAAGAGCTATTTGGGCTGGTTCTCCCAATCGATGTTGTGCATGTCGCCGGTGTTCAGGAACTGGCGGTGCATGGCAAAAGCCAGGCTCATCGACTGAGGCACGTGGCCTTGCTTGGTCAGGTGCAGGTACTTGCGCAGCCCCTCTTTGAAATCGGGGTGAGCGCAGTTCTCGATGATCAGCTCGGCGCGTTCGTGCGGGTCTTTACCGCGCAGATCGGCCACTCCCTGTTCGGTAATGACGACCGAAACCGAGTGCTCCGTGTGGTCGATGTGGCTGGCGAGCGGAACGATGGTGGAGATCTTGCCGCCCTTGGCCGTCGAGGCGCAGCTGAAGATCGACATGTAAGCGTTACGGGTGAAGTCGCCCGAACCGCCGATGCCATTCATCATCTGCTGGCCCATCACGTGAGTCGAGTTCACGTTGCCGCCGAGGTCGATCTCAATCGCGGTGTTCATTGAGATAATGCCCAGCCGCCGGACGATCTCCGGGTTGTTCGAGATCTCCTGCGGACGGAGCAGGATGTGCTTCTTGAAGTACGCCACGTTGGAGGTAACATGCTTCATGGCTTCCGGGCTCAGCGTGAGCGAGCATGTGGAGGCGAAGCTGCAGCGGCCGCTCTCGATCAGAGGCACGACCGAATCCTGCAGCACCTCGGTATACATCTCGAAGGCAGGGACGGAGGTGTCTTTGCCTAACGCTGCGAGCACCGAATTGGCGACGTCGCCGACGCCGGATTGCAGCGGCAGAAACTCTTTTGGGATACGACCGGCGCGGAGTTCGGCCGAGAGGAACTCGGCCACGTTCTGGCCGATCTTCTCCGTGGTCGGAGTGGCCTCCGAGAACTCCTTGGTTTCGTCCGGCTCGTTGGTCAGGACAACGCCGATCACCTTGGCCGGATCAATCACCACGATCGGCGAACCGGCGCGATCGGATGCGTGGAAGATCGGAATTTCCCAGCGGACCGGCGGGTCGGCGGGCTCGAAGAGGTCGTGCATGCCGAGCAGCGACGCAGGGTGCGAAGCGTTCAGCTCGATGATGACCTTCTCCGCTTCACGCAGGTAGGTGGGTGCCGCGCCAACGCCCGTCGTCAGCACAATACCCCCGCCCGGCGTCATGTCGCAAGCCTCGACCACGGCCCAATGGACCTTACCGAGGAAGCCGTAACGGACCGCCTGCGGCAGCATCGACAGGTGCATGTCAACGAAGCGCACTTTGCCTGCGTTGATCTGCTTGCGCAGGATGGAACTCGACTGGTACGGCGTCCTGAAGCTGATCGCTTCGGCTTCCGCCAGAGCGCTATCGAGGGAGGGGCCGGTGGAGGCGCCGGTGAGCACGCCGATTTTGAAGTCGCGGCCCGCGGCGTGTTCCGCCTTGGCGCGGACGGCGAGGGCGCGTGGGACCGCCTTCGGGGAGCCGGCGGGCGTGAACCCGCTAAAGCCAATAGTCTGGCCATTGTTAATGAGTGCGGCCGCCTCTTCGGCGGTCAGTATGGGATAAGGCAATGACATAAAATCGTTACTCCTTCACCGCCGGTGGAGCGGGGACCTCTGATCGGGAACGGAACAGCGCGAGCAGTTCGCGCGCTGCGCTGTAAGAAGTCGCGTGCGAAGCGCGAACGGCGTTTTCCAAAATGGGGAGCCGGGCGAGAACGCCAGGATGACGGTAAAACTCGGCCTCGAGCCCGGAAGAAATGAGTTCGCGCATCCAATCCAGGGCCTGCTGACGGCGGCGGCGCAAGAACCAACCGGAGGCCTGCATCTTGTCGCGATGCTGCAGGATGGTCTGCCAGATCTGATTGATTCCATCGCCATTCAGCGCGGAGCACGTGACCACTTGCGGCACCCAGCCATCGAGACTGGGCGGGAAGAGGTGCAGCGCCGTTGCGTACTCGACGCGCGCCCGGTCGGCCTTCAGTTTGTTGTCGCCATCGGCCTTGTTGATTGCCATGGCGTCAATCATCTCGAGGATGCCGCGCTTGATTCCCTGCAATTCGTCGCCCGCGCCGGAGATCATCAGCAGCAGGAAGAAGTCGGTCATCGAACGGACGGCGGTTTCGGACTGGCCCACGCCCACGGTCTCAACGAGGATGTTGTGGTAACCCGCCGCTTCGCAAAGCACGATCGTCTCGCGGGTCCGCCGGGCGACGCCGCCGAGGTGACCGCGTGCGGGCGAGGGGCGGATAAAGGCGCGCTCCTCCATCGACAGGCGTTCCATACGCGTCTTGTCGCCGAGGATGCTGCCGCCGGAAACCGGGCTCGAAGGATCGACGCTGAGGACCGCTACCTTCTGGCCGAGGTCGCGCACGATGTGCAGGCCCAGCGCATCGATGAACGTACTCTTGCCGGCGCCAGGCACGCCGGTGATGCCCACGCGCAAGGAGTCGCCGGCATCCGGCAGCACGCCTTGCAGAATCTCGGCGGCCAACGCGCCGTCGCTTTCCAGCTCGCTCTCGATAACTGTGATGGCGCGTGCGAGGATCATGCGCTCGCCGTTGAGCACGCCATCGATGTACTCGGCGGGCGCAAGACGGCGGCGGCGAGGCGATAGCCGCACAGGTTCAGGTGAGTTGCCGCTGTCTTCCATGATGGGTGCCCGTGCGAGCCGGAGAGCGCGCACGGGCTGTGTGTTTACGCTACCGCAACCTGAGCCGGGTGCATTCGGGCCGCGGTCGGATCGCCCGTCAACAACGCCTGCAGTACCCTCTGGGCGCACAACGGGATGATGCTGCCGGGGCCGTAGACTCCGGCCGCGCCTGCGGCGAACAATTCGTCGTAGTCCTGCGGAGGAATCACTCCGCCAACCACGACTAGAATGTCTCCGCGTCCAGCCTTCTTCAGTTCTTCGATAACGGCGGGCACCAGCGTCTTGTGGCCGGCGGCCAGAGTGGAAACGCCGAGCACGTCCACGTCATTTTCCACTGCCATGCGAGCCAGTTCCTTGGGGGTCTGGAACAGCGGGCCGACGTCTACGTCGAACCCTTCGTCAGCGAACGCCGTGGCAATTACCTTGGCTCCGCGGTCGTGGCCGTCCTGGCCCATCTTGCCCACCAGAATGCGCGGGCGGCGGCCTTCGCGTTCAGCGAATTCATTCGCCCTGGCGCGCGCTTTCTGGAATTCCGGATCGCCTTCGCTCTCCGAGGAGTAGATGCCGGCGATGGTGCGATTCACGGCTTGATACCTCCCGAACACCTTTTCGAGAGAGGTCGAAATCTCCCCGAGCGTAGCGCGAGCGCGGGCCGCAATCACGGCCAGTTCCAGCACGTTGCCTTCGCCAGTCTCGGCGCAACGCTGCAGCGCGTCAAGGGCGTGCTCGACATCGGCTTGGTTGCGCGTGCTCTTGATCTGATTGAGCCGCGCCAATTGGCTCAGGCGCACAGCCTGATTATCGACCGTCAGGAAGTCGATCGGCTCGTCCTGATCAAATTTGTACTTGTTAATGCCGACGATGACTTCCTTGCCCGAATCGATACGCGCCTGTCGCCGCGCGGCGGCTTCTTCGATGCGCATCTTAGGCAGGCCGGTCTCGATGGCCTTGGTCATGCCGCCGAGCTCTTCCACTTCCTGGATCAACTCCCAGGCCTTGTCCATCAGTTCCTTGGTTAGCGACTCGACGTAGTAGCTGCCTGCCCATGGATCGACGACTTTGCAGATACCGGTCTCTTCCTGCAGGTAGATCTGGGTGTCGCGCGCGATACGGGCCGAGAAGTCCGTCGGCAGCGCGATCGCCTCGTCCAATGCGTTGGTGTGGAGCGACTGCGTGTGGCCCATGGCCGCCGCGCTCGCCTCGACGCAGGTGCGCACGACGTTGTTGTACACGTCCTGCGCAGTCAGGCTCCAGCCGGATGTCTGCGAGTGCGTTCGCAGCGCCATCGATTTGACGTTCTTCGGCCCCAGCGACTTCACGATCTTGGCCCACAGCACGCGTGCGGCGCGCAGTTTGGCAATCTCCATGAAGGCGTTCATGCCGATGCCCCAGAAGAAGGAGAGGCGCGGCGCGAATTCGTCGATGTTGAGCCCCGCTTTGATGCCGGTTCGCAGGTACTCGAGACCGTCTGCCAGGGTGTAGGCCAGCTCGATGTCGGCCGTCGCACCGGCTTCCTGCATGTGATAGCCGGATATCGAGATGCAGTTGAACTTCGGCATATTAGCCGAGCAGTAGCGGAAAATGTCGCCAATGATGTGCATCGACGGAGTCGGCGGGTAGATGTAGGTGTTGCGCACCATGAACTCTTTCAGAATGTCGTTCTGAATAGTCCCGTTGAGCTTCTGGGTGGGAACGCCCTGCTCCTCGGCGGCAACAATGTAGAACGCCATGATCGGGAGCACGGCCCCGTTCATGGTCATCGAAACTGACATCTGATCGAGCGGGATCTTGTCGAAGAGGATCTTCATATCCTCCACCGAGTCGATCGCCACGCCCGCCTTGCCGACGTCGCCGGTGACGCGTTCGTGGTCAGAATCGTAGCCGCGGTGGGTCGGCAGATCGAACGCTACCGAGAGGCCCTTCTGTCCGGCCGAGAGATTGCGGCGGTAGAAGGCGTTGGACTCTTCGGCAGTGGAAAAACCGGCGTACTGCCGGATCGTCCATGGCCGCATCACGTACATGGTCGAATATGGTCCGCGCAGGAACGGGGCGATGCCGGCGGCGTATTCGAGATGCTGCATCCCCTCCAGATCGGCGGCGGTGTAATACGGCTTGACGGCAATGTTCTCGTTCGTCAGCCAGGTCTTGTCGGGAGCCTTCGCCGCCGGGGCTCTGCGCGCCGGATTGAATTCAACTTTCGAAAAATCAGGTTTCTTGCTCATCGCCGCTTACGCCTCCATCCCGAGCCGATTCTGCAATTCGGTCAGCGTCTCGACCGCGTTCGCCAGCATATGAACGAAGCCGGAAACGCCCGCCTGCTGCAGGGCCTCGATCTGGTCTTTTGGATTGCCTGCAACGATGACCGGCACGGTCACCTTCGGGCACACATCGCTTGCGAATTCCAGGTATTCCGGATCGCTGGAGCAGAGCACGATCAGGTCAGCCCCCGCACCGGCGTACTCAGTGCCTTCGGCAATCTCGAAGCCCGCGCAGCCGATGTAATTGCGGGTGAACTGGGCGCGCGCCATCCGCATCTTCAGGTCGCCCCGATTGAGCAGCAGGACCTTCGGACGATGGCCGGTTTTCGCCGTGTGCCGCTCGGTGCGCTGGCGGATCTGCTCGAACGGTTCGGCCAGGCGGCCGGTGGGTTCGAGAGACTCGCCCGCGGCTAGATGCTCGCCCACGTTCGGGTAGTTGTTGACGCCGACCAGCGTGCGCCGGCGCGAACCGACGGCCTTGATCTTGGCGGCATGCGAAGCCTGCAGCGCGGCATCGATGGAACCTGCAGCCTTCGCCGCGGCGTACCCGCCTTCGGAGTCAACCTTCTGGAACAGCTTCCAGGCCGCCTCGGCCAGCGAGTGGGTCAACGCCTCAATGTAGTAGCTTCCGCCCGCCGGGTCCGCAACTTTATCGAGATGCGCTTCTTCGCGGATCACCAGTTGAACGTTGTGCGCCAGCCGTTCGGGGTAGTGGAAGCTCTGCACTGTGAGAGCATCGCAACCACCAACCACGGCTGAGACCGCCTCCGTGGTCGAGCGCAGCAGGTTGGTCCAGGGATCGTAAACGCTTTTGTTTTCTAGCGCAGTGACGGCATGGATGCTGGCCAGCGCAGCGCTGTCGCTGCTCGGCCCGAAGGCCGCTACGGCCTGTGCCCACAGCAATCGCGCCGCGCGGAACTTGGCGATTTCCAGGAAGTGATTCGAACCCACCCCGAACACGAACTCGACAGCCTTGGCTGCCTCGTCAACGCTCTGTCCCGCCTCGACGGCGGCGGCCAGCTTATCTACCGCCTCAGCGAGCGCGAAGCCTAGTTCTTCAACGGCCGTGGCGCCCGCTTCGAGCAGCAGGTCACCTCGAATCGCACCGGCCGGAATGGAACTCAGATCCTTATCGACCCAAGCCAAGCCCTTGCCGCGAGTGAATGGAAACTCGCCCGGAGCCACGTCGGCCTGATCCTTAAGACCGGCGATGTCCTCACTCCGGTAGTAAGGCTTGACCTTGAGGCCTTCCTCGGTGCGCCAGACCAATTTCTTGTCGTAGTCAGCGCCCTTGAGATCGGCGTGAATCACCGCTTCCCATTCGGCAGTGGAAACCGGCGGGAACTCGGAGGCCAGATCCAACTTCACGTGCTCAGGCATGTGCCTGGCCCTCCTGGACCACTTCGATCAAAAAGCTGAAGTCCTTGGGATGCACGAAAAACACCTGCGTGCCGCGCGACCCCGGACCAGGTTCCTGGGTCATATTGAATCCTTTGGCCTTCATGAAGTCATAGGCATTCTGGATGTCCTTCACTCGAAAGGCCAGATGCGCGAACCCGCCGCGGCCGCCGTTGCGCTCGATGATCTTCGCGATCGGGGACTCAGGCGTCAGTGGCTCCGTGATCTGCATCAGGTTGTTGCTCTCACCGATCCGCATCAGCACTTCACGCACCTGGTGTTTGCCGTACACCTCTTCGCGGTGCAGTTCGGTGAAACCCAGCAACTTGTACTTGGCTACGGTTGCGTCCAGTTCGCCCGGCTTCACAGCCACGGCCACGTGATCCACAAACTCGAATCCAGCGGAAGTCAATTCTTCGACCATCACTCGCTCCTAAACTCCGGGTTCTACGCGAACTCGGCTTTTCCCATTACTCGAATTCAACCAGGATCAGTCCGGCCTGGACGCCATCACCGGCGTTGACGTTGATCTTGGAGATCTTGCCCGCGACGGGCGCGGTAATGTTGGTCTCCATTTTCATCGCCTCCAGCACCAACAGAGTATCGCCCGGTTGAATCGATTGGCCCAACTGCGCGGCGATCTTCACGACGATCCCGTTGATCGGGCTGCGGCACACCTTGTTCTCGTCCACATTCTCGTTGCCGGCGGACTTAGCCGAGGACGCAGTCGGCAGCGGGGCCATGACGCGCGCCACGCCGGGCTGCATGATGTATCCGGACAGCGGAAGCGGTTCTGGTTCGGGCTCGGATGCTTCCACGTCCACTTCGTAGACTTTATTGTCGAGGGTAATCTTCAGTTTCACGGCTGGCTCCTATGCCTCATGCGGAACGTTCAATTGGTGGGACGCCTGTACGAACACTCGTCCTTGTTGCGCCCAGGCGCCCGATCCCTGCAGACGAATCGCGCGGATGTGCGGACGCTTTCCGAGGTACGCGGCGACGGCGGCCGAGAGTGCGAGCAGCAGTTCCTCGCTGAATTCGTCCGCCGCCTTGACGGGCTCGGCGGCAGCCGCGACCGCTGGGGCTGCTAAGGGTTGTGCTTCGGCCAGGGGCAACGCAGCGGGCTCGGCCACCGGTGCCGAAAGGGTAGCAGGCGCCGCGGCGCCAGTTGCTTCCAGTTTCTCAAGCCGCGCGTTGAGCGCGGCCATTTGCGCAGTCAGGGCAGCCAGTTGTGCGCTCAAAGCGTCGTTGGCCTTTTGGAGGCTCTCGACATTGCTTGCGCCTTGCGGTTTCTTTTCTGCCATCGGTATCTCCGTGATCGTGTCCATTGGCATGCTCTTAGAGTGGGATCAACCCATGCTTCTTCGAGGGGCGCAGTTCGCGCTTTGTGTTCAAATACTCGAGCGACTGCGCGATAAACTTGCGCGTCATTGAGGGCTCGATGATGTCATCCACAAGGCGGCGCCCCGCGGCGACCGTCGGATTCGCGAACGCTTCGCGATACTGCTCAATCATCTCGGCGCGCTTGGCCTTCTTGTCGGCGGCCGCTTCGATCTCCTTGCGGAACACGATACCGGCAGCGCCTTCGGCTCCCATGACTGCGATCTCGGCCGTCGGCCAGGCGTAGCTGCGATCCGCGCCCAGGTCCTTGCAGCACATGGCGATGTAGGCGCCGCCGTAGGCTTTGCGCAAAATCACGGTTACCTTGGGAACCGTGGCGGCCGAGTAGGCAAACAGCATCTTCGCGCCGTGGCGGATGATGCCGCCGTACTCCTGCTCCACGCCGGGCAGGAACCCGGGCACGTCCACAAAAGTGACCAACGGAACGTTGAATGCGTTGCAGAACCGGATGAAGCGGGAGGCCTTGTCCGAGCTGTCGATGTCGAGCACGCCCGCTTTCACGGCCGGGTTGTTGGCGATGATGCCTACCGAGCGGCCGCAGACGCGCGCGAAACCGATCACGATGTTGCCCGCATAGCCGGCCTGCACTTCGAGGAAGTCCGCATTGTCCACCACGCGCACCAGCACTTCCCGAACGTCGTAGCTCAGCTTCGGATCGACGGGCACGATGGAATCGAGCGTGTGGTCCGGATCGCAGGTGTAGTCGCCGGGAACGTAGGGCGGGTCTTCCAGGTTATTCGAAGGCAGGAAGCTCAGCAGCTTCTTGCAGATCAAGGCCGCGTGCTGGTCGTCCTCGGCGATAAAGTGGATGACGCCTGAGCGCGTCATGTGAGCATCCGGACCACCCAGGTCGTCGGCAGTCACGTTCTCGCCGGTCACCTGCTTGATGACCGAAGGCCCCGTGATAAAGAGTTGCGCCTTGCGGGTCTGGATGATGAAGTCGGTCAACGCCGGGCTGTAGGCCGCACCGCCCGCGCAGGGTCCGCAGATCAGCGAAACCTGTGGCACGGCGCCTGAGAGTTGCACGTTCGAATAGAACACTTTGCCGTAGCCGGACAGAGCGTCGATGCCCTCCTGCACACGGGCCCCACCCGAGTCGTTGATGAAGACAAACGGGCTGCCCGTCTTCAGCGACTGCTGCATCGCGTCGGACACCTTGGTGGAGTGCAGTTCGCCGGCCGAACCGCCGAGCACGGTGAAGTCCTGGCTAGCCAGGTGAATCAGCCGCCCACCCACCGAGGCTGCGCCGGTCACGACACCGTCGGCCGGGGTCTCTTTCCCCTCCATGCCGAACATCGTGGCCCGGTGCTGTGCGAACAGCCCGGTTTCCACGAAACTGCCCGGGTCCACCACGGCGTCCACGCGCTCGCGAGCCGTGAGTTTGCCGGATGCGCGGTGCTTTTCCAACTTGTCGGCGCCGCCGCCGAGTAACAATTCAGCGCGCTTGATGCGCAGCTGTTCGATTCTTTGCTCCATCGAGAGGGCCATCGTTTGTCAAACCTTTTCTTCCGTCGATTCTTCCCTTCCGGTCACCGCGCATCGGCAGTTCCGGTCAATACCTTGGAGAGTCACAAGCCGCGATGGTTCGCGCAGCCGGTTCTATGCCGGGGCGACCGTCACCTTGTGGGCCTTGCCGTCCACCTTCACTTCGTATGTGATCGGGACCAGCACCGGGCCGGAGTTTGAGTCGGGTTTCTTGCCGCCATTGGCCGGAGCGGCGGCAGGTGCGGGAGCGGCCTTGGCAGGATCCTTCCCGAGGTTCTTCGGACCTTCGTGGCGAGCCACGAAGAATTTCTCCGCCACCTGAGGGAACATGGCGTAGGTCAGGACGTCTTCGTCGCTGCCGTCGCAGCCCTTCAGCGCCAGGGCTTGAGACCGCAACTCTTCCCATTCGGGCTTCAGCAGGTCTGCCGGCCGGCCGTTGATCGGGTCTTTCTTGGATTGCTTCGCGGCGAGATCCACGATCTGTTGATTGCGGGTGCCGAGACAGGTACCGTAGTAGCCCAGCATCAGATCAGCGAACTCACCGGTCAGTACCTTGTAGCGGCCCATCATCACATTGAAGACGGCCTGCGTGCCGACAATCTGGCTCGAAGGCGTCACCAACGGGGGATAGCCCGCGTCCTTGCGGACTCTGGGGACTTCCAGCAGCACTTCCGTCAACTTGTCACCCGCGCCCTGCTGCTTCAACTGGCTCTCCATGTTGGAGATCATGCCGCCGGGGATCTGGCTGTCGAAGATGTCGGTTTCCACCCCGGTGATGTTGGAGAGGAACTGCGCGTAACGTGGACGGATCTTGGCAAAATGCAGCTTGATTCTGTTCAGGCAGGCTTTGTCGAGTTTGGTTTCGTAGCCTGTGCCTTCCAGCATCTCGACCAGGCTCTCGGTCGGGTTGTGGCCTGGACCGAGACTCAGCGAACTGATCGCGGTATCCACGCAGTCGGCCCCAGCCTCAATCGCCTTCATCAGGCTGACCAGAGTTACGCCGGTGGTCGAATGCACATGGACGTGGACGCGGGTCTCCTCGCCGCAAGCCTGCTTGATCGCTTTGACGATGTCGTAGGCTGGCTGAGGTTTCAACAACGCCGCCATGTCCTTCAGGCAGATCGACTGGCAGCCCAACTCGACCAACTGCTCCGCCAGTTCCACGTAACCCGTGATGGTGTGCAGCGGGCTGACCGTATAGCAAATGGTCCCTTGCGCGTGCTTTCCGGCCCGCTTGACCGCCTTGATCGAACGCCGCACGTTGCGGACGTCGTTGAGCGCGTCGAACACGCGGAAAACATCCATGCCATTCTCGGCTGCGTTTTCAACAAACCGGTCCACTACACCGTCTTCGTAGTGGCGATAGCCCAGGAGGTTTTGCCCGCGCAAAAGCATTTGCAGGCGAGAGTTCGGCAGGAGTTTGCGGAAAGTCCGGAGGCGCTCCCACGGGTCCTCGTTTAGAAAGCGGATGCAGGAGTCGAACGTCGCGCCGCCCCAGCACTCAACTGACCAGTAACCGGCTTTGTCGATGTCCTCGCAAGCCGGAACCATGTCTTCCATGGCCATTCGGGTCGCCATCAGGCTCTGATGCGCGTCCCGGAGTATGAGTTCAGTGACGTCGATTAATTTCGGCATGAATGATTCCCTTCCCCGTCCAGCCCCCGGAAGGATGAATCTTTACTAGATCCGGGAACCTTCGATTTCAGAGTAGCACATCTGAATCTTTTCGTGGAGTTTCTCAACAGTACGCGGCAGTATTAATAGCGCTATTACGCTGATTCTTAAAGTTGTTTCACGTTTTCCGGGCCCTGGCGGGCGGCGTCCTCACTCCCGGAAAGTCATTTCAATGCAAGCGGAATGACTGGTCTGGAGACGCCCGGCAGGAGTACTGGCGGCAGCGCCTGGCACGCGCGGAGAGCCATCCGGCCGCAAACGGCCGACTTTAATCGTCATTACCGTCTGAAAGCGGCTAACCGGCCAATTGGACGATGGCACCCTCGTCCGTGGCGAGCCAGATCGTTCCGTTGGAGCATGCGGCGAAGGTCGCCGAGTTACCCGCGGCCCGGTAATCCACCTTCATCTCGAACCAGGACTCTGCATCGGGCGACCAGAGCACCCGCAGTTTGCCTGGAACCGGCGAGTTGCGCAGCCTTCCGGACGGCTGGGTTGCGGCGGCCAGGATACTACCGTCGCTGAACAGCAGCGCGTCGTGGATTACCAGTGTCTTGCGCCGCAGAACCGGCCTGTTCTGGCCTGTTCGCAGATTCAGGCCGAACAGCTCCGAGGGCCAGGGGAACGACTCGCGGTACTGGAATACGATCGCGGCGCGGGAGGGTCCCATGCGGATTCTCCGAACCGTGCCGAATGCGGATGAGAGCTGACCGTTCCAGGTCTTGCCGCCATCGTGAGTCTGAAACAGTACGGCGGTCCCGGGGAGGTTCTTGCGATTTAGCGCGCGCTCGGGTGTCATCCAATCGGGCAGGGCCGCTTCCGGGGGCGCGGCCGTCGAATCGCCGACCAGCATGCCCGCGCCGGACGGCAGCATGGCCATGGAGCGGAGGTAGGTTTGGGGCGACTCCAATCCAAGGCTCTCGGATTCGGGAACAGCGCTCCAACTCTTGCCACCGTTGCCGGTCCGGTAAAAGACCTTGCCAACCCCGAACGCCAGCCCGCTCTCGGCAGTGGCAAACCAGACTTGCGTCAGTTCAGGGTGCGGCAGCGGGTATTTCTCCCACTTCTGCCCGCCGTCGCGGGTCGCCAGAACCCGTCCCGAGGCCACATACCATCCATTCGTGGCGTCCAGGACGAAAACTCCCTGGGGGTTCTTTTCGCACTTTTGCTGGGCCCAGGTTTTGCCGCCATCCCGTGAGACGAGCAGTCGCGACTTGACGCTGTCGGAGTCTTCTTCCTCTACCAGAATCGTCGCCAGGCCGAACTGCGGAGTCGGCATGGCGAAGTCCTGAAGTTGGCAGCGCTTCCCAAGTTCGTCGAATTGGAACCGCAACTGCCAGCGAAATCCCTGGTACGGGCCGGAGTTGAGCGGGGGAAGCGTTCCCGCCGGAATCTCCGGGCCGAGCAGGGCCTCTTTCTGGTCTCGGTCTTTCGAATCGGGCTCCCTGGTTCCCGGTTGCGGCTCCGGCTTCTGGAGCAGGGGGGCCTGGGCGAGGCACCCTACGGGAATAGCGGCAAGGGCGAGCAGATCGCGCCGGCGGATGCCCTTCACTGCCAGTCTCCGTCAGATCCGTCGGTGGCTTCGAGCTTGCCCAACGGGAGCACGCCCCGGCGCACCAGATCGACGTGGTTCGCCTCTTCCACCGCCGTGCCGGAAAGGCGCGCCAGCACGATCAGGCATCCGACCTGCTCTCCCACCGTCGTGATCAACTCCATTTCGGCGCCGGAGTGGCGGTGCGGCATCCGATGCTGGATGTTGATGACCCCAATCACGCGGTTGCGCGCGATGACCGGCACGGATAAAAACGCCTCGAAGGTATCTTCGGGCAAATCGCTGAAAGCCTTGAAGCGGGAGTCCTTATAGGCCTCCACGGAGATGGCCAGCATCTTCCGTTCCTTGGCCACCCAACCCGTCAGGCCCTCGTCCATCCGCAGCCGGACCTTACCGATCTCAAGCGGATGGGGATTGGATGAAGAGCACAGGACCAGTTGCTCTTCCTGGATCAGGTACAGCAGACAGGAATCGCAATTCGTGAATTCAGTCACCAGCCGCACGACCGCTTGCAGCGTAGCGGAAAGGCTTAGATCCCGAACCATCAGCCGGCTGATCCGCTGGTAGACGCCGAGTTGCTGCTCCATGCGCTCCAGGCGGGTTTCAAGGTCTTTGACGCGAGTCACAGTCTATATTATGCTCCCGGCTTCGGATGTTCCCGCCTCGCCCGCAGATTCTCGCGCGGCATAGCTGCTACATTTAGCTTGAGAATGACGCTGGGAGTCCCGCGAAGTCCACAGCGGTTGGAATGCCGCGCGGGCGCCAGCGGCAACGTTAGGATCGGAACAGGCAGATCATGGCTTACTGGAACAAGAAAAGAGATGAAGATGACCCTCAACGCCCGGAGCCGCCGCTCAACCCGGCGCCCAGCGTTCAAAGGGAACCACCCCCAACCTCGTCTTTCACCGCGCGGCGGCCAGATGAAATGACGGCGCGTAGCGCCGCGTTGATCGGGAAGAGCCTTGTGCTGGTCGGTAAAGTCAGTGGCAAGGAAGATCTGATTGTTGACGGACGCATCGAAGGTGACATAGAACTGCCCGAGAACTGCCTGACGGTGGGCGCCGCGGGCCATGTGCAAGGCTCGATCAGGGCACGCGAGATCGTCGTTTTTGGCTCTGTGCACGGTAATCTGGAGGCCGTCGAAAAAGTTCAGATCCGGCGCAACGCCCGCGTGATTGGCGATATGCGTACGGCCCGCCCGGTGATCGAGGAAGAGGCCTATTTCAAGGGCAACGTCGAGACGATCCGCGCGGAAGCGGTCAAAGTCCCGCCGCAGAGGCCGCACGCCTCCGATGCAGCTCAAAGGACTCCGGCCTCCGAATCTCCGCAGCAGCCAACGCTTCCCAACGCCGTACCCCCCACGGGAGAAACGCGCCGCTGATGAATCCTTCACCCTTGCATGCCCCCGCCGGCCCGGCTGCGGCGGCGGGAACTTCCGACGCACGCAAGAGTCACGGCCTGCAGGCGCTGGTGGCGTCCATGGCATCCAAGAAACACGTCTACGTGATGGACCTGGGCGGCCCGGTACAGGAGAATATCGACTTCGTGACCGGCGCCGGCCACCGGCTTTACATAGACGATCTGCTCTACGCCTACGATTACTTCTTCTCGGCCAAGGAGCAGGCGGAATGCGCTTTCCGCAGCGCAAGGATCGAGGAGTTTGTCGAATCCGCGTTGGCGTTCGACGAAAAAGTCGCGGACTGTATTCTTGTTTGGGACAGATTGCAGTATCTGCCTCCCGCGATCTGTGAGGCGTTGGTGGAGCGTCTGCGTCGCATTCTGACGCCGGATGGTCTGCTGCTGGCCCTGTTCCGCACCGATTCGGCCGGGGCCGATCGCCCGCCTTACTCCTGCCGCATTCTGGACGGCCAAACGCTTCTGCTGCGTGAGCAGGCACGTCCTCGTCCCGCGGAAACGTTCAATCCCAGAACCATCCAGCGGCTGTTCCAGAAGTACGGCGAAGTCCGCTTTTTCGTTAGCCGCGAGAGCCTGCAGGAAGTCGTCATTCGCCGTTGAACACCGCCGCGGGACGGCCGCCGCAGAGCCCGTTTTCAGCGTGAATGCGGGTGCTCCGCGCCTGCGCGTCACGAACGGGAAATGCCGTTTGTGGGATCTGGGCTAGACTGAGATCAAACAGTCTCGTTCGGACAGCAGATGGCCACATTAGAAGAGTCGCAAACCACCACTGGCACCGGTTCGCAGCGTCCCGTCAGGGTAGCGGCTACGTTGTTCGCGATCTGCCTGGCCTGCTGGCTGCTGCGTGTCGCCCGGCCCTTCTTCATCACCCTGATCAGCGCGATCCTGCTGGCGTTCATTCTGGAACCGGCGGTCCAGCTCTTCATGCGGTTCCGGCTGCGGCGAGGCATGGCGAGTTTCCTGGCCTGTTCCGTGATGCTGGGCACGCTCTACCTGACACTGCTGGGCGCCTGGACCCAGGCCGTCGGATTGATGGCGGACGTACCCAACTACAGCAAACGCATCACCGAATTGGTGGACACGGCCTCGCTCGAAGTGGAGCAGCTGCAGCGCACGGTTGAAGAAACGCTGGTACCGCCCCGATTGCGGCAGATCGCGCCGCTGGAATCGCCCACTAAGTCAAAATCACCCTCTCGCAACAAGAAGGCTGCCGCGGCGGCTGGCGCCAACCAACCCAACGCGGTTCAGGAGGTTCGCATCCGGCAAGAGCCCGGGGATCTGGTGAATCTGGTCTGGGATTCCCTGTCAAAATTCTCCGATGCGCTGCTGATGGCTTCGTTCGTCCCCTTCCTGGTGTATTTCTTCCTGAGCTGGCAGGACCACGTGATGCGGTCGCTGCTCGGGCTCGCCGGGGGACGGCAGCGGGAGATCCTCAACCGCAGCCTGCAGGGTATCGCCGACGTCACGCGCGCCTACGTCGTGGGCAACTTCCTGCTTGGCGTCGTGATGGCCGTCGTCAGTTCGTTGTTCTTCTACTTCGCTGGCGTTCCTTACTGGGAAGTGGCCGGCCCGATCAGTGCGTTTCTGAGCTTGATTCCCTATCTGGGACTGCCTCTCGCTTTACTGCCCCCGCTGGCTGCGGCGCTGCCGGTATTTGCCAGTTGGGGACCCTACCTGGTTGTGAGCGTGGGCGTCGCGGTCCTGCACCTGGTGTGCTTGAATCTGATGTACCCCAAGCTCGTCGGTTCGCGCGTTCATCTCAACCCGCTGGTGGTGACCCTGGCCCTGATGGTCTGGTATATCCTGTGGGGCGGCGCCGGACTCGTACTCGCCATTCCCATCACGGCAGGCATGAAGGCGGTCTTCGACAGCGTGCCGGGCTGGCGTGGTTACGGCAGGCTGCTCGGCGACTAGCAATCCGCTCGGCTAGACTGGGTTAATTGGAAAGGCCGCCCCTAGTCGCAGCCTTCCTACGTGCCGGACCAGGTGCCAGCAGTCAGGACTGATCGTGCCAAACCGTGACAAATTCCAGATTCCGAGTTTCGTCAAGTACCTGGGCATTGCCTGCGTGATCGTCGCGGGCCTCCTCGCATTGGTCTTATACAACAACCGAGGATCGCAGGTCCGCCTCGAGAGCAGGATCTTGAAAACCCGTCTCATTCCGGCGGACGACGCGTCCACGATCGCAGTGCTCGAGGTCCGCATCAAGAATCCGGCAAACGTCACTTTCGTCGTGCGCGACGTGCACTCCAAAGTGATACTCGCCGATGGAACCGAATTGGATGGCGATCCGGTAGCGCAAATGGACCTGGACCACGTGTTGGATGCGCTCAAGATCCACGGTCCGCGTTACAATCCGGTCTTGAAAGCGAAGGATAGCTTTGTGGGTTCCTGGCAAGGGGACCGCACGGTGGTGGCGACATTCCCGCGTTCCGCCGCGGATATCGAACGGCGCAAGGGATTCGTCATCCTGGTAGATGACGTTGACGGCGCCGTGACGCGATTGGCCGAGAACGGAGCGGTGGGCCAGTGATCGACATCCATAGCCACATTCTGCCGGGCGTCGACGACGGTTCGAAGACGATGGAAGAGACCGTCGAACTGCTCCGGATCGCTCAGGATGCCGGTACGACTACCATCGTTGCGTCGCCCCATTCCGATCCCGAGTACACCTACGATCCCGAGAGGGTGGATGAACTGATCGCCGAGGCGCAAGCCCTGGCCGGGGACGGCATCAAAATCGTCCGTGGCTGCGATTTTCATCTGATGTTTGCGAACGTCAACGCAGCCATGGAGAACCCGAAACGGTACACCATCAACAACGGCCCCTACATCCTGATGGAACTTTCGGACATGCTGATCTTCCCGAACACCACCGATATCTGGCGGCAACTGGAGAACTACGGCATCCGCATCATCCTCACCCACCCCGAGCGCAACCTGATCCTGCAATCGAAATTCGAGCTGATCGAGAAGTGGGTGAACGAGGGGTTCTACATGCAGGTGACCGCGATGTCACTGCTGGGGATGTTCGGCAAGAAGGCGCTCAAGGTTGCGACGCGCATGCTGGATAAAGGGTTGGTGCACTTCGTGGCCAGCGATGGTCACGACGCCGTCGGACGGCCTCCGCGTCTGGATACGGCCTTCGAGTGGGTGCGGCAGCGGTATGGCGGCGATATGGCTGAATTGCTTTTTGTCGACAACCCGCGGGCCGCGATTACCGGCGCGTACGTCGATTCATTCTCGCCGGACTCCGAGCGCCCGCGCCCGGAGAGCCTTTGGAGCCGCCTCTTCCACCGCGGCTGACCGTGCATTGCAGGGCGGCTCTCAAGAGCTGCGTGGTCGCTCCAGCGCCCGCCAGGCGGCGACTTTTCCTTTACTTGCGCGCGCCTCAGTCCACCGTGGTCTCTTCAATCGGCGGCACAGAACGCAGCGCGACTCCCGCCTCGTGAAACATCGTCCGGATGTGCTCGAAATGCGGCGTGTACTGCTCGCTCCAGTACTGGCGGACGCGGACCCCATCAACCACCACTTCGCGAATTCCCGCCTGCACAATGGCTCGCGCGCAGTCCATGCAGGGCAGCAACTCCACGTACAACGTGCAGCCTTCCATCTGCACCCCGTGCCGCGCCGCGTTGTAAATCGCATTGCGTTCGGCGTGCTCCATCCAAAGGTATTTTTCAGGCCGCACCAGGCGTTCCGGCAGGTCGTCGCGAATGCCGCGCACCAGGCTGTTGTAGCCGGTCGCGCGGATCTCGTGGGCGGGGCCGACCACCACGGAACCGAGCTTGGTATTCGGGTCCTTGCTGCGGCGCGAGACGGTGCGGCAGATCTCGAGGAAGTACTCGTCCCAGGAAGGCACGCCAGGTTGCATCTCCACAGGATACTCCGCGGGACGCGTTCGATGAGTCCGGGAGCGCACGGGGCTCCCGGTCCTGGATGCGGGATTCAGTCCCGGGCCGCCACCGCTCCGGCGGCCGCGCCATCCCGCTTCGGGAACGAAGTGTACACCGCCGCCGCCGCCACGATCAGGTTCGCCACGACCACGGGACGGGCGCCGATTGCGACCCCATAGGTGATCCACAAGCAGGCCGCCGCTGCCTGGATCAACCGCAGCGCCATCTGACGCCGGAAGAAGTACGACGTGGAGAAGACCGCCGTGGCGACCCAGCCTAGCGCTTCGAGCATCACACCACCTCCAGGTCGGAGACGATCGCTGGCGTCTCGGCACGGCAAATGGTCAGCGAGTCTTTGCGCACCTTGTCCCATTCGCGCAGGAAGAAGCCATGCGCGTCGAAGTACATCCGGATGCGCATCTGGTCCCAGCCCACGATGTCCTCCAGGACCGGCACCAGCACGCTCAATGCGTCGTCGGACACGATGGTGCGCTGGGCGATCTGGTTGATGTAGGTATTCTCCGAGACTGCGATCGTCAACCCGCCGAGGCGGTTGACGTGCATCATTACGTGAACGTCGGAACTGCCGTCGCCGACGTAGACGATGCGGTCGTGGCTCAGCGGGAGCGTCGAGCGCAAGCGCTCCAGCTCGGCGACTTTGCCATACCCGGCCGGCACGCGCAGGATCGACTGAATCTCGCCGCTATCGGGATGGTATTGGAAGCGGGTTCCAATGATGTGATCGTCCGGTACGATCCCCGCCAGCGCCGACTGGATCACTTCTACCGGCGCCGCGGAGACCACGTAAAACGAGAAGCGCCGGTCGTCCACGTCCTGCAGCAGCGCGAGCAGCAGCCGGATGTTGTCTTTCAGCCGGATGCGCTTGCCTACTTCGACTAGGTGTTCCTTGCGTACGCGACGGTACTCTGGATCGTGCAAAAGCAGATATGCCAGCTCTCCACCTTGTTGAATTAAGTGGATGTTGGATAAGCCGTGAATGCGATGGTCGAATCCGCTGATCCCAAGCATTTCGCTCAGGACGATGCCGGAGTCGTTAAAACTCAACGTCTGGTCGAAATCGCTGACAAGCAGAAACTCTTTCATGATTTGCTCCTTATTCCTCTTTGCTCACACGATTGACGTCCATGCGGGGGGACGCCGGGGGCTGCAGCGAGGCAGGCGGGAGAGAAGACGCTCAAGGCGTCCAATCTAACGTATTGGATGCTCCCGGCGGGGCGAGGTTGCTGCGTGCGAACCGAAACCTGTAATATCAGGATGTGGCGAAACGCCGGGTTTCCACCGAGCCGCACATCCCCAAATACCAGCGGGTGATCGAAACGCTGGCGGGAGAGATCCGCTCCGGCAAGTACCCGCCCGGCGGCAAGCTCCCCAGCGAGGCGGCCCTGGTCCAGCAATTCCAGACCTCTCGCATTACCGTGGGCCGCGCGCTGCGGGAACTGACGGCCAACGGGATGATACTGCGGATTGCCGGATCGGGCTCCTACGTCCAGCCTCAACGCAGCGCCGCTGACGGCCTGGTATTCGGGCTGTTGATCCCCGACCTGGGCCACTCGGAGGTGTTCACCCCGATTTGCCAGGGCATCGCCAATGCACCCGCCGCCTCGCGCCATGCTTTGCTGTGGGGACACACCGCGCCGGATGCCGCTTCGGCCGCGGAACAGGCTCTGGAACTGTGCAATCAGTACGTCGGCAAGCGGGTGGCTGGCGTGTTCTTCGCGCCGCTCGAAACGGGTCCGTCGGCCGAGGCCGCCAACCTGGCGATTCTGGCTCAACTCGACCGCGCGCGAATCCCTCTGATCCTGCTCGACCGCGACGTGCTGCCCTACCCCCGCCAGAGCCGCCACGACCTGGTCGGCATCGACAACCGGCGAGCCGCCCTGCTGGCCACCGAACACCTGCTGAGTTTGGGCGCCCGGCGCGTGTCGTTCGTGGCCCAGGCCGGCGGCGCATCGACGATTGGCGCCCGCATCGCCGGCTTCCGCGAGGCGCTGCTGTCGAGCGGCCACGGCTGGGAGAACCGCCTGGCGCAGGGGCGGATCCTACGGCTGGAGTCCATCAGCGAGGCGAACTTCGCGCCACTGCTGGCCGCCACCCGTCCCGGTGACGGATTCGTTTGCGTGAACGACCGGACGGCCGGATGCCTGATGCGGGCCCTGCTGGCTCTGGGCTACCGCATCCCGCAGGACGTGCGTATCGCCGGAATCGACGACGTGGAGTATGCCAGCTTACTGTCCGTTCCGCTCACCACCATCCACCAGCCTTGCCGCGAGATTGGCGAGGCGGCCCTGTCCGCGATGCTCGAGCGAATCGCCCGCCCAAACATGCTGCCGCGCGAGATCCGCGTGGAATGTAAGCTGGTGATCCGCGAGTCCTGCGGCGCGCGATTGGAAGGCGAACGGCGTACGGTCTAAATCCGCGCGTCCCGGAGTCGAGACTTAATCCACCCTCCGGGAGCTACCCTGGAACTTGGCGCGCACACCTATCCGGTCCAACAAGTCAAAGGGCGGCGGCATCGGACGATTCCTGCGCCGTCTGCTGCTCGCCGGCGTCCTAGCGGTCGTTTCGGTGTATCTGCTGTGTTGCCTCGGCCTGGTGATGTTGCGCTGGACCGACCCCCTCACCACCGGCGTGCAGGCCCAGCGACGGATCGAGGCCCTGCTCGCGCGGAAGCCTTATCACAAGAGCTACAGGCCCGTGCCGATGCGCCAGATCTCGCTGCAACTGCAGCACGCGGCAGTGGCGGCCGAGGACACGCACTTCTATAAACACCACGGCATCGACTGGCAAGCCGTGGACCAGGTGATTCAGGAGGACCTGGATGAGGGACGAATCGTGCGCGGCGGTTCCACCATCACACAGCAACTCGTGAAGAACCTGTTCCTGACGACCTCACGCTCGTGGATCCGCAAGGCGTTTGAGTTTGGCCTCGCGCCCGTGGCGGAACTCGTATTGACCAAACAGCGCATCCTGGAACTGTATCTCAACGTGATCGAGTGGGGTCCGGGCGTTTACGGCGCGGAGGCGGGAGCGCAGTACCACTACCACACCACGGCGGCCCGGCTCTCGCGCGAGCAGGCCGCCCGGCTGGCCGCGGTCATCCCCAATCCGCGCAAGCGCAGGGCCGCCCGGATGACCGGCTACAGCAACGTGATCCTGACTCGCATGAGCCAGATGGGCTGGTAACACCAATTTGCGGATAATGAGAACTGCAGCGCGTTGCCTGGTTCGCCACGGCTGTCCCCGGGTCCGGCGGGACTCGCCCGGCCTCTGAAAAACAGACATGCACGATCACAGCCACGAGCACCATCATCACGACCACGGAGCAGGCGCGCATGTGCACGGGCAAACGGAAGGCCCGATGCTCTGGCTGTGCCTGATCGTCACGCTGGCCTTTGTCGTAGGCGAAGCATTCGCGGGCTTCGTATCCAACAGCCTGGCCCTGCTGTCCGACGCCGGGCACAACTTCAGCGACGCCTTCGCGCTCGGCCTGGCCGCCTACGCCGTCTGGATCGCCCGCAAACCCTCCAACGCAGGGAAGACTTACGGATACCACCGGGCGTCGATCCTGACCGCGCTCTTCAACGCGGCCACGCTGTTGGTGATCGCGGTGGTGATCGTGATTGAAGCGGTCTCGATCTTCCGCCATCCGCAGCCGGTGCACGGCGAGCTGATGATGTGGGTCGCCGCGGTTTCGGTGCTAATGAACACGGTGATCGCCGCCCTGCTGCGAGGCGGCGCCAGCCACAGCCTGAACGTGCGCGCCGCTTACATCCACATGGCGGGCGACGCACTCTCCGCGGTTGGAGTCTTAGCCGCCGGCTGGGTCGTCAAGTCCACCGGCTGGACCTACGCGGATCCGGCGGTTTCCGTTCTGATCGCCGGG
Organism: uncultured Acidobacteriia bacterium; assembly: GCA_903909435.1. Taxonomy (GTDB): domain Bacteria; phylum Acidobacteriota; class Terriglobia; order Bryobacterales; family Bryobacteraceae; genus CAIVVT01. The sequence goes on along the minus strand of CAIVVT010000056.1, from coordinate 91,401 downwards.
TTCATCGCCTGGAGTTCCATCGGCGTGGCGCGGGACGCGACCAACGTTCTGCTGGAGGGCTCGCCCAAAGGACTCGACGTCGAGAAGATGATCGACGCCATGCGCGAGGTCGGCCACGTGCAGGCGGTACACGACGTCCACGTCTGGACGGTTTCGGACCACCTGAACTTCCTCTCGGCGCACGTCGAGGTAGCGAACGCGCGGACCATGGAAGAGTGCGGAGCCGTGATTCGCGACGTGAACGAGGTCCTATTCCATCGCTTCGGCATCGGCCACGCCACCATCCAGGTGGAGAGTGCCGGCGCGTGCGGCGAGGAGTCCCGCCTCGATCCTCTGCACTGCGACGACATCCACGCGCGTAAGACCGGGGCATAGCCAGCCCGCTTGCAACGCTCGCGTGGTGCGCCGCACCAGGCCCGGCTAATCGTGCGCGCCGCTGCCACCCGCCTATGCTCTGTTTTGTGGTTGACACGCTGGGCTTTCGGAATAGAGTAGTGATGAATCCGTCTTGGAGTCGCGCTGCACGGTCGATAACTTCTTTGGGGGATTCCACGAAGAGCCGGCAGCGTCGCCGCGATGCGGAAGAGTTGAGAACGGACACCTCCCGTTGTTAGTGGCAGCTGCCGTTCGCAAAGGTCCAGAGGATTGACGATGCGCAACAGGACTTCAGACCGGGCTCAGGCGCGATTCCGGCGCCTTGGCCTGGCCTTTTGCCTCTGCTTTCTGCCGGCGGGCCGGGTGGTTCGAGCCGCGACTCCCGGGCTGCCGACGTTGACGACAGCCCAGGCCGCCCACAGTCTGACGGTGGAAGAGGCCGTCCGCGCCTACCCGGTGCATTTGCGGGCAGTGGTCACTTATTACGATCCCTACATCGACAAGCGGCATGGAGCGATGTTTGTCCAGGACGCGACCGGGGGGCTTTTCTTCGCGGTCCCCAAGGAGCCCATTCTCCCTGTGCACGCTGGCAGTCTGATTGAGATCTGGGGCAGGACCAGCCCTGGAAGCTACGCCCCAATGGCTGATTTCGAAGGGATCCGGGTGATTGGTGAATCCAAACTCCCGATTCCACCCAAGCGCGCGAGTTATGAGCACCTGATCACGGGTGCGGAGGACGGCCAGTGGGTCGAGGTTGAGGGCCTGATTCATGCCGTTCGCGAGGCAAAACAGAACGTCACCCTGGAACTCGCGATGTTGGGCGGTTCGGTCAATGCAACGACGGTCAGGCTCCCCGGAGTAGACTACCAGCATCTGGTGGATGGGACCGTTCTGATTCGTGCGTCCGCGGCGCCCTTCTACAACAAGAACCGCCAGATGACGGGCGTGCGTTTGTTTTTTCCGTCGCTCGACGCAGTCCGAATCATCGAAGCGGGTAATGCCGACCCCTTCGCCGGACCCGTTATCCCCACAAACAACGTGATGCGCTACACGCCTGGCGTCTCGCTGCCACACCGTGTGCGCGTCAAGGGACGGGTTACGTTGCAGTGGCCGGGCCAGTTGCTCTGCATTCAAGACGCCGCGGGCAGCATGTGCGTCCAGAGCGACCAACCCTCGCGACTGGCCGTCGGGGACCTGGCCGATGTCGCCGGGTTTCCTGCGAGTAGCGATTACAAGCCTACCTTGACGAGTTCCGTATTCAAGCTGGCGGGCGGAAGCCAGCTTCCAGTGGCGAGAACAGTCGATGCGGAACACGCGCTGACGGGTTTATACGACAGCCAATTGGTTGAGATTGAGGGCCAGTTGATCGGCCAGGACTGGGCGGGCCAGGAACCGGCGTTGCTGTTGTCTTCGGGGACCCTCGTGTTTCCCGCGATTCTCACGAACGGTCCACTCGGTGCCGGCAAGATCGACTGGAAGGTGGGCAGCCGGCTGCGACTTACCGGCGTCTGCTCCGTCGTGGTGGACTCTCAGGGGATGGCGTTGCGCGAAGGGGAGACCCTGCCCAAGGCGTTTCGAATTCTGCTGCGCTCGCCCGAAGACGTACGCGTGCTGCGGGCCCCTTCCTGGTGGACGGCGGGTCATGCCCTGATCGTGGTCGGCGTTGCGCTGGCGATCGCGCTCGCCTTCCTGGTCTGGGTGGTCTTGCTGAGCCTGCGCGTGCAGCGGCAAACGAAAGTGATTCAGCGCCAACTGGCTCAAGCCGCGGCGCTCAGGGAGGCGGCCGAGGCCGCCAGTAAAGCGAAGGGCGAGTTTCTGGCCAACATGAGCCACGAGATTCGCACCCCCATGAACGGTGTTATCGGGATGATCGGATTGGCCGCCGGGACCAATCCTACGCCCGAGCAGGCAGAATACCTGCGCATGGCTCAAAGCTCCGCGAGCGCCCTCCTGGGGGTCATCAACGACATTCTCGATTTCTCGAAGATCGAGGCGGGCATGCTGGAGTTATGCGACGTTGATTTCGGCCTGATCGACTTTCTGGAGGAGTCGGTCTCGATGTTCGCCCTGAGCGCGGCTGAAAAAGGCATTGAACTGACTTGCGAAGTGGAACCCGGCGTCCCGGAGATGATCCGCGCCGACAGCAGTCGCCTGCGCCAGGTGTTGACGAATCTGCTGGCCAACGCCTTGAAGTTCACCGTCGAGGGGGAAGTTTCCGTCCGAGCCGCGGTCGAAAGCCGGAACGGCCCCCAAGTCACGCTGCATTTCTCCGTACGCGACACCGGAATGGGCATCGCGGAGGACAAGCAGAAGTTGATTTTCGAGGCATTCGCGCAGGCCGATAACGCCATGGCGCGCAGGTTTGGAGGCACGGGACTTGGCTTGACGATCTCGTCACGGCTGGTCGATCTGTTGGGCGGTAAGATCTGGCTGGAGAGCGAACCGGGCCGCGGCAGCACCTTCCACTGGACCGCGCAGGTGACGGAAGTTGAATCGAAGCCCTACCTTACGGCCGACGAGAGTTCCGCACTGTGCGGGGCGCGTGTGCTGGTCGCGGGAGGCGATGCCACCTGTCAGCGCATCCTGACCAGCCTTCTGGCCGGTTGGGGGGTAGACACGACGGTCGCGCCAAACGTCGATACAGAGAGCGATCTGCTGAAACTCGCGGCGGACAACGGCAATCCCATCGGCTGCATCATCGCCGACTCCCAGTCGCTCGGGATGAACATCTCCGCCTTCGCCCGGCGGGCCGCGCGGTACCCGCAAGAGGTCTGCCCACTGATCGTGCTGGTGCCGTCCCTACGGGAGAAGGCCGAGGCCATGGACCAGGCAAGAACCGGCGTCGTCGCATACCTGTCCAAGCCGGTGCGGCGGCTGGAACTGAAGGCAGCGCTGCTGCGAGCGCTGCTGCCGCCGGCCAGCCTGACCGCGCTTGCCACGGCAGTCCCGCGCGAAGGCGCCTCGGAGGCCAGCCAGCGGCGCGTCCAGCCGTTGAAGATCCTGCTGGCCGAGGACAACAAGGTGAATCAATTCCTGGCCCGCAAGCTGCTCGAATCCCGGGGGCACATGGTCACGGTGGCGAACAACGGCCGCGAAGTGATCGAGTGGCTGGACCAGACCGGGTTCGATCTGGTGTTGATGGACGTACAGATGCCTGATATGGATGGCTTCGAGGCCACCGCCGCGATCCGGGCCGGAGAACGGGGAGCCAATCGTCACTTGCCCGTGATCGCCATGACCGCCCATGCGATGAAGGGTGACGCCCAACGCTGCCTGCTCGCCGGCATGGACGGCTATGTTGCCAAACCGATCGAACCGGCGGACCTGTTCGCCGCGATTGACGCGGTGAGTTCAGCCAGTAGCCAGGAAGCCCTTTAGGCCCCGCCCAGGCCGATGCGGCAGACGTGGTCCGCCAGCACCCGTTGCTCCATCTCACGATAGGCGCGGTTACGGCGGGCGAGTTCGTCGAAGTCCACCAGGTGCGCGTCGAATTCCGGGCCGTCCACGCAAGCGAATTTCACCTTGTCGCCGACGGTCACACGGCAGCCGCCGCACATGCCCGTGCCGTCGATCATCACGGGGTTCAGGCTGGCATACATCTTCATGCCCCAGTCGCGGGTTGCGTTGGCGACGGCCTTCATCATCGGGATGGGACCGATCACGTGGCCCACGCCGAAGTCGCCCGGCTGGGCGAAGCTCTGCAGCAGCTGCAGCACGTTGCCGTGGAAGCCGAAGCTCCCGTCGTCGGTGGCCCAGCGGAGGTCGTCCACCGAAGTCTTCAATTCGGCGTCGAGAATGCGCAGCCCGTCCGAACGTGCGCCGCACAGCGCCGTGACGTGATTGCCCGCCTCGCGGAAGGCCGAGGCCACCGGCAGAACTTCGGCCACACCGACGCCGCCCGCCATGCAAACCACGCGCTGGCCCTCGCACATCGAAGCGGCCTCGCCCAGGGGCCCGACCACATCGACCAGGAAATCGCCGGGCTCTTTCTCCACGGTCTCTTTGGTCGTGTTGCCGATGGCCTGGATCACGATGGTGATCGATTCCCGGTCAGCGTCCGACTGAACCAGCGTCAGCGGAATGCGCTCGCTGTTCGAGTTGGGGCGGATGATCACGAACTGGCCCGCCTTCCAGCGTTTCTGGATGCGCGGGGCCTCGATCTCCAATTGGAAGACTTCGGGACCGAGCTGTTTCTTCGCCAGAACTTTGTTCATCCCTGCACCTCCGCTGGCAATTCCGCTGCAGCCGCCGGCCCGCCGCTTAACGCTTTGTCGATGGCCTCCGCCGCCGCGCGGCCGTCGCGCATCGCGAGAATCACCGTCGAGCCGCCGCGCACCACGTCGCCGCCCGCGTAGACCAACGCCATGGACGTCTCCCCCGCCTCGTTGACCACGATCTTGCCCCGCTTGGTGATCAGTTGCGGAGTCACCCGCTGCAGCGTCGGATTCGGGGCCTGCCCGATGGCCGCGACCACGGTGTCAACTTCCAAACGGAACTCGCTGCCGGGGATGGGCACCGGGGACGGCCGCCCCGAGGAGTCCACTTCCCCGAGGCGCATTTCGATGCACTCGATCTCGCGCACGGTGCCGCTCTCGTCGCCGTACAATGCGACGGGCGCGGCCAGGAAATGGAACTGAATGCCCTCTTCCTCGGCGTGCTCGATCTCTTCCAGGCGCGCGCGCATCTCGGCGCGGCCGCGGCGGAACAACACGATGGTCTCGCTGCCCATGCGCTTGGCCCAGCGCGCGGCGTCCATGGCGGAGTTGCCTCCGCCCACCACGATGGTGCGTTTGCCGACGCGTACCGGCGTGACCGCGTCGGCCTTGTAAGCCTCCATCAGGTTGATGCGCGTCAGGAACTCGTTGGCCGTGTAGACCCCGATCAGGTTCTCGCCGGGGATGCCCAGCATGAACGGCAGGCCCGCGCCGGTACCGATAAAGACCGCTTCGAAGCCTTCTTCGAAAAGCTCCTCCAGGCTGGCCGTCTTGCCCACGATGAAGCTCGTTACGAACTCGACTCCCATGTTCTGCAAGCGCGCGATTTCCTCGTGCAGGATCTCACGCGGCAGCCGGAAATTCGGGATGCCGTAGGCCAGCACGCCGCCCAGTTTGTGCAGCGCCTCGAACACCGTCACCCGGTAGTTCTTGCGGACCAGATCGAAGGCCGCAATCAGTGAGGCGGGACCGCTGCCGACCAGCGCCACCTTCTTGCCGGTAGGCGCGGGAAATGCGCCCGGCGTCAGGGTCTTCTTGGCGAGTCTTGCGTGATCGGCGGCGAAGCGCTCCAGCGACCCGATGGCGACCGGCCCGAACTTTTTACCGATCAGGCAGGCATCCTCGCAGAACAGTTCGTGCTGGCAGACGCGCCCGCAGACGCCCGGAAACGGGCTCTGTTCGCTGATCACATCGACCGCGCCTTCGGGGTCGCCTTGAGCCAGGCGGCTGATGAAGCGCTTGATGTCGATGTGCAGCGGGCAGGCATTGACGCAAGCCGGCTTGGGGCATTGCAAGCAGCGCTGCGCTTCCACGCTCACTTCGCGCTCGGCAAAACCCAGCGCGACCTCGTCGGCGGATTTTGCTCTAACCTCCGGTTGAAGCACGGGCAGCACCTGCCGAGGGAGTTTGGGGTTGGGTTTGTAGGGAAGCGCCTTAGCGTCCATAGGCTGAGTTTATAGCAAACCGGATGCCAAATTCCTGATAGCCCGCGAATGCTCTTTTGGAGGCGTGCGATGCGCTCCGGGCAAGCCCGCCGTTCACCGTCGGCCGTGGCGCACGCTTCAGCGTGCAGCGTGGACAATCATGTCCACGTCCGGACGCCTGCCGGCAAGAGTGCCGGCACTGCACGCTAAAGCGTGCGCCACAAGGGCCGGAAGTGCAGCGCGGACCCTGGAGCGCAGCCCGACTGTGCCGATCGATCAGAACCGGAATCTGCTACCGCGCGAGCCAGCCGCCGTCGATCACGATATCGGTGCCGGTGATGAACGAGGCTTCTTCGGAGCACAGGTAGCGCGCCAGTACTCCGATGTCCTCCACCTTGCCCCAGCGGTGCATCGGGATGCTTTCCAGGAATTGCGCGTTCTTCACCGGATCGTTGATCAGCGACGTGTTCATCTCCGTCGCAAACGGCCCCGGACTGATGCCGACGACCGTCACGCCCTCGGTGGCGAGTTCGAGTGCGAGCGCGCGCGTCATCCCCAGCAGCCCCGCCTTGGAGGACGAGTAGGCGATGCGTTCGGGCAGCGACACGTGGCTCATGATGGAGGTCATGTTGATGATGCGCCCGTAGCCGCTGCCCTTCATGTGGGGGACGAAACTGCGGCACATCAGAAAGGCCCCGGTCAGGTTCGTGTCCAGCACGTAGCGCCAGTCCTGGTAAGTGAAATCCGTAACCTGCTTGCGTAGATTGACGCCCGCGTTGTTGATCAGAATCTGGGCTTTCCCGAAGCGCTCGCGGACCTTCGTCTCAAGCTCCAGCACGTCGCTCTCGGAGGTCACGTCCACGCGGTAGCATTCCGCTTCCACCCCGCGCTCGCGCGCCGCGGCGGCGACCTCCGCCAGTTTGGCCTCATCGCGGGCCACCAGCGCCAACCGCACGCCCGCATCGGCCAAAGCCAGCGCCATGGCCTGGCCCAGTCCGCGGCTCGCGCCGGTGATCACGGCGGTTTTGTCTTTGAGGAAATCGCTCATGGGAATTGGTGCTCCGTCTCGCCGCCTATTGTAGAACAGGTTCGATTTGCCACAGGCCCGGCACAAGCATGCGGGGTGTCGGCTTGAGCAGCCTGGAAACTGAACTCATGCTCCCAAGGGTGGCTTCCAGCACAGCGCAATCCAGGCGGCGGAAACCGGGTCTCACCAGAGCGGTCGCACGCGAACGTGTAAGGCCTGCCAATGGTGCGAAAGCTGGCGAGAATCGGGAGTGCCGCCATGCCCACCGACTCCAGCGGTCTACGAGTTTTGACGTGGATCGGGGTGCGCGGCGCGGCTCTGCGGAATGAAGCTGAATTCCAAAACCGCTAGTTTTAGCGGTTTCCGAAATCTGGCCCTTTAAAATCAATCGCTTGAAAACGTAAACCGCTAATATTAGCGGTTTGCGTTTCTTTGCGCGAAGTCAGTATTCACATGTCCGCAATTCTTAAGTCTCCCGGAAGTTCGACTGGCTTGGCCGTATTTTGCATCTCGCCGTCAGAACGAGCTTGTTGATTGCGCGGCAATCCGCGCAAGGCATCTCACGCCAGGCATCTGGCCGGCAACTCTATTCTGCTTGGGGGACGCTGTAGTGCCGCGCCCGGCCATTTACCCAATCTTCTATTTTTCTCTCAGATTTGACCAACGGCAAATAACAAATGGGGATCCCGGGGTACAAATTGATCACTTGTACTTGGGGCGGGGCTTACTCGAAGCTCGGCAACCGGAGACGAAGTAACCGCGAATACCCCGGCCTTTTGCCCTGAAGCAAGACGCTCGGACGCTGGTCTTGCCCTGCCTCGCCGATTCAGGTGGAGCAGGAACTGGACCGGACAGGGTATTGCCCGAACTTCCTCCCGAGTCATCCCAACCGTCGATAGATCCGTTAGTCCGGGGAGCATTAATTTGAAACACCGATCAACTACGCAGTGAGAGCTGTCTCTAAGACACTCAGCCGTAAATAACGACGACGCATTGGCGCGGGCTGCGGAGACAGCCACGCTAGAGCCACAGGACTGTCGCAGCGCAAGAGTGTAGGGCGAGCCTACACATTCGTTCGCGCAAGAGGGGAGAGGTATGTCTACACATAGATTACTGGCCTGGGGAGTAACCGTCTCTTTGGCCGGATTAGTGTTGTTTCTATCAACATCGGCACGGGCGGCTGACACGGGGAAGAGCAGCCGCGAAACGAAAAACCCGGAGGCCACTGACGCCGCCGACAGCGGGAGAAGCAGCATCATAGCGGCAAAGCCCGATCCGGCCGACTTCGTGGGCGCGCAGGCCTGCAAGTCATGTCACCCGGCCGAGTTTAAGGTTTTCTACAGAAACCCGCACTTCAAGAGCATCGCGTCAGGCAAGGAACCGCCCGACATCACCGGCTGCGAAGGCTGCCACGGCCCGGCCAAGGCGCACATTGAGGCGAAGGGCGGAAGGACTACGATTCCGCGCGCATTCACCCTGATGAGTCCCGCGAAGATCATCGAGACCTGCCTCAACTGCCATGCTAACGAATTCAATAGGGCCAACATCCGCCGCTCCGAGCACACCGAGCATGATGTCGCCTGCACGGCGTGCCATTCCAACCACCACTCGACGACCCCCCGGTTCCTGCTGGCCAAGAGCCAACCCGAGGCCTGTTACCAATGCCATGCGGACGTGCGGTCTCAATTCAACATGCCCAGCAAGCACCGGGTGAACGAAGGGTTCATGGCCTGCTCCGACTGCCACAATCCGCACGGAGGCTTCAGCCCTACCTTTGGGATGGGCAAGACCTCCAAGATGCTGGTTCAGGCTCACGGCAACGACGAGCCTTGCCTGAATTGCCACGTGGACAAGCGCGGTCCGTTCGTCTTTGAGCACCAGGTCAGGAACGTCGATGGCTGCATCTCTTGCCACCGGCCGCACGGGTCCACCAACGCCAAGTTGCTGGTCCGGGCCTCCGTCGCCGCGTTGTGCTTGGAGTGCCATACGGGAACGGGTGATTTCGGCGCTCGCAATGGCCGCGGCATCACTGTGCCGGACTCCGCAACCCACAGCATGGTCGATCCGCACTATCAACACTGCACCGGATGCCATGTGAAGATCCACGGTTCGAACGTCCACTACAGGTTCCTGCGGTAGGGCCCGATTCACGGAGGAAAGAGTATGCAACGAAGAATCATTTACCTGTCGTTTTTCCTTTTACTGCCGCTGCTCCACGCGCAGCCGGTGGTGGCGCCATCGCCGGATCGCACGGGATCCTCGCTCGGTTCCGACCTCGGTCCGTTCAATATCACCAACTCCTTCGAAACCGGCTACCGCTTCAGTGAAGTGGGGGGCGACTCGAACCTGTATCGCAGCAATGTGAACTATGGAAACGGCCTGCGCCTGCTGGGAGGCAATTTCGCGGCTATCTCCAAGGATGGCCACGGTCCCGGCTTCGACACCTTAACCATGACGACGCGAGGACTGGGGAACGACCCGTACGGCATGACCACCGTGCGCCTGGAGAAGAACGAGCGCTACAGCTATGACATGACCTGGCGGCGAAGCGACTACTTCAATTCGTTTCTGCTCAACGGCGGTGGCGGTAGCGTGGCCAATACGCGGCGCGTCATGCAGGACCACGATTTCAAGCTCTCGCTGACCAAGTGGGCCAAACTCGGCCTGGGCTACAGCCGGAATCAGGACACCGGCCCATTCGTGTCCGCCTACGAGCTCTACATCGGCGGACTTGCCCGGAGCGTCCTGCCGCTGGACAAGAATACCCGGCAGGACTACAACGCCTACCGGCTGAACGGGCAGTTCGACTTCCTGGGTTTCCGGCTCACCTTGACCCACTCATGGGACTACTTCAAGGACGACACGGGGCTGGCGGTCCTAGGTGCGGACGGCAGCTACCCTCTGCCGAATCCCAGCGTCGCCACCGCCTACCGCCGCAGCGAGCCGATGCACATACGGACTCCGGGCTGGTTCGGCAACCTGACCACGAGTCGAAGGTTGTGGGCCATGAACGCCCGCATGACCTACAGCAAGGGCGACCAGAACTTCATCTATAGCGAAGACGCCACGGGGGCCTCCATGGCCAAGTCCCCCATCTGCAGCAACTGCGGCCAGGGACCGGTCGCCACCGTTTCCACAAACGTCGCTGGAGCCGCCCGCCGCCCCTTCGCTGCCGGTGACCTCACGTTCAGCCTGTTTCCCACGAAGAAACTGACCGTGGTGAGCAGCACCTCCGCCCAGGACACACGGACCGATGGGACCGCCCGGCAATTGCAGTTGAGCACCTATCAGGCGACGAAGAACATTTTCTACTTCAGCCACCTGGGCATGGGGCGGGTCTCGGATTCACTCGATGCCAACTACCGCGTGACGAAGTGGCTGGGCCTGAACGCGGAGTATCTGTACACCGAACGCTGGGTAGACTACATCTTCACGCGCGCGGGCACCACAAACTCCAAGGCCTACAACGCGTTGAGCAACCACCTCAATGCGGGCACTTTCGGCTTCCGCTTGCGGCCTTTCCAGCCGCTGTCGATCAACGTGGATTCGACGATTGGCCGGGACAACAGTGCGTATACGCCCCTGTCCCCCGCCAACTACCACACCATCCGGGCGCGGGTGGACTACCACCTCAACCACATGCGGTTCGGAGCTTCCTACCGGCAACTCTACAACCTGAATGCGCCCCGGCTATTCAGCTACAACACCCAGCACTCGCGCGATATCTCGGCCAACGGCTCCTTCGCGCTGGGCGGCAACTGGTGGCTGGATCTCAACTATTCCAAGGCCCATATCGACACCTTCGCCGACCTGTTCGTCGAACTGCCGGTCAGCGGCGCGGTGGGCGCCAAGATCACGAACGTGCGCGGGTACAGCGGCGCGTACCTCAGCAACATCCATACGGCCTCGGCCACGGTCAGGACCACGATCAAAGAACGTGGGACGATTTACTTTGGCTACAACCTGGTGCGCGATGCAGGCGACGGCCGTGCGGCACTGGACCTGGGACTGCAGAATCCCGCCTCCGCGTACCTCGCCCGGTCACAAACCTTCCCGATGACCTACCAGGCGCCCATGGCCCGGCTTTCCATTCGGATTTCGCCCAAGACGCAGTGGAATGCCGGCTGGGAATTCTATAGGTACAACCAGCAGTTTGCGTTCTTCGGTTACCAGCCCTATTACAGGGCTCACACCGGCTATACCAGCTTCACGTTTACGTTCTGACGACCGAAAACAGCTGAATCCAGTTCGGGAGAATAACAATGCTTCGAATGCGCAAACAAATGCCGATTCTTTTGACGGTCGTACCCGTATTCCTGCTCGCCTTTCTGGTGCGGGCTCCCCACGTCAACCCGCCCAATGACCCGACGCACAGCATGGAAGCCGTTCTGCAGCCTCCGCCGGAGGTGGCCGGGACCCTCCGCCGCGCCTGCGGCGACTGTCATTCCAATGAGACGAAATGGCCCTGGTACAGCCAGGTGGAACCGCTGGGGTCGATCCTCACCGAGGACGTCGAGAAGGGCCGGCGGGCGCTGAATTTCTCCGAATGGCGCAACGACAAACGCGCTGCAGCCGTTCTGCTGGCCGCGTGCGAGGCGGTCGAGAGCGGACGCATGCCCAAGTCGGGGTATCGGACCATGCATCCCGACAAGACGCCCACAGGCACTGAAGTGCGGGCCTTGTGCGCCTGGACGCAGCGCACGGGACTGCAGCTTCTGACCAGTTCGAGCACCAAGCACAAGCGGCCCGCGGGCGATTAGCCGCCCCATGCAAGCTCAGCGGCACGGTATGCCTCGGCCCGCCGTGCCGCTGGCCGACAACTCGACTGCCGGGGGGCTCTCGGGAGACTCCAAGCAGCGGCGCCGGATCGCTCTGGGTCGCCTTTACCTGCAATTGCCCTGACCTGCCTGGCAGATTGCCCTCCATCTCCCGGCCACTTCACCAGACGCACCAGGGGCGCTTGAACCTCACGGCTCAAGCGCCCCTGGTGCGAAACGACTGGTCAGTTTGTGGACCTTAGTCCATATCCCTGGACCGCTTTTTCCGATTCCGTTTACGGGCCAGCGCTGCTTTGACGCGCTTCCGTTCGCCGGGCTTCATGTAGTGGGAGTGCTTCTTGATCTCCTTGATGATGTCCTCTTGCTGCACCTTGCGCTTGAACCGGCGCAATGCGCTTTCAAGAGTTTCACCGTCCTGGACGACGACTTCTGCCATATACACTCACCTCCTTCCGGCGTGGGGATTCAACGGACACGCAACCTTCACTATAGCGCACCGGCGGTGGGGCGGCCCCGGCGAAAACGCGGTGGTTTTCACCGGTCCCCGTACCGTTGCGGCCCCGGCCCCGACCGCCGCCCATCCACAAGGAAAGCTGTACGGCCGAATCGGTTATGCTCTTGCTCATGAGGTCTTTATCGGCTTCCAGACCCTGGGCAGTTCTGACCCTGGCGTTGGGAGTGGCGTTGTACGGGTTCCTTTCGGTCCCGCTGTGGAAGCAGCACATCTGGGAGCGCATCGGCGCGAAAAACTTCATCTACTTCGCCGTGATTTGCTGCGTGCTGGGGGCGCTCTCGATCTGGCGGGCGCCTAAGCTGACCCGGGCGCACCTGCTGGCGTTTACGCTGGTCATCGGCGTCGCGCTTACGGGCCCCGGCCCGGTGGCGGCGGTGGCGCTTCTGTTGGCGGCCTGCTCGGCACTGGGCGACGCCGTGACCCGAGGCTTGTTCCGGCTGCAGGGCGGCAGGCAGCCGCAAACGCCGGTCGATTCCGCGGCTTTCGCGGTCTCCGCGTTCACCGGACTGGCGCTGTACGTCACGCTGCTGGCCGTCACCGCGCCGTTCCGGATCCACTACCTGGCCGCCTGGGGGCTGGTGCTGGCGCTGCCGCTGGCGTTGAACCGCGAGTACGTGGGACGACTCGCCGCATTTGCCAGACAGGCTTTCGCGCCGGTCCCGACCCTGACGCGCGCTGCGGCCTTGCCCTTGATCGTGCTCGGCATCAGCCTGCTCGCCCACCTAGTCTTGATCCCCAAGCCGGAAGCCGGCGCGGACGGACTTGCCATGCACCTGGCGCTGCCCGTGCGTCTGGCGGCGAACCACTTTTTTGCCTACGATCCGGGAACATTCGTGTGGTCGTTGATGCCGATGGCCGGCACGTTCGCCTACGCCATCGCCTATCTGCTGGGCGGGGAGACGGCCGCGCGACTGCTGGACTTCGCGCTGCTGGCACTGATGGTCCTGCTGCTGGTGCGCATCCTGCGCCGCTGGGCTCCCGACTGGGCGGCCTGGCTGGTGGCCGGAGTCTTCGTTTCCACCCCCCTGGTCCAGCTGGTCACAGCGAATCTGTTGATTGAAAACGCGCAGACGGGCTTCCTGCTGGCCGCCTTCGCGTCCGTGCTGAATGCCTTCAAGGACCGTGCAAGCGTCACGGCGGATACTCGGGCGGACGACCGGGCGCAGACGGATGGCGCGCGGGGGACCGCCGCGATGCTCGCCGGGCTGTTGGCAGGGGCCGCGCTGGCCTCGAAGTTCGGCTCGTTCGCCATCGCGGTGCCCATCCTGGTGATGGCCGCGGTCGCCGTGCCGCGCCGTGCGCTGGCGGCGGTGGGACTGTTCCTGGCGCTGGGCGCATTCCCCTACGTCAACGCCTGGGCCCGCACGGGCAACCCGCTGTTCCCGTTCCTGGGCAACGTCTTCCCGTCGCAATACATGAATGCGCGCTGGTACGTCAAAGACATACGCTGGACGGAAAAGCCGTCCTGGCGCACGCTCTTCGACCTCACCTTCCACACATCCCGCTTCTACGAGAGCCAGGACGGTGGGTTCGGGTTCCAGTCGCTGCTGCTGTTGCCCCTGGCGCTGGCCGTTCCGTACCGGCGCTGGCCGCGGGCCGCGCGCGCGCCGTTCTGGCTGGCCGTGATCACCGCGCCGTGCGTGCTGCTGTCGGTGCCGCACCTGCGCTACCTGTACGCGCCGCTGGCCTTCTCCACCCTGGCGCTGGCAATTCCGCTGGCCCTGGGCGAGCCGCGCTTCCGGCGAGTTGCCGTGGCTTGCGCGGGTTTGGTCTGGGCGCTGAACCTGTTCTTCCTGCCCAGTTCGAGCTTCTACCACAAGGACTTCCTGCTGAACCCGTTTAAGGCCGACGCCGCGCAAATCTACCAGCGCAACATGGCGCCATCGGACTCCCTGGCCAACTACGTCAACCTGGTACAACCGGGAACGGCCGTCGCGACGCTGGATTGCGAGGTCGTGCAGATCGCCTATTTCACCGGCCCGACTTACATGAACAGCTGGCATAGCGGCAGGGGGCGGGTCCCCTTGGGCTCAACCAGAAGCGAAGCCGACATTCTGGAGTTCGCCCGCGCGAACGGCATCCATTGGTTTACGGGCTGCCGCACGGGTTCGTCCGAGGCTAAACCCAACTCCATCGCCCAGCGCTTCCTGCAGCGCTACACGAACGAGGTTTTCACGTCCGGCATCGAACGCCTGGCACGACTGAAGCCTGAGTTCGAATACAGCCGCGAACTGCTGGCCAATAACGACTTCCGGGATGGACTTCAGAATTGGGACAACGGCCGCAAGGTCGTCTACGTGCCCGCCGAACACGGTGTCCTGGTCAACGAGCAGCTGTACATAAACCAGCGCGTGAGGGTGGACGCCGGCGGTACCTACCGGGTGGCACTGCGGGCGCGCTGCCCGCAGCCGGACACGTTCACGCGGCTCCAGGTGAACTGGGTAGACACGCAGGACAAAGAGATGCCGGTTTCGCTGATACCCGTGCGCTGCACTCCGGAGTGGGCGGACTACTCCGAGGTCTTCACCGCACCCGTGGGCGCGGGCGCGGGCTATTTCTACGTCACCGGGCACAACGCCAAGCCTGTTTATGTTCAGAGCGCGTCGATGGCGCACTGAGCGGCCAGCCGCCCGGGAGTTGGTGAGAACGGGTCACAACGAGTGGTGTTGTAGCCTGGAATTTCGCCGAGTCCCCGGCCTGAGGAACCCTCTTCGATGATGGAGCCAAATGGCGGCAGCGCCGTCGAAAGTGAGCGCCCCCCGGATAGTAACCGCTCTGAAGCAGCGTTAGAGCGATTCGGGACTGCCGCCTGGATTGCCGTGGGGCTGCTCGCGCTATGGGCCTTGCTGCTGTGCTGGAACGGCGTAAGCTGGGCCTTCCGCGCCTTCCCGATGCTCAGCCAGGATGAGCTGAATAACCTGGGCTGGACCACCCGGGTGGACTACGGCCGCATTCTCCACCTGTTTCCAAACGCCATCTACAACGACCGGCCGATGGGGTTCGCGCTGGAGCGTTTCCTCTTTGACCGGTTCGGGCTGAACTACACGCCGCAGCTGGTCTGCTTCCTGGGCCTCCATTTCGCCAATTGCCTGATGGCGTTTGCCCTGTTCCGCCGGCTGGGGCTGCGGACCCCATTGGCGATCGCCGCGTTGGGCGTCTTCGGCACACTGTACGCGACGGCGCAGACCGCCACATACCTCGCCGCGTCGTTCGACGTGCTGTGCACCTGCTTCCTCCTGGCCAGCACGCTCGCGATCCTGTCCGAACGCAAGCCGCTCTGGATCCTGAGCGCCGTCCTGTATCTGCTGGCGCTTCGCAGCAAGGAGTTCGGCATCGTCGTGCCCGTATGCCTGGCGGCCCTGATCGCCATCCGGGCGGAGAAAGGCATAACCCCGCGCCGCTTGGCCGCCGAGGTCGGTAAACACCTGTGGTTGCACTGCGCGATCCTGCTGGCTTTCGCCGCACGCTATCTGGTGCTGGCGCGGGACCTGCAGTCGAAGCTCCCCGCCGGCAGCGATTACCACCTGGATTTCGGTCCCGCGGCGATGCTAAAGTCGTTCGCTTATTACGCCGCGCTCGTGTTTGGCGCGGAGGAGCGCTACTTCGGGTTGGTGGCCGCGCTGCTGTTGGCCATGCTGGTGTACGCCGCCGTCCGCCGCCGCGGCACGATCCTGTTCGGGTTTGGTGTGTTTCTGCTCACGCTGCTGCCCGTCAGTTTTCTATCGAACATACGGTCGCCGTTTTACGTCTACGGTCCCCAGATCTTCCTGCTTTTCGCCATCGCTTTGTTCCTTCAGGACCTGCTCGACCTGGCCTTCAGTCACAATTCGGCCCGCTGGTGGGCAGCGGTCGGCACGGCCGCGTTACTGCTGACCGGGGCGTCGGGCTTGCGGCGGGCCCAGTATTTCAAGGATCTGGTCCATTTCTCCTGGATGGTGCGCAGTGCGACCGGCAGAAGCGCCGCCGATATGCAGCGGCAGCTTCACGGCATGGGTCCGTCCTCGCATCTCTATGTGAACAGCGGGCCGGAGACGCCGTGGCTGCTGGCGTACGGCGATTGCATCTACCCGCGCATGCTCTGGCATAGCCAGTTGATCGAGTGCACGATCCGCAAGCCGGAACCGGAACTGCGGGCGCTGTACGAGCGGGATCCGTACGAGAAGTACTTCGTGGATTACGCGCCGGATGGAGCGCTGAACGTGCGTTTGCGCGCACCGGCCGGGGTGGTGCCGGACAGGCCGCTGCCACCCTGCGACGCCGCCCTGCTCGACGATCAAGACCCGCAGCCGAAATACCGGGGGGCCTGGCGCACGCTGCGGGGCTTCGGCTCGGCGTGCGGACAGACCTTGAGCTACACCGAGGACGAGGGGGCCGAGGTCTCGCTGGCCTTCAACGGGACGGGCGTGAGCTACGTGTTCACGCGCGCCTACACCCACGGTCAGGCCCAGGTATTGATCGATGGGCGTGCGCGGGAAGTGGTCGATCAGTTTTCAGCGGGGATCGAGTGGCGCTCCGAAGCCGTTTACGACGGGCTTGCGCCGGGGCGGCACACGATTACGGTTCGCTGCCTGCATTCGAAGGCGGCGTTCTCCAAGGCCTACGACATCGATGTCGATGGGTTCGTGGTCCACGCGATCCCGCCGTCGTCGCGCTGATGGCCGCGGCGTGGGGTCTGCGCTGCGGAAGAAGCTGCGCTCGCGGCAATGGCGGCGGGCAGAGGCGTGGCGATAGGATACTTGGCATGAATCACGGCATCACTCGAACGACGACGCTGGCCCTCCTGCTGGCGGGCCTGACCCTGGGCATTGCGAACGCGGCGCCGCAAAAAGACGAAGGACCTCAACCAAGGGTCGTTGACCCGGGTTCGGCGACCAAAGCCCCGGCCGACGCGGTGGTGCTGTTTGATGGCAGCGACGTCTCGCACTTCGTGCGTGACAAGGACGGTGCGCCCTGCCGCTGCACCATCGAGAGCGGCGCCATGGCCTGCGTTACGGGCGTAGGCGACATCGTCTCCACCGAGAAATTCCGCGACGCGCAGATTCACCTCGAGTTCATGCCTCCGTACATGCCCGAGCAGCACAGCCAACTGCGCGGCAACAGCGGGGTCTACTTGCAAGGCAAATACGAAATCCAGGTGCTCGATTCGTATCAGAACCCGACCTATGCGGACGGCGTGCTGGGAGCGTTGTACGGGCAAGCCGCTCCGCTCGTGAATGCCGCCAGACCGCCGCGCGAGTGGTCCACTTACGACATGATCTTCCACGGCCCGCGCTGCGACGCGAAGGGCAACGTGACCGACCTGGCCACCGTCACCGTCCTGCTGAACGGCGTCCTGGTGCAGGATCACATGACGATTGCCAGGAGCGGACAGGCCAAGGGCTGCCCGGATGGCCCGATCCTGCTGCAGGACCACAGCGGCTTCCCCGGAGCGCCGCTCACCACCATGCGCTTCCGCAACATCTGGCTGCGCCATCTGGGCGAAGGCCCGGTGATCTGGAAGTAGCCGGGCTACATCTCAATCCGCTCGACCGGGTTGCGGGAGACGTACCAGCAGGGGTTGTTGCCCAACTGCGGGAGCAAAGAATTGACACAGGGCCGGGTCTCCGGGTCGGTTGGCACGTATTCGATGCGCTGGTCCTTGTGCCTAATCGCGAAGTAGCGCCGGACCTCGACCGCGCCGAACGGCTGGCGATGGGCGTGGATGCGGTAGCGCAGCACGAGGTTGTCGCCCACATCGACGGCGAGCAGGGCGATCACGAGGGCGATGGCTGTACGGATCAGGATGCGTTGCATGCTGGATTGGTGACTCGTCCGCGCTTTCAGCTTAGCGCCTGGTGTGAAATAACCTGTCCGGCTTCCCAGGGCAAAGTGGTGCGGAGGCTTCAGCCTCCGCCTCGAGTTTGTACATTTCTTGGGGGAGCGAGAGCAGACTTTGGCGCACCGGTGGGACAGACCATCGCCTTGCGTGGTCTGTCGTGCTTGGCGAACGCCGAGCATGGCCTATACCTCACCCAAGGGATTTCATAGTCGACCGACGTTTTCCTTAAATGGCGCGTAGCCGGCTGCCTTCCGCCGCACGCGGAGATTCCGTCCGCAGCGCAATGTGGCCCGAAGGGCGGCCTCGGCGACAGACGACAGAAGCTGATCGTCTGTCCCACCTCTGGCCTGAGCCGAATGTAGAGACTCCAGGCGGAGGCTCTGGAGAGCCGCCCCACAGAACCGGCTAGCGCGAGTCAATCTTCACACCGGAGCTAGACTAGGGTATTCCGCGCCTGTCGTCATGAGCATGAACGCCACAACCCCATCGATGCCGGAAGTCCACGCCTCCGTGGCCACCCGCCAGCCGACCATGCTGCGCCGCATGTTCGCCTTCGCCGGTCCGGCCTACCTGGTGAGCGTCGGCTACATGGACCCGGGCAACTGGGCCACCGACCTGGAAGGCGGAGCGCGCTTCGGCTACAGGCTGCTGTGGGTGCTGGTGGTTTCCAACCTGATGGCGATCCTGCTGCAGACGCTGAGCGCACGGCTGGGGATCGTCACCGGCCGGGATCTGGCGCAGGCCTGCCGCGAATCGTACCCGAAGCCGGTCAATTACGCCCTCTGGGTGCTGTGCGAGATCGCGATCGGGGCCTGCGACATGGCGGAAGTGCTGGGCGCGGCCATCGGCCTGAAACTGCTGTTCGGGCTGCCACTGCTGGCTGGCGTGCTGCTCTCGGCCACCGACGCGCTGGCAGTGCTCTGGCTGGGCCGCTTCGGCATGCGGGCCGTGGAATTCATCATCCTCTCCTTCATCACGGTGATCGGCGGGGCGTTTATGGTGGAGCTGTTCCTGGCCCGGCCCGACTACCACCATGTGGCGCTGGGGCTGATCCCCTGGCTGGACGGGAAGAGCCTGTACGTCGCCATCGGCATCCTGGGAGCGACGGTGATGCCGCACAATCTGTACCTGCATTCGTCGTTGGTGCAAACCCGGCAGATCGGCAGCAGCGTCAAGTCCAAGCGCAGCGCCTGCCGCTTCAACCTGCTGGATTCCGTCGTCGCCCTGAACGGGGCAATGCTGGTCAACGCCGCGATCCTGATTCTGGCGGGCGCCTTGTTCTTCCAGCGCGGGATCATCGTCACCGAGATCCAGCAGGCCCATCAGTTGCTGGCTCCGCTGCTGGGGACCGCCGCGGCCGGGATCGTGTTTGCGGTCGCCCTGATCTGTTCCGGGCAGTCCTCGACGATTACCGGGACGATGGCCGGGCAGATCGTGATGGAAGGGTTCCTGAACTTCCGCGTCCAGCCGTGGCTGCGGCGATTTCTGACGCGCACCCTGGCGGTTCTGCCGGCGGCGCTCGTGATCTACTTCGCGGGCGAACATTCCACCTACAAGCTGATCATCCTGAGTCAGGTGGTCCTGAGCCTGCAGTTGCCGTTCGCCGTGATCCCGCTGATCCACTTCACCAGCGACCGGGGACGAATGGGAGAGTTCGCGAATCGGCTGTGGGTGAAGATACTGAGTTGGGCGGCGGCCGTACTGATCCTGGGGTTGAACCTATGGCTGGCCGACCAGGTCATCTCGGACTGGCTGGACGGCGCCGGCAAGTGGAGGCTGTGGGCGGAGTTGGGGCTGTTTCCGATTTTGGGTGCGATCGGGCTCCTCCTGGCGTATATTGCCTTTGAGCCGGCCATCCGGCGCTACATGCGCCTGCGTCCTGAAAAACCCGCCTCGCTGATTCCGGAAGTGGCCGGCGAAATCGCGCTGCAGCCGCAGTACCGCAGCATTCTGGTGACGCTCGACCACACCCGACTGGACACCGTGGCTTTGCGGCATGCCTCGGCGCTGGCTAAAACGTACGGGGCGCGACTGCACTTGCTGCACGTCGAGGAAGGCGTGGTCAGCCAGGTGTACGGCGAACTGGCCTCGACTTCGGAAATCGAACAGGGCCGCGCGTATTTCGAGAAACTGCTCGCTGCGCTGCACGCGGCGGGGGTCGAAGCCGATTTCGAGGTGGTCTACGCCAAGAGCGCTCCGGCGGAGATTATCGCCTGCGCCCAGCGCCTGCGCCCCGACCTGGTGGTGATGGGCGCGCACGGGCATCGGGGCCTGAAAGACGTGGTTTATGGCGCCACCATCAACCACGTCCGCCATGCCGTGGGCGCGCCGGTGCTGATCGTGCAGGAGCCCGCGTCACCGAAATAGGCGGCTCCCCGCTGGGTCCAGCTTGTCCAGGCGGTGTGTCAGACTGACGCGAACTGCCCCCGGGTGGGCTCCGTAAGCTATTGAAGACAAATGCTGAACTTGGCTGCCTCAAGTGGCCATCCCGGTGCATCCATTGCTTACGGAATAATGCGCACGGTTACCTTGCTTGGGGTGCTGGCACTGGCGGCGGTTGGGTCGCTTCAGGCTACGACGCTCCAAATCCTCAGCGTCGACGACATGGTGGCGAAAAGCTCCCTGATCGTACGGGCGCGGCCAACGCCAGTGTCGAATTTCCAACGCAGCGGAATCATTTACACGAGCTACCGGCTGGAGGTAAGCGCTGCCCTGAAAGGCAACCCGGGAGCGACCTTGCAGGTCGCGGTGCCCGGCGGCAACTACCAGGGGCTGCAGCAGGCCGTGGCCGGATCGCCGGGACTGCAAGCTGGAAACGAATACGTTTTGTTCATCTGGACGGCGCCCAGCGGTTCCAACTACATCGTGGGACTGAGCCAGGGCCTGTTTGAGGTCCACACCAACGCCTCCGGCGCCGTGGTGCTGACCCGT
This sequence comes from uncultured Acidobacteriia bacterium, assembly GCA_903909435.1. Taxonomy (GTDB): domain Bacteria; phylum Acidobacteriota; class Terriglobia; order Bryobacterales; family Bryobacteraceae; genus CAIVVT01. The sequence continues at coordinate 70,320 of CAIVVT010000056.1, read as the reverse complement.
GGGCCAGCCGACGCCAAGACCATCGACGCGGCAGGCAGCGCGGGAGCTGGCAGCGGCGCCACACTCCTGCTCAGCGACCTGCAGACCAAAATCGCGCAGAGTGCGCGGCCGTGAGGGAGAGGACTAAATTGAGAGCGCGCAAGAGTGGAAGATGGCTGTTGACCGGCGTCCTGACCGTCCTGACGGCAGGCATCGTGTCAGCCAACTACCATTTCGTGCACTACGCCGGCCACGGCGCTCCCTACACGCCGATCTTCGAAAGATTCCAGCTGGAGACTCAGCCGGGCGGCGTGGTGCAGTATTTCATCCAGCCGCCGCCCTCGACCTTGCAACTCAGCAAAGGCGACTCGTTCCCGGCCCTGGTCAGCCAGATTCGGGCGGCGGCCGAGGTCTGGAACTCGGTTGGGACGTCTAAGTTCCGCTTCGAATTCGGGGGCATAGCGACTCCCAATCTCAGCATGAACACGCCCGCGGTACTGGTGAGCTTCGACGACGAATTGCCGCCAGGCATTATCGCCATGGGCGGACCGATCACGCGCGGCGCCGCAGTTACGCTCGCGAGCGGGCAGACGATCGTCCCGATCGTACAAGCAGCGCTGGTGATCGGCACCGACTTGCGGGCCCCAAAAGAGTCGAGCAGCGGTTCGGGCCCGTCCTGGAGCGACCGCCTGTTCCTGACGCTGGTCCACGAATTGGGCCACACGGCCGGGCTGCAGCACACCTGGACGTCGAGCGTGATGTCCACCGAGATCACGCGAGCCATGACCAAAACGCACCCGCTCGGCGCGGACGACATCGCGGCCATCTCGATGCTCTACCCGGCTGCCGGTTGGACTGCCGGTTTCGGATCGATCACCGGCCAGGTCAGCTTGGGCGGCCAGGGCGTGAGCCTGGCATCCGTGGTGGCGCTGACGACGAATGGCGAAGCGGTGAGCACGCTCACCAACCCGGATGGAACCTACGAGTTGGACGGACTGAGCGCGGGCGCCTACCAGGTGTACGTGCATCCCGTGCCGCCTTCGCTGCCCTCTGAATTGCTCCAACCGGTGAACCTGGTGCTGCCCACCGACAGCCAGGGCGCAATCCCGCTGAGTCCGGCTTTCAACACGATCTTTCAGACAGGGACAGCGTCGCCGGGCGACCCGATCAATGTCGCGGCGGGAAAAGTCACCCCGGGTGTCAACTTCAGCGTCACGGCGCGCGCCAGTGCCGGCATCTACGACGTTCAAACCTACAGCTACTTCTGGAACGATGCGGTTCAGGCCTACGACACGGACAAGCCCGCGACGTTTCTCCTGGGCAGTAACAATAGCCAGGTGCCGTACGCGGTGGCCGCGGGCAATGGACTGCTTGCGACCAATGGCAAGGACCCGGCCCCGGGGCTGAACGTGTCGGTTCTGGGCGCGCCCGAAATGCTCGGCGCGGGAGCCGTGAGCGCGTATCCCTACTCGCAGGGGTATCTCCAATTCAATCTGTCGCTTGGCGCACAGGCCGTGCCCGGCCCGCGGCACCTGATTTTCAGCCGCAACGGCGAAACGGAAATCCTGCCATCCGCGCTGCTGTTGACCAACTCCGCGCCGCCCGTGATTTCGACGCTGCAACAGAACTCGGATGGAACCGTGACCGTCTCGGGGACAGGCTTGGCGGCCGGCACGCGGGTGCTATTCGACGGTGTTTCAGCGGTGATTCACTGGTCGCTGAACGGCGTTTTGACGGTGGTGCCACCGCCCGCCCAGCCGCTGGCAAGCGCGGCGGTGATCGCACTCAGCCCGTCCGGACTGGACTCTTCGAGCTTTGCCCCCGCAGCGGCGCCGCCGGCGTACAGTTACCCCGACACGGGCGTGTCCGCCGTTCAAGTGGCACCGGCTACGGTTTCGGCGGGATCCGAGGCCACCCTCGACCTGACGGGCACAAACGTGAATTTCGCCGTCTCCGGACTGCGGCTTGGGTGCGGCACGAGCGACATCGTTGTGCGCCGCATCTGGCTGCTCTCCCCCCAGCACGCGAAGATTGCAATCTCCGTGGCGCCAACCGCGACATTGGGCTTGACGACGCTGACGCTTTCGGCCGGCCTGCAGTTGATTGAGAGCCCGTTGAGCCTCGGCATCACGGCAGCCACCACGCAGCCCTGGGCCAAAACAGCGGCCGCGATGCCCGCTTCGCTGCCTGCGGGTCTGGCCGTTCCGTTCCCCTTCATCATCCCGATTGAGAACGTCCCGACCAGCGCCAGCCCGGGAAGCTTCACGGCAGTCGTGGCTACGCCCGCTGGCGACCGATATGCCGACGTGTTGGCGTTCCTGAGCGGCCAACTGATCATCAATTTGCCGGCTAATCTGACTTCCGGCCCGATGAGTTTGAAGCTCACCTACCTGGGCGCGGCGCTTCCGCCCGTGTTACTGGACGTGGGCGTGGACAACCCGGTCGTCCTGCAGGCCAGCGACTCAGCCAAAGGAATCGCTTACAGCCCGACGGCTCCCGCGCTCCCGGGGGACGTGGTGACGCTGCTGGTAAACAATCTGGCCGGAGACATAACTCCGGTGGACCTGTCGGCGCTGGCGGTTTCGGTGGGCGGCATTGCGCAAACGCTCTACTCGGTCCAAGCACAGCCGAACGCAACGAACCAGTACGCCGTCCAATTCAAGCTGGACCCGAATACGCAATTGCAGGACGCTTCGAACAGCCTGCCGCTCACGATCGGTGCCGGTTCGCGGGTCTCCGCGATCTTCACTCTGCCCGTATCCGCTCCACTGGTGCCCGCCTCGAAGTGAAGCGCAACGGTCTTCCCGCCAGCACGGCGAAGGACAGAGAGCAGTCAAGTCCGCTGACCGTTCCAATTCCCCGTGGAGGGTGAGTTCAAGCGCCGCCAACACCAAAGCTTGATGCGGGGAAATGAGCGTCAGACCCGGTAGTAATCCGGGCGCCAGTTCTTGATGGCCTGCTTGATCGCCTTTGGCTCCATGTTCTGTTCCGCGGCCTGCGCAGCGAGTTGCACGAATTCCGCGTCGGAAGCGAAGCGCAGCGCGACAACCTGGAGCGTGCTCAAGCGCGGGTCGAGCAGTTTGCCCGCCAGCACGAAATGCCGCAGATTCTCCTCGGCCCGGATCGCCCGGTCCTGGGCTTTCAGCGGGAAGGTGCGGCAAAAGACAAACAGCAGGACGGCCACTATTTCGAGCACCACGATGAGCGAAGCGCTGTAAATCCGCTGATGGTCCCCACAGGAGACGTAGAGGTTGACGCACGACCCGATCAGGCCTAGCACGATCAATGCCGTCAGGATGAAATGGTAAGCGGGAACGAACCGGGCGTGGTTGGCGAAGTTCTGGGTCTTTTCCGAAGCCATCTGAAATCTCCTCTGGAATAAACTATTGGGTTGCCTTGTCGATTGTAGCCCAACCGGTGGGGCCTGCCCGCCCAGGCGAGGCTGCTGAACCCGAAATCAAAGTAGTGAGCGCCTCATAATGGAGGCATGACGGAAGAGTTGCAGCCGGACGACCGGGTACTCGTGCTGCATGACGGGCAGTTGAGTTCACTCCGGCTGCGGGAGTGGAGTCAGGCATTGCCGCAGGGCGTGCTGGTAGGGATCGGCGACAGCGGCTTGATGAGAAATGCGCGCAGGGAACTCGCCGATTGCGAGAACGCCCTGTTCGCACCCGGATCCAGGACGGAGATTCCCTGGCGCGACAGCTTTTTCACAGTGGTCTTCGACACCGTTGACGGACCGGCGACTCCGGAGATGCTGCGTGTTCTCCACCCCGCCGGACGCATATACTCAATTCAGCCATGACCCCCATGACACGACGCTCCTTCACCCTCTCCGCGGCTGCCGCCGCCTCGCTCCAGGTGCCCGCTTTCGCTCGTGAGCTGACGACCTTCGGCGTCCAGCTCTACACCGTTCGCAGCATCATCAACAAGGATCCCCAAAGGGTCTTGAACGAGATTGAAGCGGCCGGCTACAAAGAGATCGAGGCCACTTACGACAACCTCGAGACGATCATGCAGGCCGCGCACAAAACGAAGCTGCGGCCAGTGAGCATCCACCTCGAAACCGACCTCTTCACCAAGCACCGCGACAAACTCGGCCCCGTGCTGGACGACATGAAGAAGCGCGGGTTCGAATACGTGGTGTGCCCTTACATCGATCCCAAGGAACGCGGGGGCGTCGATGTGATGAAGAAACTCGCGGAGAATCTCGATAAAGCGGGTGCGCAGTGCATGGGCGCGGGGCTGAAGCTCTGCTACCACAACCACGCCTTCGAATTCGCGTCCGCGGGCGACGGCGCGGGGACGCTGATGGACGTCTTGATGGCCAATACCGACCCGAAGCATCTCGGATGGGAGATGGACATCTTTTGGGTGGCCGTTACCGGCAACGACCCGTCGGAGCTCCTGAAGAAATACTCCAAGCGCATCGTGCTGATGCACATCAAGGACAAGGCTGACGGCGTCGCCAAGCGGTTCGACGAGAACGTGCCCCGCACGGCGTTCAAGGAAGTCGGCGCAGGAACGATGGACCTGAAGCACGTCCTGCATACCGCGACGGAATCGGGCGTCAAGCACTTCTTCGTCGAGCAGGATTCCACTCCGGGCGACCCGCTGGCCAGCCTGAAGATCAGCGCGAGCTATCTGAAGACGTTCGACTTCTAGCGCGCCCCGGCGCAAACGCGCAGAGCTGCAAACGACAGAGCGCGGCCGAAGCCGCGGCCGCTCTCATCGTTCACGGCTCTGCGCCCCGCCTCGTTCGGACTACCGGACTTGCGACCCCGCGAGAGGCGCCAGCAGCATATTGCTGATGTTCGAGACAGTCTCGCCATCGCTCAAGCCGGGAGTGGAAGACAGCTTCTTCCACTCCGGACTTCCGCCGAATGCGCGCCAGTTGGCGTCCCGAGTAGTCGCGTTTTCGAACCCAACCATGTAAGTCAGATTCGGCATCTTCCCGCCTGCGATTTGCTCGCCGAAGAAGACCGGCGCCAGTCCGTACTTGCGGAAGATGTCGATCTCGCCGTCCTCAAACATCTTGATTTTCTTCTTGAGCGAAAGCGGAGTGCTTGATTCGTAGCTGCGCAGTTCGAAAATGCGCGACGGTTTCGACGCGTCTCCCGCCTGAATCTCGATGCCCGGGAAGCCGGCGAACCCCTTCAGCAGGGAGACCTCCATGCGCTGAAACAGCAGCGGTCCGCTGGTCGCCCGCTCCGCCTCTTTCAAAAAGGCCTCGTCACCCCAGAGCTTGGTTTGCACCTGGTCGAAGCTGTCCAGTGACGCGTAGGCGGCCAGCGTCAGGATAAACGGCGAGTCCGCCGCGACGATCGGGCTGAACAGGCCCACGTTCACCGCCCCGGCATGGGTCAGTGCGGGGGCGTAGACCTTGCCAATAAAATCAGTGGCGCGCCCACGCTGGTTGTCCGTGGTATTGCGGAGTTGGATCTTGCGAAGTTCGAGGATCATGGGTTTCGATGTGTTTTGCAGGGTCGATTCTGCCTGGGTTGAGAGTGGGGCGAGCAGGGACGCGCTGGTGGCGCCCGCAACGAAGTGGCGACGATTCATCTTGTCGAGGATTCTATCGCATTGGGGGCGGGTTCACTTGAACCAGCCTGGTGGCGCGAGCCCAGGGCCGAGTCCACATCGGCAATTAATTGATGAGTTTAGAGCCCTGTGCCGGGCGCGTTACGGTCTGGAGATCTTCCGGCAGGACGGCGTAGCCTTCGGGCGGCGGGAAGACCACCCGCAGCAGCCTGAGTCGCTTGCGCAGCAGGTGGCTGGCCAGTTGCCGCGGCCCCGTCTCGACGTCGATATCGCAGCACACGCCGTGCAGATACAGTGTCAAGGTGTCGATGAAACTGCGCCGCAGGTAAGCCTTCAGCCGTTTGCCGGGCCGACTCGCCTCGCGATCCTTCGGGGTCAACTCCATCTTGAGCCGCCAGGACTCCTCGTCCACCTCGCCATGGGCGTTGTGTTCGAGTTCCTCGGAGATCAGTTTCGAGTAATCCGCCGGGACGTTTTCGCCATTCTTGCCCGCGACCAGCTCCGCAATCGTCCGGTAGAACCGGTAGTGGTAGTCAGCCACTTCGGCGTCTTTCACCGCGAAAGCGAGAGTCGCTTCGTTCTCCGTGACCACGAACCCGGAGGCCAGCGAACGCTCTTCCGTCGGCTTGTTCTCGGCGACGACGGGCTCTTGAGCGCTGGCCTTGGCCCGGCCGGGGATCTCCGCGCCGCGCTCCAGATAGGGCACCAGGAAGATTTCGAGCTTGGGAAGTCGGGACGATACGGCGGGCGGAAGGGCTGAAACCGGCTCGGTGAGATACTCGTGCAGATCCTCTTCGCTCAGAGTCAACGAGGCACAAAAGTAGCACGCCCGAGTCCCTAGAGGAATCATCTGGCCGCGGTGCATTCCCGCGAACTGCCCGAGTCTCAATCGCTGAAGCGTTTCAGAAACCGCCATGACGCACAACCGCAACTCTAGAATATCAGAGCGGTTGCACCTAACTGTCGCAAAACACTCACAATAGCAAAGATAGACTGGTTGTGTGTCCACGCAAATCCTCGTTTCCGCGGGTGAAGCCTCCGGGGACCATTATGCTGCGGGCGTCGTCACGCACCTCCAGCGGTTGATGCCGGAGGCCGGGTTCTTCGGATGCACGGGCGCCGCAATGCGGGAGGCCGGCGTGCGGACCGTGGTGGATTCGGCCAGCCTGTCCGTGGTCGGCCTGGTTGAGGTGCTGCACCATATCCCGCGGATCTTCGGCGAATTCCGTAAGCTCGTCCGCGCCGCCGAGGTGGTTCGCCCGGCGGCCGCTATCCTGACCGACAGCCCGGACTTCCACCTGCGGCTAGCCGTGAAGCTCCGCAAGCTCGGCATTCCGGTGTTTTACCTGGTCGCGCCGCAGGCTTGGGCCTGGCGCGCGGGCCGTGCCCGCATTCTCCAGCGAAACGTAAGGGAACTCCACTGCATCTTCCCTTTTGAGGAGAAGTTCTTCCTGGACCGCGGAGTAAATGCCCATTACATCGGCCACCCCCTTGCCGGGACGGTGCATCCTACGCTGGATCGGGAGTCTTTTTTTCAGAAGCATGGCATTCCATGGGACAAGCCTTTGGTGACGCTCTGCCCGGGCAGCCGGCGTGGCGAGACGGCGCGGCATCTGGCGCCTCTGCGGGACGCCGTCGACCGGATTCAGTCCCGGCGGCCCGCCACGTTCATCGTGGCGATTCCCGCCGGCGCCAGAGAGCGCTTTGGGGAGGATTTCTACCAGCCGTTGATCCGCGGGGGAATCGTTAAAGTCGTGGAGGGTGCAACGCGCGACGCCATGGCACATGCCGACGTGACATTGGCCGCCAGCGGCACGGTCGCCATGGAAGCGGCCCTGCTAGGCGCGCCGCTGGTTTCGTTTTACCGTGTGACACCGCTCACCTGGCACATCGGGCGGCCGCTGGTGAACGTGCCGTTCTACACCATGGTTAACCTGGTGGCTGGCCGGCGCGTCATACCCGAGTTGATCCAGGATGAAATGACTGGCGAGAGAATCGCCTCGGAAGCGCTGGCTTTACTCGAATCGGAGAGCGCCAGGGTCGAAATGAAGGCTGGATTGCAAGAAGTGGCGCAACTCCTGGCGAGCCAGGGCGACCCGTTGGAGGTATCCGCCCGGCGGATTGCCGCGTCACTTGAAGGTGAGAATGGCCGCTAATCCCGGGTTAGGGGATATTAGTTAGAGGGTTTTGCCTAACGCTCGATTCGGGACAGCACGATTGCGTCCCGCGCACTCCTATCGGGAGCATCCCGAGGGTGCCAGCGAGAACTGACGGAGAAAGGCTCGAAAAATGATGCGTTCCTTGGGGATCTGGGTCGCCTTATCCTGTCTGGCCGCGCCCGCAGCGCTCGTTGCTCAGGAGCAGCGCAGATCGTCGATCGACGTGGATCATTACAAGCTTGATGCGACGATTGACGTGGAGCGGCAGGCGTTGCAGGCGACCGCCGCCATCACCTTCATTCCGCAGGACGCCGGCTCGAACTCGGCGACTTTTGAGCTGAACAATGCCCTCAGCGTGAGCACGGCGGTGGATGAGCAGGGCCGCAGTCTCGAAGTGAACCGCTCCGCGCAGGACTTCACCGTCAAGGTCTTCTTCCCCGAACCCCTGGCCAAGAGCAAGCCAGTCACGGTCACCCTCACCTACGGAGGGCGCATGACCGGCCAGGAGGAGTCGCCCATCTCGGGTATTCAGTTCGGAGTGATCGCAAAGGACGCCTCGTGGCTGCTCTACCCTGCACGCTGGTTCCCCATCAGCGGCTATACCACCGATCGCTTCACTATGGACCTGACCGTAAGCGTCCCGGCTGGCTACCGGGTTCTCTCCAGCGGCATCGACTCCGCGCAAGGCGACGCCTACACTTTCAAGACGCTGAAGCCCTCGTTCCCCGGCAGCCTGGCGATCACCAGAGACACAGTAAAGAAGGTCAGCTCGCAAGGTCTGATGAACGATGTCTGGTTCCATGCCGGCCACGAGTCCACCGCCCAGGCCTGGGGCGATGACGCAGCCAGGACCATGGTATTTCTGACGAGCGTCTTCGGAGTCCCCCCGCAGGCTAACCTGACGATTGTCGAGACCGGGGAAGGCGCACCCAACGGATACTCCTCCGCCGGGATGTTGTTTGTGTCACCCAATACCGCCGCCAAGGCTCCGTCGCCCCGCTTGCTGGCCAATCAAATCGCGCGCCAGTGGTTCGGCGGCCTGCTCTCGCCCGCCACTCGCAACCACATCTGGATCTGCAACGGCATCGCGAAATACGCCGAGGTGATGTATCTGGAAAGTCTGAACGGGCCGCAGTCGATCGAGGCGGAAGTCCACGAATTGTACGTGGACTCACTCACCGTCACCGACGCGCCGGTGCGTCAATCCAACCGCTACGAGGACTATTCACCCGAGTTCTTCGCGGTCACGGGGAGCAAAGGCGCAGCCACGCTGCACATGCTGCGCTGGATCGTGGGCGATGAGAATTTCAAGAAGATCCTGCGCACCTTCATCGATCAATCTGCCGGAATGAGTGTCACCACGGAAGGCTTCCGCAAAGTGGCCGAAAACATCTCGGGCCAGCCTCTTTCAGGCTTCTTCATCCAATGGCTGGAGAGCACCGGCGCGCCCGAGTTTAAGAAAGAATACACGGTTTTCCGCATCGAGAAGGGCTTCCGCACGGTCGGCAAGATCACGCAGGATCTCGACACCTTCCGCATGCCGGTGGAGATCAAGATCGAAACCGAAGGCAACCCTGAATTCAAGCGCATCGACGTGAGCGGCCCCTCCACCGAGTTCTCGGTCGAGACATTTGGTAAGCCCAAGCGGCTGACGCTCGATCCGAACGGCAGGCTGCTGACCAACAGCTCTAAGATGCGGGTGGATGTTGCCATTCGGCGCGGCGAGCAACTGGCGGAGATCGGCGAATACACCGAGGCGCTGGCCGAGTATCAGAAGGCGCTAGGCGTGAACCGCATCAGCTCGCTGGCGCACTACCGAGTGGGCGAGGTCTTCTTCCTGCAGAATAATTACCAGTCGGCCGCCAACGAATTCCGGGAAGCGTTGAATGGCGACGGGGAGCCCAAGTGGAGCGAGGTCTGGTCGCACATCAACCTGGGCAAGATCTTCGACATGACCCAGCAGCGCGAACGCGCCCGCAACGAATACCAGCAGGCGATTCGCACGAAAGACAACACGCAAGGCGCGCAGGAGCAAGCTGCCAAGTACCTGCAAACGCCCTTCGTGCGCAAAGAGACGAACTGACGCACACTCGCAGGTGGAGTTGTGAGGCCAACCACCTCCACAGACAAGAACGCGCACCAAATCACCCGGCTCGGAGTTCTCCGTCACCAGCGAGCTACCCCCTGGCACACAGCCGCGAACGACAGGGAGTGGTCAAGTCCGCTGGCAACTACCACTCCCTTACGGTCGCGGCTCCGTTGCTCTGAGCCGCGGTTCGGTCCCTGACGTCTTCGGACTAATCCACCAAGCCCTACTTCCCGACCCGGATCTTCGTCAATCCCGGGGAGACATGAGGCTGCGGATTCACTCGATGGCTTCCCTACGGCGACACGAGCGTGGTCGCTGCCGCTAAATCCCCTGGAGGCAGGGAGGAGAACACGGGGAACGCCTCGGCGTTGATCGACAAGCTGACAATCGGGCTGGTGGATGTGATTTCGACCAGTCCGGCAAAGCTGCCCAGACCGAGCAGAGGCCCGGGGTTCAAGGCGCCGTGCCCTAGTGGCCCGAGGGTTTTGCTGGTGCTGCCAATCCTCGCTCCCCCCGCGCCAAGCACCGTCATGGTGATTGTGGTGGAGTCGGTGGGAGACGGATTCGCGTAGGCGACGCCCGTGTTGGTCTGGGCGAAGGTGACGAACTTGGTGGTAGGAGCGGTCTCCGCATTCACCCCCGCCTCGCCCTGCGCCACTCCCGACCGGAAGTAGCGGAACAGCGCGCTGGCCTGCACCGGGCCGCTGCAGGTGCCTTGCGCCCACCCCTCGATGGCTACCGGTATGTTCAGGTCCGCCACGCTCTGGTCATGGACGATCTGCCCAGGCGGCAGTTTGTCGGTGCGGCTGGAGTTCGTCCCTTCGCTGAACGGAATCGACAACGGGGTTCCGGAGTCGTTGTAGAAATTGGTCACGCAAGTGACCGTCTGCGGGGAGTAGTTGACGTAGGTGAAAGTCGTTTGATAGCCGCCACCGAACGTGAGGTGGGGGAAGTAATACGACTGCGACGTCTGGATGAACGAGGCGCTGCCCGTCACCGGTCCGGTGATGCTGGATCCGGCCGCGAGACCGACCTGCGCTACCGCGCAAGTGGATACCGCGGTGCCGCTGCAGATAGCGGAAGCATTATAGACCAAGCCAAATGTGGCTCCGGTAGCGAACTGGCCTGACGCCAGGATCGGCACGGCGACAGTCCCGGTTGAGGTGGTCAGGTTCAGGGTCATCGTCGCCGTCTGTGGTACGGACGAGAAGGAAAAGTAGTTGGAGCCGGCGGCTTGCTCGACGCCCAGGAACGGCGTGGCGCCAGTGCCCAGGTAGGTGGTGACCAAGCTATAGGTGCCGTCGGTGAAGCCCGGAGTGGCGCCTGTAAAGCTGCCGGAGAGCGTGCAGGTCGTGTTGCCTGCACTGACGCTGCACGCCCCCATGGTGATGACGTATTGGCCCAGGCCGGATGCGTTTGCCCCACTGCCGGCCATGGTGAAGTTCTGCGTGCTTTGGCCGAGGTTCACCGTGACCGGCTCAGCCTGAGCCATCAAAGGCGTCAGCAGCAGCGCTAATAGGCACATTGCGTTTTGTGACATGGACTTCTCGCGGCGGCCCTCAGCGGACAGCGCGCAAATCCGGTTTCCAATCGAAAGATTCATAGGTAACATCTCCTCCATGCGTGGCGGACCTTGGCCGTGGGCCAATGCTGAAGTTTTGAACGGGGGAGGCGAAACTGCGAGAGACAGGCTCGCATTGCAGACGTCGGCGCAGCAGGCAAAATCATGCCGGGCGCACCGGAAGTGATAGCCGCTCCTCTCAGCTAGCATCTACCCGGATGAGTCAGTATACGCTAGAGTGCCGCAGCGGTCTTTGAGTAGTCTCAAGCAGTAGTGAGAAACGGAGTCGATTAGAGACTCGTTAGCGGAGGCTCACACCGCGAGGCTGGGGTCCGGCCCCGCCAGAATGACTGGCTCCACGGGATAGCCGCCCTCGACCCAGGCGTCGAACCCACCCAGGAGGGCGAACGTGTTGGCGAAACCGGCTTGCTGGAATTTCAGCGCCAAACTGGCGCTCGAGGCTTCGTTCGGTCAACTGCAATAGAACACGAGGTGCGAGCCAGCGGGCAGTTTGCGGAGGTGTACGTTCAGTTCTTCGACCTCCAGGACATAGGCTCCCGCTATCTTGAGACCGGTTCGCTCCACGGTCCGGGCATGGCGCAGGTCGATGACGGATGGAGGTTCGCCCCAGGCCAGCATGGTGTGCAGTTCTTCCGGGGTGACTCGCTGTACTTTGACCCGGGCGAACCAGGCCCGCCGCTGGGCGTACTTCCACATTAGCCAGAGCAGCGGCGGCGCGACCAACACAACAAAGAACCCAATCCCGAGGTTCGACAGGATTTCCAGGGCCCGCTCGGTCTCGCGCCGGAAGATCCAGCCGGTAGAAAGAAAGGCGCCAGCCCACAGCGCCGACCCGGTCAGGTCGAGCAACACGAACCGCGCGAACGACATCCCCGAACTTCCGGCCATGGGTGGAGCCACCGTGCTGAGACCGGGGACGAATTTGCAGAAAAGCAGGCTGGCCGGGCCGTAGCGGTCGAAGGCGTGCCGGGTAAGGCGGACACAGCTGTCGGGCTCCAGGGAAATGCGGCAGAGTATACCGAGAATCGACTCGCCACGCCGGCGTCCGAGTTGAAACCAGACGAGATCTGCGGCGAGCGCCGCCAGGCTGGACAGTGCCAGGGCGCTGATCAGATTGTAGTGCCCACGTCCGGCCAGCGCGCCCATCGCCAGCAGGAGCGGAGCGGCCGGCACGGGCACTCCCAGTTGCTCGGCCGCGACAGCTGAAAGCAATAGGAAGTAGCCGTGCTGGAGTAACCAGCGCGTCGCTTCATGCACGGCCCCCTGTTGCACCATTCCTACGATTATCCCCGCTCCGGCCCGTGATCAGTGTTTACTTCAGGTCAAAAAAGAGCACTTCCGCCGGCTCCGTCGCCTCAATCCGCACCGCAGTCTCTGCGCTGATGGCTGCGCCGTCGCCCTCTTCCAGAGCGAGTCCGTTCACAGACACCTTACCCTTTGCCACTTGGACCCAAGCCGATCGGCCGACTGCTATAGGATGCTCGATGGCCGCACCTGGCTCTAGCACGCCATCATAAATCGCCGCATCCTGACCAATCACGACCGAACCCTCGCGGCCATCCTGGCTGGCGATCACTCGCAGACGATTCAGGCGACCCGCCTCCGGGAATTGCTTCTGCTCGTAACTGGGGGCCACCCCATTCTCCGCTGGCTCGATCCAGATCTGGAGTAGCCGGACCCGCTCTGTATCCGAGCCGTTGAATTCACTGTGGTAAACGCCCGTCCCAGCGCTCATTCGCTGGGCATCCCCGAGACGGAGTTCGCCCTCGGCGCCGGTCGAGTCGCGATGTTTCAGCACGCCGTCCAGCACCCAGGTCACGATTTCCATGTCCTGATGCGGATGCCTGCCGAATCCGCCGGAAGGCTCGACGATGTCGTCGTTGATGACGCGGAGCGTACGGAAGCCCATCCACTCCGGGTCGTAGTAGCGGTTGAACGAAAAGGTGTGGCGGCCGTTGAGCCAACTCAAGCGGGTGTTGCCCCGTTCTGAAACCTTGCGGTGAACGATCATGACTCAATTCCTTTCTAGTGTCACGTCAACTATTGACTAATCAACTTACACCTAGATAGATGCGCGTCGATTGGAAAGGATTCAGGGCGTCCGGGCCAACGAGCGTGCCGCACTGCGGATCGACAGTTAAACGGCACACGTAGGGACGCACTCGGACGGAAACGTCGCCCCGCTGTTTATTGGGCTCGAATTGGCGAAATTCAGACCCGGGCGAGCGCCGCTTTCACGCGCTCGGGCGTCATCGGGAGTTCCAGAATGCGCGCTCCGGTGGCGTCGAAAATGGCGTTAGCAAGGACTGCCCCCACTGTGACCACGGGGGGCTCCGCGCAGCCTTCCGCCGTGGCTCCCGGCGTCTCGATCAGGATGCACTCGATCTTGGGGACGCCCGAGAAGCGCGGGAGCACGTAAGTGTCGAAATTGTGGTCGTGGATCTGCCCGCCCTGGAACCTCAGCCCTTCGGTGAGAGCGTAGCCAAGCCCCATGGTGGTCGCGCCCTCCATCTGCTGGAGCGCACCGTCCGGGTTCACCGCGACGCCGGGGTCCATGGCTACCACCATGCGGTGCACCTTGACCGTGCCCGTGGCTTTGTCTACCGACACCTCGGCCACAGTGGCGCAGTACGTGTTGACGTCCATGCCGAGCGCCACGCCCTGGCCGTGCCCCGCGGGAGCCTTGCCCCGCTTCCAACCGAATCGCTTGGCGGCCGTCTCCAGGCACAACCGCATGCGGACGTTCGTGAGATGACGCAAACGGAACTCAACCGGGTCCACTCCCGCCTTGGCCGCCAGGATGTCCATATGCGACTCGCGCGCGAAAGTGTTGGTATTGACTGAAGGCGCACGCCAGGCGCCCACCCCGAAGAAGTGCATCCCTTTCCCGTTGCCGCCGCCCCAACTACCCGTAGACACGGTTCGCTGGTTCGAGAAGGCGTAAAACGGGAGCGCTTCCCGGTCGCCGCCGGCGATGAGCTGGCAGTCCCAGGACGAGATCTTGCCGTCCGCGGTTAAGCCCGTCCTGAGTTTGACGATCGCAGCCGGACGGAAGAAGTCGTAGAAGAATTCTTCGGCGCGGTCGAACACCACCTGCACCGGCTTGCCCGCGAGTTTAGATAGGCGCGCCGCCTCGATGGCCTGACTCGATGGCGCCTTGCCCCCAAATGCGCCGCCCACGTAAGGCACGATCACGCGCACGCTCGACTGCGGCAGCTTCAATGCGGCGGCGATCTCTTCGCGCAGCGGGAACGGCGTCTGCGTGCTGGCCCAAACAGTCACTCTGCCGTTCTCAAATGAAGCCAGCGCGGAGTGCGTCTCAATTGGAGCATGCGCCACGTAGGCGTTCAGGTAGGTTTGCTCGACGACGCTGGCCGCCTGCTTCTCGCCTTCCGGGATGCTGCCTTGCTGCTTCACGACCGTCGGAGGCAGCGCCGTCTTTTCGAGATGCGCGAAGATCGACTTCTCGTCCACGTCCGACTTCGGCGTGTCGAATTCTGCCTTGACCAGACTCAACAGGTGGTCCGCCACGTCCGGCCTGGGATGCAGCACGGCGACCAGATCGCCGTCGCGGATCACGCGGGCGCCCGCCTTCTCCGCAGCCTCGGTGTTCGCCGATTTGAGCTTGGCCCCGTGCGCCGGCGGCCGCAAGATGCGCGCATAGAGCATTCCGGGCAACTTGATGTCGGCGGAGTACTCGGCGCTGCCGTTGACCTTCGCCACGGCGTCCTTGCGTTCGAGGTGCTGCTTGGAAAGCCCGAGCGCCGGGTAAGCCTTGACGGGCACCTTCGCCAGATGGCGCTCAATCTTCTTCCCGTCCACCAACTGCCCGTAGCTGACGTGCTTGCCCGCCGCGGTTTTGGCCGAAATCACGCCGGAGCGCACCGTCAGTTCGTTCACCGGAACGCCGAGTTTCTCCGACGCCATCTGCAGCAGCACGGCTCGCGCTTCGGCCGCCGCGGCACGCACCAGCAGCGAGTACTGGCGCACGTTCAGCGAGCCGAATGTACCCATGTCCCACGGGCACACCGCCGTGTCCACCATCACCATATCCACCACGCCGTAATCGACATCCAACTCGTCGGCGATCAGTTGAGCGAGGACGGTTTTCGACCCCTGCCCCATCTCAATCTTGCCCGCAAGCCCGGTCACTCTGCCGTTGGGAGCGATTCGCAGGTAGGCATTGAAATCGGTCGGGAACGTGGGCCGCTCGGGGATCTTTTCGTCCTGCGTGCGCGCCTGCGCCTCCTCGGTGGAGAACAGCACAACCAGGCCTGTGCCGGCGAGCGTAAGAACATCGCGGCGGCTGATTTCGGATGCGGCGTTTGAGCCGGGTTCGATCGCGGGATTCGGTTTCATTGCTTGCCTCCATGCATGGCCACGCCGGCTTCTTCAATCGCGTCCAGGATGCGCACGTGCGCGCCGCAACGGCACAGGTTCCCATCCATCTCTTTGACGATCTCCTCGCGTTTGGCCAGCGGGGTCTTCAGCAGCAGCGCGTAGGCGTTGATCACCATGCCCGGCGTGCAAAAGCCGCACTGGAACGCGTGGTGCTTCACAAACGCCTGTTGCAGCGCGTTCAGCTGGCCGCCTGACTCCAGTCCCTCGATCGTCAGCACATGCTTGCCGGCGACGTCCTTCAGCGGCGTGACGCAGGACCGCACGGCCTCGCCGTCAACGATCACCGTGCAGGCTCCGCACTGGGCTTCACCGCAGCCGAACTTCGTTCCGGTCAGCGCCAGATCGGAGCGCAGCACCCACAGCAGCATCCGTTCGCCGTCCGCGACGACGCTGGCCGGTTTCCCATTGAGCGTGAAAGAAATGGTCTGTTCCATCGAAACGATCTCCTCGGATTCCGCTGGAACGCACCGCCCGCGCGAAAACCAAACGACCAGAGCGGCAATTCCTGACCTCATAATCTCATTTGCGATGCGCCTGCGCTATGGGTCGGGAACGACAGCGTCCGGGCGATCGGATCCCGTGTCAAGGCTACAGCGCGGCCAGGTCATCCCAGGCCAGCGGGGCGAGCCGCATGCACGCCGCAAACGCGTCCTGAAACGCGGCTTCTCCACCGAGTTCGACGTGTTCCGTGCGAGCCAGAGTGCCGGCCATCAGAGCCTCGCGGGCCGACGGGCGCAGCAGCAGCAGACGCGTACCGCGCAGCGCGGCATTGCCCTCGGCCACGACTTCCGAATCCTGCGGCAGCAGCCCGATGCGCTTCGCACTGTCCGCCCGGACGTAGTTGCCAAACGCACCCGCCAGGTGGAACGTCGCCGGTTTTTCCTGGCCCAGTCGCTCGCGCAGCAGCAGCACGCCCGCGGCGATAGCCCCCTTGGCGAGTTGCAATTCGCGGATATCGGACTGTGCCAGCGCGACTCCGCCGGCTAGCGCGATTTCCTTCACGCCTTTGGTCATGCGGCCCGTGGGCAGCACGAGTCCGCCTTCCGCGAGGGCCGCGGCGGCGTCCACCAGACCGCTGCCGCAAATGCCGCGCGGCGCAGTGCCGCCGATGACGCCGCAGTGCAGCGCGCCGTCCCGCCATTCCACGCGATCGATCGCACCCGAACCGGCGCGCATCCCCATGGCAATTCGACCGGCCTCGAACGCAGGACCTGCGGCCGTGGAGGCGCAGACGATGCCGTGCGACGACCCTACGGCCACCTCGCCGTTCGTGCCGAGATCGGCGAAGGCGGTGAGCCCGGTCTGTCGCACCAGTCCGCAGGCGATCAGGCCCGCCAGAATATCGCTTCCGACGAACCCCCCGATATTCGGCAGAAATGTGACGCTCCCTGCGATGTCCGGCGCCCAGCCTAGATCGGCGGCGCGAAACACGTTCGGCCCAAGGTATGGCGTGCGGAACGGGGCCTCGGCGAGCGCTTCCACCTTCAGCCCGCAGAAGAAGTGGTGCATCGCGGTATTGCCGCAGATCAGGACTTCCCGCACCGGGCCATTTACGGCCAGGCGAGCGGCCATCCCACCCAGGGCTTCCCGGATCAGTTCCCGCAGGACTCCGGGTTGAGCCCGGTCGAAACCAATGCGGCTCATCAGGTCGGCGCCGTGACGCGCCTGCGGATTGAGCGCCGTCTCGGTCGCGATGACTTCACCGCTGGTCAGGTCCACGAGTTGCGCCGCGAGCGTTGTGGTGCCAAGGTCGATGGCGATGCCGAAGCCATCGCGCGGCTCGGCGCGCAGCGCCTCCTCGCCGGTGAGAACGGGCGCTGTCCACTGCTCCACTTCAATGGTCACCGGACCATTTGCGTGTGCGAAGCAACCCAGCCGCCAGCCCGCTTCGATCTCCCCCTGGGTGAGTGCCTCGCGCATTTCGGCAGTAACCGGGACATCGCCCGCGACGACTCGGACGCGGCAACTGCCGCACAGCAGAGCGCCGCCGCACGGAAACTCGACGCCTAGTTCGAACAGGCGGTCGCGAAGCGGGGTGCCAGGTGGCGCATCGATGTGAACGTGGTGGCTCATGTCTGGTCAGTCCTGGTGACACCGGGCGGGGACTGGATAGCCACCCCCAAACACCTAGTTGTGTTCGGCCGCATAGCGCGCCATCGCGCGGACGTTATCGGCCGGAGTCCCGCGCGGAACTTCGCAGCCGGCGCCGACGATGTAGTGCAGGCCGGACTGCGCGTGGCACTCGGCAACCGCCGCGTAGACGCTGTCGGGCGTGCCGTCGCGCAGCGTGCGCACCGGGTCGAGGTTGCCAAGCAACACCTGGCCCGGCCCCATGGCCGCGCGGGCTTCCGCCAGCGACGTCATGAAATCGAGGTCGATGATGTCGCACTCCGTCTTGCCCATGCCCCCGACGATCCGCTTCGTGTTGCCGCAGATGTGCAGCCGCACGGGCACCCCGAGCGAGTGAATGCTCGCGACCAGACGCTGCTCCCAGCCCAGCACGAATTCGGTGTAGAGCTTGGGGCCGACCAGCGAAGCGGCAGCGTCCCCTACGCCGATCAGCGTCGCACCCGCCGCCACTTGGGCCTCCGCGAAATGCGTCTCCATGCGCACGCAGAAATCCATCAGCTCGTCCACGAACTCCGTATCGTCAAAAAAGTCGAGCATCAGTGGACTCATGCCGCGCAGATCCGCCGCCATGGCGCACGGGCCTTCGACCCAGCCTTCGACCGCCAGGCTGGAACCGGCTCTTCGGGCCAGCGCGCGCACACCGCGCACGCGGTCGCTCATGCGGCCGGGCGCCTCCGGGTCGGGGACGGCGAGCCCCTTCAACAGCGCCTTATCGGCGAGCAGCGAATCATCCCCGCGAATGGCGGGGGGCTGATCTTCAAACCACTCGACGGCGCCTCCCAGATCGCTGACCTCGCGGGCCGGGTCGGAGATGACGCTGACGTGGTCGAAGCCGAACTCCTCGGCGACACGCACTTGAGCTTCCGCCAGGACGTCCCCATCGGTCGCGTAGCGGCGATAGGATACGCCAGCCACGTCCGCGGCGTACATCATCGTGATCGGCATGAACGCCAGCCGGTCGCAGGCTCCGCCCAGAATCGTGGCCCTTACGCGTTCGAGTCCATTCACGGCGCTTCCTCTCCCCGCTCGGCATGAATTACGTCCGCGTCGTAGCGCGCCACGATCCGCTGTCCCGGTTGGACGACCAGAAAGTCTTTGGGGTCCCACTCGCCGTTGAGCAGCATCCTGATCAACCGCAGGTCCCCGTCCAGCTTCGAGTACTCCCAACCGCGCTTGTCGGCCGACGTTTTGGCTTCGATCTCAAAGTGCTTGTCGGCTTCGAGCCCGGTCTCGATATAGACGAAGTGGTGGTAGGACGCCTGGTACTTGTTCAACTCGGCGAAAAGATACGTGCCATTGTCCTCGCCATATTTGTCGATGAGCGATTGGAGGGTCACGTCGATGCCTGTCCGCACCCTGGCCAGCGGAACCAGACTCTGGCCGCGTTCCAGCCAGCCCGTCGAACTGAAGTACGTTCCGGGATTCGAGTTGAAATACTCTTCGTAGCGCTCCCGGCCGCCCATCAGCAGGGCAATGCAATCGTGCGCGCGAGGCGCCACCAGCGGCAACCGCGAGGCACGCAGCCCGTGTAGTCCGTTGCCGCACAACGCGTAACCCATCACGACCGCGTCGTACTTCACGGGGTCGGCGGAATCGACGCGGAACTGCAACTCCTTGCGCATGGCCGCGCCGCCGTAGTCGTGCAGTCCCTTCTCGAGAAATTCCACGTCGATCTGGTGGGGCGAGAGCGCCGCCGCGTGAGAGATCTCACGAAACAGGACTTCGCAGGCGATCACTCGGAGGCGCATTCAGCGAATTGCTCCTTCAATGCCGCCACGAAGGCGGGGCTGGTGCCACAGCATCCGCCCACGAAGGACGCGCCGGCCAAGAGCAGTTGCGGCAGGTGGGCGGCGAACTCGTTAGCCGACTGCTGGTAATGGAGCTTCCCGGCTTCGATTACGGGCAATCCAGCGTTCGGCTTCATCCATAACGGCAGCTTGCAGGACTGGCGCATGCGGCGGCAGAGCAACACGAAATGCTCGATCCCCGAACCGCAATTGGCTCCAATCGCGTCCGCGCCGGCCTGTTCCATGCGCAGGGCAATGCGCTCGGGCGTGTCGCCGGTAAGCGTGCGGTCGTGCGCCTTGCCCGTGTCGAAAGTGAAGGACACGATCACCGGCAATCCGGTGGCCTTGGCCGAGCGCAAAATGATCTCCGCTTCCATTGGGTCGGATTGCGTTTCGATCAGCAAGGCATCGGCGCCGGCGTCGGCCAGCGCGCACGTCTGGATGTCGTAAGCGGCTTTGACATCGGACTCGGAGATCTCGTCCGCCATGACCATCTTGCCCGTCGGGCCGATAGACGCAAAGACAAGCGCGCGGCCGGCGGCGGCGCTCTTGGAAATGCGCACACCGGCGGCGTTTATTTCCGCGGCACGCTCCGCGAATTCGGCCGGCAGGCTGACTGGATTAGCGCGAAAAGTGTTGGTCAGGATGACACGGCTGCCCGCTTCGACATACGCCCGCGCAACTCCCGCGACCGCATCGGGGTTGCTCAGATTCCAGACATCCGGGCAGGTGCCTGGCTCAAGACCTCGCGCGATCAACTCCGTGCCCCAGGCCCCGTCGCTCAACAGCGGACCGCCCTGCAACCACTCGCTTACCCGACTCATACGCTGCTCCTTTTGACAGGCAATACCAGCCAGAGTTTTTCAATCTCCTCAAGGGTCTTCCCACGCGTCTCGGGCACGACGAAGAGCACGAACAGCGCCGTAAACGCGCACATGCCGCCGTAGATCAGGAATGCGCCGGTGCGGCCGAGCGTTCTCGAAAGCGTGAGGAACGTCATGGTCAACACCGTGCAGGCGACCCACAAAGCCACCGTCGCGACGGCCATGGCACGTCCACGGATTTTGGTCGGGAAGATCTCGCTGAGTACGACCCACACACCCGGTCCCAGACCAACCGCGAAGGACGCCACGCACAGCAGCATCGCCCCCACCAGCAAATACGTCGGGGGACTGGTCAGGTGGAAGCAGATCGCCAGGATCACGTGGCTCACGGCCATGGCCGCGCATGAAAAAATCAGTAGCGCCTTGCGGCCCAAGCGGTCGATCAGGCCCAGAGCAATGATCGTGCAGCCGAAGTTGATCAGCCCGATGAGAACATTTGCGCCAAGCGCCGAGCTGGCGCCCACCTGATCGGCCAGGATCTTCGAGCCGTAGAACAACACCGTATTGACGCCGGCCCATTGCTGCATTATTGCCAACACGACCGCAAGTCCCAGCGCGCGGCGGACTCCGGGCGCGAAGAGCTCCGCGAGGGTGCCGCTTTCAAGTTGGATCACTTCCTTCAACGAGTCGATCGCGATGGTTGCTTCTTCCAGGCCGGTGGCGCGTTCCAGCACTTGCCGCGCTTCCGCCTCGCGTCCCTTTTCCATCAGCCAGCGCGGGCTTTCTGGGACGAAAAAGAGCGCAATGAAGAACACCAGCGAAGGGATGGCCGCGACGGCGAACATGTAGCGCCAGCTTCCAGAGCCCAGGAACGACAGGCCCCAATTGGCAAGGTAGGAGAGCAGGATTCCGGAGACGATCGCCATCTGATTCAGCGCCACCAGGCGGCCCCGGATGCGAGCCGGCGAGATCTCCGCGATGTAGAGCGGTGCCAGGACGCTCGCGACTCCAATGGCCAGGCCGCCGAGCAGGCGCGCCACGGCGAACTCCGGCAGACCATGCGGCAGCGACGCGCCGATGGCGGAAACCGCGAACAGGATTGCCGACAAAAGCAGCGCGTTGCGTCGTCCCCACAGGTCGCTAAGCCAGCCGCCAAAAGCCGCGCCGAAGATGCACCCCACCAGCAAACTGCTTGCGGCAAGCTCGGTCTGAAATTCACTCAGATGCCATTCTTTTTCAAGAAAGACGATGGCACCGTTGATGACGGCTATGTCGAATCCGAACAGCAGCCCGGACGTCGCCGCCACGGCGGAGACAAAGTAGACGAAAGCCCGGCTGCCTTCGCCGGAAGTGCCATGCCCGGGGACACTGGTAGCATTGGCGCGGGGGACGGCCACGCGCTACTTCCCTTCGCTCAGAAGTTGCGCGTCCGCCACCTGCTCCACCAACATGCGTCGAGTCAGGGCGACGGCGGAGTTGGCGTTTTCGCCGAACCCATCCGCGCCGATCTCCGTGGCGTATTGCGCGGTCACGGGAGCTCCGCCGACCAGGATCTTGATGTTGTCGCGGACGCCCGCGGCCTTGAGCGCCTCAATGGTCGTCTTCATCGCCGGCATGGTGACGGTCAGCAGCGCGGAAAGGCAGACGACCTGCGCGCCCTTGTCTTTCACCGCTTCGATGAACTTCTCGGGCGGGACATCCGCGCCCAGGTCAATCACGTCGAAGCCGCCGCCTTCCAGCATGGATGCGACCAGGTTCTTGCCGATGTCGTGCAAGTCGCCCTTGACCGTGCCAACGGCGACGCGCCCGAGCGACTTCGCTCCGGAGGCGACCAGCAGCGGGCGGATCAGGACCATCGAGGCTTTCATGGCGCGCGCCGCCAGCAGCAACTCGGGAACGAAGTAGTCCTCGGCTTCGAAGCGGCGGCCGGCCTCGTCCATGGCGGGCACCATGGCGCCCGTGATCAGCGACATCGGATCCGCCCCTGCTTCGAGTGCCTGGGCAGTCAAGAGGGCGGACGACTTCGCATCGCCCTCCAACACGGCCGTATAAAGCTGTTCCATAGCTGACATTGTTTTCTCCGGAGGGCGGCTATCGCCCGTTGAATTCTCTCACTGCGTCGAGCATCGCCACAATGTTCGCGACCGGCGTACCGGCCTGAACATTGTGAATCGAGTTGAAAACGAATCCGCCGTTGGTCGCAAAGACTTCGCAGCGGCGCAGCACCTGTTCCCGCACTTCAGCCGGCGTACCGAAGGGCAGCGTCTTTTGCGTGTCTACGCCGCCGCCCCAGAATGTAATCCTATCGCCGTACTTGGCCTTGAGGTGTTCCGGTTCCATGCCGCTTGCCGAGCACTGCACCGGATTCAGGATGTCGAAGCCGGCCTCGATCATGGGTTCGATGAACCGCTCGACCGCGCCGCAGGAATGTTTGAAGCACTTCCACTCGGTGTTGCGATGAATCCAGCCGCAGATTTCCTTGTAGTAAGGCAGCCACAGGTTGCGGAACGTGCCGACTGAACAGAAGGTCGAAGTCTGCGTCCCGAAATCGGTCCCGCACAGGAACAGCACGTCCAGATCGCCGCCCGCCGCCACGCGAATTCTCTGCAGATTCTTGAGCGCAATCTCGCATTGGGCACTGAAGATGGCGTGGATGTAATCGCGCCGGCTGCTGGTACTCATGTACCACTCGGCCACGTCGCGGATCCCGCGCGGGTCCTTCCTGCCGGGCGCGGGCACCAGTGCAATATCTCCGAAGGCCGTACCGCCGAGTCCCGCCACCACCGCGCGGCCGCTGGCGCGGGCGGCACGAGCATCCTGGGCGATCACCGCAACCTCGTCGTCGGTCAATTCGGCGAATTCCTCGAGATTGTCTTCCGGATTCAGTTTGCTTTCGTCGAAATGATCCTGGCGCACGATGGAGTCGAAGAAGAAGCCGCCCTTCGGCAGACGACCGCTGGGCTTGGCCGTCAGGTCGCCTTCCGGATAGATCAGCGTATCGCCGTTGGCGTCGATGGTGGTGTTGAATTCGCCCGCCACCAGAACCTCAAGTCCGTTGAAGTTCCAGGGCTTCCAATTCTCGTTGGGGAAGCCGAACATCGTATTGCGCCGGTACAGGCCCTCGGTGTCGATGCCCATGGCCTGCTTGAGGTCGTCCTCGACCAAGCCGAGCATCTGGTACGGCTCATGGACCTTGACCGGGTGTTTGTCCAGGCCATAGTAATCGCGTAGCGCGGCCACGCAATTGACGTGGATTCCGGTCACCGCGGTGGCTCCAAAATCGACCGGGAGCCGGGATGGCTGGCGGTGCGAGAGCGCATCGAGAACGGCCTGGCGGGATAGCGTAGGTGTCGTCAGGGTTGCCACTAAGGACACTCCTTCCAATAGATTTCTGCGTTAATCGTACCGGAATCTCCGGTATGGGGCAACGGGGCGGCAAATGTCCCGCTCCATCTTATCCCGGAGCGAGGAAGAAATGTGGCACGCGGGGAGCGGCGTGGACGGGTTCGCCGTGAACGCTCAAGGTCCGGATGGGACCACTCCCCAAAGTTCGCGTCGTTCGCCCGGGCTAGCCCTCGTCGGACAGGCGGATCAGCGCTTCGAGCATCTCCTGCGGGTCCGCGACGGTGTGCCGCGGAGAACGCGCATCGGAAAGCACCCAATCCAATCCGTTCTCTGCCACGTGCACGGTTACTCCTTCGCTGGTCACACAGAAACGCCCGCTCGCAATCGACCGGCTCAAGCTCGTCATCGGTCCGACCCGCGTGTATTCGAGCACGAAGCTCTCCTCAACCACCGCACCGGCTTCGACCACAGCGCCAGGCCCGATGTAACACGGTCCCAGCAGCGTCGCGCCGTCCTCGATGCTGGCGCTCGCGCCGATGCTTACCGGGCCGCGGATGGTGCACGCGTCCGGATGGATGCGCACGTTGGGGCCGACCCGTAACCCGGGCCGGATCTCACTACCGGGGGGCGTGACTCCAGGTACGCGGCCCGCCATCGCCAGCCGCAGGACCTCGTAGTAGTCGGTCAGCTTCCCGATGTCGAGCCACTGGAACGGCAGGTTCAGCGCGTAGAAAGGAGCGCCGCGCCGGACTAGGTCGGGGAACAACTGGCCTCCGATGTCATACGCTACGCCGCTGGGGATCAGGTCGACAACCGGCGGCTCGAACAGGTAGATTCCGGTATTCACCGTCGTGCTGCGGGCCTCTTCCGGCGCGGGCTTTTCCTGGAACCCTTCAATCCGGCCGTCCGGTCCGGCCACGACCACGCCGTAGCTGCCCACCGTCTCGCGCGGCACGTCCAGCATGGCTAGCGAGGCCACCGCGCCCCGGGAACGGTGGAATTCCGCGAACCGGGTCAAGTCCAGGTCGATGATGGCGTCGCCGCAAAGGACGAAGAACGGCTCGTCGAAGAAGCCGGAGTGGTCCTGAATCTTGCGGATCGCGCCCGCCGAGCCCACGGGGGCGTCCACCAGCCGTCCCTGCTCCATGCGGCCCTCGAACGAGTAGCCGATTTCCACGCCGAAGCGGGCTCCGTCGCGGAAGTAGTTCTCGATTTCGCCGGCGAGGTAACTCGTGTTAACCAGGATCTGCCGAACGCCGTGCAGCCGCAGATGCTCCACCAACAGTTCCATGATGGGCCGGTTCAACACCGGCATCATGGGCTTGGGGAGCGTGTAGGTGATGGGCTGAACGCGCGTACCCCGTCCAGCGCCCAGAATCAGGGCTTTCATTGTCTCTCCTCCCGCTCAAGGCCGCTTTAGACTTCTGCGCCATACGAGCGCAGGGCTTCCTCGCGCGAACTGTAGATTTCGAAAATGCGGTGCATGCGGACCAGTTCAAAGAGCGCCCGCACGGTCTTTGCCATTTCGCACAGCTTGAGATCGCCTCCGGAGCTGTGCACTTGCCGCAGGCAGCTCAACAAGGCGCCCAGGCCTGAGCTGTCCACGAATCGCAGGGCTTTCATGTCGAAAACCAGCTTGGCGCCCGGAGCCAATACCGGGACAAGATCGGTTTTCAGTGCTTTCGCGTTGCTCGCATCGAGCGTTTCGCCCAGTAGCGTCACAATCGTGACGCCGCTTACGGTCTCGGTGGTGAATTCCATCCAGCGCTCCTCCCTACAATTTGCGTGATTTCGATAGCTGGAGGACGTTACTGCCATCCTCCGAGCGAGTTAACACAACGTCTTCGAAGATTGAACGGACGATGAACACGCCGAAGCCTCCCTCGAGGTCGCCTTCAAAACTGGGCTGCGGAATGGAGGCCATGTCCCACTCTCCCGCCCAGTCTTCCACATAAAAGACCAGACTCCGCGCATGGTGCCCGGCGCGAATGCGAATCGGGTGTCCCGGCTCCTCGCGATACCCGTGGCGGATGATGTTGACCACAGCCTCAGTCAGAGCGAGCCTGATTTCGTCGCACAATTCGCTGGGCGCTTCGCTCCCCAGAGTAGCTGCGGCCCATGTTCGCATCTGCTCGAGGTCGGTATAGGAGCTCAAAATAGTGATCTCACTGGCGGGCTCGGCGCCGTCTGCGCGGATCTTTAGGGCCAGGCACGTGAAATCGTCGCCCAGTTTCTCGTCGCCGCAGAAGGCCAGCACGCGGGTTCGAATTCTGTCGAGCAGACCCGCGGCTCCCAGACCGGAGCACATGCGGAGTGTCGCGGTGAGCCGCTCTTCTCCGTAAAGCTCCCGCTGCGCGTTGTGAGCCTCGGTGACGCCGTCGGAGTAAAGCAGCAGCAAGTCCCCGGGTTCGAGCTCCGCTTCAATCTGCCGGTAGCGCTCACTCAGCAGCACGCCTAGCGGCAGGCCATCGCCGCGCAGGGGTAGGACTTCGCCTGTCCGCGCGCGGTACTGCAAGGCGCTCGGATGACCGCAATCGACCAGCGTCACCCGGCGCGCAGCCGGATCGATGCGGGCGTAGCACAGCGTCACGAAGCGTTCCAGCGTTACCAGGTCCGGCCCGATGGCGGCGGAAGCGCAATTGATGATGTCCTCCGGACTGGGGGTCTCGCCGCTGGGCATTTCCAGCGCCTTCTCTGCCAGCGCCCGCAGGATGTGGGTTTTTGTGGCGGCGCCCAGCAGCGCGGCCGGGATGCCCTTGCCCATCACGTCTCCGATCAGCACGTCCAGCGTGCCGTCGGGATGCGCGAACAGATCGACAAAGTCGCCATCTACGGTTTGCGACGGCAGCGCCAGCGTGGCGACCTCCAGGCGGGCCGACTCCTTAGGCGGGGCACCGACCAGCAGCAGTTGCTGGATCAAGCTCCCAATGAAGATCTCCTGCCTGAGCCGTTCGCTCTCAAGCAGGGTTCGGTTCAGCCGGTCGCTTTCCACGATCAGTGCGGCTTGTTGGCCCAGCGCCTCCAAAAGCCGGACGAAGTACGAATCGAAACCAAGTGCTTGATCGTAGCGCCAGACCGCGAGCAAACCGAACAGGCCGCGCGCGGCCGTCGTGATGGGCACAAGCGCCAGACTGGTGGCGCCGTTCCACGGTTCCCTGCTGGTTGGTTCGCTGTTCGTGCCGGCGGCCGCGATTTGATGCTGCCCCTGCAGCACCAGCGAGCGCTGCTCCGAGACGCATCGCCCGACCAGCCCGCCTGCCGGGTTCAAGTTCTCGCATACGTCCAGATTCTGCATCGCACGCGCGCTGAGCACGCCGTTGTGCTGTACCAGCAGCACCGCGCGCAGGGATGGATCATTCGATATGGCGCGGCCCAGAATCCGCTTGAGCATCTCCTCGGGCTTTAAGGCACTTTGGAGGTCCGCGCTTAAGTCATAGAGCGCCTGCAGGCTTTCCCAATCCACCGCCAGTTCTTCCATCAGCAGGACCTCGCGCCCGCTGGCGGAGTACACCTCGCCCCAGCCGCGGGCCAGAGCCTGCAGGGCTCCAGCCGCCCAACTGTCAGACGTCAGCGCGGATAGGCATACCCAGGCCTGGTGCCCCGCGGCGAGATCCACCGGGACAGCCCCTGCAGGCAGGCTGCTTCCCGGTACCAATACTCCGGCGGTTACCCGCAGGCTGCTGCCGAATGGTTCCCCGGCCAGGCGCTGGTGGAAAAACTCGATCAATTCCAGGAGCGCCGGCGGGAACACTTGGGGCTCGGTTTGGTGATTTGTGGTGCGACTCTCCGCAGGCTCCAATTCAGCCTCCCTTCCTCACGCCCTACCCCCGGTAAACCTCAAACGCCGAGTCCGAACTCCTTCAACTTTTCGAGCAGGCGGGAAGGCGCAATCGGCTTCGGGCATTGGACCGTGCGGCCACCGGGATCCACCGTATCGGCTCCATGCTCGAAGGTGTGGGCGCTCAGCACCACGACAGCTGCACTTCCGCACACGTCACTACGCCGGATCGCCCGCAGCACCTCCGTGCCCGAAATGTCCGGCAGGACCAGATCGAGGACAACGCCATCGGGCCGGAAGGTATCGATGTTATCGACCGCGGTCTTCCCGTCAAGCGCGACCAATACATGGAAACCCGCCTTTTCCAGAACATACTGGAGGAAACGCGCAATATGGCGTTCGTCCTCAACCACTAGAATCCGCAGTTTCCCGGGCTCGCTCACAAGGCCTCCGGCGCACTGGACTTCAAGCAATGAAGATCCACCAAAACCAATCGCTTGGAACGCCTTCATCAATACTATAGAGAAGCAGATCGGTTTGTGGCCCCCCCTGGCTGGCGAAATTGGGATCACGGGGTCGAGCCTTCAACGGAGACTCCTCGGCTGCGTCGAGCTGCCGCAATCCAGCCCGGCCGGATGTGTGTCGGGACACTTGACGAGGTCCCGGAAAAAGCGATTCATCCCTCGGGATGTTCGTGCATAAGTCTGATACTATGTCTCTCAAACGGAGGATGGGGAGTTTCCTGCCGCTTGGGCTGAGCGTGCTGAGGCGGCGGGGTTGGTTTCCTCTACCGGCTTGTTGAGCGGATCCCTCCTGATTTGTTATCCGGGCAACCCAGTCTGGCCGTAGATTTGGCAAGCAGGAACGTAACCATTGGCAGACCGAACCCAGCCTGCGTTCAAGACCGCCCCGGAGCGTTCCACCGAACTCCCCAGGCGCGGGATGCCTGGCATCGCATCGGAAAGTGCGCTGCTCGCAATAGTAAAGGCGGCCGCGGGGCTTTTTGGATCCGCGTCCGCGGAAGTGACGATCCTCGCCGGAGGCAGGGAATGCCGGAGGGTGCGGTTTGGCGCTGAATCGGGCAGGATGGATGCTGGTTCGGCATTCTCCGCTACGGTGATCGAGCGCAACGCTCCGCTATTCGTCGCCGACGCCAGCTCCGATTCGCCAGCTGCCATCCGCTTCTTCGCGGGCGTACCGCTGCGGACGGAGGCAGGCCTCACGGTCGGCGCACTCTGTGTTTTCGACCGGCTCCCTCGCGCGCATTCCGCCGCCGCTTCGATGGCGGTTCTCGAAGATCTTGGCACAGCCGCGTCGGCCATCGTGGAGGGGGGGGGCCCCGCCGTCGCCGGATCAGGACCGGCTTGACGCGTTCAGGTTGCGGGACAGGGCGCTGGCGGCGTGTTCCAGCGGAATCATTATCGCCGACGCCCGCCTGGAGGACACGCCGATCACTTACTGCAATCCGGCCTTCGAGCGGATCACCGGATACCGGCGCGACGAAGTGATGGGCTTGAATTGCCGCTTCCTGCAGGGCCCGGACACCGATCCTGCCGTGGTAGGCCAATTGCACGACGCGATCGCCGCCGGCAAAGGCGTGCACGTCCAGTTGCGCAACTACCGCAAGAACGGGGCTCCGTTCTGGAACGACCTCACGATCTCTCCGGTGCACGATTCCGAAGGACGGCTGACCCATTTCATCGGCATCCAAAACGACATTTCGGATCGCATCGAATACGAGCGTGAGGTGCGCCGGCTTTCCGGAATGCAGCGCGCCATCCTCGACGCCACCAACTTCCCATTGGTAGCCACGTCCACCGCCGGAATCATCGTGACGCTGAACGACTCGGCGCGGGAATTGCTTCGATTGCCGCCGGGTGACCCGCCTCCGGCCGAGGTCACTTCGCTTTTCGATCCCGCTGAGTTGGCCGCGCGCGCGGCCGAATTGCCATCCGGTGCAGGCGACGCCGGCGCCGCCGCAGTCTTGTTCACGCCAGCCCTGAATGGGGAAACCACGGAACGCGAGTGGACCTGGATCGCGTCGGACGGCAGCCGGATCCCGATGCTCTTATCGTGCTCTCCAATCCGGGACGCTTCCAATGAGACGACCGGGTTTCTCCTCTCCGGCATCGACTTGAGCGAACGCAGGACGATTCTCGACGAGTTGCATAAGCTGGCGGCGGTGGTCGAAAGTTCGTCTGACTTCGTAGGCATTTCGACGCTTGAGGGAGAGGTGCTGTACGTGAATCGCGCCGGCCGCCGGATGCTCGGCGTGCCCGAAAACGGGGCGCTGCCCTCCCGGCGGATGTTCCGCTACGTCACTCCAGAAACGCTGCAACTCATTCGGCGGACGATCAACCCACTGGTCCGGCGCGGCGAGCGCTGGGAGGGGTCGTGCACCATCAGGCACTTCGTAACGAATGAAATCGTCGAGTCGGAGGGCTCCTGCTTCCCGGTGCCGGGCCGCTCCGCCGGCGAACACATTTGTCTGGCGGCAGTGCTCCGGAACGTGACGCGCGAGCGTAATGCGCTTCGCGCTCTCACGCACAGCGAACACAGGTTCAGCGATGTCGTGGCCGCATCGGGGGAGCTCGTCTGGGAAGTCAATCCGGATTTTGCAATCACCTACGTGAGCGATCGGGCGTTCGATCTGTTTGGCTACGAGCCAGCCGAATTGACCGGCACTGACTTTCTGAAACTGGTCCACCCAGACGACGTTGCAACCGTGGCCGAATGGTCCAGACAGGACATCGCCGAACGCCGCAGGTTCCGGGGACGGGACTTCCGGGTGCTGCACAGAAACGGTTCGGTGATTTGGTTGCGCACTGCCGGGGTGCCTGTATTCCATGTGGATGGCACGCTGGCGTGCTTTCGCGGGGTCTGCCTGGACGTGACCGGCAATCGCCGGACCCGCCTGGAATTGGAAGCCGCCAAGGAAGCGGCGGAGGAAGCCGCTCGCGCCAAGTCCTTGTTCCTCGCCAACATGAGCCACGAGATCCGCACCCCGCTCAGCGGCATCATCGGCATGACCAGCATCCTGTTCGACTCAGGCTTGACGGCCAGTCAGCGCGAGTGGGTGGGAACCGTGCGCAGTTCCGGTGAAGCCCTGCTGGGGATTCTGAACGATATCCTCGACATCTCCAAAATCGAGTCCGGGCGCATGGAGATCCTGGCGCAGAGCTTCGACCTGCACCACTGCATTACCGACTCGTTCAAGCTGTTCCAGTCCGGCGTCGCAGGAAAGGGCATGTCGCTGCACCTGGAAATCGGCGCGGAGGTTCCGGTCACGGTGGTTGGGGATTCCTTGCGCCTGCGCCAGATCCTGAACAACCTGATCGGCAACGCCTTGAAGTTCGCCGGGCCCTGTTCCGTGCGCATCAAGGTGTCGGCCCAGCGGGACGAACCGCGCGGGTGGCTCCTGCGCTTCGACGTCGCCGACACCGGAGTCGGCATTCCGGACGACCGCATGGAACGGCTGTTCAAGGCTTTCAGCCAGGTGGATTCGTCATCCGTGCGGCAACATGGCGGCGCGGGTCTGGGCCTCGCCATCTGCAAACGTCTGGCGGAGTTGATGGGGGGCAGTATGTGGGCGCTCAGCAAACCGGGCGCCGGCAGTACGTTTTCTTTCACGCTGCGTGTCGCGGAGGAGGAATCGCGAGGTTCGGCGGCTCCCCCCGCCTCCGTCCAATTCGCTTTCGACGCTTCCCTGGCGCTGCGCTATCCCCTGCGCATCCTGGTGGCGGAGGACAACCCCGTCAACCAGAAAATCGCCCTGTTCCTGCTGCGGAAGTTCGGCTACAACGCCGATATCGCGGCGAATGGGCTGGAGGTGCTGGAGCGCCTGCGGACCAGAGGCTACGACTTGATCCTGCTGGACATCCAGATGCCCGAAATGGACGGACTGCAGACGGCGCAGGCAGTCCGCGGGATTTTCGCTCATCCGAGCCAACCCTGGCTGGTCGCTTTGACCGCCAACGCCCGGGCTGATGACAGGCGGGAAGCCGAGGAGGCAGGCATGAATGGGTTCTTGAGCAAGCCCGTTCAGGGCTCCGAACTGCAGTCGGCTATCGAGAATGCCGCCAAAGCCCTGCAAGCCAGCCGCAACGCGACCGGTGAGTCCGCCTGGGAACTCCCGGAAGGGCTCCGCGAGGTGCTCGGCGACGATGCCAGGGGTGTCGTCAACGACATCCTCGCGCTGTACCTTGAGGATTCCAGGAAACTCGTGAACGAGATTGTCTCGGCCCAGGCCGGGAGGAATGCCGACGTCCTGGGCCGCTCGTTGCACAGCCTCAAAGGATCGTCTTCGCAGGTCGGCGCACAGCGGCTCTCGAACTTGTGTTCGCGCGCCGAATCGACCCTTCAGGCATCCGGGCTGGACGACTCGGCACTCCAGGATTGCATCGGGGTGTTGGAAGCCGCCTGGCAGCAGTCTGCCGCCGCCATTCGCCATTGGCTGGATTCCTCTTCCGATGCTTGACCCGGACTGTCCCGGGAGCATCACCGCTGCGCAGCGGCCTTGCTCCCGTCCGGAACACCTATTTCCCGGTGTAACTGACCCGCCACAGCGAGTTCGAGCCGTCGTCGGAGACAATCAGCGAACCGTCGGGCACGACGGCTACTCCCACCGGGCGGCCCCAAACCTGCCCCTCGGCAGTCACGAACCCGGTTAGAAAGTCTTCGAATTCACCCGTGGCATGACCATCTTTCAACGGCACGCGGATCACTTCGTAGCCAGCCCGGACGGCGCGATTCCATGAGCCGTGCTCCGACGCGAAGATGTCGCCTTTGTACTCAGCCGGAAATTGCTTGCCGTCATAGAACGTCATCTCCAACGACGCAAAGTGGGGCTGCAGCAGAACGTCCGGCACCAGCACCTTGCCGTTCAA
Source organism: uncultured Acidobacteriia bacterium (assembly GCA_903909435.1). Taxonomy (GTDB): domain Bacteria; phylum Acidobacteriota; class Terriglobia; order Bryobacterales; family Bryobacteraceae; genus CAIVVT01. Next base: position 37,819 of record CAIVVT010000056.1, on the reverse strand, counting down.
CTCCGGGTGCTTCCCGGCGTGCCGCGGATCCTGATGGCTGCCCATGTAATACCAGGGCCAACCGTAGAATCCGTCCTCCTGCACGTGCGTGATATAGTCCGGCACCAGGTTGTCGCCCAGCGCGTCGCGCTCGTTCACCGAGCACCACAACTCGCCGGTCTGCGGATGCACCGCGATGCCCACCGGATTGCGGATGCCCGCCCCGTAGACTTTCACGAACTTGCCTTCGGGCGTGTATTCCAGAATGTTCGCGCGGTGGAACTCGCCTGGATGCGTATCGGCGTCGTCCACGTTCGAGCGGGAACCCACGGAAACGAACATGCGCCTGCCGTCCAATGAGAAGGCCACGTCGCGGGTCGAGTGGCCTCCGCCGGCGGAGGCGATCACCGGGATGATTGTTTCGGCCGGTCCCGACGCCTTCAGTTCGCCGCCCTTGTACGGAAACCGGACCACCGAATTCGTGTTCGCGATGTAAACCCACTGAGGGTTGGAGCCGAGGGGATAGAAAGCGATGCCGAAGGGCTGACGCAGCCCGGTGGCATAGACGGAAGTCTCGACCGGCGTGCCGTCCTTGGTAACGCCGCGATAGACCTTGATCTCCCCGGCATGAGTTTCGGCTACGAACAGATCCCCGTTCGGAGCCGTCCGGATCAAGCGTGGGTTGTCGAGCCCGGACGCGTACAGGTCGACATGAAAGCCGGCCGGCGCCACCGGCCAGGCATCCTTGGGACGCGGGACCAGGGTGGGACCGTTGCCGGCCGACTCGGTGGCGAACGGTTTAGGCAGATCGCCGACTGTAATCTTGCGCCGGATTCCCGGCTTCTCTGAGCGGTAGTCAGTGAAAGCCGCCTGGCCGGTCAGGACGGGTTTCTGGCCGTCTTCCCGGGCTTCTGCTTGATCCGGGCTCGCGGCTGGCGCAAGACTGGCCGCGGCCAGCAGTCCGAGCCCTCCCAGCGCGATGGAACGAAAATGATGCATCCGTAACCCTCTCGAATGTCAGATGCACAAGGCGCGGCTTGGTCGCAGAAGGCTCGCGAGTTGCCCTGGAAAATGATTCGAACGGGCCATGAGTTGGGCGGGTTTCGATAACGGAGACTTCAAGCTCAATTGGATTGCTTCAGGAACACCGACGATCCTAGTGCGACAGATCACGGACGTGTTGATTCTGGGTGCGCGGTTTGAGAAATGGCGGGATGCCATTACTGCTATAATTTCCTCGTGAAGGCGCAGATAGCTACCAAATTCGAACTGATGTCGCCTGAATCCGTCGAGCGGTTTAGGAAGGCGGCGAAGGCCTTCACTATACGCTCGACCAAGTCTCAAGCCGTGGCCCGGAAAGTGTTGGTCGAAGAAGGTATCTACACGAAGTCCGGGAAGCTCACGAAGCAGTATCGCTAGTCTCTTTGCACCGCCTCACGTCTGCTTTCATCCTCGGTTATCACGGCTGCGATCAAGACGTCGGAGAGCGTTTGCTGTCGGGCGCAGCCTTCAAGCCTAGCAACAACGATTATGATTGGCTTGGGCCTGGTATCTACTTCTGGGAAGCCAATCCAATGCGCGGGCTCGAATTTGCACGGGAAGCATTAAAGCGCAAGACGTCGAGTATCTCGAAACCGTTCGTCATTGGTGCGGTGATTGAGCTGGGCCTGTGCCTTGACCTGACAACCTCCAGCGGTCTGGAGTGGGTGAAGATTGCCTACGAAAGCCTCGTTGACGTGACTCGGGCCGCTGATTTGGCGCTGCCGTCGAACAGCAAGGATCAACTCCGACGCAACCTTGACTGCGCCGTCGTTCGGCGATTGCACACGATTCTCGAGGCGCAGAAGGCCCCGGCGATCGACACAGTCAAGGGCATCTTTGCAGAGGGTGAGCCCGCCTACCCCGGTTCGGGATTCCGGGAGAAGACTCATATTCAGATCGCGGCTCGGAGCTCTCGATGTATCAAAGGCGTCTTTCGTGTGCCTCAAAACCAGCTCCGCGGATGATATGGCACTCAACCCACATGAGCCTGCGCGTCTGCAGCCGCTTACGGCTCAATAGCTAATGGCTTTCGGGCGTCCAGATTGGGGAACTGGACCCGTCCCATCTGCAATTTGGCTCAGTTATTCCAAAGCAAGGTGAAAATGATCTGCGCTCTTCCGCGGCACGAACGCTGGTGCGTCAGCTCTGGCTTGGCATCATTGGCGACCCGCGGCTTCCTCTCCATTCGGTGTTCGCGCCGCCACTGACTTCTAGTCGAAATTCGGGCAGGGACGGGTCGCATTGTCCCGCCTGCAAGTCCAATCAGGTCCAGTACGATGGATCTCCGGGCGCGCCCAATCCTGAACACTCGAACAACTCGGACCAAAAAGGCAAGATATCGAACAGCCGCCACCGGTTTCTGCAACTCGTGCACTCGTACCAATAATCATCATCGAGAACTCGCACCACGATAACTCCCGCGGCATGACAGTCGTGGCAATCGAGATCCGGGACATCCAGCGGGCCAACATGAGCCGATCGCTTTCCGCACTGAAGGCAATCCTGGGAGACGAACCCGCCTTGTCTGCTCCCGACCAGTAGTGAGGATGCTCCGCAACACCTCGACCTACTTAGCGACACAATGATGACTTTGGAATGAAGTTTCCGTCGTAGGGACTTTGCATTTTGGCCTTTCTGGACGGCATTAAGAACCTGTTCTCTCGTCACTGGAATACCTAGTTCGGGAGTCTATCACTGCGCGAGGTCCGCGTGATCGGCGACATTAGACGCCAAGCGCCCTTAAACAGATAAGTGGCCGTGGCGCTATCGCAACTCGGGCGGCTCACATTGCAGCCATTCAGCGTTGTGCATGGTGTCGGACTTCCCCCTACTGCAGGATCGGGAGGGTCAGGTAATCTGCAGGCACGAACAGGCTACCGCCGGTCGTCCCACCGGGAGCGATGCGTTTGAGCTCAAGCCCCAACTGCTGCGCCGTCCAGAGTCCCGTCAGCGCCCGCTCAAAGGCTCGCGTAATCCGCCGTACATCCTCGCCTGATTCGTGGACGAATTCCAGCCGGAGGTGCCGGATCCCCGTGCTGCGCCACAACTCCAGGTGGGCGCTGGCCTCCTGGGCCTCCGCGCCGAAAACCGTATTGCGGCAGCCGACGTCGGCCATCACGGCGTGCGCCCGGCCGCGCTCGTCTTTGAGGGCCACACGGTGCTTCTCGCAGGGACGTCCGCAGTCCTTGTAGCTGGTTCCGGTGGAGAGGAACCGGCAGAAAACGCAGTGCTCGGTGTGGAACACCGGCAGATGCTGGTACGCGATCGCCTCAATGAACTCGCCCCCAGCGTCGCGCGCCAGATCGGCCACCTGCGCGGCATTCAGGTCGTGCGTGGGAGTCAATCGGCCGATCTCCAACTCTCGAAGCACCCTGACCGTGAGCGAATTCGCGGCGTTCAAGCTGAAGTCGCCGATCAACGCCGCGTGTGGCCGGCCCCGCAGGGCTTGCAGCAATCCGCTGGATCTGACGACGATCGGGCACTCCAAACTCAGCAGGAAATCGACGATCCGCGCCTCGCCCGGCTTGAGCACCCGCGGACTGGCCACTCGCGCTACGATGCCGCTGGCTTTCACCCGTTCGATCGACGGGCGCAAGCCGTACAGGTCGAGGTAGTCGAGGGTGATGCTGGCGGGGTGCAACTCAAGCGCGGCATCCAACTGCTCCACCGTGCGAACCAGCAAGTGCAGTTCCGCGGGACCCGGCGCGGCCTGCGGCCCGGGCAGACCGCGCGCCGCCCGCACCGCGTCCAGCGGATTGGCAATCGTCACGCTCCGCGGTTCTGCCTGCAGCGCCTGCAATCGCTCGACGGCCTCGCGGCGCACGTGGTTCAACAGCGAAGCCGGCGCGAACAGCGACCCGCTCGACTCCAGCTCCAAAGCCGCCAGTTCGTAGGGCGTATTGCCGAGCCTGCCGAACTGCTCGCACAGCGACTCCGCGCTGAGCCCGCGATTCTGCGCAGCGTTCAATTCCGCGTCCGAGATCACCGTCACCCGCAATTCGGGGTGCCTCGCCAGCGACCACTCGGCCACCAGCGGCGCGCCTTCACCCGCTGAGACGCGTACGTTCACCGGCTGCCTGGCCAGCGGCGCGGAGGGCTCCAGCAGCGGCTTCACCGCGCGGTCGAGCGCGGGATCGTGGGTCCGCCACACCAGATCGCCAGGCCGTATGCGGGCGGTCTGAATCGCACCGTTGCCAAATCGCAATTCCAGATTGCCGTCAAGCCCGGCGAACACCTGGTAGACATTCCCGCCCTCTTCCGGCTCCTGCGGGCTGCGCCAATCCGCAGCGTCGAACACGACCCCGTCTCCGGCCTTGAGGGGTGCAATCGTGTGCGCCTCGCCCGGCTCGATCACGACACCGGAGCGCTCCAGGCGAGCCACCCGCCCCACGCACACGCCCCGGTGGCGCGGCGTGCGGCCCTGCACGACCTGCTGGTGGTTCGTCCCGGTCAGGAAGTAAGGGCCGAGCCCGCGCGAAAACACTTGCTCCAGTTGCAGTTCGGCTGCCTGTCCGATGTCAGTCTTCCGGCCGTTCCATGCGTCGTCAACCGCCTGCCGGTAGGCGCGCGTGGTCAAGGCCACGTAATCGGCATCCTTGTAGCGGCCCTCGATCTTGAGCGCGGTGACGCCGATTTCCACGATTTCCGGAATCTGGCGCAGAGCGAAAAGATCGCCCGGGGAGAGCAGATAGCGGGCGTCCGCCAGCGGCTCGATCCGGCCGTCCACCTGCAGTTCGTAGGGCAGCCGGCAGGCCTGCGCGCACTGGCCGCGGTTGGCGCTGCGCCCGCCCCAGGCTTCCGACGAAAAGCACTGGCCCGAGTAGGCGACGCAGAGCGCGCCGTGGACGAAGATCTCCAATTCGCAATCGGTTGCGGCGGCAATCGAACGGATCTCTTCCAGCGACAACTCGCGCGCCAGCGTCACGCGCTTCAGCCCGAAGCTCCTTGCCAGTTGAACGCCCTGAGCGCTGGTGATGCTCATCTGCGTGCTGGCGTGCAATTCCATCTCTGGCACGATCTGGCGCGCGAGTTGGACGATGCCGAAGTCCTGCACGATCAGCGCGTCCGCACCCGCCCCGGCAATCTGCGCCAAAGCCGTGGCTGCCGCTTCGAGTTCGTGCTCGAAGACCAGCGTGTTGAACGTGACGTAGCCGCGCACGCCGCGCTGGTGCAGCGTCCGCATCACCTCGGGCAACTCGTCCGCGTGGAAGCCGACCTTGGCCCGCGCGGTGAAGTGCTTAAGGCCAAAGTACACGGCGTCCGCGCCCGCTTCCACGGCGGCCCGCAGTTGCGGCCAGTACCCGGCGGGGCTCATGATCTCGGGTTTTTGCCTTACGCGCGTTTCGCTCATCACTTCTCACTTGGGGCCGCGAACGAAAGCGACCGGTCAAGTCCGCTAACAGCCACCACTCCCTCACGGTCGCGGCTCCGATCCGGTGGCTGCTCCCCTTCCGCTGCATGCCTTTCAGAGGCCAAACCGCTGATTTGTGCGGTTTTTCTCTTCAAGTGCTTGATTCTAAAAGGGTATAATTCGCAGACCGCTAATTCTAGCGGTTTCCGATTCCTAGCGCCTGCCGCCTAACCGGCCAGACACCACGCCACAATCGTCATCCCGCGTATACCCGCCTCTGCCTCCAGTGTCTCAGCCAGCACGCTCTCCGTGTCATCCGGGTCCATTTCCACCGCGCAGGCCGCAATCTGCTCGTCGCTCGCACCGTGGTAACACAACTCGCAGGCGCCCACCGAGCCGTCCGCGCCAAGCACCGCCGGCCCGAACGCGCGGCAGGTCATCGGGCGCGCTGCGTACAGGTCGCAGGTTTGCGTTTCGGGATCGAGCGCGGGACATGGCTCGTCGTTCGCGAAGTCCTCAAAACGCGCCTCGTCCGCCACGCCTTCGCCCAGCAGGCCCGTCGCCGCGTCCCCCGGGAATTCGCCGCGCAGCCGTTCGACGGCTTCCTCAGCGCGAGCGGCAACGCGCATGGCGCGCGCGGGATCGCTCAGTTTCAACTCCTCCAGCCCACCCCTGAGGCGCACGACGTCGAGCCGGCTGATCGGGAAGACGCCGATGCAGCATGACGAGCAGCCCGGGCGGCAGGCCAGCCAATCGCCGCTCTTGCGCGCGGCTTCCGCATGGGCCGAGTCGATGATTTGGAGCAGCGCCTGGTCGGCGATCTTCCAGGCTGCGGGCTGAGGCGTACTCACGACCGTCAGCTTAGCGGATTGGCGTGTCGTCGTCGAACGCAGTATCCAAGGCAGCCTCAGCCTTCAGGCTGGGCTGCATCAACGCAGCGGGCGGGGTCAACGACTCCGTCCGCTGCGGAGCGTAGGGTGGCTTAAAACTTGAGCCCGTAACCCAGCGGGAACAGCACGTCGGTCTTGGTGTCGCCGGTTCTGACCGGGACCTGATCCATCGACTTCGGCCAGGCGAAAGACAGCTTGCCCACCGGCTTGAAATCGCCGAACAGCACGTCGGTCACGCCTTGCCCCTCTGTGCCGGGGAGCCACGCGGCCACGAACGCGTCGGCCTGATTCAGCGCGTCGCCCAGGATCAGCGGTCGTCCCGAAAGCAGCACGACCACCACCGGGATGCCCGCCTGTTTGACGTTGGCGATGGCATTGATGTCTTCCTGGTCGAGCGCCAGATTCGTGCGGTCGCCGAAGCCCTCCGCATACGGCTTCTCGCCGACAACCACGACTCCCAGCGTTGCGCCCTCCGCGCCCGTCCCGTCGGCCGAGAACGTCACCTTGGTGCCTTTGGAAACCGCACTCTTGATCGACGCCAGGATGGTGGTTCCCCCCGGCGTGACCTCGCCGGTTTTGCCTTGCCAGTCGATCGTCCAGCCGCCGCACTGATTTCCGAGGTTGTCGGCGCTCTTGCCCGCGACGTGAATGCGCGCGGCCTGCTTGGAAATCGGCAGCGCCTGATTTCCGTTCTTCAGGACGACGAGCGATTCACGCACGGCTTCCCGCGCCACTGCGCGGTGGGCGGGCGAGCCAAAACTGCTCTGCAATTTGCGGTCGGCGAGCTGCGAGCGGTCCTTGTCCATCAAACCCATCGCGAACTTCACCCGCAGGATGCGCGTCACGGCGTCGTCGATCCGCGACATCGGGACTTTGCCTTCCTTTACGAGTGCCAGCAGGTCTTTCACGAACTCGCGATGACGTCCCGCGATCATCACCATGTCCATGCCGGCGTTGATGGTGATCCCGACGTTTTCCTTGTAGTCCTTGCCGATCTGGTCGATCGCATTGTAATCGGAGATCACGAAGCCCTCGAAGCCCAGTTCCTTCTTCAGGACGTCGGTCATCAGGTATTTATTGGCCGACATCTTCAGGCCATTCCAGCTGCTGTAGGAAGGCATGATGGTCCCCACACCCGCCTTGATGGTGGTCAGGTAGCCCTGCAGATGGACCTGGCGCAAGGTCGCTTCGTCGATCTCGGAGTTGCCCTGATCCAGCGTATTCTTGCCGCCCGTGCCCGTGCCGAAGCTGGTGCCGCCGTCGGCCAGATAGTGTTTGGCGCAGGCCAGCACGGCCAGGGGATTGCTCAAATCGTTCAACTGCAGGCCGCGCACGGCGGCCTCGCCCAGAACCTTCACAATCGCCGGATCGCTCGAGAAGCCCTCGTAACTGCGACCCCAGCGGATGTCCTGCGGCACGGTGACGCACGGTGCAAAGGCCCATTGAATGCCGGTCGCACGGACCTCTTCCGCCGTGATTTTGCCGATCTTCTCGACCAGCGCCGCGTTGCGCGTGCAGCCCAGTCCGATGTTGTGCGGGAAAATGACCGCGCCCAGCACGTTGTTGTGGCCGTGCAGAGCGTCCACGCCATACAGAATCGGGATGCCGAGACGAGTCTTCTGCGTGTGCTTCTGGTACTCGTCGTACATGTTGGTCCAGGCGTCGAGGCTGTTGCCCTCTTTCGGATCGGCGTTGCCGCCGCTGAGCAGCGACCCGAGGAACAGATTCTCGATGTCGGTGGGGTCCTGCAGGGCTGAAATGTCGGGCTGGGTCATCTGCCCGACCTTCTCTTCCAAGGTCATCTTCGCGAGCAGCGCCTTGACCTGGGGGTCGTAGGAGGAGAGCGGTTTCACTTTCGCGGGAGGGGCCGCGGCGCTCAGATGGGAGAGCGGCAGGCCCAGGCAAATCGTGACGGCCGTGCAAGCGCACCGCAGTAAACTGTTCATCTTCAGGTTCATGGAAATTGACCTCTTGGAACCCGTCAGCATATCAAAACTTGAATATCCGCAATTCGCCGGCGGCGCCAATCTCCCGATTGGCGAGCTCTGCCCCCAAGGCAGCCGAATCCAGGAACAACCGGCTCGCACCCATCGTATATTGGGGTGACACGGAGCAAGCATGCCTTTTGGAGATTCGCTCAAATCGTTCATCAAGAAGCAGTTCATCGACGTCATCCACTGGACCGAGGAAGGCGACGATATTTTGGCCTACCGTTATCCGATGCAGGATATGGAGATCCAGAACGGCGGCCAGCTCACCGTTCGTGAGTCGCAGATGGCGATGTTCGTCAACGAAGGCCGCTGCGCCGACGTTTTTGGACCCGGCCTCTACACTCTGAACACCAACACCCTGCCGGTGCTGACCTACCTGAGGAATTGGGACAAGCTCTTCCAAAGCCCGTTCAAGAGCGACGTCTACTTCTTCTCCTCGCGCCAGCGCACCTCGCAGCGTTGGGGCACGTCGCAGCCTATCACCATACGCGACAAAGACTTCGGCGCGGTGCGCGTGCGCGGCTTCGGTATCTATTCGTGGCACATCGCCGACGTGCGCGCTTTCCACACCAAGCTCAGCGGCACGCGCGAAACCTACAAGGTGGCCGACATCGAAGCCCAGTTGCGGGAAACCATCGTGGGGCGCATGTCCAACGCCTTCGCCGAGAGCGGAGTCCCGTTCCTCGACATGGCGGCGAACCTGGTGGCCGTGGGAGCCAAGATCCAGGAGGCGCTCACGCCCGCATTCGCCGAATTCGGCCTCGCACTCGACACCTTCGTAGTCGAGAATCTCTCGCTGCCGGAGGAGTTGCAGAAGCGGCTCGACGAACGCGTGGGCATGAACATGATCGGCAATATGCAGCAGTACACCCAGTTCCAGGCGGCGCAGGCTCTGCCGATTGCGGCGGCCAACGAAGGCGGCGGGTTCGCCGCGATCGGCGCCGGTCTGGGCGCGGGATTTGGTCTGGGCGGGGCGATGATGAACGCCATGAATCCGCTCATGGGCCAGCAGCCGCCACAGGCGCCTCCGCCCGTGGCCGGACCCAGCCCGCAAGCGCCTCCTCCGGCCGCGCCACCGGCTGCACCGGCAGTCGCGGTACCCGTTGTTCCGGTGGCTGGCGCGGCTCCGGCCGCGGACACCAAGTTCTGCTTCAACTGCGGATCGAAGATCCCGCGCGTGGCTAAGTTCTGCGCGGAATGCGGGACGCAGCAGCCGGCCCTCTAGGCGCGGTAGTATGACGGCGATGGAGCCGGAATCAATACCTGGGCAAAGCCTCGAGACCGGCCTCGAATGGGTGATCGACGCAAGCGGGTGCGACCCGGCCGCGCTGGCCCGGGCCGCACCCTTGTCGCGTCTGTTCGAAACCTTCGTCCGGGGCATGGATCTGCACCCCGCCGCGCCCGCGCAGTGGCACCAGTTCCCGCGCACCGGCGGCTTTACCGGCATGCTGCTGCTGATGGAATCGCACCTCACTGTGCATACGTTCCCCGAGCACGGGACGCTGTGCCTCAATCTGTTCTGCTGCCGCCGCCGGCCGGAGGGCGATTTCGCCGCCTGGCTGGATGAGTTTCACCCACTGGCCGTGACCGTCCGCCTGATCGAACGCAGCGTTGCCGGAACGGAGCCGCGACCGTTAGAGCAATTGGAGACAACCCGATGACCCAGCGTGCGGCCGAATGTCCCGGCTGTGGCGCGCCATTGCGCTTTGCGTGGTCCTCCGCCGTCCAGACGGCTTGCCCGTATTGCCACGCCATCATCGTCCGGCACGACCTGGACCTGGAACGCGTGGGAGAGGTGGCCGACCTCCCGCCCGACGCTTCGCCCATCCAGATCGGCACGGAAGGCCAGTTCGACTCGAAGGGCTTTCTGGTCGTAGGCCGCATCCGCTACGCCTGGGCGCAGGGCAACTGGAACGAGTGGCATATTGCGTTCAACGACGGAACCAACGGCTGGCTGGCCGACGCACAACTGACCTACGCAGTCTCGTTCTTGCGGCCCAACGAGGCTCCCGCCGTGGACCCCAACGCATTGCGCGCCGGTCAGGTCTTCAACTTCGAAAACCGCAGCTACGTGCTGACGACGCTGACCACGGCGAGCTACGTCGGATTCGAGGGGGAGCTGCCCTTTACCACGGCGGGACGCCAGGACATGCTGTTCGCCGATCTGCGCACTGAAGACGCGCACTTCGCCACGCTCGATTTCTCCGACCCGCAGCCGGTCCTGTACCTGGGCCGGGAGTTGCCGTACGAGGAATTGAAGCTCAAGAACGTTCGTTTGTTTGAGGGATGGTAGAGCCCATGAGCGGACCCGTAGTCGAGCCAGCGGTCGTCAAAGGCGCCAAGCCGATCACCTGCCCCAACTGCGGGGGCACGGTGGAGTTGCGCGGCTTTGCCCACACGCGCACGGCGGTTTGCATTCAATGCCTGTCCGTGATTGACGCCACCTCTCCGGAGCTTCAGATTCTCGCCCGCTTCGACGAGCAGATGCGTGCCCGGCCGGTGCTGCCGCTCGGCACGCGCGGCAAGTTTGGCGAGGTGCCTTACGAGGTGATCGGCTTCCAGGTCCGGACCACCTGGTCGGACGGCCTGGCTTACTCATGGCACGAGTACCTGCTGTTTAACCCTTACGCGGGCTTCCGCTATCTCACCCTGTACAACGGCCACTGGAACTTCGTACGCGCCCTGGCCGGGGTTCCGCGCTACACCATCGAGGCGGGCCGCAAAGCCGCCGTGAGCGGGACCGTCACCTACCGCCATTACCAGCACGCCACCGCTACTACCACCTTCGTGATGGGCGAGTTCCCGTGGGCCGTTCAGGCTGGCGAACAGGTCGAGTTTGACGACTTCATCGCCCCGCCCCGCGTGCTCTCGCGCGAGGTGAGCGCCGGCGAGATCAACTGGTCGGGAGGCGACTACATCGCCGGCGTGGACGTGTGGAAAGCGTTCGGACTGGCAGGCGAACCGCCGCGCGTCGATGGCATCTCACCCAATCAGCCTTCACCCTACCCGCAAAAGGTGCGGCATTTGTGGGGCGACTTCCTGAAGCTCGCGGTCGTCTGGCTCGGCGTCCTGCTGCTGTTCAACGTGATTTCCACAGGCAGGCAATTTCTCTCGGAAACCGTACGCATGACTCCGGCGGAAGGCGTCGCCGCGCCCGCGGCATTCACCGGCAGCTTCGACGTGAAGGATACCGAGAGCGCGCTCACGGTGGAGGTGAAAGCCACCGACTCCGATGCGCCCGCGCTCCAGGCTTCGCTCGTTGACCGCTCGACCTCGCGCACCGTTCCACTAGGGCTGGTGGAGCAGGGGCAAAAATCCTCGGGCTGGCGGGACGAGTACCGCTCGGGCAAGCTCGCGCCGGGGACGTGGGCCGTTCGACTGGAGCCGGAAGTGAATGAAGAGAAGCGCCCGGGCGCCTACGAGATCAAGGTCCGCCGCGAAGCCAAGGGTGCGGGTTGGGTCTGGTTCGCCTTGATCCTGCTGCTGATTCCGCCCATCGTGGCGACGCTCCAGGCGTCCGGCTTCGAATCGCGGCGCTGGAGTGAAAGCGATTACGGGGGAGGCTCCTGAGCATGAACAATCGTCCTTACTCGATCTTCGGTTTCGCGATGCTCGGCCTGATGAGTCTGGTGCAGTGGAGCGGCTTCTCACTGGGTTCCTTCGGGTCGGCCTCCCACCGCAGCGGATTCATGCCCGGCATCCCGCGCACCATCCGGGAGAACCCCAGCGCCTTGCGCCCCGACTTCGGCGGCTCGCACTCTTCGTTTGGCGGAAAATAGCGGAAGGAAGCAGCATCCAATGCCTATCGAATTCCATTTGGGCTCGTTGCTCAACGCCTTGATCTACGCGGTCTTCGGCGTGTTCATTCTGGTCCTCAGCTTCTTCGTCCTCGACAAGCTGACGCCGTTCCACCTGTGGAAGGAAGTGGTCGAGAAACAGAACGTCGCCGTGGCCCTGCTGGCCGGCCTGATGGCGCTCGGCATTGCCATCATCATCGCCTCCGCCGTGCATTAGGAAGCACGCCCACTAATGGCGGTTGCCCTCTTCCTTTCGGTTTTGCTGATTGCCGCTTGCGGTTTGGTGTACGAGCTGATCGCGGGCGCGCTCGCCAGCTACCTGTTAGGCGACAGCGTCTTCCAGTTCTCGACCATCATCGGCAGCTATCTGTTCGCCATGGGGATCGGGAGCTGGCTCTCGCGCTTCCTCGATCGCGCCCTGGTTTCCCGCTTCATCGCCATCGAACTGATGGTCGGCCTGGTCGGCGGATTCTCATCGACGCTGCTGTTCTTCGCCTTCGCCTCGACGGGCGGATTTCGCTTCCTGCTCTATCTTGTGGTGATCCTGCTAGGCGTCCTGGTCGGTCTGGAAATCCCGCTCCTGATGCGAATTCTGCAGGAGCGTTTCAACTTCAAGGAGCTGGTCTCCAACGTCCTGACCTTCGACTATCTGGGGGCGCTGGGAGCGTCGTTGATCTTCCCGCTGTTCGTCGTGCCGCGCATGGGACTGGTCCGCGGCGCGATGGCGTTCGGTTTGCTGAATGCGCTGGTGGCGCTGTGGTCGACGTGGCTGTTTCGCCGCCATCTGCCGCATGCCTCACCGCAGCGCGCGGCCTGCTTCGGGGTGCTCGCCCTCTTGGTCGCCGGCTTCGTTTACGGACAGAAGATCACCGACACGGCGGACGCGACGTTGTATGCCGACGAGGTGATTCTGGCGCGCACCACGCCCTACCAGCGCATCGTGCTCACCAAGTGGAAAGACGACTATCGCCTGCACCTGAACGCGCATCTGCAATTCAGTTCGAAGGACGAGTACCGCTACCACGAGGCGCTGGTGCATCCTGGCCTGGCGTCGCTGGCCGGAGCCAAACACGCACTGGTCCTCGGCGGCGGCGACGGCCTTGCCGTGCGCGAGATGCTGAAATACCCGTCGCTCGAATCCATCACGCTGGTCGATCTCGACCCGGCCATGACCGAACTGTTTCGCACGCATCCGTTGTTGACCAAGCTGAATGCGAATGCGCTGAATTCGCCCCGCGTGCGGGTGGTGAACGCAGACGCCTTCCCGTGGTTGGAGCAGAGCAACGACACATTTGATTTCGTCGTCGCCGACTTCCCCGATCCGAATAACTACTCGTTGGGCAAGCTGTTCACCACGGCCTTCTACCGGCTGCTCAAGCAGCATGTCTCGGCCAACGGCTTGATCGTGGTGCAAGCCACCTCGCCGATGTTCGCCCGCCAGAGTTACTGGTGCATCGTCGAGACGCTAAAGCGCGCGGGCTTTCGCGCCTGGCCCTACCACGCCTACGTCCCGGCGTTCGGGGAATGGGGCTTCGTGCTGGCAGGCGACCGCGACTGGCGTCCGCCCGGGCAACTTCCGGCCGGGCTGCGGTACCTCGATGCGAAGACTCTGCCGGCGCTGTTTGATTTTGCCCCGGACATGGGACCCGTGCCCGCGGAGCCGAATCGCCTGAACGACCAGTCGCTGGTTCGGTACTACGAGAAAGAATGGCGCGAGATTATCCATTGACGGGTGGTGAGCCTCCACTGCAGCTCACCCGCCGCGATTTCACCGCCGGTCTGGTTAGCGGTTCGTTCGCCGCGCCTGCCCTGCTGGGCATGACCCGCAAGGCGCCGCAACGCATCGAGGGGGGCTTCGTCTTCGAGGATCAGGAGCGCGGGCATAAGCTGCGCGACCACGCCCAATTCCCTGCCCCGCAGCGAACCGTGAAGGTGCCTGTCGTCATCGTCGGAGGGGGCATCGCCGGCCTCTCCGCCGCGTGGTGGCTGCAGAAGCGGAGTTTCAAGGACTTCGTCCTGCTCGAACTCGCAGACCGCGCGGGAGGCAATGCCCGCTGGGGCGAGAACGGCGTCACGGCCTTCCCGTGGGCCGCGCATTACCTGCCCGTGCCGGGCAAACGGGCGACGCTGGTGCGCGAGTTGTGCACCGAGCTCGGACTGCTCAAGGATGGCGTTTGGGACGAACGCTGGCTGTGCCATTCGCAGCAGGAGCGACTGTTCATCAACGGGCACTGGCAGGAAGGCATCGAGCCGCAAAGCGGGATGGCCCGCGAGGATTTCGATCAGTTCCGCCACTTCGCCGAGCGCATGAAAGCGATGCGCGAAACGGGCGCTTTCCGAGTGCCCTCCGAGGACGGCGCCGCGCATCAGACGACTGGCACGCGCGACTTGGACAACATCACATTCGGCGAATGGATGCGACGCGAAGGCCTCTACTCGCCCTACCTGCGCTGGTACCTGGACTACTGTACGCGCGACGACTACGGCGCCGCAGCCGGGCGCGTCTCGGCCTGGGCCGGCGTGCACTATTTCGCTTCGCGCGAGCCCGACGAGAAGGGACCGCTGACCTGGCCCGAGGGCAACGGCTGGATTGCCCGGCGCCTGATCGGCCGCCTTTCGGCGCATATCCAAACGGGTTCGATGGTGCACCACATCCGCCCCAATGGACACCGCTGGCAGGTCTATACGGAAGGCGTCCTGTACGATGCCGAGGCTGTGATCTTCGCCGCCCCGATGCTGCTCGCGTCGTGGATGATCGAACCGCAGCCGCCCGCCTGGCCAGTGCCGTATGCACCGTGGCTGGTGGCCAATCTGACGCTTGAGCATTGGCCCAAAGAGGACGACTCCGAGCCCGCCTGGGACAACGTCGTATACGATTCGCCGACGCTCGGCTACGTCGTAGCGACGCACCAGAACCTGGGCCGCCAGCCGAACCGCACGGTCTGGACTTTCTACTGGGCTCTGGCCGGTGGAGCGCCGGCTGATATGCGGCGGGTCCTGCTCGGTGGCGACTGGAACTACTGGCGCGAGCGCATCCTGGCCGACCTCGAACGGGTACACCCCGACATCCGCGATTGCGTGAGCCGCATCGACATCAACCGCATCGGCCACGCCATGCCGAGCCCCGTGCCCGGGTCGATGTTCCACCCCGAGCGAATACGCCGCGCCACACCGCAGGGCACGCTGGTTTATGCCCATTCGGACTTGAGCGCGCTGCCGCTGTTTGAGGAAGCGCAGCACCGGGGCGTCACTGCCGCACAGCATGTGCTGCGACTGGTGGGTCGCGGTTGATTCCTTGAGCTATGCGATCAGCGCAAACGCCTTCTTCATCGCAGTGATCGTCGTCTGTAAGGCCTGATCCGGCTGCATCGCCCGCAGCGGCGCATTGAACGGCTCGCATCTCGCCGGTGCATCGCAGCCAATCGAGTTCAGTGCATTGAGGAAGCCCGCCACGTCGATGACGCCAGTGGCGCACACGAGTTCGCGCTTGCCGTCCTCCTGCTGATCCACGGGAATCCCAACGGGTGCGTCGTTCATATCCACGCTGATAATGTCGTGGTTGGTGAGCGTCTTGAGATCGGCTGTGGTCTCGCCGGAGGTGTACCAGTGCCAGGTATCGAGGACCATGCCGGCATTCTTCACACCCATCTCCGCGATCAGTTCCTTCATCTCGCGCATGCTGTGGATGAAGGTGTAGCGGCTGGACGCCCAGAGCGTTTTCGGTCCGACATATTCCATCCCCAGGCGGCAGCCCTGGTCTCCGAGCACGACCGCCGCTTCCCGTAAGCGCCGCGCGTGCTGCTTGAAATTCTCGAGGTACGTCAGCTCGGGGTGGGTGGGCATCAGCCAGGTGCCAACGCGCTCCACACCAGCGCGCTGCAGCGCTTTTGCGGTGGCCGGCAGGGCTTTCATACCGTCCTTGAAGTCGGCTTCGCTCTTGCGGAACTCCACGTTCAAGCCGGCCTGAGCCCAGGCAATCCGCCGCTCTTTCATCTGGTCGAGAAAACGGGCAACGTCGCTGCCGGAAGCCGAGGTGAGCCAACCGGCGTCGGCCTCAATCGCCTCGAAGCCGTACTTAGCGGCGTAGCCCAGAGCCTGGCTCATCGAGGCTTTCACGCCGATGGCGCCGCAAGAAAGGTAGATCTTCATCCTGGTCTTCGGCTGCGCCAGTGCAGCGCCAGCGGTTGCGGCCATCAATGGAATGCTGCCAATTAACGCGCGCCGGGTGATGTTCATTGCCTGTCTCCTTCAGAACGCCAACACAGACTTGGACCGGCCCGCAACCGCAGCCTCAGGACCCTGAAATCGCGCTGCCGGTCCGAGGCTGAGTCTATCGCAGACGCGCTTGGAATGGGACACGCCTTCCGGCAACGCATCCGCCGCTGCTTGTATAGTGTGGCAGGGAGCATGTCACCGAAGGCACTCGATCGAGCGATCTACTCCGCGATTGGCCTGCTGGCCAGCGTGGGCGCGGCGCTATTGTCGTTCACTTCGCTGGCCGGGCAGTTCGACAACAATGTGGAGGATTGGTTGGCGCGCCTCAGGCCACTGACCACACCGGCGCGGCGGACGGCCATCCTGGCCTTCGACGAACGAACCTTCATCGAGCACGGCGGAATCCGCGGCCTGCGCTCCACGCTGGCCGAGGCGCTTGAACTCCTGGCCAGTGCTCCACCGGGCGTGGTCGCTGTCGATTTGACTCTGGTTGAAGCGGGAGACCCGGCGGATGACGCGCGACTGGCGCGAGCCTTTGCCCACACGCGCAATCTCGTTCTGGTCTGCGAGATGATGCCCGATGGCCGCGAGTGGCAGGACCCGCCGCCAGCATTTTCCGGACTCGCCGCCGGAGTTGGTCACGACAACGCCCTGCCAGGCCCCTATGACAACGTGAATCGCCGCATCGCTCTCGAACGCGTTGCCGGTCAGCGCCGCCGGTTTGCCCTGTCCCTGGAAGCGTTGCGGCTTGCTGGCGGGGTGCGTACCATCGAGAGTTCCCCCACCGACCTCGGGGTTGGTCCGATCTTGATTGAGTCGCGCTGGGACGAGGGGCGGCCATTACGGGTCCACTACCGCGATGCTGCGCTCACGCCGCACGTTTCCATCACGGAACTGTTACGCAACCCGGGGCTCGGAAGGGCGCTAGCGGGGAAGGTCGTCTTCGTCGGCGTCACTGCCCTCTCGGGGTCGTCGGACCGCCTGTTCACACCGCTTTCGACGGAACGCCCGCTGCCTGGCGTAGAGTTCCATGCCCAGGCATTCGAGACCATGGCCTCAGGTGAGTTTCTCTACGATGCGTCACTCACCTCGCCGCTGCTGCTCTCTCTGCTCGGCGCAGCCGCCATCACGCTGCTGTTCTGCCTGACCTCCCCACGCTGGACTTATCCCGCCTCGGCAATGGTGGTTGGGCTGCTCCATCTGGCGCCTTGGTTGGCCTTTCGCGGCAATACCATCCTGCCGGCTTCCGCCCCCGTGGCCACGGCCTGGATCGCCTTCCTGGGCGCGTTTTCCTACCGCTTCTTCGTTGTACGCCGGAGGCTCGAAGTGTCCGAGCAAACCTCGGACCGCTACCAGCGCGCCTTTCGATTCGTGGCGCATGAACTGCGCACGCCGCTGACCGCGATTCAGGGCTCGGGCGAGTTGCTCACTCGCTACAACCTGCCGGAGGACAAGCGGCGTCAACTTGCGGGTGTGATCCAGTCCGAGTCGCGCCGCCTGGCGAAGATGATCACGACTTTCCTCGACGTCGAGAAGATGAGCGCCGGGCAGATGGAACTGCGTCTGGAAAGCATTGCGCTGGTCGATCTGATCGGTCCCGTGGTCGAGCGCGCACACCCGCTCGCCGAGCGCAAGCAGATAGATATTGTCGTTGAGCCGGGGAGCGGGATCACGCTTTCAATCGACCGCGAGCTGATGGAGTACGTGCTCTACAACCTGCTGACCAACGCCATCAAGTACTCGCCGCCCGGCAAGCAGGTCCTGATCTCCGCGGCGGAGCGCCGCGACGCGGTGGCGCTCACTGTGCGGGATAACGGCATCGGCATGGACGAGGACGATCTCAAGCACTTGTTCACACGCTTCTTCCGCTCGCAGCGCGCCGTGCAGAGCGGCGAGACCGGCACGGGCATCGGTCTGGTCATCGTCGAGCAGATCGTTACGCAGCACGGCGGGCGGATTGAAGTGACCAGCAAACCGGGGGAAGGCTCTGCGTTTACAGTACTCCTGCCCCAGTCAAGATAGACTAGGGATCGCATGACTCCGATCCTGCTAGTAGAGGACGACGACTCGGTTCGGCAGACCGTTTCCATGTTCCTGGACCTCGAGGGCTACGCCGTGGACGCGGTCGCCTCGACCCGGGAAGCCTTTGAGAAACTCGCGGCGCAGAGCTATCGAGTGGTCGTCTCGGATATTTACATTGACGACCGTACGGGCCTCGATATCCTGGGCGCCGCTCGCGCCGCAGACCCGGATTGCGCCGTGATTCTGATGTCGGCACGCGGCTCCATGGAGACCGTGATGGCGGCAACGCGCGGCGGCGCTTTCGACTACCTCGCGAAGCCTTTTGAGATGGACGATCTGCTCGATATCGTCCGGCGCGCCGCCCCGGGCACGGACGACAACGGACCGGACGATGACGAAATCGATCCGGAAGAGCCGCTAAACACGGGCATGATCGGCTCCTCGCCGTCCATGATCGAGATTTACAAGACCATCTCGCGCGTCGCTCCCACCGACGCGCTGGTGCTGATTGAGGGCGAGACGGGCACCGGCAAAGAGCTGATCGCCCAGGAGATTCACAAGAACTCTCCGCGTGCCGCCAAGCCTTTCGTGCCCGTCGATTGCGCCTCGCTCGCCCCGTCGCTCATCGAAAGCGAGTTGTTCGGCGCCATGCGGGGCGCCTACACGGGGGCGCACCAGGACCGCGTCGGCGTGTTTGAAGCCGCCAGCGGCGGCACGGTGTTCCTCGACGAAGTCGGCGAGGTCGATCTGAATTTCCAGCTCAAGCTGCTGCGATTCCTTCAGGAGAAGGAGATTCGCCCGCTCGGCTCAAATCGTCCGCGCAAGGTCGATGTCCGGATCGTCGCCGCCACCAACAAGAACCTTCCCAAAATGGTCGAGGAGGGTAAGTTCCGGGAGGATCTCTGGTACCGGCTCGACGTCGTGCGGGTGCAAGTGCCGCCTCTGCGCGAGCGGCCCGGCGATGTCCAATTGCTGGCCGGCGCGTTTCTCAAGCGCTACAACGAGCGCTATGGCCTGGATGCCCGCTTGACGGAAAGCGGCCTGCGCGCTCTCCGCGAGACCACCTGGCCCGGCAACGTGCGGCAACTCCAGCACGTCATGGAACGGTTGGTGATCCTGGCCCAGGACGGACGAATCACTGAGGACGCCGTGGCGGAAGCGTTGCGCTCTTCGCGCACGGCCGCCGACACGGGGGAGACGCTGGCCGAAGCCGAAGCCGACCAGATTCGCAAGGTTCTGGCCGCAACGAGTGGCAATAAGAGCCGCGCGGCCCGTATTTTGGGCATCGAGCGCAAAACGCTCTACCGTAAGATCGAGCGGATGGGGCTGAGCTGACCCGAAGCCCTTCCACACGGAACTGCTGCTGCCCGTAGCTGCGCGAATCCCCGCACCCTCGCAAGGTCCCGGCTGCTTAAGATTCCATTGCCTTTAGCACATTCCAGCCTGAAACATCAACGTGGCATGCGGTTTGTCCAGTGAGAATAATCGCAAGTCATTGATTTCACACTGCAATAATTTCTGCAATTTTCTCCCGGAACCAGCATAGAATGGGGATGCTTGCGAGTGATGGCCAGCGTAAGCAACCGCGCTTTAAGGGAGGTCGTATTCCATGTTTGAAACCCTCGACGATCGCATGAAGCAAGACGATCAGGAGTCCAGCACTTTGCGTCAGCGCATGACGAAATGGGTTCTGATCGGCATTGTCGCAATCGCGCTGTGTGGCGGTATCTTCTTAGCGATAAGGCAGTTAAGCTAACCTCGGTCCACGGAACTAGCGAGGGGGGGGCGTCGCGAGACGCTCCCCCTTTGCTTTTGTCTGCACTAATTGTCGATTGGATGCTTTCGCTTCGCCTTTAGCGCGCAACGGCGTTTGGGCGCGGTCTTTGCTATCAGCGCCCGGGCGCTGGCACCAGTTCCAGAGGACCAAGCTGAGCCATTAAGGCCCGGACTTTTGCTTTATAGCCGATTCGCGGATTATAGGTCCACAGAATCTCGTCGATTGTTGTCTTTTTCTTGTAAAGGCTTGAGTTCTTCAACATTGAGGCAACCCGGTAAATGCCTTCCTTGAGCGACAGGAAATGGACCCTGCAATTGTCCCAGCCAAACATATTATTGTTCCGCGCTTCTCTACCCCCACCGCTCTCAACGATCGAAATACTGGGCAAGAGGCGCCAGTCCAGACCATTTCGGTCTGCGGCGATCAGAAAGTCGTCCACATAAGCGTGCGCAGGCGCGCCATTTTCCAGGAAGAACTGCTTGATCAGGATCCAACGGGGATCTTTCCGGGAAATCGCTTCGGCAGGAATCGGATCAGGGTCGGCAACCGCCGGCGATGCCAGCAGTCCGGCCGCCAATACCAGACCACGCGAAAAGGATTTCGTCATGCGTGTAACGCATACCTCCGTTTGAATTTAGTCTTTGGGGTTCACGTGCGGAAACTGGTTGAACCAGTTCGCATTAGAATTTCGGGAGACTGAGTGGAGTACGATGCCGCCAACATTGGGGGCAATCACACTCTCTCACAAGCCCGATTTTGAGGTTACTTAACAGGCATGGGTGTTATGGTACCATAACCGAAATTTCTATTGCAATCCTTGGAAGCCGAGGCGAAGATAAAGCGATGAATCTATGTATGAACGAGTTACACTAAACCAAAGATAAATATGGAACTTGTGGCAAAACTCGGGGCAGCTTTCCGCTGGCTGAATTACCGCGTCCACTCGGCCCCTGATACTGGAGATTGGGAGCTTCAGGTCTACTACGCATTAAGACGACGGCCTATAAGTTCTGTCGCCAGGCGCTTGTGATAACGTGAGGTTTTGCAGGTACTGTTGGCTTGGGCCCGGCCGGTAGAGACGCGCAGGCGCTGGGCATGCTTGAAATGCTAGTCCTTACGGGTGCCATCGAGCCCGCCGCTGCCAAGGTGAAGTTCGCTGGTGTCACACTGGCGGGCCAGGGGTACGTTGGGGCCGGCTATCTCGTGGTGACCTGTCGGGGCTGTTGCGCCACGCCGTGCGGGTAAACTGATTTCGAGTCAGGCGATTCCTGGCCCGCACGAGGAAGTGGAGAGAATTCTCCCCGGCAGGAATAGGGCTTAGTTCTAGCTTGGATGGCGCTTGGATCGGCGTCTCGCGGCCTGAGGCCGGCCGTTCCGGAGCCGGATCACGTGAGCCGCGGGGGCGACGAAATGCTACATGATCTGGACCTGATCTCCGTTCAAGAGGTCCGGACTAAAATCGACACAGCCTACGAGGCTTGGCAAAGCTACAGGAGCTTCAGCCAGGAGCGGGTGGACTTTATCGTCGAGGCGGTCGCCGCCGCCTGCCGTGCCAACTCCCGCCGCCTGGCCGAAATGGCCGTCGAGGAAACCGGCTACGGCAACGTCGAAGACAAGCTGGCTAAGAACCTGCTTTGCTCCGATCTGCTGCCGCGCTCGATTCGGGGCCTGAAGACGGTTGGCGTGTTGCGCGAACTCGCGGAGCAGCGGATCACGGAAATCGCCGAGCCGGTCGGGGTGGTGGCGGCAATCCTGCCCACGACGAACCCGACTTCCACCGTGTTTTACAAGGCGATCATCGCTCTCAAATCTGGAAATGCGATTGTCCTCAGCCCGCATCCGCGCGCCAAAGCCTGTTCCTGCGCCGCGGCTGCCGTCGTGGCAGAGGCGGCGGTTCGCGCCGGGGCGCCGGACGGCCTGATCCAGTGCATCGATAATTCGTCGATCGAAGGCACGAATGCGCTGATGCGGCATCCCAAGACCGGCGTCATCCTCTCCACCGGCGGCGCAGGCATCGTCAAAGCCGCTTACTCCTCGGGCAAGCCCGCCTTCGGCGTAGGCCCCGGCAACGTGCCGGTATATCTGGACAACAGCTACGACGTCGCCCGGGCTGTGGCGTCCGTAATTCAAGGCAAGAGTTTCGATTTCGGCACCGTCTGTTCTTCCGAACAGACGCTCGTTGCCGACCGCTCCCAGCGCGACGCCGTGCTGGCCGCGATGCGAGCCGGAGGAGCGATCATCCTCAACGACAGCCAGAAGAGCGCCGTCGAGAAGGCGCTGTTCCGGGGGAGTACAACCGTCCGTGCGGAGTGCGTCGGCCAGTCCCCGCAACGCATCGCCGGGTTGGCCGGGTTTCAAGTGCCTGCGACCGCGAAGATCCTCGCTGCGGAAATCGGTGGAGTCGGCAAAGACCACCCTCTGTCGGCGGAGAAGCTGTCGCCTGTGTTGGCGCTGCTGTTCGTGGACGGCTTCGAAGCGGGGCTGGACGCGTGTGAGAGAATCCTGCGTTTCGGGGGACTCGGGCACACCTCCGCCATCTACAGCAACGACGAGTCGCGGGTCCGTCACTTCGGCCTGCGGATGCCCTCGTTCCGCGTGCTCGTGAATACCCCATCCCCGCAAGGCTCGGTCGGCATCACCACGGCCATCCAGCCGGCGATGACGCTCGGTTGCGGAGCGATGGCAGGCAACATAACCTCGGACAACGTCGGCCCGCTGCACTTGATCAATATCAAGCGCATCGCCTGGGCGATTCGTACCTCCGAGGAGGCTTTCGCCGGGGGCGCTCAGCCGTCACAGGAATCCTCCATCTCGCGGGATGCGGTGGCGGCGGCGGTTGAGCATTCCATCGCAGACCCGGCCGGAAGTGGCGTCCGCGTTCCCGCTGAATCCTCCATCCGTGATACGGTCGCAAGTGTGGTCGATCGTTTTATGGATGGGAAAGGCGCGCCCGTTTCTGCAACTTGCGGGTGCTCCCATTCAGGCGCAAAGGCGGGAGGATCATCCGCCGCGACAAGTGCCCAGCCAGTGACGCCGCCGGCGTCGATCGTTGATTTTGTTTGTGAAAATGATGTCCTCGCCGCGGTGGCGAAGGGCGGAAAGATACTCATCGGACCCAAAACCATCGTCACGCCCAGCGCGAGGGATCTCGCCGCGCGCTACGATGTTCTGGTTCCGGCTCAGCGCTAGACCGCTGGAGACAAGCCCATGAAATCCAATCTCGACACGTTAGCGGAAGAAATCCAGCAATACCTGGTCGCCGAGCACTTCATCGTCTTTCGAGGCATGAGCCGTGCCGAGGACGACACCCCGATGATCTTCTGGGACGTGGACCGTCAGCCCGATTACAAGGCGTTCCTCGACTGCGCATTGCAACTCGGTTTACGGTTGGTTCATTTCCACACCCGCGAATTCTCCCCGCAGCATCGCGAGGAGGCGCTCGACCAGTTGGAGGAATGCGAACTCGGCCGCGAGGAAAAGCGCGGGCTGGAACGCCGCATCAACGAACTCACGATCTACGAGGGGTTGACCTGCGCCATCGAAATCTCCTTCGATTTCGAGAACCGGGTCTACCTCTTTGAGCTCCGCACCGAGTGGTACGACGAGTGGAACGATGTGCTGGACGAACTGGAGGATGCCGGTCCGGGCGATGAAGGACAGGAGCCCTTTGGGGGCTACTACTCCAACAACTGAGAACCAATGGCGAGTCAAGCACGCTGGAATCTCAGGGAGGTCCCCGAAGACGCCGCAAAGAACCTGGCCCGCAGTTGCAACCTCAGCCTGCCGGCCGCCCGTGTCCTGTGGGGGCGCGGGATTCATGACGAAGCTTCAGCCCGCCAGTTCCTGAAGCCCGAACTGCGCTATCTCCACGATCCCTTCCTGATGCGTGGCATGGATCGCGCGGTGGACCGGTTGCGCCGCGCGCTCAACGCGCACGAGCCCGTGATGCTGTACGGCGACTACGACGTCGACGGCATCTCGAGCGTCGTGCTGATCCTGACCATGCTTCGGCTGATGGGCCACGACGCGCGCTTCCACGTGCCCGATCGCTTGAAGGACGGTTACGGGATGCAGTGCGCGGTCATCGACCAGGCCGCCCGGGACGGTATTCGCCTGATCGTCAGCCTCGACACCGGCATCCGCGCGTTGGAGCCGATTGCCCGCGCCCGCGAACTCGGCATCGACGTCATCGTTACCGACCACCATCTGCCCGAAGACGGCCTGCCCGACGCCTACGCGATCCTGAACCCGAATCAATCCGGCTGCCCTTATCCGAACAAAGGGCTATGCGGCGCGGGGGTCGCTCTGAAGCTGATTCAGGCTCTGATGGAACGCGAGAAATGGCCTCCGCACCGCATCGCCAGTTTCTCGGATTCGTTTCTCGTGATGGCTGCTATCGCCACGGTCGCCGACGTTGTCCCGCTCATCGGCGAGAACCGCATCATCGTCAAGCGCGGCTTGGAGCGTATCACTCGCACCACTAATGAAGGGCTCAAAGCCCTGCTCAATGCGGGTGGTGTCGAGCCGGGCTCCTCGATTTCCACGTCCGACATAGGATTCCGCATCGCCCCCCGGATCAACGCGGCGGGCCGCATGGACAACGCGAGCGACGTGGTGGAACTCTTCATGACGCAGGACGGGGATCGGGCCCGCGCCATCGCCACGCGCCTGGACGGTCTGAACATCGAGCGTCAAAAGGCCGGCGAAGACGTGGTGCGCGACATACTGGACGCACTGCGCGGCCAGATTCCGGGAGACGATCAGGCGGGCCTTGTGTTCTACGACCCGTCCTGGCACCGCGGTGTCGTCGGTATCGTGGCCAGCCGCGTCGTGGAGATGTACCACCGGCCCGCACTGGTTCTGGGACGCGACGATAAGACCGGCTACGTGCAAGGCTCCGGCCGCTCCATCCCGTCCTTCCACCTGCTCGACGCCCTGGAATCCATCGGCGACGTGTTCGTGCGCTTCGGCGGTCACCGGCAGGCCGTCGGCATCACGCTGGAGGAGTCGCGCGTGCCGGAATTGCGCGAACGCTTCAACGCGGCCGCGCAGAAGCTGCTTTCGAAGGACGACATGCAGGCCCAGGTCAGCATCGACGCCGAGTTGCAGCTGAAGGAACTCAACGACGCCTCCGCCGCCGAGATACTGCAGCTTGCTCCCTTCGGCCTCGACAATCCCGCGCCTCTCTTTCTGGTCCGTGGCGTCGAACTGCGCCAACCGCCGGAACTCTTCGGCCGCGAGGGCGAGCACGTGCGCTTCCGGCTGTACTCCGGAGACTGCTGCCAGTTCGCCAAAGCGTGGCGTTTCGCCTCGCGCACGGCGGAGTTGGCGCCCGGCTCACTGGTCGATGTGGCCCTGACGGTGGACGCCGATAGCTATGGCTTGAAGCGCGGATACGCGGGTTGGGGCGTAACGGTGCGCGACATCCGCCCGGCGCTGTAGTTGGTTCTCCACTGGATTTCCCATGGCCAACGGACGCTCGACGCACGCGTCTGCTCGCGGGACACGCACGTTATCTTCAATCGCCCACCCGGCTGGATCTCAATGGCTGTAGAGTATGGAGACAGCTTCCGGATAGGCCCTCCGCAAAGCTCACCGGCCGCCTGTTTGCCTGGACATTCCACCCATGAACGCCTTCGAAGTCTTCCTCTACGAAATCGCCTCTATTCCAGAGCGCGTGAACGGGCTGAAGGGCGTCGCGATGCTCGTGATTCTCGCGGCGCTCACAGTCGCGATCCCCGCGCGCTTCGGCCCTTCCATGCTCAACCCGCTGCTGCTGCTGGTGCTCAGCGCCGTCGCTCCGCTGCTGGCGGGCAACTTCCTCGCACGGAGTTTCGCCACGCAGAAGGCGGCAGCGCGCATCATCAACTGCGGCGACCCGGCGCAAGCGATAGCTCTGGGTAAAGTGATGGCTGCGACCCTGTGGGGTGTGCTGCTCTGGGTGGTCTTCCTCTCAGTGCCACTTGTTGCGTTGAACGCGGGCCGCACGCACCTGCTGCTGCCGCCAGTTTCGGCGCTGTTGTCTCTCGCCTTGCTGGCCGCTTCGCTGTCCTGGTTTGCCACGTCGGTGGGCTCCATCTTCGCCGCCGGAGCGCCGGGTCCGGCCATGGCTCAGACCCTGGTGCGTGGCATCATCCTGATGCCCGTGCTTGCGGCCGCCGGGATCTCCGGCATACTGCCCGCCGGATTTCGCTTGACGCTCCTGCGAACCGTGGCGTGGGACCATCTCCCGGTCACGCTGGCTGGGTTTTCCGCCGTTCTGATCCTGGGAGGCTTCCCCGCTCTACGGAAAACGGCGCAGAAGATCGAAGAACTGCGCCATCCGCTGTCGATCCTCGGCGCGTAGTCGCAACGCTCCGCGCCATTTCCGGTTCACTATCCC
The DNA here is from genome assembly GCA_903909435.1 of uncultured Acidobacteriia bacterium. Classification (GTDB taxonomy): domain Bacteria; phylum Acidobacteriota; class Terriglobia; order Bryobacterales; family Bryobacteraceae; genus CAIVVT01. Next base: position 11,374 of record CAIVVT010000056.1, on the reverse strand, counting down.
CAGGCTCAGGCCGGCAGGTCCCAGTCCTGCTCCCACAACACGCGCTGCTTCTTCTCGAAGGCCAGTGCCGCCAGGCGGCAGGTCATTGCGGAGTAGTAGCCGTGCTCCTCGTGCGCGATGGTTCGCTTGCGGTCGCGAATCCTGTCCAGCCAGTCGCGCAGGATCACGTCGGCCGCGGCGCCCGTTCCGCCGGCACGCGCCGCCGGCTCCTTGCTGAACTTCGCGTTCGGCGTGTAAGTGTAGCCGGTATCCACCACGTAGCGTTCAGCCCACAGCACGCCGCCCGTGCCGCGCAGCTCCACCCCCGCCGAAGTACGCACGCCGGGAGCACTCAGGCACTCGGCCGTGAAGGTGACCGTCGCTTCCTCGGCATAGTCGAAGATGCACGTGACCACGTCAGGCGTGTCCCGCCCGTCTTTGTAGAAGTAAGTTCCGCCGCCCGCGCTCGCCGCCAAGGGGTGGCGTAGACCCATCCAATGGTGCGCCGAGTCCATCACGTGGATGCCGATGCCCATGATCATGCCGCCGTCGTAGTACAGCCACTTGTACGGGCTGAAGTAGATATCGGGATTCCAGTCGACCTTCGGCCCAGGGCCGGTCCAGCGCTCCCAATCGAGGCCGTCGGGCTTGCGCTCGAAGCCGGGCGGAGGCGTCTGCACGTAGCCCGCGTTCGAAAGATACCAGGTGCGCGCGAACCCGCCCTTGCCCATTACGCCCGAATCGATGTAGCGCTGCTTGGCCTCGACAAACTGCGGCAGTCCGCGCCCCTGCATACCGACTTGAACGATGCGCTTGCCGGCTCGCGCGGCCTTTACCAGCGCGATGCCTTCTTCAGGCCGGTGCACCATCGGCTTTTCGACGTAGACGTCCTTGCCCGCCTGCATGGCTGCGATCGCGACCGTGGCGTGCCAGTGGTCCGGCGTCGAGACGATCACCGCGTCCAGGTCCTTGCGTTCGACCAGTTGGCGATAGTCCAGGTATTGCTCGGCGCCCGCGCCCGCGATCTGCGCTGCCTGCGCGCGCCGTGCATCGTAGACATCGCAGACTGCCGGGAATGCGATCTCGTCCGGGGCAATCCTCTGCAACGACTTCATCAGATACTGGCCGCGGCCGCCCGTGCCGACGACGCCGATGCGGATGCGGTTGTTAGCGCCCACGCTGCGTGCCGCCGAGAGAGCTGACATAGGCAGTGGCAGGGCAGCCCCCACGAAAACCCGGCGAGTTTGACTGGTCATCAGTATGTTCCTACCCGATGGTGAGTTTCTGGACGATGCCCACTCTATGCCTGCCATCCCGGCATTGCAACCGGCCATCGCCGTTCGATCCCCGCGCTCGCCGGGAGTCGCCTCAGTCCAGGTTCAATCGCTTCAGCAGTTGGTCATAGCGTGGTTTGCCACGCGTCGCCTGAACGGGCAGACCGGCTCCACGCCAGACCACTGGCTCGGCCCTAACGGCACCCGTCCTCCCACTGCCGCCGGGGCGGAACCGCATACCCCCGGCTCACGCCTTCGTGATGCGGTGGATCGACTTCTGGTGCTCCCACACCTCGCGTTTGATCCGCATGCCGAAGCCCGGCAGTTCAGGCGCTTGGACGCACCCGTCCTTCGGCATCAGCGGGTTCTCCAGCATCGCCGGCCAATCCGATTCATAGAAGCGCTGGCAGCTTTCCTGGATCCAGAAATTCGGCATGGCCGTGGACAGGTGCGTCGTGGCATAGAACAGCAGCGGCCCGCCCGCCGTGTGCGGCGCGAAGGGCAGTTCATGCGCTTCGGCCAGTGTGGCGATCTTGCGTGCCTCCGTGAGACCGCCGCACCAGCAAACGTCGAACATCACGAACTTCGCGGCGCGCGACTCCAGCATCGACTCGAAATTGAACTTGCCTGCGATGCGCTCGCTGATGGTCAGCGGCAAGCGAGTCGAGCGGGCCAGTTCCGCATATTGCGCGTAATTGCCCGGCATCAGCAGGTCTTCCAGCCACAGCGGCTTGTACGGCTCCAGGGCCTCGGCAATCTTCATCGCCGAGGTGACGTTCCACATCGAGTGAAACTCCATCAGGATGTCGATCGACATGCCGAAGCGTTCCCGCAGGATGCGCACCGGGCGCAGCGCTGCGTCGATCTGTTCGGTCGTGATGAACTGCCGTTGATTCGCCACCGCCGCACCGTCGAACGGCCAGATCTTGATCGTTCGGATTTTGGGGCCGTCGATCAACTCCTGCATGATCTTCTCGGGCTCTGTGTTGAAGTCGTACTTGTGTGGAAAGCACGTGTTGTACAGGCGCACATTCGGATTCGACTTGCCGCCGATCAGCCGGTACACCGGTGTCTCCAGCGCGTTGCCCAGCAGATCCCACAGCGCCAGATCGACCGCACTCAGGCAGCGCATCTCCGTGCCGCCTGCGATCTGATAATCGATCGCGTGATACAGGTCGTTCCAGATCCGCTCGATATTGCGCGGGTCCTTCCCCAGCAGCAGCGGCGCGAGGTGCGAGTGGATCATCTCGGCCTCGGCGGCGTTGCGCGGGTAGGTCTCGCCCAGACCCGTAACGCCAGCGTCGGTGTGGATCTTCAGCCAGGTCCAGTGCGGCCAAAAGGACGCGTCGTCGCGCGAGTTCCAATGTACGGTCTCAAGAGCGGTGATCTTCATGGGTTTTGCCGTCGCAGCAGCCAGCCGGAAAGGCGTCAACGGAGCGAAGAGCAAAGGCAGGGAGGACACGAACGCCCGGCGTGACTGCATTGCAGCATTCTACGCCAACGCGCTCTCCCGCCATCGCGCAGCGCCCGCTGCGTCGCCGCATTGACGCCGTTCGTTGTAAGTCCTAGAGTGAACTCGGGAGTGAGATGAAACTGAGCCGCCTGAACCTTGTGACAGCCGTCGTCGCGTTGTTGGCATCGGGAGTCTGGTTCGCCCTCGGGCAGAATCTGACGGCCGTCATCTGGCTGGCTTGCAGTGTCGTTTGGCTCTCCGCCGCGATCGTCCGGTTCCGCTCTGCCAGCGTCGAGCCGCACCCGGTCAGCCGTGTGGTCCGCCGCCTATCGCGCCTGCTGCTGTGGAGTTGATTCCCCCGCGCGGTTTCGCCATCCTCCCGGCAACCGGACTTTAGACCCGAGTCGCTTCGCCCGATCCAACCTGGGAGGTACGAGCAACAGAGTCCTCCACGCGCTCCGCGCCGGACGCGAACGCACTTCCAGAGCGTGCAATCGCCGTGCGGTCCGTTGCAATCCACCCCCCGCGGGGAGGCAACGCCCCGCCCGTCGTTCTTCACGCTACGCCCGACGTTTCAATCCACGCCCCCGCACGGGGGGCGACGCTAGATTGGCTTTCGCGATCGCCCCATCCCCCGCTATTGGTCCTTCGTGGAAACAGCCATGAGAACAGACGGCGCTCGGCGTGAGGCGTAGAATGCAGGAATGCGATTCCAGAAGTCGATCCGGATCGCGCCAGGCTTTCGTATCAACTTGAGCAAGTCGGGCGTCGGCGTGAGCGTAGGACCGAAGGGTCTGAAAGTGGGTGTGGATGCGAAAGGCCGGCGCTACTCCAGCGTCGGCATCCCCGGCACGGGCATCTCCCAGCGCAACTATGCAAAGCCCGGCGAGGACGGCCACACGCCCGAGGAGTACCAGCGCGCGCTCGGCGTCGGCGTGCTCATCGGCATCGCCATCTTCGTCGTGCTGATGGTCGTCGCGATGGCGTCGCGGCACTAAAGGTTTGCCGTGATGAGCGGTCTGAATGAAAAACCTGCCGCGCCAGACGGGGCCACCCGAATCGAGCTGCCCCAATACAGGTACGTCCCCCCGGAAGAGTTCGCCGCCTTGACCGGTGCAAATGAGGGGTTTACGCCCGCTCACCCGCGAGCGTGGATGATGTTTTGGCAAGAGGATATCTGCGAGGAGGACCAGTTCCACACGGAGTTCCCACGACTCTCGCTGTCGGAGGCGCGGCGATTGTGGCTCGCGATGGAGGTGTCGTTCTTCGCCCGCTACGATGATTTCCTGCGCGTTTGGCCGGAATGGTGCAGCAGCGGGATTTGGTCAGTGCCGTTCCCTGGCTCGCGGCGGGCGGGTGGCATGGTCGATTACAAATACCTGCCTCTTCCCGAGGAATTGGTGGCGCGCTTCAAGGCGTGGCAAGCCGTGTACGACGAGCATGAGCCCTGGGCGCCGGAGAAGGTCGACTGGAAGAGCTTCAATGCAACCGCCGATGAACTCGCTCGCGAACTCAAACGCTGTGTCGGACCGCGCGTCTACGTCGAGCGCGTGGAACTACTCGAAGTGTTGATGGACGGGACAACGTTCTCCTGGCGGAATCAACTGGGCCTTCCCGAGCGGGAAAGCTCGGTGAACTGAAACTCGGCTCGATGGAAATAAAAAACGCCCGGGATTCGGGCGTTTTTTTGCTAAGGACGCTCAATGAGCGGCGCCTTGCGCCGGACAAAAGACCGGCTTACTTTGAAACGGCCGGGCAATCGCCTCTTTGATAAACTGTTGCCAGCTTATTCAAATCAGGAGGCTATGTCAATGGCCGATCTGTCTTTACCGCAAGCCCACAAGGGGCTGATCCTCGGGATCGATCTCGGTTCCAGTTCACTTGGCACCGCACTCGTAAACCCCGAGGGCGAAGAGATTCCATTCCTTGGGGTGCGCATCTTTCCAGCGGGAGTGGTGGGCGACATAGAAGAGGGCCGGGAGGAGTCACGCTCTGCCCAACGTCGAGATGCGCGATTGGCACGCCGCCAGACGCAAAGGCGTCAGCGGCGGTTGTACAAGGTCTTCCGCATTCTCCAGCGTATGGGACTGCTGCCCCTCGGGCCGCGCGTCGAAGTGCTGTACGAACTGCAGCGCGAACTGGAACGCCGCTATCCGGAGACAACCGTCGTGCCCTATTTCCTGCGCGCGCGCTCTCTCGATCAGGCGCTCACGGAACATGAGCTTGGGCGCGCTCTGTATCACTTGGCCCAGCGCCGGGGCTTTCTGTCCAACCGCGCCGGTGGCAAGAAGGACGACGCCGAGGAACGCAGCAAAGTGAAAGGCTCGATCAAAGGCCTGCGCGCCGCCATCGAAGCCGCAGGCAAGCGCACGCTGGGCGAATACATGGCTTCGCTCGATCCCCGCGTCACTTCGATTCGGAACAAGCCGGAATTCTCGGATCACTACACGCACCGATCGATGTATCTGGATGAGTTCAATCTAATCTGGGACGCGCAGCAGCCCTTCCATTCGGGCATCCTCAGCGCGCAGTTCCGGGCGAAACTGCACCATGCCATGTTCCACCAGAGGCCCCTTAAAGATCAATCGAATCTGGTCGGGCAATGCGAACTCGAACCTGAGGAAAAACGTGCGCCATTGCGGTTGCTGGATGCTCAGCGCTTCCGGGTGCTGGGCTTCGTGAACAACCTGCGCGTTGGTCTCGATGATGGGAATACCCGAACCCTGAGTGCCAATGAACGAGCTCTGCTGCTGGACCTTTGCGAGAAATCCGAGAAGCTGAGTATTCCGGCCGCCCGGCGTGCGTTGGGCTTCGCGAGAACCTCGAAGTTCACCATCGAGGAAGGCGGCGAGAAGAACGTCCCCGTGAATCTGGTGGCCGGGCGGTTGCGCGCTGTCCTGGGCGATTGGTGGGACCACCTGACGACTGAGGCCAAAGCCGATCTCGGGGAGGACGTCGGCGTCGGCAAGCGCTGCAAGACCGACGAAGAGCTAGAGCTGTGCGCCCGCGAAAAATGGTGCCTCGCGCCAGAGATCGCGGAGGAGCTCAGCAAAGTGCGTCTGCCTGATGCCTATGGACGTTATTCGCTCAAAGCCTTGCGCGAACTTCTGCCAGCCCTCGAAAAGGGGCTGAACGTGGAAGAGGCGATCCGGTCTCATCCCCAATACCTCGAATCGCGTAAAGTGGCCGAGCCCTTGCCCTTGCTGCCACCCGTCAAAGACGTTCTCGGAGAGATCCGCAATCCCGCCGTGCTGCGCTCGCTTACCGAGATGCGCAAGACGGTCAATGCGATCGTGCGCCGCTATGGCAAGCCCGAATTCATACAGGTTGAACTGGCACGCGATCTGAAGAGGTCGAAGAAGGAACGGCAACTGGAGACTGGCCGCAACCGGGACCGCGAGAAACTGCGGCAGCTTGCGGTGGAGGAGCTTCAGAGGCACGATTCCGTGCGCTACTCCAACCCGCGCGGCACCGATATCGAGAAGTACTTGCTGGCGATGGAGTCCAACTGGCATTGCCCCTACACCGATCGCAAGTACGGCTTCGTCGATGTGTTCGGCGAGCATCCCAGCGTGGATGTCGAGCACATCATCCCGCGTTCGCGCTCGCTCGATGATTCGTACCTCAACAAGGTGCTCGCCTACCGCTCCGCCAACATGGAAAAAGGCAACCGAACGCCGCACGAGTGGCTGCATGAGAGTGATGTCGAACGTTACGACCGTATGATTGCGCTAGTAAACGGCTTCGATTCCCGCTTCGAAGTGGGCCGGAAGCTGCGCCGCTTCAGCATGGAACTGTCGGAGCCCGATTCGCTGCTCGCCGAGTTCACCCAGCGTCAACTGCAAGAGACCCGCTACGCCTCGAAGCTCGCCTGCCGCTACCTCGGCGTGCTGTATGGCGGCGAGGTGGACGCGGAAGGCAACCGTCGCGTGTTCGCCTGCGCGGGACAGGTGACCGCCAAGCTGCGCAAGGCCTGGGATCTGAATCAGATTCTCAATCCGGTGGGCAAGCCGGAGAAGTCCCGCGACGATCACCGCCACCATGCCGTGGACGCGCTCACCATCGCGCTGACCTCTTCGAAAATGGTGCGGGATCTCGCCAACGCGGCGGGCGAAGCCGATCGGCTCTTCCGCCGCAAGATAATCCTGCCCGTGCCGTGGGTGGACTTCGCGGAAGCCGCTCGCATGAGTATCGAGGCGATCCAGGTCTCGCACCGTCCGGCGCGGAAGCTCGCCGGGCCGCTGCATAAAGACACTCTGTATAGCCGACCACGCAAATACGCCGTAGAAATTGACAAAAAGGGCACGCCGGTGGAGAAGGAGTACGTCCATCTTCGGGTCCCTGTGGTTAAGCTAGGTACGCGAGCAGCCGCTGAAGTCATTGTCGATGTTCGAGTGCGCGAAGCGGTGATGGCCAAGGCCGAGGAGTTGGGCGGCGGAGGTAATAAGTTTCAGAACAATTGGCCAGTGCTGCACACAAGGCACGGTGGCAGCGTGCCGATCAAGCGCGTGCGAGTGCGCGAGGTTAAGAGCGTTGTCCCGATTGGCAAGCAGGGGCGGGAGAGATTCGTCTCCTCGGGATCGAACCATCACGCCGCTATAGTTGCGGAGATGGATACGAAAGACAGCGTCAAACGGTATGTTTTCTCGACGGTGACAATGCTCGAAGCATTCGAGAGGAAACGTCAGGGTCTACCCGTAGTCCAGCGGGAACATGGCCCGGGCATGCATTTCCTCTGCACCTTGAGTGATGGGGACATGGTGGAAGGCAAACGCCCAGGTGACGCGGTTCCGCGCATTTGGAAAGTACACACCGTAGATAAGAACGGAAGGATCTTCCTCAGCGCGGCAGTAGACGCTCGCAAGAAGGATGAAATAAAGAAGGCGCACGACCATTGGGAGCCGACCGTGAACTCTATGTTCGGGGCGGGCGGTGCGCGCAAAGTACTAGTCACCCACTTGGGCGAGCTCATCTCCGCCAATGACTGACCGGGTGCTCGACATCTCCGAGCAACCGGCGCGACTCAGTATCCGCAACGGCCTGCTGATAGTCGAGTCTGGCGGCGTGGAATGCGCGGCGATTCCGTGCGAAGAACTGGCCGCTGTCGTGATTGGCCATCGTCAGGTCTCGCTCACTCAGGCCGTGCTCAGCGAACTCGCCAAGGCGGGCGCGCTGCTAGTCACGTGCGACGAGAAGTTTCAGCCGGCTTCAATGGTTCTGCCCCTCGACGCACACCACGCGCAGGCCGAGCGTTTCCGCCGGCAGGCCGACATGGGGGAAGCGAAGAAGAAGCGTCTTTGGCAGTCGGTAGTCCGGGCGAAGGTCCGCTCACAGGCGGTAGCACTGGAGCGCGCAACAGGCTCGGACGAGGGCTTGCGGGCACTCATCGGGCGCGTTCGTTCCGGCGATCCCGACAATGTGGAGGCGCGCGCAGCCCGGCGCTACTGGTCGCGCCTGTTCGAAGACGGCACGTTCAGGCGGCGCGACGAAGAAGACACCCGCAACCACCTGCTGAACTACGGCTATGCCGTGCTCCGTTCGATCACGGCCCGCTCGATTTGCGGCGCCGGCCTGCATCCGAGCTTCAGCTTGTTCCACTCCAACGCTGCCAATCCATTCGGACTGGCGGACGACCTGATGGAACCGTTCCGCCCATTGGTGGACTTGATTGTCCACGCTGAAAAGAAACCTGAACTCACGGCGGAGACGAAGCACAAACTGATTGCGGGGCTGCTGTCCCGATACGTAGTCGAGGATGAGGAGCGGACGTTGCCCGACATTTTGGTGCGGCTCGCCCAGAGCCTCGCCGCTGTGGTGATGGGCGAGCGCGAGAAACTGTGGCTACCGGAACTGAAGGCGGTCCCGGAGCAACCCGACGAGTGAAATCCCATGGCTCTCTCCAGGTATCGGATTATGTGGCTCTTCGTCATGTTCGACCTGCCGGTGATGACGAAGGACCAGCGTCGCGAATATGCGCAATTCCGGAAGAAACTCCAGTCGAAGGGGTTTACAATGCTGCAGTACTCGGTCTATGCCAAGCACCTGCCGACCGAAGATGCCGCTGAGCCTCTCAAGGCGAATGTCAAAGCGGCTCTACCACCGAAAGGCCAGGTGCGCGTCCTGGCCGTTACCGATCATCAGTTCGGAAAAATGGAAGTGTTTTTTGGGAAAAATCGGCGTCCCGTGGAAGACCCGCCACTCCAAATCTCGCTTTTTTGAACCGGGCCTACGTGAAAATGCCCCGCAATTCCAAGGGGTTACGGGGCACTGGAGTTTATCAAAGAGGCGATTCCCAACCAGCCAAAGCGCACACTGGACACGTCATAAAATCGCCTTCGAGTTTATCAAAGAGGCGATTCCCAACCAGCCAAAGCCCGGAAGGATTGGTGTGTTAGTGCGTACTGAGTTTATCAAAGAGGCGATTCCCAACCAGCCAAAGCCTACGCCGCATCGTGGTGGACGATCTCATGGAGTTTATCAAAGAGGCGATTCCCAACCAGCCAAAGCTCTGTTCGAGCGCTGCAACGACACGTACTTGAGTTTATCAAAGAGGCGATTCCCAACCAGCCAAAGCCTGGTCGCTGGAGAGTCGCCAAACTCAAGGAGTTTATCAAAGAGGCGATTCCCAACCAGCCAAAGCAGTGGCCATCTGCGCTCGTCTGCTCTGTCAGAGTTTATCAAAGAGGCGATTCCCAACCAGCCAAAGCCAGCAGTGTATGAGGTATTTCAACGTCTGCGAGTTTATCAAAGAGGCGATTCCCAACCAGCCAAAGCCTAGTCGCGGCGCTGTTCGCGCTGATCCGTGAGTTTATCAAAGAGGCGATTCCCAACCAGCCAAAGCAACAACAAGTGCCATAGCACATACTTCGATGAGTTTATCAAAGAGGCGATTCCCAACCAGCCAAAGCGTGCTCTGCGACCTTACGGAGCGCTCTGGAGAGTTTATCAAAGAGGCGATTCCCAACCAGCCAAAGCTCCCAATCTTCGGATGAAGCGCACTCAGAGGAGTTTATCAAAGAGGCGATTCCCAACCAGCCAAAGCCGAGTCGTTCCCTCGCCTTACGCAATCACGAGTTTATCAAAGAGGCGATTCCCAACCAGCCAAAGCGTAGAGTTCATCGGGGAGACGCACGGTGAAGAGTTTATCAAAGAGGCGATTCCCAACCAGCCAAAGCCCAAGACACACAACCTGATGCTGGCGCGCAGAGTTTATCAAAGAGGCGATTCCCAACCAGCCAAAGCTCTGCCTGTGGCTTTGTCTCCGCGTACGCGAGTTTATCAAAGAGGCGATTCCCAACCAGCCAAAGCCCAGTCACAGCCATGGCATAGGTGTGCTGTGAGTTTATCAAAGAGGCGATTCCCAACCAGCCAAAGCCGAGCGGGTCATTTATTACAACTGTGATACGAGTTTATCAAAGAGGCGATTCCCAACCAGCCAAAGCAGGGACTGAGCCGGGGAGACTCCCGTGACGGAGTTTATCAAAGAGGCGATTCCCAACCAGCCAAAGCCTATTTGCAGGAGTTGATTCAACAAGACCGAGTTTATCAAAGAGGCGATTCCCAACCAGCCAAAGCGCCGGACCCACCAATAACTGCAAGATCGGCGAGTTTATCAAAGAGGCGATTCCCAACCAGCCAAAGCAATCGGAGAAGCCGATAAACCAGGCCTTGGGAGTTTATCAAAGAGGCGATTCCCAACCAGCCAAAGCGCCGGGGCGATGGGCTTGCTGGGTGGCGGGAGTTTATCAAAGAGGCGATTCCCAACCAGCCAAAGCATATACACAGCACAGTGCGTTCCGCAGCTCGAGTTTATCAAAGAGGCGATTCCCAACCAGCCAAAGCAGGACAATACTGCGATGGCCACCATTGAGAGAGTTTATCAAAGAGGCGATTCCCAACCAGCCAAAGCCCGATGCCAATGTAAAGCGCGCTCGAGATGAGTTTATCAAAGAGGCGATTCCCAACCAGCCAAAGCTTGAGGGGATCCACGGTTTCAAACTTTGGAGAGTTTATCAAAGAGGCGATTCCCAACCAGCCAAAGCCGGCCAAGAAACCGGGCAACGGCATTGAGCGAGTTTATCAAAGAGGCGATTCCCAACCAGCCAAAGCCCTCGCTGTGATCGGCAAGGCTGCCCGAAGGAGTTTATCAAAGAGGCGATTCCCAACCAGCCAAAGCCTCGATTAGTTGCGGGACGAACTTCATGTCGAGTTTATCAAAGAGGCGATTCCCAACCAGCCAAAGCACGCTCCGGCGCTTCCCACCGCAAAAATAGGAGTTTATCAAAGAGGCGATTCCCAACCAGCCAAAGCGCAAACGCTGCCTACAAGACAGGGGTACTGGAGTTTATCAAAGAGGCGATTCCCAACCAGCCAAAGCGTCGCAATCGTGGAGGCGCGGTACTCGCGCGAGTTTATCAAAGAGGCGATTCCCAACCAGCCAAAGCATATACAATGCGGGTAATGGTTGGTGGCGTGAGTTTATCAAAGAGGCGATTCCCAACCAGCCAAAGCGTAGTTGATCGCGTACACCAACCTATCGATGAGTTTATCGGCTCCTGTCCCAAAAGTGTAATTAGCGCTCGACGGGCAACGGCAGCTGAGCGCAGCAGTGATAGATCGCTGCGATGAAGTTCTCGGCGCTGCGGAAGCCGAATGAGCGATGACTGAT
>CAIVVT010000055.1 GCA_903909435.1 uncultured Acidobacteriia bacterium | reverse complement strand
GCCCGCAACTCGCGGACGCACTCCGAGGAGCAGATCCAGCAGATCGTAACGTCGATGGAACGCTTCGGCTGGACCAATCCGGTCCTGGTTGGCTCCGATGGCGTGATCATCGCCGGCCACGCCCGGGTGCTGGCGGCGCGGCGGCTCGAAATGGCAGTTGTGCCGGTGATCGTGCTGGGCCACCTCACCGAAGATGAGCGTCGAGCCCTGGTTGTCGCCGATAACAAGCTGGCCTTGAACGCCGGGTGGGACGAGGGGATTCTGCGGGAACAACTGCAGGTGATTGAGGCCAGTGGCTTCGACATGAACCTGCTCGGTTTCAGCGACGAAGAGATTCGCGGGCTACTCGCGGATCCCGCCGGCGAGGAGCCGGTCGCCACACCTGAGGCTGCGGAAGACACTACGCAGGATGCGCCACCGGATCCGGTGACGCGCGCCGGCGACATCTGGGCAATTGGCCGGCACCGGCTGATTTGCGGAGACTGTCGAGACATGGCCATGGTGGAGCGGCTGCTGTGCGACCGCGAAGTCAACGTGGCGATCACCAGTCCGCCGTATGCCTCGCAGCGGGAGTACGATCCGTCGAGCGGCTTTAAGCCGGTTCCGCCAGATGAGTACGTGGACTGGTTCCGGGATGTCGCCGCCAACATTGAGACGGTGCTCGCCGCGGATGGTTCGTATTTCCTGAACATCAAAGAGCACGCCAAGGACGGACAGCGCAGCCTGTACGTCAAGGATCTGACATTGGCCCACGTGCGGCGGTGGGGCTGGTTGTTCGTGGACGAGCTGTGCTGGCGCAAGACCGACAACGGCGTGCCAGGCGGGTGGCCGAACCGCTTCAAAAACGCATGGGAGCCGGTGTTCCATTTCACGCGCCAGTCGGAGATCAAGTTTCGACCGAAGGTGGTTGGCCACGTTTCCGATGACTGCTTCGACTACTCTCCGGACAATCCGAAATCGACATCCGGCAGTGGGCTGCTCGGCACCGGAAAACGCGGTGGGATGGCGGCAGACGGTGCTGCGAATGGAGCCGCCATGCGGCGGACACGTGGGTCCGATGAAGACGGCCGGTTCACCGACATCGCACGCCCCAGCAATGTGATCGAAGTCCGGACCGAGTCGACGCAAGGCTCTCACTCTGCGCCTTTCCCGCGGGCACTGATCGAGTTCTTCCTCAAGGCATATTCCGACGAAGGCGACGTTGTGTTTGACCCGTTCATGGGCAGCGGCACGACGATGGCCGCCGCGCACGTGCTGAACCGCGACGGCTACGGCTGCGAAATCTCGCCGGCTTACTGCGACGTAGTCCTTGCTCGAGTCGGCAAGCTGGCTGGCGAGCAGCCGGTTCTCTTGGAGACTGGGCAAACGTTTGAACAGGTTGCCGCAGCTCGCGGCGTTGAAGTTCCACAGAAGGTATCGTGATCGACCTCTCCCATCTGACAATCCAGGTCTGGCCCATCGGAGACTTGATTCCGTTCGACCGGAACGCCCGCACGCACT
>CAIVVT010000054.1 GCA_903909435.1 uncultured Acidobacteriia bacterium | reverse complement strand
CGGGAGTAGCGGGCGAGAAGGTGAGTTTGCACGTCTGGCGTCAAGCCGGTCATGTGAGAGAACGTGAGGCGATCGGGACACTGTACGATAAGCGCACTTACCATTCCCTACGAGCTGCTGACCGGCGATATGTCGATGGTCAATTACTCGTCGTTTCGGGGCGGCATGCTGGGCTTCCGCAACACGATTGAAGCCTACCGCTGGCTGTGCCTGGTGCCGCAGCTGATCCTGCCGATGTACAAGCGGTTCATTCAGGTTGCCTACATCGCCGAGGTGATTCCAGAACTGAATTATGGCGTGCGCTTTACCGCGCCGAAGTTCGAATCGGTCGATCCGCTGAAGGATGCGATGGCCGACAAGGTCGCCGTCCGGATTGGCGGGCTGACGTGGCCGGAGATGGTGGCGAGCCAGCGTACGAAACCGGCGTGGACTTCTTTGGAAACAACATGAACCTGAATTCTTTACAATCCGCCACCAATGTCCAAGGCCGATTCGAGGATATCGTCGGCGCATGCCTTCCCCGTCCGTTTACCAACGACCTGACCGCGTCCCAGAACCCGCTATACATAAATGTAGGAATCAAGAATTACCCTGTCCGCGTGAACTACTGGACCGAAAGCGATCCAGGCGGACCAGCCGGGTATGGGCACGGGAATCTTACCAACAGCAGTGACGTGACTGTGCAGAGGTGATATATGAGACGATGGGCGGTGTTTTGTTATTGCGCCACGTTATGCGGCGCGGCGTTCGCGCAGCAGTGCAAGCCGGTGACGCCTGATCCTCCAAAACCTGAAAACCAATTGGAGAAGAGGATTGTGGACTTTGTGTTCTGTGGCATGTCTGAGGGCCACGGCGATATGCTAATGACGGCGGCCGGCGATTCGACCGCTGTTGCCTTGACCAGGATGCTCGCCGGTCGCGAACTCAGCCACGATCAGATTGAATTCGCCACCATAATCCTCCGCACGGGTTTCGGCAGTCCCGATCGAATCGTCGAACAGCCGGATCGGAAGCCGCGGACGACGTTGTTCGCTCTTCGGTATTTGGACCTTTGCACTACGGATCCGGCGCTTAAAGAGGAGATCGCCAAGGCGCGCAAAGAAGTCATGGATCAGGCGGCCAAGCTTGCGAAGCCCGGCGAATAAGCGCCTCGATCGGGTATTGCTTAGCTGCATTGGGAGCGCTGTGCCTCGACGCCTATCCTCCGGGTCGACGCACCAGCAAAGGGTGTGGCTATTCCGCCGATCCGGAATTGAGCCTTTGCGGGAACTGCTGCCGCCTGCGTGCGCGAGTTTGAAGATCAGGTGTCCATGAAGAAGTGTTCAGGTGCGTGCTGCGTAGCTATGGTTGTGCTGGGCGGCGGAGCTAACCAAGGGAACCCGCGCATGCATTTTCACAGAGAGATTTATCGCACGTACTGGACTCTAGGCTTAGTGTTAGCTTGGGCTGATGCTCCTGCCTCTGCCAATCGGATGCCTTTTATTATTTCAGATCCAAGGTGGTGACGCCGCGCTGGCGGCACGAATTCAGCAGTTGTTCAACGTTGTTCTCACTACCGACGATCACGAGCAGGAGGCGGCCGCGTGGAATGAAGCAAAAGCGATTTTCATGCAGCGCGGCCTCCCAAGCGCAGCGGTGGTCAGTGACGAAACTGCTTATAAACTCGTCTGGCTGACTTGCACGCAGGGTCCCGAGGGCTTTCAAAGACAGGTGCTGCATAAGGCACGCGAAGGAGCCAAGAGTCATCAGGTTCCCGATGATGCGGCGAGCTACTGCGCGGCGCACATCCGCCAGGACATCGTCAAGACAAAAGCAAAGAAGAATGCTCCCGCCAATTTAGCGTTGCGCGATCAGATCGAGAGGCTCTTCGAGGCCGACCAGGCAGTTCGGCAGCGGACTCAATTCGACAAGGAGAAGATGTCGCAGACCGACCGCGACCAGAGGGCCACACTCGAAACGATTTTTGTGAGATATGGAGTGCCAACTTACCGAATGGTAGGGCCGCAGGCCGCGTCCGACTTCGTAACAATGATCCAGCATCAATCAGCAGAATTCCGTTTGAGGGTGTTGCCCAGACTGAAGGCAAACGTGGACTCCGGGCAGGCCGATCCCGGCTCATATACAAAGATGTTCGACCGTTCACAGCTGGATGCAGGAAGGAAGCAGCGGTATGGTGAGAACCTGATTT
>CAIVVT010000053.1 GCA_903909435.1 uncultured Acidobacteriia bacterium | reverse complement strand
TATCTCACACCGCGCAGCAACCTCGACGACTTCTACCTCGTGATCGGCTGCGTAGATACGAGAGCCGCCCGTCGCGTGCTTTCTGAACTCGTCGCGAGTAAGACATCGAAGGTCACCTACTGGCTCGACCTCGGCAACACCAGCGAGGCCGGGCAGTTCATCCTCGGCCAGCCCAAGAACCGCACAAACCCTGGCCCTGACCGTCTGCCAACGGTTGCCGAACGATACCCCGAGATTCTCAATTCCCGGCAAGACAAAGACGACGGCCCCAGTTGCTCAGCCGTGGAAGCTCTGGAGCGCCAGTCGCCCTTCGTCAACCAGGTCTTGGCATCAAACGCGCTCGCCCTCCTCGCCCGTCTGTTCCGGCATGGCTCCATCGACCATGTCGGCGCGTTCATCAACCTTGCCACCGGCCAAATGGTTCCAGTGCCGTGTTCGAGTTAACAGCGGAGACGCGATTTCAAAGGTGTGAAACGCTCGAGTTCGCGTTTGCCGGGTCAATGTCCAGAATCGCCACCTTCGAGGTGTTGGCCCCAGGCGCAGAGTTCCCTGCCTTGGCAAGCGCTACGCCGTCAGGGGGGATTTGGCCCCTGGTAACCCGTCAAATCCCGGATGTGTCGTCCAGGGTTTGGGAACGCGGCCGGCGGCGAACGCAGTTAGAGGGGAATCCCTTAAGCCTCGATGCCTCTTTCACCTGACGATAAGTTTGGGCAGTGCACCTTGATCTCGCCTCTGCTCGATGGTCGCATGAGTGAAGTATGGAACGTGCGTTACCCGTTTTGAAAAGGGAGTATGGCAATCTACCCTAAGCCTCATCTTAACGTGCCGCAGCGCAGTGGACTCGTGTCTTGACTACTTGGGCTCAGCATGGACTACTGAGTTGGCGAGAAAGACGAATAAAATGCCTCTTCGTGTAAAGTTAGGTAGCTCGTATCGCCACCTCGATACAGATTCGCATCGCCTCCAAAAGCGTCATGAACCCCAGTTGCCCCGCGATCGGCGGCACGTGAATGAACCCGCAAGGGATCGCCAGCCCCGACTCCTCGATCTCGTGACGTGCGCAATAGAACGCGTGATTGCATACGTAGCCGCCGGCGTCGTCGGAGTACACGTACGGGATCTGGTGAGCGGTCAACCCGGCACTCAACAGTTCGTAGGGAAGTGTCGCTGGATAGATCTCCGGAGCTCCCGGCACAATCTCATGGCCTGGCCGCAACTCCCCAGCATTATCCGGAGCCGGCGTTCCGTCCCAATTCCGCGCCACACGCTCCAACCGGATCACGCTCTCCCCCTCCGCCACTCCGAACCCAACGACTGCTTCCGGCCGTAGTTCCCGTATCCGTCGCACCATCTCCCTGCCGGCAGCCTCATACTCGGTTCGCAACACGACCGGGACGACCCTAGCGTCGTCCCCAAGCCCGCGCAGCAGAACTTCCGACGCATTCGTTTGCGCCGCGCCAAACGCGTTGAACGCCGTCGCCAGGATCATAACGCGGACGGCCCCCCACCCAGGCGACTAAGCGCTTCTCGCACCTGCTCCGCTTCCTGTTTCGATAGGGGCAACTGCTTCGCCCGCAAGCTCTGCTCATACGCCGCTGCCGCGTTCGCCGGCCGCCCCGTCAATCCCAGAATCAGC
>CAIVVT010000052.1 GCA_903909435.1 uncultured Acidobacteriia bacterium | reverse complement strand
TGTTTGCTCCCCTCCGTGCCAACATTGATGAGACAGTTCTCCTGGTCGTAATTACTGAGCGGGGCGAGCACAGGAATCAATGTGAAGAACAATGGAATCGCTCCGGACTCCCCTACGGCTTTGCCCGCCGCGGAGCGTAGGGAGGCCGAGCGGAGCGAGGACTCCCGTAGTGCAGCGGCGGGCAAAGCCGGCGCACCCGCGCCACTCGCTCTGCCCAGAACTGACCCGGAGGTCGTCGCCTCCGCCAAGCGCCGGACCTTCACCGCCAAGTACAAACTGCGCCTCTTGGCGGAGATCGATGCCGCCACCGGACCCGGAGCTATCGGAGCCCTGCTCCGCCGCGAAGGTCTCTACTCCTCGCACCTAGGCACCTGGCGTCGCGAGCGGGAGACCGGCATGCTCAAGGGCTTGGCACCGCACAAGCGCGGCCCCAAGTCCAAATGCAATCCGGAGCAAGCGGAGTTGCAAAAACTCCGCCGGGAAAACCAGCGCCTGACCGAAGAGCTGCGCAAAGCCGCCATCGTCATCGATGTCCAAAAAAAAGTGGGCGCGCTGTTGGGCTGGCCCCTGCCGAAGGCGGATCCGGAGGAGCAGTTCTGATGGGCGCCGTCACCCGACTAGCCCCCACGGTGGGCGTCCTCGCGGCCTGCAATTTCCTCGGCGTCGCACGCGCTTCCTTCTATCGGCAGCGTCCGGTGCCGGGCCCGGCGGAATCGCTCGCGCTCCCGCCAACTTTGCCCTCGGCGCGACCGGCTCCAGCGCGTGCCCTCAGCCTGCTCGAACGGGCTGGCGTGCTGGCCACTTTACATGCCGAGCGATTTCAGGACCGCTCGCCCGCAGCCATTCAGGCCACGCTGTTGGACGAAGGCCAGTACCTCTGCTCGACCCGCACCATGTACCGCCTCCTCGCCGCTCAGGGCGAGTCCCGCGAGCGCCGCGATCAGCTCATTCATCCGGCCTATTCCAAGCCCGAGTTGCTGGCCACCGCACCCAACCAATTGTGGAGTTGGGACATCACCAAACTGCGCGGTCCGGTCAAGTGGACTTACTTCTATCTCTACGTGATCCTCGACGTCTTCAGCCGTTACGTCACCGGCTGGATGATCGCGCATCGCGAAGGCGCGGAACTGGCCAGGCAGTTCATTGAAGAGACCATTGACAAGCACCAGGTGCCCGCCGGTCAGCTCACCATCCACGCCGATCGAGGCAAGGTTATGACCTCCAAGCCGGTCGCCTTTTTGATGGCCGACCTGGGCGTCACCAAGACCCACAGCCGACCGTATGTCTCCGATGACAACCCGTATTCGGAAAGCCACTTTCGCACCCTGAAGTATCGCCCGGGGTTCCCGGATCGCTTCGGCTGCATCCAGGACAGCCGCGCCTTTTGCCAGCAGTTCTTCCCCTGGTACAACCAGGAGCATCGCCACTCCGGCATCGGCCTGCTGACCCCGGCCATGGTGCACTTCGGGCAATCCCAGAGCGTGTTGGCTCGCCGCCAGATAGTGCTCGATGCCGCCTACCAGGCGCATCCCGACCGCTTCGTTCGGCGGCCACCCAAACCGTTGTCTTTGCCGCAAGAGGCCTGGATCAACAAACCGCTTTCAACCGGCGGAACGACGGAGGAATAAAGTCAGTAAACTCCCTTGCCAGGTGTCTCAAAGTCGTTGACACGCGCCGTTCGGCCGGTGGAGGGAGTGAGGGTGCCTCAGACCGTTGAATCACTTGGCTAAGGAGGATTCTGGCAGCCTCAATGTCGGCCTCGGCCTCTGAAAGTGCGACCCAAGCAAGCGCAAGTAGAAGTTCGTCGCTTGGCTGGTACACCGATTGCTTCAACTGTTCTAACGCGAGACTGAGCGTCCTTCGAGATGGGGCAGCCTTCAGATCTGCGTACGAAATGACGGCTAACAGTGCCGCAAGGGTGGGGCCACTCATATCAGACTCGATGTAGCGGGTGGCTGTTCGAATATCGTTCAAGTGATAAAGAGCCAAGGCAAAGTTGTATCTCAGTCGCCAGTGCCAGCCTCCACGCCGGCCTCTTTCTCGCTTGAGGGCGCGTCTTGCGGTGTCCTTCGCTTTTTGAGGCTGATCGCTCTTCAGATACGCAGCAACCATGTCAGTTGCGATCCCGGGCCGCGGAAATGTTTCGTATAGTTTGTGGAATTCGGCCGCCGATTCTTCGAAGCGTTTGTCGTCAAAGGCGGTCACCGCGGCGCGAAACACGCGCGTGACCTCTGGAGTCCATCTTTGCGCGGGAGTGCGCTCGAACTGCGGCTCAATGACTCGATTGCCGATCTCGGGTACAGATTC